>JBDHYI010000021.1:0-42227 GCA_039811265.1 Chitinophagaceae bacterium | reverse complement strand
TAACATGATGTCAATAAAATCGAAATTATAAATAGGGTTATGAAAAATATTCTTTTGGTCATTTTATTTTAATTCTACTTTTAATTTTTGATATTTTTTTAAATATTCTTGTTCTGCATCAGTATTTTTAGTTAAATCCATCGCTTTTTGTGCAGCTTCAAGTGCTTCATTTTTTTTATTTAATTTAGCTGATATCTGAGCCTTTGTCCAGTAAAGCCAATAAGCTTCTTTATTTGATTCAATGGCTTTATTGATATATGTCAATGCGTCATTCAATTTATAATTTTGTTCTAAATAATAATTGGCTGCTTGCTGATAAGGTGGTTTTTCTCCTTGCAATTCTTTTTCCAAATAAGTTAAAATTCTTTCTTTATTATCTGCTTCAATCTGAATTGGTATCAGTGTTTGGTCCCATTTAAGATTTAGAATACAAGATGTGGTCGTTATATTAGCTATTTCAATTGTAAACGTTTCAATTACATTATTTAGATGTATAGGTCGTACATTAATTCTAACTAAATCATTTTGGGCATCATAACCGGCAGTTCCCCAATTTTCAGTGCTTTTATTTAAAATAATTTCCCAATTCTCTGCATTTGGAATAGTGTATAAACTATATGTTCCTGCTGGAACATTATTTCCTGCAAACTTAACATCTTCGCCAAATGAAATTTTAGTATTGCTATTTGCACCTGTTCGCCAATTTTTACCATAAGGTACCACATCTCCAAATATGGTTCGTCCTCTTTTTGAAGGACGACTGTATTCTATTATAATGTTAGAAGTCGAAAACTGTTGTTCTACTTTTGCAAATGGGCTTAAAACGGGCATTTTAAATTCTTGAGCATCCATGTTCTGAAAAAATAAACCTAAACTGACAAATAAAATAAATAATCTATTCATGTTTTTTTTTCAAATATAGAAATAAAAATAAAAATAAAAGTTTTTCATATCAGAATAAAATCATATCATAATTGAGTATTGTTTTCTAAAAAAAATAAACTTACATTTGCACCTACACAATTTTTTAAAATATTTACAAGTATGCCAAAAAAGACTATACCGACTTCAGGAGAAAAAAGTAAATTTATTTTACATACTATAGTATTCTTAATTGCAAATGCTGCCATTTGGGCTTATTGGTACTACGGACAAGGTGCAAAAGACCATTGGGTATATCCTTGGGGAATATGGATTACAGCTGCATGGGCTCTTTCTCTGTTAGGTCATTGGGCTTCGCTATATACTAACTATGAAGATGAAGGTATCAAAGATTATTTAAAACAAAGAGAAAATTAAATAGTTTTAAAATAGAACTTTGTAAAATCAAAGTATCTTCATTAAATTTACTTTATGAAAAAATTCTATCTTGTAGTTCTCACGACTTCCTTTGTTTTTCTAACTTTTAGTATGATTGTTTTCAATTCATGCAAAAAGAAAGACATAAAATATAATGACACAACTCTAATTCAACCATGTGAAAATGTAGTTTGCTTAAATGGTGGAAATTGTGTTGACGGTCATTGCAATTGCCCTAAAGGATATGAAGGTTCAAAATGTGAGTTTAGATGGAATGAAAAATTTTCAGGTTCATATATTGCTGTAGATGATTGCAATCAAAATAATCCAAATTATCATGTAGTATTATCACCTGATGCAAGCACACCTTATAATGTAAACGTTTATAATATAGGTATCATTTGCCCCGATAAAATCATTAAAGCTGAAATAAATCCTGAAAAAACTTCATTCATTATTCATAATCAAAATGTTTGTGGCAATAATTGGGTAAGTGGATATGCTAATGTTAATGGAAATTTTATCAATTTTTATTTAACAACGCGTGATACAATTAACCACACCGGAAAAGTATGCAGTATAATTCTTTCCAGAGAATAAATAATATCTAATATTTTAACTAAATTATAATAGTCTTTTCTTTTTTATAGAAAATGTCCTATTAATTTTGCCTTTCACAAATATTTTTTTAATGAAATATCTTTCCACTATTTTAAGCACAATTGCTTTAATTGGAGTAATCTCTTTATTTACTCAATGTTCAAACTCTTCTTCAAAAAAAACAGCCCCAGCTAAAGTCGTAAAAGGCGATTCGGAAAATGGAACTATTGTCAGTAGCAATAAAATTGCTTATGTTGATATAGATACTTTAGAAGCTAACTATGATTACTTCAAAAAGAAAAAATTAGAATTTGAACAAAGACAGAAAAATATAGATGCCGATTTGGAAAAAATGGCAAATGCCTTACAAAATGAATATATCCGTTTACAAACCAAAGCTCAAAAAGGAGAATTGTCTGAAGAAGAAGGTAGAAAAGCAGAGCAATCACTAATGCAAAAACAACAGGAATTAGAACTTAAAAGACAAAATTTAGGAAGTAAATTTTTAAAAGACCAAGAAGCATTTAATAAAGAAATTCATGAAAGTTTAAACACCATTATTGAAGAATATAATGCAGATAACAAATATGATTTTATTCTTTCTTATTCTAAAGATGGTTCTATCTTATATGCTAATAAAGACATGGATATAACTGCTGATATAATTCAAAAAATGAACGATAAAAAATCAAATTCTAAATAAAAATAAACTTTTAAACAATTAAAATATGAGAAAAAAAATAGTTGCTGCAAATTGGAAAATGAATTTAAGTATTCAAGAAGCAAAGCAATTAGCTCATCAAATTCTAACAGCCGATTTACAATTAAAAGGTGGAAACAGTGTAGTGCTTTGTGTCCCTTTTACACATCTACATGTGGTAAATGAAGAGCTGATTAAACATCATACTGATTCTGTTTATTTGGGGGCTCAAAATTGTAGTGATAAATTACAAGGCGCATATACCGGAGAAATATCACCACTGATGTTAAAGAATATTAATAGCACTCATGTCATCATCGGTCATTCTGAAAGAAGACAATACCAAAATGAAAGTAACGCCCTTTTGAAGAGTAAAGTTGATACTCTTATCACTGAAAATATGAATGTGATTTTTTGCTGTGGAGAACCGATAGAAGTTCGTAATGCACAACAACAAAATGAGTATGTTGCAAAACAATTAGAAGAAAGCCTTTTTCATTTAAGTGCTGAACAAATATCAAAGCATATCGTAATTGCTTATGAACCTATATGGGCTATTGGTACAGGTTTGACTGCGAGTACACAACAAGCACAAGACATGCATGCTTTTATTCGCGACTTATTAAATGATAAATATGGAAATGAAATAGCTCAAAAAATATCAATTCTTTATGGTGGAAGTTGTAACGCTCAAAATGCAAAAGAGCTTTTTAGTAATGAAGACGTTGATGGTGGATTAATCGGTGGAGCATCACTTAAAGCTGATACCTTTTTGCCGATCATTCATGCTATGAATTAATTTTCATCTAGAGAAACATTTTAATGTTTATACCTTCCTGCTCCTACAAATTTTTTTTGAGTATAAGTATTATTTAATGTTGATATTACAACGCCTTTTTGAGAAGATGCATGTACATACTTCCCATCATCGAGGTATATACCAACGTGTGACACACCTTTTCCTTCATAATCAAAAAATACAAAATCTCCTTCTTTCAATTCACTCATTTTAATTTTTTTACTTTGATTGTATATTTCTTTTGATGTTCGTGGAAGTTTTACACCATAAACATCCATGTATATCATATTTACAAAACCAGAACAATCTACTCCTCTTTTTGTATTTCCGCCATATTTATAAGGTGTACCTAACCATGATGCAATTTCTTTTTTTAAATCTTTTTTTATTGAAATTTCTTTTAATTCTTTTTTTTCTTCTTTTACTATCTCCTTTTTAACTCCACAAGAGGCAAGAATAATTACAAAAAGAAATAATGAATAAAGATTCTTCATTTTAAAAATAGAATTTACTTCACAAGATACATAAAATTAGCCGATGGTCAGCTGAATTTTTTACTTATATTTATTAATTAAAATAATAAAAAAAACCGTACCAATAATGATACGGTTTTTCCATTTTTAATTATATAAAAATTATTGTTTTCTTAATTTAATTACCCAGCTTTTATCTTTCCTAATAAACTTAGCATGATAAATTCCTGCAGATAAAGGCTCTATGTTAATATTCGTAACTTTAATATCAGTGAATATTTTATGCATTATTGTTTGCCCAATCGCATCCGTCAAAATCATTTCATCTCCGGATTGTATTCCTTCAATATACACAATATTGCTTGAAGGGTTCGGATACATTGCAAAACCATCCGGCATGTCAACATTTCCTAATCCGGCAGGGAAATTACGAGGATTGATAATATTTGATTGGACACTATCAGGGTCATAACATCCTACTGCTGTTAAATATGCATAAACATTATCTGATAAATTATTTGGCAAATAATTATAAGTATTATTTGGACTCACTGATTGTGCTACCCAGTTGTTATTAACATACCAATTTAATATATAGCTAGGGATATATGCCGGAACTATAGCCGATATACTTGCAAACTGTCCGATATAAATTGGTGCAGGGTTTGATACAATATTTACATTTGGTGCTTGAGGTGTAATAGCTGTAATTGCAATTGTCATTGATGAATCACACCCATTATTGTTTGAACCGGTTACTGTATAAACGGTATTTGCTACAGGGTAGAATGGTACTCCATTTGTAATACCTCCAGACCAAGTATAGGACATTGCTCCATTAGCGGTTAATGTAATTGGTTCTCCAATACAAACCGTTGTTGATGGTGTGGCTGTAATAGAAATTGCCGGTGGCTGAACAATTGTAACTTGAACAGTAGTGCTTCCTGTACAACCTGCTACCGGATCTGTTCCAACCACTGTATAAGTAGTTGTAACTACAGGGCTTACATTTACGTTTGCGCCATTTAAATTTCCTGGTTGCCAATTATAGTTTATTGCTCCGGTTGCAGCAAGTTGAGAAACGCCACCCAAGCATATAGAATTAGGTGTTGCAGTAGCTACTACCGGTAAATTCTGCCCTATGGTTACTAAAACTGTTCCTGTTGATGTACATCCTGCTGCAGAAGTAACGGTTACAGTATAAACTGTTGTAACAGCAGGGTTTACATTTTGTGTAGCACCGTTTAAATTTCCGGGTTGCCAAACATAAGTAGCTCCACCCGATGCTGTTAATACAACATTACCATTAGGACAAGTTGTATTTGGAGTTGCATTAGCAACTACAACAGGAGGTGTATTTTTCACATAGTTAAAAGTTGCTGTTGAAGTACACCCATTCACAGTAGCAGTCACAGTATAAATACCCGTTGCAGGAGGTACAAAAACTGCTCCTGTTGCTCCACCCGGTTGCCAAGTATAAGTCACAGGAGGTGATGGTAAAGGTGAACCTGCTAGATAGAATAAGATATTTTTTCTTAGATTCACTGCGTGTTGATTCACAAGACCTCCGGCATTATTATGCCAATTCGTTGTAGTCATTCCTCCAAAACCAACTAATCCCGCTCCCCAAATCATTTCACTAAAAACTGATTGGGCAGGATTTGCCGCATTATGAATAAGCGTTGTCCCTCCATTTATAACATCTGCATGTGCAAAATAATTTCCCGTATAAACACCATTCGGATCTACCGGTAAATAAGGCCCTAAATTAATAGGATGGCCCAAATTAGTTATTTGAACCCCCGGCACAGCATTTATAGCAGCCGGTATAAGGTTTTGATAATTTAAAGTAACTCCACCAAAACCCCAATTTTGTTGCACACCATTATTAGGTGCAGCATTAAGGAATAAACGTCCGCCTTGGTTGACCCATCCTTCTATTAAAGTTATATTGGCATTGATATAGTTGGTACAACTAATACCATTTCCATCACCTCCTTCAATAAAGACAAATTGAGTACCGGGTACAAAAATTGTTGCAGGAGCCGGTGCAGCAAAACTTGCCTGTATCCAGTTCCCCACACCGAATACATCATTCATTTCATTCACATTGTTTGGTGACCCCCAAGGTACTGAACCGGTGATATAATATTTATTTCCAGGTGTTACCCCGCCTCCTTGTCCTGAAACAACCGCATGAGCAATTAATGTATCGGAGCATGGAGGTCCTACTTTAGTAATTGTTAAAGAGTCAATTCCTCCTACCGATATAGTAATTACGGTTGTCCCAAAACAGTTAGGTCCATTATTACCGGTAACTGTATATTGTGTTGTAGCAGCCGGAGATACAATATATGGATTACCTATAAATCCTCCGGGTGACCATTGATAAGTTGTTGCTCCTGATGCTACCAAGGTATCACTTCCTCCGGGACAAATACCGGGCGATGATGGTGTAACAGTTATGTTCAAATTAGCATTAACAGTTACTGTTACTGTTGAGGTAGCTGTACAACCATTTGCATTTGTTCCGGTCACTGTATAAGTTGTGGTAACCAAAGGAGAAATAGGAACTCCATTTATTGCTCCACCGGACCAAGTATATGTAACACCGGGGGTACCACCGCCGGTTAATACGGTTGGATCACCGGGACAAACTGAAGCCGGATTTGCATTAGCTGTAACAACCGGTGGTGCTGGAGATAATTGTATAGTTATAGTAGATGTTGCCACACAAGGTCCATTAGCAACAGTCACGGTATAAGTACCTGATGCAGGAGGTACAATTGTTTGAGTTGAGTCGCCTGTCGGTTGCCATACAAAAGTTAAAGCAGGTCCGATTGTTCCATTGGCAACAAAATCAAGCCAGTTTTGGAATAAATTTTGTGCATTCGGTTGAGGGTTATGATAGCTTGGTGCAGTATATCCTCCAAATAATACTAAACCATTGCCCCATTGAAGTTTTGATAAAACAGTATATCCATTACCTGTTATCATTGGAGTCGTACCCCCACCGGTGATATGCGCATGTGAATAAGAACTTCCTGTGTATGGTCCATATCCGGCAGGTAAGAAAGGTCCTAACGCAATTGGTTCACCGGGGACAACATTTACGGTACCTTGTGCATTATTATAATTTAATGTAACACCGCCAAATCCCCAGTTCATATTACCTCCCTGATTTGGTGCTGAACACATAAGCAAGCGCCCACCACTATTTACCCAATTTTCTATTGTAGTAATATTTGCTGTAATATAAGCGTTCATGGCATTCGCATTCGCATCTGAGCCTTCTATGTACACAAACTGTGTAGTTGGAGCAAATACAGTTGCTGGATTTGCCGCTGCATAAGTCAGAGCAGTCCAATTACCTGCACCAAACACTGCATCTAAACCTTGATTATATGCATTTGATCCCCATGGATTATTATCCCTAATAAAATATTTTGCTCCAGGTGTTGGTGGAATAGCACCACCAGTTGCAACAGCTATTAAAGTATCTACACAATTTGTAGTTACATGCTGTATATTAACTGTAGGTGTGGTAAGTATTGTAATATTTGCACCATTATCAGAACCTATCAAAGCAGGATTTGAAGAAACAACTCTTATCCTATATCCTGTGCCATTTGGCGTATTACAAGGTATAACACAAGGTATTGTTCCGGTTGGAGTTACTGCATTTAAAGTACCTATAACTGTAGGAGTTGCAAAACTTCCGAATTCATCAGAAAGTTGTGCTGAAAATACATTTCCTGCACCTAAAACAGCGTTAGTAAAATATCCAATACTTATTGGTGAGCATGAACAATAGTTTAAAATAGCTAATGGATCAGTTGTCAATCCTCCGGCTGGAGATGTACTTAAAGTAATATCATCAACCGCAAACGAAGGGTCTGTACCTAAACCATCATCGTTATTTACCCAACCAAATCCAATTTTGACATTTGGATTATTGTTTGCAGAAGGTGGTAATTGAATCGTATAAGATGTCCATAATCCTTGAAATCCACAACCTGTAAGTGTTTTTGGCATATTTGCCAAAATTGACCATGTAGTACCATCAAAATACCATAAAAAAGCGTCATCTATATTACCATCTCCATTTTCTATATAATTAAAATCTAAAGTGATGTTTATTTTCCCGGAACAGTTAATAGTTGGAGATTCTGCTCTTAAATTTGTTGTTACACAAATTCCTAAATTACAAAATCCACCGGCATTATATGCAGCTCCACCGGCTGCAAAAGTACTGGTAATAAACAAAGTATTATTACCATTATTGGCAACACCACAGCTTTGTGGTTGTCCTAAGTTAGGTGGAATACCTCCCCCCTCTTCATCTGATATTTTAAAAAAGTTGGAATCCGCCGCATTAACCCCAGTCGGGACGTTTAAAGTCCAAGTTGGGGCTGTAAAATCTTCACTCCAAAATACCTGCGCATTTACATTTGAAGACATAAAAATAATTCCCCCTATCAAAAACAAGATTGCGTTTTTAATGGATAATTTCTGTAGAAAAATTGACATAATTATACTTTTTTATTTATGTTTGAAGGTACTAAATTATAAATTATATTTTAATTATTTTAAAAAAATGTTATTTTTTTTTAACATTGTATTCTATAATTAAAAATATGATTTCTGTTAATGACGCTAAAAATTTGATTTACGTTTGCTCTTTTTTGTTAGAATCTGAAAAAAAAGTTTTAAAAAACATCTATGCTCAGGTTAGTTATAATGATATTTTTTCACCAATAGATTTTCCCGAATTTCGCCAAGCAGCAATGGATGGTTATGCAATTTGTATAGAAGGTAGCGATATTTCTAAGGGATTTGAAATTAAGGATGTCATTGAAGCAGGGAATACTAAAAAATTTAATCTATCTACTAATCAAGCATATAGGATTTTCACAGGAGCAAAAGTACCGAATGGAGCCGATACAGTAATTCAACAAGAATTGATTGATATTCAAAACAATCGTATTTTTTTTGATATAAAAACAATAAAAAATGGAGCTAATATTAGAGAAAAAGGGTCTCAGACTAAAAAAAATGAACTAATTATAAAAAAACATGATGAAATAAACGCCGGCACCATGGCCTTTTTATCCGGATTGGGTATTAACGAAATTGAAATTTACAGAAGACCCAAAATAGCTATTATCAATACCGGAAAAGAACTTGTTAAAACGGGTGGTAAATTAAAGGAAGGACAAATTTATGAAAGCAATTCATACTCTCTTCATAACGCCTTAGCTGCTTTACACATTACACCACAAAAAACAGTTATTGTAAATGATGATTTTGAAGAAATAAAAAAAGAAATTTCTTCATCTCTTAAAGAAAATGACATTTTGCTTATTACCGGTGGTGTGTCTGTGGGTGATTACGATTATGTCCCACAAGCACTTGCGGCAAATGGTGTAAAAGAGGTTTTCCATAAAATAAAACAAAAACCGGGAAAACCTTTATATTTTGGAATTAAAGATAAAACGCTCATTTTTGGGCTACCCGGCAACCCTGCCTCTGTTTTGACTTGTTTTTATCAATATGTAATTCCTTCTATAAAAAAAATGATGGGATTTAAAGAGTATGAACTAAGGCATTTGCTTTTACCTTGTCTTAATCATTATGAAAAGAAAAAAGGACTAACCCATTTTTTAAAAGCAAAATTACATCAAAATGGAACTGTTGAGATATTAGCTCATCAAGAATCTTATAAAATGAACACCTATTCAATCGCTAATGCATTAGTAGAAATAGATGAGGACTGTACCGAGATTTGCAAAGGTAATCTTATAAAAACTTACATTTTTTATTAATGAAAGCTCCAGACCAATTTAGTATTTATATTTTAGCAGGAGGGAAAAGCTCAAGGATGGGTAAAGATAAAGGGCTTTGTTTACTCAATGGCAAACCAATGATTGAATATGTAATAGGACAAGTTACACCAATCAGTGATTCTGTTTTTATAATAACCGCTAATGAAGATTATCGTATCTTTAATAAAGAGTTGATTTTGGATGTTTTTAAAGATAAAGGACCGGCTGGCGGTATTGACACAGCTTTGCAACATGCAAAAACAGATTTTATTTTTGTTGTCGCATGTGATATGCCTTTTATAGATTTCAATTCGATTATTAAATTATTTAACCATTTAAAAAATCACGATATAGCCATTATTAAAAATGGTTCGCAGATTGAATCCTTATTTGGTTTTTACAATAAAAGTATAGCTCCAAAATGGCGAGATTTATTAAAAAACCATAATTTAAAGGTTTCTGATTATTATCAATATTTTGATACTAACTTTGTTGATAGTGTTTCTTTTTTATCTCAAAATGAAAAACTCTTTTATAATACGAATACTCCTGAAGAATTAAATAAAGCTTTGCAATGGAAAAGAAAATGACTATAAAATTATTTGGAATATTTGCAGAAAAAATCGGTTCACGCCAAATTGATATTCCTTTTTGTAATGACTTGGAAACATTAACTCAATACTTTTCAAAAGCATATCCTGACCTGAACCAATTCCAATTTGCTGTCGCAGTTAATAGAGAAATCGTGCATCAAAATTGTTTATTAAAAAATGAAGATGAGATAGCTTTGCTTCCTCCATTCTCAGGCGGGTAAATTGTTTATGAATCAAAAAGAATATCTACAACGTTACGAAACCCAGCTCTTGCTTTCAAACATGAGTATCGAAAAGCAACTTAAATTATTCGATACTAAAATATTGGTTATTGGCGCAGGTGGTCTTGGTTCTCCTTGTTTAACTCATTTGGCTGCCAGTGGTATAGGGCATATTGGAATTTGTGATATGGATAGCGTTTCTGTTTCTAACTTAAACCGTCAAACTTTATTCACGACTGAAGACATTGGAAAATCTAAAATTCAGGTTGCTAAAAATCGTTTAGAAAAGATTAACCCCGACTGTCGGTTTACTTTACATCATTTACAATTAGATAATCAGCAAGCAATTGAACTTTTTAAAGATTATGATTTAATAATTGATTGTACCGATAATTTTTTATCAAGGCTTATCATAAATGATGCTTGTTATCTTCTTGAAAAACCTTTAATTTACGCTGCCATATTTCAATATCAGGCTCAACTTGCTATTTTTAATGCAAATAAATCAAAGTTTAATTTAAGAGACCTTTTTTACGAAAATCAAGATGATGAAACTTTAAGTTGCAATACGCAAGGAACCATGGGTGTCATTACCGGAATGGTTGGTACTATGCAAGCATTGGAGGCAATTAAGTTTATACTTAAAATAGACGACTTTTTACAAGATAGTTTTTTAAATATTGATTTTTTAAGTTATAATTTTTACAAAGTAAAAATGCAAGCATCAATATTAGGCAGGCAAAAAATTCCAATAAATATTAAAGAATTTAAGCTAAAAAATTATACCTATAAATGTTCATCTAATTTTGAATTATCACAAGAAGAGTTTTTATCTAAAATAAAAAAAGGAAATGTGCAAATCATTGATGTTCGTAACAGAGATGAAAAATCAATAGATTATTTTCAATATGAAATTATCCCTATTGCAGAGTTAAGAGAAAAAATAAATCTATTGGATAAGAGCAAAGAAATTTTATTATTTTGTCATTCAGGGCAAAGAAGCTTAACGGCATTAGAAATACTCACAGATGAATTTAATTTCAAAAATATATTTCATTTAAAAGGAGGTATCATCAAATGGAAAAAGGAAATACAAAACCCATAAAAAACATTTTTAAAGAAGGAGCAATAAGCCCTTCTTTCATTGCTGATAGCATACAAAAACACAGTACAAAAAAAAACATTGGTGCACATAGTATTTTTTTAGGACAAGTACGCAATGATATAATACAAGAGAAAGAAGTTGTTGCTATTGATTATACCTGCTATCAAGATATGGCTCTCGAAAAAATGCACCTAATAAGAGAAGATATTTTTTCTGCTTACTCCCTGACATGTCTTCATGTGTATCACAGTTTAGGGATTGTAAAAACAGGCGAAATATCCTTATTTGTTTTTGCTTCTTCCAAACATAGGAAAGATGCAATACAGGCTTGCGAAACAATTGTAAACCGCATCAAAAAAGAACTGCCGATTTGGGGTAAAGAAATTTTAAATGATGAAAGTTCTCAATGGAAACAAAATAATATTTAACCAAATAATATATTGGATTCATTTTAACATAAAAGTTTATTTCTTTTTTCATATCCATATTTTGAATATATAATTTAGATTAAAAAGAGTTATAATTTTTTAACTTCAAAGCAAAACTCTATTATATATTTGCTTTCGATTTTTAATTAAAAAATAATCATTTACAAAATGTCGATTTTATATAAAAGAGTTTTGCTCAAATTATCAGGAGAAAGCCTAATGGGAGATAAAAATTATGGACTTGATCCCAAAATCATTTCTCAATATGCACACGACATACAAGAAGCCGTAAACGCCGGTGTTGAAGTGGCTGTGGTAATTGGAGGTGGAAATATTTACAGAGGAATGAATGAAAACGAAACCGGCATTGAACGTTCTCAAGGTGATTATATGGGCATGTTGGCAACCGTTATCAACGGAATAGCAATGCAGAGTATGTTAGAAAAAATTGGTGTCAAAACACGATTACAATCTGCTATCAAAATGGACCAAGTTGCCGAGCCTTTTATCGGGCGTAGAGCTACACGGCATTTAGAAAAAGGAAGAGTCGTTATTTTTGGCGCAGGTACCGGAAACCCTTATTTTACAACTGATACAGCAGGTTCGCTTCGTGCTATTGAAATTAAAGCTGATGCTATATTAAAAGGTACACGGGTTGATGGTATTTATGATGCAGATCCTGAAAAAAACAGTAACGCAAAAAAATATTCTAAATTAAGTTATAATGAAGCCATCACAAAAAACTTAAAAGTAATGGATATGACTGCATTCACTTTATGTCAAGAAAATAAAATGCCTATTATCGTATTTGATATGAACAAACCGGGCAACTTAATGCGTATCCTTAATGGCGAGCCTATAGGCACTATTGTATCATAAGTCCTATTCTATTTTTTATTAGATTACTAACAAAAATTAGCATGTCAAATTAAATAGCACCCATTGAAAACAAGGCAATAGTACACCCAAAGTATGTTTCTATGTTCTGTTTTTTCGCTAATGAAGCTAATTCAAGATTTTCATATCCCGGATTAAAAATAATCCGTTTAGGTTTTAGCTCTAAAATAGTTTTATAAAATTTCTTTTGTCTAATAGGCGGCAAATAAATACTAATTGTTTCAATAGTTTTTAAACAATTTGAATCATCTAAAATTTCATTTGGTTGTATGGCATTCATTGTTGTTTGGTTTGATGGAACTACAATAATACTATGCCCAATATTTTGAAGATATCTTGACGCTAAAAAACTATTTCTTTTTTCATCATTTGACATTCCTAAAATAAGCACTTTCGATTTACACATTTAAAAAACAATTTCTTAAAGTATTATTCAAATAATATGCCAAACGAGTAAAAATTTAAAATTCAAAAAATTATTTAGTTGTACTCAATTGAATATCAACTAATTTTTTATATACCCCTCCTTTTGATATTAAAGATGAATGAGTACCTCTTTCAATAATTTCACCCTTTTCCATAACTATAATTTCATCAGCATTTTGAACAGTAGAAAGCCGATGTGCGATCACTATGGACGTACGATTTTTCATTAATTGATTAATCGCTTCTTGTACCATTTTTTCACTTACTGTATCCAATGAAGAAGTTGCTTCATCTAAAATCAAAATCGGTGGATTTTTATAAATAGCTCTTGCAATGGTTATGCGTTGTTTTTCACCACCACTTAGTTTATTTCCTCTATCTCCAACATTTTCTTGCACTCCGTTTTCTTTTACATTGACAAAATCCGTTGCGTTTGCAATTTTTATAGACTCCAGTACCTTTTCCTTATTAATATACTCATCTCCTAATGCAATATTGTTTTCAATAGAATCATTAAAGAGAATTGGCTCTTGTGAAACAATACCCATTAATTTTCTAATATCAGCAATTTTGTAGTCTTTGATATTTATGCCATCTATTAATACTTCCCCGCTTTGTGCATCGTGAAATCGAGGTATCAAATCAACCAAAGTACTCTTACCCGCACCGGAGGCACCCACCAATGCAATTGTTTTTCCTTTTTCAATTTTTAAATTAATATTTTTCAAAACCTCTCTATCCTTATACGAAAAACAAACATTTTTAAATTCAATAGAATGACGAAAATGTTTTATTTCAATAGCATTTTGTTTATCTATCATTGTATTGTTCACAAGGAGTATTTCCTGTATCCGATCAAGCCCCGCTTTCCCTTGATTTAGGTTATAAAATATTTGCGAAAGTTCTTTTAAAGGGTTAATTAAAAAATAAAAAAATGAAATAAATGAAATAAAAGTTCCGGCTTCAATTTCAGGAGGTGATTGAATGGCCATTTTACCGCCAAACCATATAATAATAGCCAAAATAAACACTCCTAAAAATTCAGAAAGTGGTGAAGCTAATTCTCTTCTTGATGCAATATGATTGTTTAATTTTAACAATTGTTCATTCTCTTTATTAAAGGCCTCTCTTCTGTTTTTTTCAGCAGAAAAAGCTTTCACAATTCTTATTCCTCCTAAAGTTTCGTCTATGTTAGTCAAAATTCCGCTTAATCTTTCTTGAGTAAATTTTGTATTTCGTTTTAGGCTTTTACTCACTCGACCTATTAATAAGCCTGCAATGGGAAGTAAAACCAGCAAGAATATAAATAGTTTCGGACTTAAAACAAACAACAATACAAAATAAAAAGTAACTGTAAAAGGTGTGCTAAATAATAGTTTCATCGTACTGATGATGGATTGCTCTACTGCATTTACATCATTTGTCATACGTGAAATAATATCCCCTTTTTTTTCATTTGTAAAAAAGCCAATCGGTAACTGTGTTATCTTTTCAAAAAGATTTTTTCTGATATTTAAAACAATTCCATTGCGTAAAGGATGTAATATATAATTTGAAAAAAAGAGGAATAAATTTTTAAAAAAAGTTGCTACTACTAAAATGATACAAATAAAAATCAATCCATATACTTTTTCATTCCCATGCTCGGCAATAAAAGTAGTCATTTGATATCTGAAAAAATTACTGATACCTTCTTTGCTTAAATGGAATCCGGGATTAGTAGTGAGTTCCATATTTTTGTCGAACAGCATATTCAAAAACGGAATAATCATCACTAAAGACATGGTAGAAAATAAGACCGATAACATATTTGACAAGGCATAAGCAAGTATCCAATGCCATTTCCCTTTCAGATAAGGTAAAATACTTTGTATTGACTTCATTCAGATAATAATGTGTAAATTTACATTCTAAATTTGAATAGCATGGAAGAAAGTAAAAGACAAAGACAAGTGGCTCAAGTTATAAAAGAAGAAATGAATGATATTTTTAGAAGAGTAGGATTGAATATTTTTCATAATGGCATGATATCTATCTCAAAAGTCAAAGTTACTTCTGATTTGATGGAAGCAAGAATTTATTTAAGTTTTTATCAAATACCTGAACCGGAAAAAATGTTGGCTACCATTAAAAATCGTGATTGGGAACTGAGAAAGGCACTTGCTGCACGTATCAAAAATCAAGTGAGGAAAATACCGGTTTTGCATTATTATATTGATGATACGCTGGATTACGTTTTTAAAATGGAAGAGCTTTTTAAAAACATTGTCATTCCGGATACACCCAACGATGATAAAGAAAGTTAATCTTCTAATGATTTTACAGAGTGGAGTAGTCTTCTCCAACGTATTCCGTCTTTATCATAACTCATCCAAATAAACCAAGCTTTACCTACCACGTGATCTTCCGGCACAAAGCCCCAAAACCTTGAGTCAAGCGAATTGTGTCTATTATCTCCCATCATCCAAAAATAATCCATTTCAAAAGTGTATGATGTAGCTGCTTTGCCGTCAATAAAAATGGTATTGTCCCCAATTTCTAATTTATGTTTTTCATAAGTTTGAATTAACCGTTGGTATAATGAAATATTGTTTAAGTTCAATTCAACCGTAGTACCTTTTTTAGGAATAGTCAGCGGTCCGAAATTATCTTTTGTCCAATCGAAATGGGTTGTATCATGCGGGAAACAAATTTCACCTACTGTTTTACCGAATTCTTCCCTCTTTAAAACCACTTGTTCAACTTTCGTTACATTGCTGAATCGTTTGATTTTTTCAACATTTTCTTTTATGGTATTGACAATATAAACATTCGGAGCTATTTGGCGTATATCTTCATTTAATATCCCCATTGCATTCAAATCTTCAATACTCAAATAAGCATTATTAACTTCAACAAAATATTCTTGCTGCACGAAACGAAATTGTTTTGACGGTTCATTATTGACAAATAAATTTCCGTTTTTTACTTCAATCACATCCCCCGAAATTCCTACACAACGCTTGATGTAATTATCTGTTTTATCAATAGGATGAGTAATATACGGGTGAACTGTTTTGTCCCAACGACCATATCGAACTAAATCATAATAAGTAGGATTACTCGTTTCAACAAAAACCGTATCCCCTTCGGGAAAATTAAAAACCACATCATCATATCTCTCCACTTTGCTAAAACCCCATAGGCGATGATACTTCCATTGTACAGCAGTAGAATAAGATTTACCTCCAAAAATCGGCATAGCATTATGCACAAAAGGAATTGCAAGAGGTGTCATAGGAAGCCTGGCTCCATAGTGCATTTTGCTGACAAACAGATAATCATTCACTAAAAGAGATTTTTCCATTGAGGGAGTTGGTATAGTGTATGCTTCAATAAAAAATGTGCGTATAATAGTTGCAGCCACAATAGCAAAAACAGCAGCATCTAACCACTCTCTCACTATTCCTTTTTTCTTTTTGGGTTTATTCTTATCCTTATCTTTTTTACTTATAAATGGAATATTCATTTAATTCATTTTTAATTGAATGGGTAAAAGTAAGAAACTCAAACATAAAATTTATTTAAAATTAAAATTTATCTCTTTTACACTTAATCTTGACGAACATTCAACATAAATCTTATATAAACTTTAATGATAAATATTTTTCATTTTCTTACCATGGACAGTAATAATGAAGGCAATAATACCAAATATCGAACTATTTATTTACTATAATTGTTATAATAAATGTCAAAATTAGATAAAGTAATATTTGATTAAAATAATTTAGAATTCAAATTTAGAATGACAAAAAAGTTTTTGAAGACAGTATTTGATAATGTATTTAATCAAAGTTTAATAAATGTATTAGCGCTAGCTTGGATTATATTAACCCCTCCGGTTTCAGTTAAATTTGTATTATTCATTTTAAAATCAACTTGATTGCCGCTAACTGTAACTGTTATAGTTGAAACTACGTTAACCGATTCAAATCCTGTGCCATTTTCATTTGTTGCCAGTACATAAACCTGATTGGGTCCTATATTTGCGGTGGATGGAACCAAAGTATATGTCCCGCTTACCGGAGTATTTGTACCGGCAAAATAAAAGTTAATAGCGCTATTGAGAAATGTTTGTTTATTATAACTATTAAACGAATAAGATGTAATGTTTGTAGTTAATTTACTTGCTGAAGTTACATTATAAGAAACATTGTTTAAAACAAAATTTCCACCTGATTGACCTGTTGAGGGAGATTTTGTATCTTCTTTTTTGCAAGAATAAAATAGTATTATCAACGATAATATTGAAGTAAATAGTGATTTGTATTTCATAAATGTTTAAATAGTTTAATGTATTAGCAAATCTAATAATATTTTATATAAATCAAAAATAATATTACATTTTTGTAAAAAATTAAATTTTTTTGTATATTCACAACAAAATATTTTCCCTATGAAACGCTATTTGTTAAATACAATATTAATCATTGTATTCATGCTCTATTTAATTGCATGTAATAAAAAAAATACTCCACCTACCACCAACACTCCACAATATTATAATCAAACCTCTAATTTCATTGGTTAGATAGTAATATACGTTATTGGTCTTATTACGTTGACTCTAATAATGTCTATCATGAATTTGATAGAGATACTACTTTCCCAATAAGCGGAACGTTTTCCATTCAAAAAATTTATGACTCGAGTGGTCGCTATATTCTTTTATTAGGTGGTCGTTATAATTTAGCCGATAGTGTTATTGGCAACAAATACACTTATGATTCAGGCGACAAGGGCTTTTATGATTGGGCGTATATTGTATTTTCCGGAGATACATTATCTTTCTACGGCGTAAAATTTTCGCAAACGAATAAAACATATTATAGAAGAAAATCTATCCTGCATTAGAATTTATTGAGTATATACATAATTCAGGTTAATAAAAAAAAGTATAAGTTATTTTAGGGTGGGTTAAACCCATATTACGCATTAAGATTGAATTTAGAGTTTCGACTCCAAGCTCAAACACTTTTGAGTATTGTGTTTACACTAAAAATGTTATTAAAAAGCCATAATGCTTTTTATTAAAAATTATGTCCCATACATTAGTGCTTTTTTCTATTGCAGAATTACGTTTATATTCATTGATAAAAGAGTAATTATTGACTTTATAGAGCCTTAATAAATTCGTGCTTTTATGTAAAGTGAGAAGTGCGGTACAAACAACCTAAAAATATGATAATATGCTACATCAAAAAACAAAAGAACATTAAAAAAAGGCAAGTAGTTGGCTTAGCGAACAAGGTATAGAGATTGACGAGCGTTTTTTTTGAGTAAAGCTTATATTATTGTATGTTCAGCCCTATCGGGCTGTGTGAGTATGCCGTGTATAAACCCTGCACGCTTGTCGTGCAGGGTTCACTTAGTGAGGCACTTCGTGCCTTATGGAGTATCAACAAGCATAGGTTATACATTTGAATTTATGTCTCATACATTAGTGCTTTTTTATTGTGAATTTGAGTTATATAATTTTATACTAATACGAAAAAACATTCTATATTCTTCATCCGAAAATCAAAATAAAGAATATTACATTCCCCAACTCCCTTTATCAAGGCTTCTATATTGGATAGCTTCTGCCAAATGCTCTGTTTTGATTTCTTCACTTCCGGCTAAATCGGCGATAGTACGAGATACTTTTAATATTCTATCATAAGCTCTTGCTGACAAGTTTAATTTTTCCATAGCCACTTTCAAAAGATTTACTCCTGCACTTTGCAATACACAAATTTGTTGTAGTAACTTACTATCCATTTGAGCATTTGCATAAATACCTTGTTTATCTTCAAACCGCATAGCTTGTATTTCCCTTGCTTTGATAACTCTATCGCGAATATCTTCGCTTCGTTCACTTTGAATATTCACCTTTGAAGAAAGTTCATTAAAGGAAACGGGTGTTACCTCAACGTGCAAGTCTATTCTATCTAACAAGGGACCTGATATTTTATTCAAATATTTCTGAACTGTACCCGGAGGACAGGTACATTCTTTTTCAGGATGATTGAAAAACCCACAGGGGCAGGGGTTCATACTCGCTACTAACATAAAACTTGCCGGATAATCAATAGACATTTTAGCTCGCGAAATAGTCACTCTTCTTTCTTCCATTGGTTGTCTCATAACTTCTAAAACAGTTCTTTTAAATTCTGGCAATTCATCTAAAAACAAAACACCATTATGAGCAAGTGAAATTTCACCGGGTTGAGGGGTGCCGCCACCGCCGACAAGAGCCACATCGCTTACCGTATGATGAGGAGATCGAAAAGGTCGTTTACTGATTAATGTCGCATTTTCAGGAAGTTTACCAGCTACTGAATGTATTTTGGTTGTTTCTAATGCTTCCATCAACGTAAGGGGCGGCAGAATGGAGGGAAGCCTTTTAGCAAGCATCGTTTTGCCGGCACCGGGTGGACCTATTAATATCACATTGTGACCACCTGCTGCAGCAATTTCAAGTGCTCTTTTTATATTTTGTTGTCCTTTTACATCTGAAAAATCAATATCAAAATTATTTTGAGAATAAAAAAACTCTTCTCTCGTATTAACTATGACGGGTTCTAATAATTTTTTCTCATTCAAATGGTCTATTAATTCATTGATATGCGAAACGCCATAGACTTTCAATTGATTGACCATCGCGGCTTCTTTGGCATTTTGTATAGGCACAAACAAAGATTCAAAACCTTCTTTTCTGGATTGAATGGCTATTGGTAATGCTCCTTTAATGGGAAGTATGCTACCGTCTAATGATAACTCTCCCATAATTACGCATTTGTCAAAATAGGAAGTACTCACTTGTTCGGTAGCTCCTAAAATACCCAATGCTATTGGTAAATCAAATGCACTCCCCGATTTTTTAATATCGGCAGGAGATAAATTCACGACCACTTTTATTCTTGGAAAACGATAGCCGTTATTTTTAATAGCACTTTCCACTCGATGCTGACTTTCTTTCACTGCATTATCCGGTAGTCCTACTATGAAAAATTTAAGACCATCTAAAACATCTACTTCGGTTGTAATAGTGATGGCATCAACACCATACACAGCACTGGCAAATAATTTTACCATCATGACTTTTTCAATTTTTTATTAATAAAAGTAAAGGTAAACGAATAAAAATTATTTAATAATAGGTCTCTGAAAATTTTTAATAAAAAAAATAAAAATAAATTTTTTTTTATCCTTTTCATTCATATATCTTCGCAACGGAGAGATGGCAGAGTGGTCGATTGCGACGGTCTTGAAAACCGTTGACTGTAACAGGTCCGGGGGTTCGAATCCCTCTCTCTCCGCTTAAAGCCCTATAACATTGTAATATCAAGGGTTTGAGTTCCAAAATTTTTTCTCAATTCTTTCTTCTCCTTTATATCAAAAAAATCATATCACTTTTGAAAGAATTCTTTTGCCTAAAAACTTATATTTAATTAGACTAAGAATACTCCTTCTTTTGTTTTATTGAAAACACCTATAATGGCATAAAATATCCCGCAATGGATTGAATACTTACAGAAAATGTTTCTGTTATTAACATACACCCCATTCGAGAACGAACTTTTATTGATTTTTTTGAACTACCAACATTTTACATCTTCGAACTTGGGTTTATTTATAAAAACATTCGTTGCAAAACTTTTAGTTTATGACCTTGAGATTATAACATAGTCTTTGGCTATGATAACTATGAATAAAAATATCGAATACATTGTTGATGTAATTATCAACAATGATAGAAACATTAACCATTAAGAGCTGCGGCTCCACTAACGATTTCAGTTAACTCGGTAGTGATAGCTGCCTGACGGGCTCTGTTATATGAGATGCGGAGTGTACGTAACATTTCTTCTGCATTTTCAGTAGCCTTATCCATGGCGGTCATTCTCGCACCATGTTCAGAAGCATTACTATCTAAAACCCCTTTATAAAGTTGTGTATTAAGTATTTTAGGGATAAGTTCAGCAATTAAAATTTCTTTAGAAGGTTCAAAAATAAAATCAATATTAGTAGCTTGTTTAGTTTCAGCTTTTGGAATCGGTAAATATTGTTCGCAAACAAATTGTTGTGTGGCGGCATTTTTAAACTTACTATAAACTATTTCTACTCTGTCAAATTCTTTATTAGTATATGCATCTCTTACATATTCGGCAGCTTCTCGCACTTTGTCAAAACTTAAATCTGAAAATATACTCCAAAATTTATCAATCAAAGGAAATCCATTGCGTTCAAAATTTTCATAACCTTTTTTACCGATAGGCATAATAGCGACATTGCCTTTTGCAAATTGAGTATTATACTTTTCTTTAATAATGCTTTTTGCTAATTTTATAGAATTTGAATTAAAAGCACCACAAAGGCCTCTGTCGCTAGTGATAACTATAAACAAAACTTTTTCAATAGGGCGTTGAATATTCAAGCCTCCTGCCAAGTTGCCTTCTACACTCCCAATAATATTACTTAACATTTCTTGCAATTTTTCAGCATAAGGTCGCATTTGCAAAATCGCATCTTGAGCACGGCGAAGTTTAGCGGCACTGACCATTTTCATGGCTTTTGTAATTTGTTGGGTTGTCCCTACAGATTTAATTCTTAAACGTACTTCTTTTAATTGTCCTGACATAAGCGTTTTTGAAATTGGGTGCGAAATTATGACTTTTTTTAATAAAACCATTTTTATTTATCACATAATTTTCAACAAATCAAGCTATAAAGGGAAATAATAATATTGTTAAAATGCAAAAATTAATAATTAAAAATTTTGTATTTAAAAAAGAAAAAACTACATTTGCAGTCCAAAAAATAAAATTAATCTTTTTAAACAACAACTTTTTAAATTAAAATAAGATGGCAAAAGAGACCTTCAAAAGGGACAAACCCCACGTAAACATTGGTACTATCGGTCACGTTGACCATGGTAAAACAACTTTAACTGCTGCTATTACAGATGTGCTTTCAAAAGCAGGTTTGGCAGAGAAAAAAGGATATGATGAAATCGATGGAGCACCGGAAGAAAAAGAAAGAGGTATTACAATTAATACTGCACACGTTGAATACCAAACTGCAAACCGTCACTATGCACACGTTGACTGTCCAGGACACGCTGACTATGTTAAAAACATGATTACAGGTGCTGCTCAAATGGATGGTGCTATTTTAGTGGTTGCATCAACTGATGGTCCTATGCCTCAAACTCGTGAACATATTCTTTTAGCACGCCAAGTAGGTGTACCTCGTATGGTTGTGTTTATGAATAAAGTAGATTTAGTTGATGATCCTGAATTATTAGACTTAGTAGAAATGGAAATCCGTGATTTGTTAAGCACTTACGGATTTGACGGTGACAATACACCTATCATTAAAGGTTCAGCAGCAGGTGCTTTAGCAGGAGAAGAAAAATGGGTAGCAACTGTAAAAGAATTAATGGATGCTGTTGATAGCTATATACCATTACCTCCTCGTCCGGTTGACCAAGACTTCTTGATGTCTGTTGAAGACGTATTCTCTATAACAGGTCGTGGTACTGTTGCTACTGGTCGTATCGAAAGAGGTCGTATAAAAGTAGGTGAAAATGTTGAAATCGTTGGTTTCAATGAAGAGCCTTTAAAATCTACTTGTACAGGTGTGGAAATGTTCCGTAAATTATTAGACGAAGGAGAAGCAGGAGATAACGCAGGTTTATTATTACGTGGTATCGAGAAAAAAGATATCCGTCGTGGTATGGTAATTTGCAAACCGGGTTCTATTACTCCGCATACAGAATTCAAATGTGAAGTGTATGTATTAAGTAAAGAAGAAGGTGGACGTCATACTCCATTCTTTAACAAATATCGCCCTCAATTTTACTTCCGTACCACAGACGTTACAGGTGAAGTAGAATTACCGGCAGGAACAGAAATGGTAATGCCCGGAGATAATGTAAGTTTAACTGTTAAACTAATCGGACCTATCGCTATGGAAAAAGGATTAAAATTCTCTATCCGTGAAGGAGGACGTACAGTGGGTGCAGGTCAAGTAACTGAAATTATCAAATAATTATTTAGCTTATTTGAATAAATAAAAAATACTAATTAGTCCCGAACTTTCGGGACTAATTAGTTAAAATAACAAAAACGGGCATGGTGCAACGGTAGCATACGGGTCTCCAAAACCTTTGATCTGGGTTCGAATCCTAGTGCCCGTGCAATAATTTCAAAATTATTCTTAACTTTGGACTTTTAAATTAAACGCAAGTGAAAAAAATAGTTAACGCATTTGAACAATCTTATAATGAACTTCTTCATAAAGTAACATGGCCTACATGGCCCGAATTACAACAAAGCACAGTGATTACTTTATTCTCAATATTACTATTGACAGGTATTACCTTGCTTATGGACGGAGCATCTAAAGTAGTATTTGAAACATTTTACGGTTTATTTAAATAAATTATATAATGGAAGAAAATATTCAACAAAATATAAATAAAGAAGAAACAAATACTCCTGAAAAAGAATCAAAATGGTATGTGTTGAGAGTATTGAGTGGGAAAGAAAGAAAAGTTAAAGAATATCTTGATATTGAAATAAGAAGATCTGGTTGGTCTAATATAGTTACGCAAGTTCTGTGCCCGGTAGAAAAAGTATTCAAAGTGGTTTCAGGTAAAAAAGTAATGCGTGAAAAAATACTTTACCCTGGGTATATTTTATTAGAATCACCCGGTGGAAGATTGTCTGATAATATTTTGCAAGCAATCAAAAATGTTTCGGGTGTTATACATTTTTTAGGAAAAGATAACCCGGACGCTTTAAGAAAAAGCGAAGTCAATAAAATGTTCGGTAAAATGGACGAAATGGCTGAATCAGGTATTTCAATGCTTGAACCATATATCGTTGGAGAAACTATTAAAATAATAGATGGCCCATTTAATGACTTTAACGGTACTGTTGAAGAGGTCAATGAAGAAAGAAAAAAACTGAAAGTAGTTGTGAAAATCTTTGGTAGAGCTACACCGGTAGAACTACATTTTTTACAAGTAGAAAAAATTTCATAAATATTTTTTTAAAATTTTAAAAAAGTCTGCTTTTAAATCTTTTTATATGCAGACTTTTTTATTGTACCAATTCTGCCATCAGGGAGTTGCACAGTATATTGGTCTTTATTTTGAGATAAAAATTGAACTTTAATTCCTTCGCTTAATAAAATTTTTTGCTTGTTCATAAGAAATTCAGTATCAGGAGTTGTAATAATACCATAATGATGATAAGTGTTGTTGTAAAATCGAACGAAAGCAAACGACAAAGAAATGAAAGAGCTGATGAATAAAATTACCAGAACTGTTTTAGAAATAAAAATTTTTTGTTTTAATGTTTGTAAAAACACAAACGTCATTCCAAAAAGAAATAAAATAAGCGCAACAAAAGCCCATTGATTAACACTCATTAATTTATACGTATTTTTCCACCATCTAATAAAAAAAATATCATCAACACTTTGAATGTTTTCTTTAATTCTTTTTTGAGCCAAACGCAAATTATCCGTAAATTCTTTTTGTGGTTTTAACTGAATGGCTTTTTCATAACTCCAAATAGATAAACCTATCTGATGTGTTTGATAATAGGCATTTCCCAAGTTGTAATAAAGATAGGGGTCAGAATAATTATCTTGCAACATTTGCTTGTAAAGTATAATAGAGCTATCATATTTTTGGGAGCGATATAGGTCATTGGCTTTATCAAAAATGATATTATTATTTGCAAAAGAATTAAATGCAGAAAAGATAAAAAGCAATATTTGAATCCAGTATTTCATTAAGACAAGGCATCTTCTAATTTTCCAATAAGCTTAAAAGCATCACTATAAGTTTGGTGCATTTTCATGCATCCACCATCGGGTGTATATAAAGCCATTTCACATTCATTGGTCACTCTGTAAAGTTCTTTTTGTAACTCTTCAGAAATCTTTTTTTCTGAGAGTTTTTGAGAAGTAATTTCTTTTGATAAATTGGCAAGCGGAATATTTAATTTATCACTTAAATAAAGCCAAACCGCTTTTGATGTTTCTTCGTAAAATAAATTTTGGGCAGATAATTTTAAATATTTTTCAGCTATTTCTAATCGCTTTAAAGCTATTTTGTTGGCTCTTTTATTTTTAAATAACTGAGTATTGCTTTTTAATTTGTTCTCACGCTTTGTGAATGTAAATACAAAAAGAAATACTAAGAGAGGCGTAGCAAACCCACTCCAATATAATGGGTTTTTCAATGCATTATCTTTATTATTTTTTTTAATTGGATAAGAATCAGTTTTTATATCATGAAGCTTTTTCGGTAGGGAAGCTATTTGATTATTTTCTTTTCCCGGTTTAATATGAAGGGTGTATGAAGGGGTTTCTATAGTTTTAAATTGTTTCAATTCCGGATCGTAAAACGTAAATTCGGTTGGTGGTATTTCGTAAGTGCCCGGGGCTTGAGCTGAAATACTGTATTTGAAAATTTTTGAACCTGAAATGGTGTTATTGGTATTTGTTATAGTATCATTTTGTTGGATGTCAAAATTAGAAATATCGTTTGGAAACTTGATATTGGGTGGATTAATTAATTTTAAATTTCCTATTCCGTTTATTTTTAATTGCAAAAGAGCAATATCATCTGTTGTAAAATCAGTTTTATCAAGGCTTGACTCAATAGTATATTTTCCGATTGCTCCATTAAATGATGAAGGTCTTTTGTCAAGCGAGATATCCGTAACATTTATTTTTACCGGAGTGCTTTTAAGTGCAACATTTACATCTTCATAATTATAAGATGTCATAGAGCTGTTGTTAAAAAGTGGATCTCCCATAAACATAGAGCTGAACGTACTAAAGAAAGGGTCATTATCAAATGGATTTTCCTGTTTGATATTTTGTGCTTTTAATACCCGGGCGATACCTTTTGCTTCAGCAGGGTCAAGTTCTAAAGTCCCCTTTTGTGTCGGGAACAAGGCTGTTCTTTTTATTTCAAAAACTTGATATTCTTTCCCGTCATATATCGTTTTAGTTGGTTTGGGGATTTGCGGAAGCTTGAAATCTTGACTCCAGAAACCAATTAATGAAGGTAATTTTGTAAGATTGATTTCCATTGGGAGTCTTGTATAAATTTTATAACTTGCTGTTACTTGTTCACCAATACAAACATTGGTTTTATCAACATCCACTTTTATAAATAAATTTTTATTTAAATTGGCTCTATTAAATTCGTTGGGGCTTTCTTGCCTTGAAGCTTGGGTGCCTTGTTGAGAGCGTGGCATCATCATTTGATTGCCCTGTGCATTTCTTTGCATCATTTGCATCATGGCTTGGTGTTGCTTTTGTATAGCTGCAAATGGGTCATCAAAGAACGGATCGTCAAAAAAAGGATCATCAAAAATATTATTGCGTTGTTGTGCTTTACCTCTCACACTACCCTCAACAACTTGTATGTTTGTTGTCTGAGTTTTAAATTCTCTATCGCCTATTTTTATTATACCAATAGGTAATGCAATTGTACCTTTTCTTTTGGGCTTAAAAACGTATGTGAAATTCAGTGAACTACTTCTATTACCATTAATAATAGAAATATTAGAGCTTTGTGATGGACCACCTAAAACTTGCACATCTTTAGTGTCTTCAATTCGGAACCCTTGAACTTGATTTGAATTTTTTATTTGATAAGTTACTTGAAATGCATCTTGAATACCCACTTCTTGGACAGCAGGTATTACACTAAATTCAACTTCTTGAGCAGAGACATTTGCAAGAACAAAAAAGAAAACGACAGCAATAAAAATCTTTTTCATTTTATATAAACCTTTCAAAAAAAGTTGAATGCAAATTTAATTTTTACCTCAATACCTTATGAGTTAAAAGTGTGTGAAAGTAAGTATTTTAAGAAGTTCTTATGTTTTAACATAAAATACTCATTTAATTCTTTGTTACATAAATTCATTATGAAGATTTTTTTATTAATAATTCTTGTAAGCCTTTGAAATATTTAATTTTTCGATAAAGAATCTGAGTTTATATCTAAGAAAATTTTACAAAATTTAATTTTTAAAAAAATTGACCAATATGACTTTAATCATAAATCTTCATAATTAATATTTTTTCCTTTGCATCATAAAAATATTTATTATGTTCTCTAAAACATTTCATATCAAAATATATTCCTTCATTTCATTATTCTTTATAATAGGAATTAATCCTCAAAAATTACAAGCACAAGAACAAGAAAATTCAATTCAAGTATCGAGTCAGCTACGACCAAGATTTGAATTGAGAGATGGGGCTTTTAGACCATTAGCTCCAAATGAAAAACCGGCAGCTTTGATAAGCGAACGCATTCGATTAAATTTTGATTATTCTTATAGTGATTTATTATCGGTTAGAATTTCACCTCAAACTGTAAGTGTTTGGGGGCAAGCAAATATGGTACAAGGTGCTGAAAATAGCGGTAATCGCTTTGCATTGTACGAAGCATGGACAAAATTGAATATCAATTCAGAATTTAATTTCAAAATAGGAAGGCAAGTTATTTCTTTAGATGACGAAAGATTTTTTGGGGAATTAGATTGGGCACAAGGAGGAAGAGTTCATGATGCTTTATCTGTCAATTTTAAGAAAGACAATTATGAAGTAAGAGGCTTTTTGGCATATAATCAAAATTACAAAACGCTATATGGAAATAATTTAAGTAATCCAACCGGAAATTTATATTCCGCTTCAGATGCTACTCCTTATAAATTGATGCAAACTATATGGGCTGCTGTACCTGTGGGTAAATATTCTAAATTTACTTTTCTTGGAACTAATTTAGGATTCCAACAAGCACTGCCAACTACAAAAGACACATTGACTATTTATGCACAAACCGCCGGCGTTAACTTCTTTCACAATAGCAAAAAAGTAACTGCAAATGGTTCTTTTTATTATCAATACAGCGATAATCCAAAAGGACTTCAAACCAATGCATTTTTAGTAGCGGCATCGGCATCTTACAACTTTAATAAAAAATGGAATATGGGATTGGGTTCAGATTTTGTTAGCGGAAATGATGTAGGAGTTGTATTAAATGAAAATAATGCTTTTAATCCATACTTTCATACAGGGCATAAATTTTATGGAAATATGGATTATTATTACGCGGGTAATGGACATAAAAACGCTGGCTTGTCTGACAACTATCTAAAATTAAATTTCAAATCAAGTGAAGGGCATACATTTTCTGCAGCATTACACCAATTCTGCACTCCTAACACTATTACAGATTCAACTAAAAAAATATATAATAGAGATTTAGGTCAAGAACTTGATTTATCATTCTCTTTAAAATTAAACAAATTTGCAAATTTTATGGGTGGTTATTCATTTTACTTAAATACACCAACCTTAAATTTTTTAAAAAATGTCCCTTTGGGAAAAGAATACCAACAATGGTTATGGCTTTCTTTAAATGTTAATCCTACACTGATAAAATCAAAATTTTAAACTTTTAAATTTATAAACAATGAAAATGAAACAACTCGCGCTTTGCGCAACCGCAACAATGCTTTTTGGCTTAACAAGCTGCCTTACAAAAAGCACCGACCAAAATTCAGGCACATCTAACAATGCTATTGATATGGTAGCAGAAGGTGAGCCACAAGTAGCCGAAGTAACAGGCGCCCCTAAGGTACCGGCTCCTGTTGGAAACAGAGGACCTAAAAAATGGATAGTAAACCTTGAAACAACCGAAATAGAAGGAATTATTGCCGATACCATTCCTTATACATTTTGGACTTTCAATGGAATCGTTCCGGGAAGCTTCATTCGTATAAGAGAGGGAGATGAAGTAACATTAAATCTTAAAAATGCAGCCAATAGTGTATTGCCTCACAACATTGACTTACATGCCGTAACCGGTCCCGGAGGAGGAGCAGCTGCAACTACAGCCGCACCCGGTAAAGAAGCCTCCTTTACATTTAAAGCAATAAATCCGGGATTATATGTTTATCACTGTGCAGCACCTCCTGTTCCTATGCACATTGGTAATGGTATGTATGGATTAATATTGGTAGAGCCGGCAGGTGGTTTAAAACCTGTAGATAGAGAGTATTATATTATGCAAGGTGATTTCTACACAAAAGCTTCTAATGCTAAAAAAGGGCTTTTAGAATTTGATAATGATAAAGCAGTTGCTGAAAATCCGGATTATGTTCTATTCAATGGTAAAAAAGGCTCACTTTTAGGTGCAAATATGATAGAAGCAAAAGTGGGAGAAACAGTAAGATTATTTGTGGGAAATGGTGGACCTAACTTAACTTCATCATTCCACGTAATCGGAGAAATTTTTGATAATGTTTATTTAGAAGGCGGTTCAACTGTAACTCATAATGTGCAAACAACCATGATACCGGCAGGTGGATCTGCAATTGTAGAATTCAAATGTGATGTGCCGGGCGAATATGTACTTGTTGATCACTCACTATCAAGAGCATTTAACAAAGGTTGTATCGGAAAATTAAAAGTGACAGGAGATGCAAATCCTAAAGTATTTAAAGCCGGTGGCGAAATAACTAAAGAATAATTGCTTTAATTTGTAAAAAATAATATGAAACATTTAGCGTATTTAATCATTCTTGCTTTTTTAATCTCATGTTCAAAAGTCATGGAACATGAGCAAAACAGCAATGCAAATAAAACGCTAACTTTTTCAGATACCTTAGTGCCTATCAGTATTAATACCAAAATGGCTTATATACCCGGCGGGTCTTATAAGCCATTTTATGGCACTGATTCAGCTTTAGTGAAAGTAGCTCCTTTCTTAATAGACGAAAGAGCAGTTACAAATCAAGAATATTTGAATTTTGTGAAAGCTAATCCTCAATGGAGAAGATCAAATGTAAAAAGAATTTATGCAGATAGTTCATACCTTAAATCATGGACATCCGATACAACATTGCCAGCTAATGCTTTATTAGATGCTCCCATATGCGAAGTGTCATGGTTTGCAGCCAAAGCATTCGCAAACAGTATTCACAAAAGGTTACCGACATTAGACGAATGGGAATTTGTAGCAATGGCGGATGAAGTAAGCCCTAATGCAAGAAAAAAACCACAATATTCCGATAAGATTATAGATTTATATCTTCAAAAAGACAGGCAATTCCAAGCAGTCAAACAAAGCAGTCCCAACTATTGGGGAGTTTATAATATGTTTGATTTAATTTGGGAATGGACAGATGATTTTAATTCTGTTCTGACAACCGGTGAATCAAGAGGAGGGCAATATGACGATAAAAATTTATTTTGTGCTGCCAGTGCAACAAGTGCGACAGATGTTTTAAACTATGCAGCATTTATGCGTTTTGCATTGAGAGGTTCTATAAAGGCAAATTATACCATTGCAAATTTAGGATTCCGATGCGCAAAGGATACAATGATATCTCAACTAAATCAATAAAACTTTAAAAACTTTTTTATGAAACTAATCAATATTTTTTTAGCATTACTCATTTTATTTTCTTCTTGCAAAGATGCGAATCAAGCAAGCCCTTCTAAAGAATCAAACTCATCAACTGAGGAACTTCCATCTAACTCTATTTTTAATTTGACTTCAGAATGGCAAAACCAAGACGGTCAAACACTTCACTTAAAAGATTTACAAGGAAAAACATTAGTTGTTGTGATGATTTATACAACGTGTAAAACAGCTTGTCCTATTTTAATTGCCAAAATGAAATCTATTGAATCAAAAATAGACCGAAAAGATATTGATAAAGTTTCATTAGTATTGGTTTCCATAGACCCGGAAACAGATACTCCCGAACATTTAAAAGAATTTTCTATCAAAAATAAAATGAATGAGCCTCAGTGGATTTTCTTGCGTTCAAACGAAGATGCAACACAAGAATTTGCCAATGTTCTTTCGATGAAATACAAAAAAATTTCGCCCATTGATTTTTCTCATTCAAATATCATTAGTGTTTTTAAACCTAACGGTCAGCTCTATAGCCAAGAAGAAGGCGATATAGACGTTGATCAAGTTGTGAGTACCGTAAACAAATCATTGAAGGCTAATTAGACGCTGGGAAGTAACTACTCCTAATCTTCCAAAATAATATGTTTCGAAAGTAAAAAAGTAATAATATTTTTTATAATCAAAACATATTTTATAGAAAGTTTAAAATGATGCTCAATAATTCTTAACAATCAGCAAAAACCGAAAACTTAAAATTGAAAATCAAAAAGTTGTTTTGACATACAGACAAAAAAAATAAGCGGTTTTAACAATCAAAGAAGAACTTGAATTTTTCTTATTAGAAAAGCCACAAACAGAATATAGAACAGAGATAAACTTTAATAAAAAATGGAGTATTCGGTTAATAGCCTATTTGTTAAAAATTTTCAATAAACGATTTGAATAGAAGATTTTTTTTGAATAACACTAATAAATTAAAGCCAATTAATAACCCTTACACTCAAGAGTTTAATCCACCAAACTATCAAATAAAAAACTTATTTTGTTTTTTTAAATAAAATAAACTACTTTTGCACCCGAATAAAAAAATATAAAAACTAATACTTTAAAGATGTCAGTATTAACAAAAGAAAGAAAAAAAGAAATATTTGCAAAATTTGGTGGCAATGAAAAAAACACAGGCTCTGTAGAAGCTCAAATAGCAATGCTTACAGAGCGTATTTTGCATATTTCATCTCACATGCAAAAAAACAAAAAGGATTTTAATTCAAATCGTGGATTAATTCAATTGGTAGGGCAACGTAAATCTCTATTGTCTTACTTGCAAAAAACTAATCTGGAAGGTTATAGAACGTTAATCTCAACTTTAGGACTAAGAAAATAAAACTTAAATTATTCCCAACTTAAGTTGGGAATAATTTTTTATATAGTGTTCTGATTTTTTCACAATTCAATCTTGAACATTTTCTTTATCCGCTCTAAGTGTTTTTCATTTTTTTTATTCAAAAAATATTATAAATAATGAAGTAAAAATCACTTTACTTCATTGAAACATATAAAAAGAATAAAATAAAAAAACATGTTTAATCTAAAAGCAAAAACCTTTGATATAGGCGATGGTCGCCAAATAACCATTGAAACCGGAAAATTAGCCCGACAAGCAGACGGTTCTGCATTAGTAAAAATGGGCAAATGTGCAATATTAGCTACAGTTGTTGCCAATAAAGAACCCAAACCCGGTCAAAGTTTCTTTCCTCTTTCTGTAGATTATCAAGAAAAATTTGCATCAGCAGGGCGTATTCCGGGTTCATTTTTCAAAAGGGAAGGTCGGTTGAGTGACTATGAAGTTTTAATCTCCCGTTTAATAGACCGCGCTTTACGACCTTTATTCCCAAGCGATTATTTTTGCGATGTACAAGTATTGGTAACACTAATTTCTTCCGACCCTGAAATCATGCCTGATGCCTTGGCTTGCTTAGCAGCATCATCCGCTTTAGCCGTTTCAGATATTCCTATTGAAGAAATTATTTCAGAAGTAAGAGTATCACGCATTAATAATCAATTTATCATCAACCCTACCCGCACCCAAATGCTTGAATCTGACATGGATTTTATCATCGGTGCAACAGAAAAAAATATTATGATGGTAGAGGGTGAAAGTAAAGAATGTAGTGAGGAAGACCTTATCAAAGCCATTGAAGTTGCTCATGAAGCTATTAAAATACAAGTGCAAGCACAACGTGAATTATGGGAAATGGTTGGTTCACCTGCAAAACGTGATTACACAAAACCTTATAGAAACGAAGAGCTGAACACAAAAATTATTTCATTAGCTAAAGAAAAAATATATCAAGTAGCCAAATCGGCATTGGCTAAACATGATCGAAGTGAATCACTCAAAGCAATTGGAACAGAAGTAACTGAAGCTTTGGGAGAATTGTCAGAAGAAGATGCCCCATTAGTACCTTATTATTTTCATCAATTAGAAAAAGAAGTCATAAGAAATATGATGCTTGATGAAAAAATTCGATTAGACGGTAGAGCATTAGATGTAGTACGACCTTTAGACATAGAAGTAGATTTATTGCCTTCGCCTCATGGTGTGTCCTTGTTTACAAGAGGTGAAACTCAATCATTAAGTACGGTTACTTTAGGCACTCCCGAAGATGAAAAATTAATCGAAGATGCCGAGAAAAGTGAATATACTTCTTTTTATCTACATTATAATTTTCCTCCATTCTCAACAGGCGAAATAAAACCAATGCGTGGACCGGGCAGAAGGGAGGTAGGTCATGGAAATTTAGCACAACGTTCATTAAAACAAGTTATTCCTGCAAAAGAAAAATTCCCTTATACTATTCGAATTGTATCGGATATATTGGAAAGTAATGGTTCTTCATCTATGGCGACTGTGTGTGCAGGTTCTTTAGCATTAATGGATGCCGGAGTACCTATACCTAAACATGTTTCTGGTGTTGCTATGGGACTTATTTCAAGAGAAGACGGTAAATGGGTCGTACTAACTGATATATTAGGCGATGAAGACCATTTGGGTGATATGGATTTTAAAGTAACCGGAACTAAAGATGGTATTTGTGGTATTCAAATGGATATTAAAGTAGATGGCTTAAGCATGGATGTAATGCGTTTGGCACTTGCACAAGCAAACAAAGGGCGTATGCATATATTAGATGCCATGTATCAATGTATTCCTCAACATCGTGAAGACTTGAAACCTCATGCTCCACGTATGGAATTTTTAGCAATTGATAAAGAATTTATCGGTGCGGTAATAGGCCCGGGCGGTAAAATTATTCAAGAAATTCAAAGAGAAACAGGCACTACAATTACGATTGAAGAAGTCGGAGACAAAGGCCATGTAAGTATCTTCTCGAAAGAAAAAACAGGTCTTGATAAAGCATTGGCTTGGATTAAAGGTATTGTTGCTGTCCCTGAAATTGGAATGGTGTACGAATCTACCGTAAAATCTATTATGCCATTTGGTGCATTTGTTGAATTTTTACCGGGTAAACAAGGTCTTTTGCACATTTCTGAAATTAGTTGGAAACGCTTAGAAAATATGGACGGCGTATTTACAGAAGGCGAAAAAGTAGAAGTAAAACTTACCGGTACCGATCCTAAAACCGGCAAATTTAAACTCTCACGAAAAGTACTGATTCCTAAGCCTAATAATGATAAATAATTTACATTATCTATGTTTTAGAAAATGTAGGTTTAGTCCCTTCTAAAGTTTTGCTGGAGACCGGCTATAATATTAAACTCAAAAAGTTGATATTGTATAGATACGACTTCAAAAGGAGCATATTCAATATCGGTTTTACTTTTAAAAACGGGTAAGGGATAATACCGGAAACTGAGTGTAATAAAAACATTACGCTTTACTTCTGTAAAACTCGAATTAATCATTGTTGTTCCTATTTCTAAAAAAGGAGATGTCTTTTGTAAATTAAAATTTTTGTAATTTCCTAAATTATTGTAAGTCATTCCATTTTGACTTTTATAACGTGTTTCGCTCGCACCATATATTCCGGTGCCTAATGCTATGAATGGAAGATGAGTTAAAAATTCATTATGAATGTGAAGTCCGGTTTTTATTTTCAGCCAATATTCATTTTTACCAACGCTCAAAGTATTGCCATTTGTATATTTATAAAAAGGTATATTTCTCATTTGCATACCTATACTTGCACCACCCCAAAATAAATTTTCACTAAAGCGTCCATATTCTAATGAAAAAGAAGGCATGAAAATTTTAGGTACATTTAAAATACCTTTTTCAGTTGATTTGTATAAGCTATTGGTCAAGCCTATCTGAAAGGATAAGCCATGTGTAACTTGTGAAAAAGTTTTGACATTTATGCCAATAGCCAAAAGCAATAAAATCCTTATTTTATTTATATAGTTCACTTGTACAGTTAATTATAAAAAATTATCTCCTTTATTTCTTCTAACTTCTGCGACATAATCTTTAATTTGTTGCTCTCTATTTCGTTCGCAAATTAGTAATACATCTCGGGTATCAACTATAATAAAGTTTTCAAGTCCTTGTAATACGAGCAATTTATCATCAGGGGCTTTAATCATACATTGTGATGAGTCAATAATCATTACATTATCGCCATAAACCGCATTCCCTAAATAATCTTTTTTAGAGTTTTCATAAGCACTATTCCACGTACCTAAGTCACACCATCCAAAATAAGATGGTAAGACGTACACTCGTTTTGTTTTTTCCATAATACCATAATCAATCGAGATATTAGTACATTGAGTATATACTTTTTCAATATCGTTATACTCTCCTTCTTTGTTATATCTTTTTACTTGACCAAACACTTCATTCATTTCAGGTAAATACAATTGTAATTCTTGCAAAATGACATTTACATTCCATACAAAAATTCCGGCATTCCAAAGAAAGTCACCACTACGTACAAAAGTTTCAGCCAATTCATGTGAAGGCTTTTCTGTGAATGTTTTCACTTGATAAAACTCTTCAATTTTTTTTCCGGTATTGTATTGAATGTAGCCGTAGCCTGTGTCAGGACGAGTAGGTTTAATTCCAAGGGTAAGTAATATTTCATTTTTACTTACAAAATCAAGTGCATTGATAATATCACGTTCAAATATTCTTTCGTCGAATATCAAATGGTCGGAAGGGCTCATTACGATATTGGCATCCGGGTTCAATGCGTGTAATTTATGTGCAATATACGCAGCACAAGCAGCGGTGTTTTTCCTGCTTGGCTCACTTAAAATGTTCTTATCTTGTATTTCCGAAATTTGGCTTTTTAATGTTGGAATATATGCTTCATTCGTAATGATATATATATTTTCAATAGGGCAAATATTTTTAAATCGCTCATAAGTCCATTGGATGAGTGATTTTCCCGTTCCTAAAATATCCAAAAATTGTTTTGGATGTTCATTTCTACTTTCTGGCCAAAAGCGACTTCCGATGCCGCCTGCCATAATTGCTACATAATTATTTTTAAAACTCATGATATTCTTACTTATGCTAAATTACATTTTTTATGATGTAATCAGAATTCTACTTGTTAAAATATTTTTCTAAACAATTTGTTTCCATTTTTCTCATAGTGTTTATTTGTTTAGGTGTTTTATCTTTAAATCCACATAAATGTAACATTCCATGAAAAATAACCCGATGCAATTCTTGCTTATAAGTTACATTAAATAAGCTTGCATTTTCCTTCACCCTCGGAATACTGATATAGATTTCAGCTTCTAAGGTTTTTGATTTTTTTTCACTTAAATCGAAGGTAATAATATCGGTCAAAGTATCATGTTGTAAAAAATTTTTATTTAGTGTCAAAAGAAAATCATCATCAACAAAAATATATTGAATAATACAGTTACGATTTGTTTTTTCTGAAATAAAATCTATGATGAATTTTGCTAATTTTCTTTTTCCTTTTAAAGATGAAATCACCTTGTTGTCAATGAACCTGCATATTGAATTTTCCGCCATGATGATTTTTGTTATTTCTCTTTATGAAAATTGGGCTATTTCGGAAATTCCTCCTTTCACGACATCATTTATTTTTACATTAATTTTTGTTCCTAAAGGGAAAAACAAATCGACACGAGAGCCAAATTTTATAAACCCTAACTCTTCATTTTGAACGGCCTTATCCTCTTTTTTGGCATAAACTACAATACGGCGGGCTACTGCGCCGGCTATCTGACGAATCAATACGCTTGTTTTATCATTTTTTACAACGATAGTACTACGCTCGTTTTCGGTACTTGATTTAGGGTGCCAAGCCACTAAATACTTTCCCTTATGATATTTTACATAATCCACAGTTCCGCTGATAGGATAACGGTTGACATGCACATCTAATGGCGACATAAATATTGAAACTTGTATTCTTTTATCGCCAAAATATTCAGGTTCTTCTGCTTCTTCTATCACGACTACTTTACCATCACAAGGAGATATTGCAAGATTTTCGTTGTTGGTAAATGTTCTTTGTGGAATTCTAAAAAACCAAAATACCCAAACCATTATCAGGAACGAAATCAACAATATTGAATGAGCAATGGGTGTAGGAAGAATAGCTCGTATAAACCAAAATAAAAATGCAAATACAATTACAGCAATGATACAATAAATATATCCTTCTTTGTGGATTCTCATATAAGAAATTTTATTTGCGAAAATAAGTTGTTCATTAATATTATTATGGATATGAGTTTATTTTCTGTAAATAAAAAATAGATTTAAATATTTTTCAATTAAAAAAAATATACTACTTTGGATGATTAAATTTTAAAAATGGAAAATACACAAGTACAAAAAGGGCATCCAAAGGGCTTATATTTACTTTTCTTCACTGAAATGTGGGAGCGATTTAGTTACTATGGGATGCGTGCCATCTTTATTTTGTTTTTGACAAAAGCAATCATGTTTAGTGACAAAGATGCTTCGAATATTTATGGTAGTTTCACCGGATTAGTATATTTAACGCCTTTACTTGGAGGATATCTTTGTGATCGATATTTAGGGAATAGAAGAAGTATTTTGATTGGAGGAATTATGATGGCTTTGGGACAATTCTTTTTATTTTTAAGTGCAAGTAATTATTCGAGTTTATCATTTGCACAAACTTTACTTTGGATAGGTTTAACCGTATTAATTGTCGGTAATGGATTTTTCAAACCAAATATTTCTACTATGGTTGGGAGTTTATACCCTCAAGGCGACCGAAAAGTGGATAGTGCATTTACGATTTTTTATATGGGTATAAATTTAGGCGCTTTCTTTTCGCCCTTAGTTTGTGGAGGTATCGGAGATACCGGAAATATCGCCGATTTTAAATGGGGTTTTTTAGCCGCTTGTATTGGAATGATTATTAGCTCTATTTCTTTTGAAGTTTTGAAAAATAAATATTTAGTTGCCCCTGACGGAAAACCATTAGGAATGCCGGTACAAAAATTAGACATGAAAAATATCGGTATCATAATCGGTTCCATAGTTTTAATTTTCATCTTATTGAGTTTTAAAAATCTGTTCAAAAGCGATTTGGATTTGATTGCTTATCTCATCTATGGAGCAATGATAATTATCCCATTAATTATTATCACAGATAAATCATTAACGAGTGTAGAACGTTCCAGAATTTTAGTAATATTTATTTTGGCATTTTTCGTTATATTCTTTTGGAGTGCTTTTGAACAAGCCGGCGCATCTCTAACTCTTTTTGCTGACAAGCAAACAGACAGATTTATTGGTGGATGGGAAATGCCTGCAAGTTGGTTTCAATCAGTGAATCCATTGGCAATTATTACAATAGCACCACTAATGACTGTCCTTTGGGGTTTCCTACACAAACGAAATGCTGAACCGGCATCTCCTTTAAAAATGGCTTGGGGGTTGACGCTTTTATGCCTTGGGTACGTTGTAATTGCTATGGCAGTAAAAGGAGTTGACAGTAGCGTAAAAGTGTCTATGTTTTGGCTTATTTCACTTTACCTATTACACTCAATCGGTGAATTGTGTTTATCTCCAATAGGGCTGTCAATGGTATCAAAACTTGCACCGATTCGCTTTGCATCTCTTTTAATGGGAACATGGTTTTTAGCAAATGCCGCAGCCAATAAATTTGCCGGAACATTAAGTGCATTAATACCGGGTGGCGAAGGTGGTTCCTCTACAAATTTTTTAGGTTATCAAATCAATAATCTAAATGATTTCTTTATGTTGTTTGTAGTGATGACAGGTATTGCAGCAATTATTTTATTTTTATTAAGCGGTGTACTTCGTAAAATGATGCACGGAATAAAATAGAATGTGAAGTTATCCATTCATTACAAATAAAAAACTGCTTTGTTTGTTTTATTCATGAACATGAAATAGAAGCGTTGCGAAAGAAAGCAAAACGCCAAGTAGGATTGCAATTGATTTTTGTTTACTCAATTGGTGATGTTTCGTGCCGCTTTCATACAAAATAGTTGTAGAAATATGTAAAAATGCTCCTGCTACAATTGGGATTATATAAATTAATTGAGTGGAAATAAAATCAAATTTTTCACCAAAATACATTGCTAACATCCCTGCCAAAGGTGAGGCAAGTGCAAACAACAGAATGTATTTCCACTTTTTGTTTGTAAAATGACTTGCGATTAAGATAGTGCTAAGTGTCACTGCCTCCGGTATTTTATGAGCTGCAATGGCTAAGAAAATAGATGGAGCGGCGGCGGGAGATTGATACACAAATCCCATTGGAATCCCTTCCATAAAAGCATGTATGAATAATCCTATAAATATTGGAAAAATATTTAATGATGAACCTTCATGAACATGTGTATGACCGTGCTCCACTCCATGTGACAGCCTTTGCAATAATAGTTGAATCCCGAAACCGATTAGAATATAAACTCCTGCTTTTTCGCCTAATTCATGAAATACTTCAGGTAATAAGTGTATTAAAGTGATTGACATTAAAAACGCCCCTGAAAACGCAAGCAACAATGTCATCCATGATTGGTCAAACTTTTTGAACAAAATAGGGATCAAAGAGCCTAAAAACGTTAGTAAAAAAAGAATTACTAAATATACCCAAATCATATCAGCAAAAGTAAATATAATCTCATTATCTTGAAAGATTCATAATGATATATTCTATGTAGAACTTAATTAAGCGTTACTGACAATAATAGTTTAAACCTAAATATCGAATTATATTCTTTAATATAAAAGATACTGTTTTAAATTGATTCACCCTTGTTGGTCTTATGGACAACAAGAAAAAAGAAAAGTTAATAAGAAAGATATTAATTTATTGCACTTTCAATATCCTCCAATTCGTAATAGATAATAGTATCTACTTTTTTATCAGAGGTCATTATTTTGCATACACTTCCTTTGTTAAATTTCAATTTATTAATTGCATTTGTTTTATCGATTAGAATATTATTATTGTTTTTATTTTCAAAATATTTTGAGTATTTGACAGGGAAAATAAAAATAATATTTGAGTCCTTAATAGATAATGATGTATTTAAAATTGTGGAGGCGCACATTTTACAACTATTTTCGGAAAGTAAAATATAAGTTCGTGGTTTTATCTCTATTTCTTTTTTAAATTTATTCTTTAAATAATTTTCAAAAATAATCGTATCATTCGATTTGTTCTTACAACTTATCGCACTTAGCAAGAGTCCAAAAATTAGAATTATTTTTTTATAAAGATGAAACATATAGAATTAATTTTTGGGAATAATTATTATTAGGTGTTATCAGATATGAATCAAAAATAAAAGATTTTCTGCTTTCGTATTTATCGGGAATTCTATATGCTTTTATGATTTTCTGTTGTAATCTATCACAGACTATTATTGTCTTAGGAGTTTCTTCAAAAATATTTATTTCTTCTTTTTCATTTAAAAAAGTGTTTTTATCTTTTTGGAAAATCAATATTTTATTTTCATTTATCAATAGTTTATAATTAAGCGGTTGGATTGTTTCATACATATTTGCATAATTATAATTTGACAATAAGGAGTCTTGAAATATGGGCGATTGCACAGAATATTCTAATGGGATAGGAAGGATGGTGAGCTCTTTATTTTTTATAAAAATACTATCTGTGTGTTTAAAAGTATAAATCCATGTTTCTGTTTTTTTATCATAATCTGCAATAGGATAATAATCATAATAAAAATTATCCTGATATTTTAATGGAAATAATATCTCTTGTTTTTCATCATAAATATTTCCATTTAGGATGCTTATTTTTGAAACTAATTTTGATTGAAAATATTTTTTTCTTTCATTTTTATTTTGAAAGTTATAATCAGGAATTTGATATAGAATGGTTGTATTATTTTCAAAACTAAATGGTGTAAAAATATTATAAAAATTACTGTTTTGATTTTTACTTAGATTATAATTTTGAATTCTTTCATCTTTCAAGTTATAGTGAATGATTGTTTGATTATCTTCATTTAATATATAAAGATTTTCGTTTTCTAATGTAACTCGTTTTGCAAAGCTTATTATTTTGTTAGGGATTTTTAAGCTGTCGAATTTCTTTTTATAAAAATCATAAAAATATATTTTTTTATTCTCTGAATCGAAAATGATAATTGAGGAATCTCTGTTATTATTTTTTGCAATGCTGTAAAAAAGCTCGCCATTATTGAATATATCCAAAACAATACTGTCTTTATCAGATATTTTTATTAAATCCTGATTCGGATTAGTGCAACTATTAAAACAAAAAAAGAAAAAAAATATTATGGGATATATAATCCCATAATATTTCAACTTAATTAATTGTTGTTGGTATGACAAATTCTGCATTGTCTAAAGTTAATGATGAGCTTTTGCCTAATAAATAAAATCGAGTTGACGTTGTAGAGTTATAAGCACTAATTACAGTATAATTGCCACTTTGCAATTTATCAACATATTCATCGCCAAAATATTCAATTATTAATTCTTTGCCTTCAGGAGTATTAAAAAACGAAACGACAGATGTATATCCCAAGGTGGTAGCATTGTCTAATTGTTTAAAAGATGCTAAATGTGGACGAATGATAACAGTAGTAGCACAATTTCCAGCCGGTGTCATACAATCCAATATAGCTTTTTCAAAATGTTGCGTACCAGTTGGTTTAATCTTTCTTGTTTTTTTAACTGCTTTTTCGGTTTTTATTTCGGTAATATTTCCGTGTTTTTTTGTGCATGACACACTTATGATTACAAGTGTAATGAATAATAAAAAAATTATCTTTCTCATATTTTAAAATTTCGCCTACCTGTTAAAATGGGCTTCATCGCAGTAGGTATGGCTTTTGTTTCTTTAGAGGTTT
>JBDHYI010000020.1:0-43911 GCA_039811265.1 Chitinophagaceae bacterium | reverse complement strand
AGTAGTTATAAAATTTTTCATTGTAAATATAAAATTTCATTTTGAAATTTTATAATCATTAACAAAAGGGAGAAAGAGGAGAAAATTAAAAGCCTGATCCGATTGATTGGGATAAGAAAAATATGAAAGTATCATTGGGGATAAAAAATGAAAAGCCTTCTATTTTTTTATCCATTCCTCTTATTACTTTTATTTTTTAAACCTACTAGATGCAATGAAAAAAATCTATCTCCTCTTTTTTTTAATTCTAAACTCCCTCTTCATCTTTGCTCAAACCGATACTTTTTATTTCAATCAAAATAATCTACCTGTTGATAAATCTTTAGCTGAAAAAGTGCGTATCACTTATCTCATGGAAGATCATCGATATTTGATAAAAAACTTTTCACATCTTATGCAATTAGAAAGTATTCTTTATTCCAACACCAAAGAGGGCATTGTGTATGAAGGACCTTGCTATCACTTCAACACACAGTCAGACACGATTGTGAAAGGACAATACATGAAAGGCTATAAAATAAATGAATGGCTTTTTTATTTTAATGATGGGAAAAAAATAAAAGAGAAACAAATATATCCTTCAATGAATCTCGGTTATTATACGATAAAATATGATTCCGCTTTTCAACAAAAAACAGAAGAAGGAGAAATAGACTCGTATGGAAAAATGAATGGAAAATGGATAAAGTATTTTGAAAATAAAGAGCAAATCAAACAGATTCAATTTTATGAACATGGAAAAAAAGAAGGAAAGCAAATCGAATATTATGATAATCTTCAGGTGAAGCGAGAAGAAGATTTTGCCAACGGGAAATTAATAAAAGGAAAAATGTGGGATAGTTCAGGCAACAAAATAAAATATTATCCGGCGTTTGTATATCCAAAATATCCTGAGTATTTAAACAACTATCTCATCAAATATTCGGCATGTGCTAAAGCAATTTTAGATACCCAAGAAATCAAAATTCGTTTGAAAATATCAAAAGAAGGCAAAGTAATATTGGCTGAAATATTGAGTAAAATAGAAAATCAATGTATAGAAAATATAAGAGAGGCCTTGTTATCAATGAAGCGCTGGAAGCCCGCTCTGTGGGAAAACAAAGCCATCCATTTTACTTACGAAACAACGATAAAACGAAAAATGTAAAAAGAATAATTAAATGAGCGTTTGAATAATTCTTACATCTTTTTTATCTTTGCATTTTAAAAAATAAATTCAGCGCGATGATTCATTCTTGGAAAACATATTTTACATCTTCAATCGGAAGAAAATTTATAATGGCATTTACCGGATTATTTTTAATCAGTTTTTTAGTCATTCATGCCGGAGCAAACAGTTGCATTTTTTTAAATGATAATGGTGCAACATTCAACGCAGTCGCTCATTTTTTAAGTCATAATTGGATAATCCGATTTTTAGAAATTGGCCTTTTTGCAGGTTTCATAGCACACGTGGTACAAGGAATAATGTTAGAGAGAAGCAATCGTTCAAAAAGACCTATATCATTTGCCGTTAAGCCCGGCAATGCAACCAGTAAGTGGTATAGTAGAAGTATGGGATTATTAGGCGTTTTGATTTTATTATTTTTAATAGTTCATCTTAGCCAATTTTGGTATAGTACCAAAGTGGCTATGTATGTAGAAGGTGATGCTGATCATAATATGTATGAACAAATGAAAGAAGTATTTCAACATGAATGGGTGTTGGTCGTCTATTTGATAGGAGTGGTTGCATTAGGTTGGCACCTTAAACATGGCTTTTGGAGTGCATTTCAAACATTCGGAATCAATAGTCCAAAATATAATTCATTGATAAAATCCGTAGGAATGGTTTATACAATTATCATTTGCTTAGCCTTCATATCAATGCCTTTAGCTTTTTACTTTAAATGGTTAAATTAATTTTTTTTTAAAAGAATAATATTAGAATAATATGATAAACTCTAAAATACCTTCAGGAGAACTTTCACAAAAATGGAGTACCTATAAAAGCACTTGTAAACTTGTAAACCCGGCAAATAAACGACATATTGATATAATCGTTGTTGGGACAGGGCTTGCGGGCGCTTCAGCAGCGGCAACTTTAGCAGAATTAGGATATAATGTAAAAACATTTTGCTTTCAAGATAGTGGAAGACGAGCACACTCAATAGCAGCTCAAGGAGGTATCAATGCTGCAAAAAATTATCAAAATGACGGAGACAGTGTTTATCGTTTATTTTATGATACTGTGAAAGGGGGAGATTATCGCTCAAGAGAAGCCAATGTTCACCGCTTAGCCGAAGTGAGTGGCAACATCATAGACCAATGCGTAGCTCAAGGCGTTCCATTTGCAAGAGAATATGGCGGCTTACTTAGCAACCGTTCTTTTGGAGGAACACAAGTGCAACGTACATTTTATGCAGCGGGTCAAACCGGACAACAACTTCTTCTGGGCGCTTACTCTGCACAAATGAGACAAGTAGCTTTAGGGAAAATTAAAGAACATAATAGACATGAAATGCTTGACCTCGTAGTAATAGATGGAAAAGCAAGAGGTATTATAGCAAGAAATTTAGTTACCGGTGAAATAGAAAGACACGGAGCACATGCCGTATTACTTTGTACCGGAGGATATGGAAATGTATTTTTCTTATCAACCAATGCAATGGGATCTAATGCCACAGCTGCATGGAAAGCACATAAAAAAGGAGCCTATTTTGGGAACCCCTGTTACACTCAAATTCACCCAACCTGCATACCGGTAAGCGGAGACCATCAAAGTAAATTAACACTGATGTCAGAATCATTAAGAAATGACGGTAGAATTTGGGTACCCAAAAAACAAAACGACACCAGAAAAGCAAAAGATATACCGGAAGAAGAAAGAGATTATTACTTAGAACGACGTTATCCGGCATTTGGCAACCTTGTACCAAGAGATGTTGCCAGTCGTGCTGCTAAAGAAAGATGTGATGCGGGTTATGGAGTAGGAGCAAGTAAAATGGCCGTTTATCTTGATTATGCAAGTGCTATAGAACGCTATGGCAGAACCGAAGCAAATAAACAAGGAAACCACAACCCAACAGCAGAAGAAATCACAACATTAGGAAAACAAGTCGTAAAAGAAAAATACGGAAACTTGTTTGACATGTACCAAAAAATTACCGGAGAAAATCCTTATGAAGTACCAATGAGAATTTATCCGGCAGTGCATTATACAATGGGGGGATTATGGGTGGACTATGAATTGATGACTTCCATTCCGGGATTATACGCTTTAGGAGAAGCTAACTTTAGTGATCATGGTGCAAACCGTTTAGGAGCCAGTGCTTTAATGCAAGGTTTGGCAGATGGATATTTTGTAATTCCATACACCATCGGAAATTATTTAGCTGATGAAATACGTACTCCTAAAATAGATACGAACCATCCGGCATTTGAACAGGCAGAAAAACAAGTAAGAGACACCATAAGTCATTTTATCAATATTAAAGGGACAAAATCAGTTGATCATTTCCACAAACAACTTGGTAAAATCATGTGGGACAAATGCGGAATGGCAAGAAATGAAAAAGGATTAAAAGAAGCCATACAAGAAATAAGAGCATTAAGAGAAGAATTTTGGAGAGATGTAAGAGTGCTTGGAAATGAAAATAGCTTTAACCCCGAATTAGAAAAAGCAGGACGAGTGGCTGACTTCTTAGAATTAGGAGAATTAATGTGTATGGATGCTTTGGAAAGAGCAGAAAGCTGTGGGGGGCACTTTAGAGAAGAGCACCAAACAGAAGAAGGGGAAGCACTAAGACATGATGATAAATTTATGTATGTTTCTTGTTGGGAAAATACAGGCAACAATACATGGAATCTTCATAAAGAAGATTTAGTTTATGAAGTTATTCACCCAACTCAAAGAAATTATAAATAATATTTAAAAAACACAATATAATACCTCATACAATGGAACATAAAACAATAAATCTCAAATTAAAAGTATGGCGACAAGCAAATAGTGATGCAAAAGGGGAGTTTGTAACTTATGATGCAAACAATATCAGCACGGAAATGTCATTTTTAGAAATGTTTGACGTGTTAAATGAAAAATTAATCAATGAAGGGCAAGACCCTATTGCTTTTGACCACGATTGTCGAGAAGGTATTTGTGGAATGTGCAGTATGTACATCAACGGACGCGCACATGGACCATGGGCCGGTACAACTACTTGTCAGTTACACATGAGAGCTTTTAATGACGGAGAAACAATAACGGTAGAGCCATGGAGAGCACAAGCTTTTCCGGTGATTAAAGACTTAGCCGTTGATAGAAGTGCGTTTGATAGAATTCAACAAGCAGGTGGGTTTATAAGTGTAAATACAGGAAATGCACAAGACGGAAATAATATTCCGATTGATAAACACAATGCAGATCTATCATTTGCAGCTGCTGCTTGTATTGGTTGTGGGGCTTGTGTTGCTGCTTGCAAAAACTCAAGCGCAATGTTGTTTACAGCTGCTAAAGTTTCTCAATATGCATTATTACCACAAGGAGACCCTGAGCGTAAAACACGCGTACTGAATATGCTTAACCAAATGGACAAAGAAGGATTTGGATCATGTACAAATACCGGTGCATGCGAAGCTGAATGTCCTAAAGAAATTTCTATTTCAAATATTGCCAGATTAAATAGAGAATATCTTAAAGCACAATTTAGTCTGTAAAAGCTTTTGTGAAAAATCAAGAAATACTCAAAGCGCACTTAGCATTGTTAGGTGCAAATTTGATTTATGGTGCGGGCTTTTCTATTGCTAAAATGATTATGCCGGCATATATTCAGCCAAACGGATTTATCTTATTGAGAGTAGTTGGTGCAACCATATTATTTTGGTTGTCTTTTTTATTTGGCAAAAACTTCAGAACAAAAATTGATAAAAAAGACTGGAAATTATTTATTCTCTGTGCCATGCTTGGAGTGGCTTTTAACCAACTTTTATTTTTTCAAGGACTGAGTTATACAACGCCCATCCATGCTTCTCTTATGATGTTGTCCACTCCTATTCTTGTAAGTGTTTTAAGTAGTTTTATTTTAAAAGAAAAATTATTTGGATTAAATTATTTAGGATTGTTATTGGGTGTAGTCGGAGGGGCAATATTGATATTGCTTAAGGATAATCATAATATTGGTAGTAATATTTTAAAAGGAGATTTTTATGTATTTGTAAATGCTGTAATTTATTCGATATATTTAATAATGGTAAAACCACTTATGAAAAAATATAGACCTATTGTTGTTATCAGGTGGGTTTTTCTTCTTGGCAGTTTTATTGTAATTCCATTTGGGTTTAATGATGTAACTCATGTCAATTGGGCAACATTAGAGTTTAATCATTATTTGGCAATTGTTTATATAGTAGTTGGAGTTACCTTTTTGACTTATTTATGGAATACCTACTCACTTCGAATATTAAGTGCATCTACTACCGGAGCATATATTTATTTACAACCATTATTTGCAGCTGTTATCTCTATTCTTTTTTTAGGGGAACAATTAAGCATTACAAAAATAATTGCAGCATTTCTGATATTTATTGGAGTTTATTTGGTTAGTAAAAAAAGTAAAAATGCATTTTAGATAGTTTTAAAATTTTTGTAGATTTATAGTCAATACTATCCTAAACATTTTATTGCATAGGTTCTTTTACCTTTTGTAAATCGAAACTATCATTTCGTAAAATTCTGATAAAATGGAATCCAATAAAATAAATATCTTTGATTAAAATCAACCTTTAGATGCGTTGGCTACTATTTTTCATTATTCTTTGTCCGAACTTTGTATTATCTCAATATTCGTACAAAGGAGAAAAGATTATTTTTCCCGAAAACGTAGTTTCAGACGCGGTATTCGGTACATTTAAAAAAGACGGTTTTTTGTATGTTGCAACTCAAAAGGGATTGTATCTTTATGATGGTTATATTTTTGTAAGTAGCAAAAGCGTTACTAACGGAGTTCATCATTTTTATACCGATGATAAAACTATTTATCTTGAAGATGGCGGAATCGGACTTGTTACAATTCAGGATATTTATTCGAAAAAGGCAATCCTAAAAAATGTAGTTTATACAGATAGCATTCAGGATAACGATCATTTTGAAAATGTTTACAAAGACAATTACGGGAATATCTGGAGCTCTGATTTTCATAATATCAAATTCTTTAATCAAAATAATAAAATTCAAACCTTTATTATCAGCAAAGACAATCAACACCTTAACCTTAATATAAACTATTTCCCTGTAAAAGACGGATTAATCATAGTTTCAGACTTTGGGGTTTTTCTTTGGAATAAAAATGAAGGAAAAAAATTAATCAAAATTAATTCTGAAAAAATCACCTCTTCTATTCTCTATAACGGCAATATTTTGGTGCTGACTCACTCAGGAGAAATTTGTGAATTTTCTTTTACCGATAAAAAGTTGAAAGAATTGCCATTCGATAAAACTACAACGCTACGCTTTGTTCAAAATAGTACGGATGGAACTCCGCTTATCGCTTATAATCAACATGCTGTTTACGAACTGGATTTTAAGCAATATTCAAAACGCACAATCTATCAGTCAGAGGAAAAAATAAACCATATTTTCTATGACCAAAAATCAGGAATTTATTGGATTTCTACTCAAAACGGATTAGTAAAATTAATCAGAGAAAAAGAAATTATCCGCAATGTAGAACTCCCTTTACAAAAAACAGTAGTATCAATCGTCGAAACAGATAAAGGGGTTTTGTGGTTTTCTGATATCAGCGGAAATATTGTTTGCAAAAAAGGAAATATTCTAAAAACATATACACTTGGAGATAAAACTTACCAAATGTCATTTTCCGGAGACCATCTGCTGATTGGCTCGGAAACCGGCGTTTATGCCATCAATTTAAAAAATGAAAATTCATCTTACGTGAAAATTATTCCAACAAAGGAAAAAATCAAAAAAGCACTCATCCATAATGGGAATATCTGGGCATTACCCGAATCAGGGGAAATAAAGGTTTATGATGCGAAAACTTTTCGGGAAATTCCGGGTTTTATCAAAAACAACAACACCGCCATTTACGAGACAGCCTTGTACAACGATATAATTGAAAATAATGGTACGGTGTGGATTGCAAGCTGGATGCCAAAAGATTACGGAATTACTTATTTTGACGATAAATCAAATCTGCTGAAACAGCTTTCTATTCCTAATAAAAATAATCCCGAATTTGTGGGTGATTATTACAACCGGGTGAACAGACTAAACGACGGAACTTTGATTTTTTCTGCTTATGGTGGCTGGAATATGGTTTCACAAAAAGGAAAAATTCTAAAAAGAGTGCTTATTAATTCTTTCGGAAATGTTGCTGACAACAATATTCAAGGTATGGTTCAGGATGCTGCCGGAAATCTCTGGTTCGGCTGTGCGGAAGGGTTGTATCGGTACAATGAAAAATCAGGTAGCGTCATCCGAATTTCTAAGAAAGATGGCTTGGCGTCCAATAATCTGATTTACGGATTTGTACTGAGCAGTGATAATCAGATTTATTTTTCCACTGAAAAGAATGTTCAGAAAGCGGACCCGAATCTTTTACAAAAACTAAAATTATTTGACGACCTGAAAATTACCGGTGTCAAAATTAATGGTGATTTTATCCAAAATATTCCCAATGAAATTAAAGTTCCCGAAGCAAATGCTCAACAAATAGACATCTACTTTTCTGTATTGAATTTCTGGGGAAAGGATAAAGTCAAATACCGATATCACTTAGGAGACCTTCAATGGAATGATTTGGGCAATGAGCCCCACCTTTCATTGGTGAAACTGAATCATGGAAATTACAATATCACCATAGAGGCTTATGATGATTTAGAAGGAAGTCATCATAAGCAAATCAAACTGAAGCTCAACATTATTCCACCTTTTTACAAGACTGTCTGGTTTATTGTTTTGGCACTGATTTGCATCAGTGCAATGGTGATAGGAATCAGCAATTATTTCATTCGGAAAGAAAAAGAGCATGGTGAGTTGATCAAAAAAATGAAAGAAAACGAAAACAAAATGTTGCGGTCGCAAATGAACCCTCACTTCCTTTTTAATTCTCTAAATTCAATCAACCGTTTTATTATCCAAAGCAAACAAAGTGAAGCATCGGGGTACCTTACTTCTTTCTCAAAATTGATGCGGAAAATTCTTGACAATTCCATAAAAGACACTGTAACACTTAAAGAAGAGTTAGAGGCAGCAAAACTATATTTAGATTTAGAAGCGGTACGTTTAGATCATAAATTCGATTACAGTATCACGATTGAAAAAAAAATCAAGGAGGAAGAGGTGGAAATACCGGCACTCATTCTTCAACCATTTTTGGAAAATTCGGTCTGGCATGGCATTAATCCAAAAGCCGATAATGGTTTTATAGAAATTAAAATCAATGCAGCTGATGATGAAAAAGGAACATTTCTGAATATAGAAATTGAAGACAATGGAATTGGAAGGGAAAAAGCCGCAAAAAAGAAAAAAGAACCCCTCCATAAATCGTACGGATTGGATATTACCTTAGAAAGATTGCGTATGAGCGACCCGCATAATAAAGTAGAAATCTCAGATTTATACAATGAAAATAAAGAACCAACAGGAACATTGGTAACCATTAAAATTTATTACAACAATGATTAAAGCCATAATAATTGATGATGAGAAGCACTGTCTTATCACATTAGAACATTTACTGAAATCTACGGGAGAAGTTGAAATCCTTCAGAGCATTCAGAAAAGCACCGAGGCAGAACAGGCAATAAGAGCACTAAAACCTGATTTGGTGTTTATTGATATTGAAATGCCAGAACTCAACGGGTTTGAAGTTTTGGATAAATTCGAACACCTTTTTTTTAAAGTTATTTTTACTACAGCTTATGACCAATATGCCATAAAAGCACTGAAATTAAATGCTTTGGATTATCTTTTGAAACCTATTTCCCCCGAAGATGTGGAACAAGTTTTGGAAAAATACAAATCCAATCAGATAGAATCCGGCAAAAACCAAATTGGCAATGTGTATAAATTTTCGGAAAAAAATCTTCAAGATACCATTGCATTATCAGTACAGGAGGGATTGATATTTGTTAAGCTTGAGGAAATTTTGTATATAGAAGGCAGTGGTAGCTATTCTATCATCATAATGAAGAATAATGAACAGCATTTGGTGAGTAAAAATCTATCCCTCTTTGAAGAAGTGTTATCCGATTATCCTTTCTTTTTTCGTCCGGGAAAATCTTTTTTGATTAATCTAAAATATATCAAACAATATATTAGAGGAACAGGTGGTGAGGTCATCATGCTAAATGGTAAAAGCATCAGTATAAGTCGCGGTAGAAAGCAGGATTTTTTAAACTTATTTCAAAAAATTTAAATTATATCAAGTTTAGGAATTTTAATTTATCAAACGCTATTATTCAAATAATAATTTTGTTATTGAAATAAATTATTCCTTAAAATTTACATTTTGTCAACCTAAACATACCTTTTGTGAATTGTCACTTTTAGCACCTGAAAAATAAACTGAAATTTGTTTCATTAATAAACTAATTAAACTAAGAAATTATGAAACACTTTATCATTTTTACTTTGACACTATTCTCGATTTTTAAATTGAATGCACAAACCATGTCCATCTCAGGAAAAAATGTACTAGATGCGAACAACAACATTATTACATTAAGAGGAATGAATTTTCCTATAATGGATGTTGGAACTGTAGATCTCAATACACCTGCTACCTACACCTATCTGATTGATGAGTTTGTAAAAACAGGATCCAATGTCATCCGCATTCCATGGAACACGAATGGGGTACATTGGAGAGATCAACCAGCTCATGGTGGGACTCCCGGTACTATGGATGGTTATATTACAAATGGAAAACTTGGGCAATTTATTGACTATTGTTTTTCAAAAAACTTATTTGTTATTTTAGAAATTCACGATGCAACCTGCCAAAATGATTGGACAATATTAAATAATGTGATTGTACCATTTTGGACAAGCTCAAATGTTGTGAATCTCATCAACAGCCACAAATCCAAACTGATTATAAACATTGCAAATGAATTTGGTTACGATTCAGATTGGGGTGGGAATAATGCTACCTTTAAAACCAATTACAATAATGCAATCACTACGTTAAGGAATGCCGGAATTACCGTTCCACTGATGATTGATGCGCCGAATTGCGGAATGGCTTCTTCTTCACTCGTTTCAATGTCTTCCGATATTTTGAATGCAGATCCTCTAAAAAATATTATTTTTTCAGCACACACCTATTGGTCGGCTTATGCGAATATGAATGTTACAATTGATAATAAAATGAATGAGATGATTAACAACTCACAGTGTTTTGTTTTAGGAGAAATTGCGAATCTTCAGGATAATAATGCATGCGGAGATACAGACATTTCATCTATTTACATAAGAGTACTTACCGATGCGTGTCCTGCAAAAATGGGTTGGCTTTCATGGTCGTATTTTGCAGATTGTGCACCAAACCGACAAGCAACTACTGACGGATACTTTGCCAACCTTACCGCTTTTGGAGATGATTTGGTAAACAATTCTTTGTATGGCTTGAAAACATCTTTCTGTGCAACACCATTACAGGTAAGTGAAATAGGAAACCAAAACAATACGGTTTTGATTTTCCCAAACCCTGCAGAAGATATACTTTATTTTTCAGAAGAAATTTCTGATGTGAAAATTTTAGATGTATATGGAAGAACTGTTATAAAGCTTTTAGTTAAAGACAAATCGGTAAACATTTCAGGACTTGCAAAAGGGGCATATATTCTTACCGCTGTTTCAGCTCAAGGAAAAAAAATTAATAGAAAACTGATAAAACAATAACTATCAATATTAAAAAAGAATTTCGTTCAACCTGACCGTTATTCAAAAAAAAGCGGTTGCTGTGCCAACGGAAACTTTTTGTCTGAAATTTTTTTAAAAAACCAAAAATCAATAAAAATGAAAACAACGAAAATCTTATGTATCGTATTGCTGTCCCTTCTTTTTTGCAGCGAAGCATTCTCACAGATAAAAAACAACAAACCTGTCCCGAAAGGTCTCTACTTCATAGTGAATGAAAAAGGCGAAGCCTTGCAACCATTGGGCGGAACGCCCGGGGAATTTGTTTATTTACATAAATTCAATAAAAGTGGAATGCAAAAATGGTTAGTTATTCCGCAAAAAAATGGAAGATATTTGATTCAATTTTACGATAGTAATATTTATCTGGAACCACATCCGGCAGAGGGATTTAGTGCTGTTTTGCTTGACCCGGAAACCGGCTACATGTTTTCAGCCGTACCTGGCACCGACCATCTTTGGTACATCAAAAGCAAAGAGCGAAGAGGCGATGCCATGATGGAGAAAGACCGAAAAAATATTGTTTGGTCCGGTGGAAAACAACCCCATTTTTAAATGGAAATTTATTCCTGCTAAATAAAAAGTCTTGTTCAAAATAAAGATCCTAACAGCATCTTAGTGTAGCAACTGCTAATTGAAAATAATAAACTATAAACATTCACTCGTAAAAAACAACAATATGAAACCAAAGGATTGTAAATACCGGCGAGATTTTAATAAATCCTTGCATAATGCCACCATCCTAAAGGCAGTATTCGTGTTCATGACAGTCAATTCGCCAAAATATTTGCGATTTTGTTGTGGCAATGCGGGGATAAGGAGTTTCAACCAAGATAAGTGAATTTCCATAAAAAAATAATCATAATAATTCAATTTAAAATTAAAAAAATAATAATCATGAAAAATTTAAACACAGCAATTCTTATTGCAACATTTCCGACAGTAGTTTCAATACTATTTTATGAACTTAAAAAAACAATGAAAATGAAAATCCGTCTTTTTTTATTCTCTGTAATTGTGGCACTGGCTATATTTTTACCCAAAGCCAATGCGCAACTTCAGGTAAACGGCAAATTCCTGAAAGATGCCTGCGGCGAAACTATAATTCTTAAAGGGGTTAATGATATGAACTATTATGATACCAATTGGGGATTAGCCCATTTTAGAGAAATAGCCCAAACCGGAGCAAATACGGTGCGCATACAAATAGCCACCAATACCACTGCTGCACAATTAATACCCCTATTGGATTCCTGCCTGGCCAATAAAATGATTCCTATACTTGAATTTCAGACTTATACCGGCAAAGGAGGAAATCCTGTCTTTTATGGCGGTAGTTATGACAGCGATTCTACCGTTTTAGCCAATGCATCGGCCTACTGGACACAAAGCAGCATCGCAAACCTATTGCAAAGCGCTACCTATAAAGACTACCTTATCATTAACCTCGCCAACGAACCAAACGGGGCTTGGGCAATAGGACAGGAGAACCTTTGGGGCGGTTTTTATGCCGCTCAAGCTGCCGCTGATAGGCTAAATTATTTTAATGCCAACAAAACAGCCATTACAACCTTGCGTAATGCCGGATATACCTGCCCTATCATGATTGATGGTCCTAACTGGGGGAAAGATGTTTATTTTTTCACCAAACCGAATACCAATTACGGACAGTTGTTATTAAACCATGACCCGCTACAAAATCTCATTTTCAGTATTCATACTTATTGGCCTACGAATAGTGCATATACAGATGCCGTTTCTGATGCAGAAATTACTAATCGAATGAATGCTTTGGCAAATGCAAATCTGCCTTTTGTTTTGGGGGAAATTGCAAGCGCTAATGTGCCCAACAACTATACTTCCGAACCAATTAATTATTCTCTAATCATGAATTTGGCGGCGGCAAATAATATCGGATATATTTGTTGGTGGTGGGGAGATGAAAATAATTTTAACTTACTAAGCATGACCAACTCCGGAACCTATGCAACGCTAACCAATGCAAATAAAGGTTTAGACATTGCCGTAAATCATCCTTATTCCATTCAAAATACCAGTGTTCGTCCCTTAGGCTTAGTTACAGGCGGAAACTGTAGCCCATTGCCAATAATATTAACTTCTTTTGAAGCAAAGCCCGACAACTGTTCTACTACAATTTCATGGAAAATCGGATCAGAAAAAAATTTAAATCATTTTGAAATAGAACGTAGTGGGAATGCAATAAACTTTAAGCAAATTGCCACCTTGTATGATGAAAGAAGCAGTCAGCAATACTTATATACAGATACAAACACCCAGAAAGGTACAAATTATTACCGCTTAAAAATAGTGGATAACGACAGTAGTGTCACTTACAGCCACATCATACCAGTTCTGATTTCCTGTCCAACACCGGATATAAGTATATACCCCAACCCAACAGAGGGTATTGTATATATTAATGGTTTGCAAGGAGGGGAACAAATAGAGGTGTACAATGTTTTAGGGGAAGTGCAACAAACATTGAGAGGAAATTCTGAAAAAGTAATATTGAATTTTGGTAATTTACCCAAAGCGCTCTATTATATCCTTATTTCTGATAAAAATGGTTCTCAAACGAACTTTGTTCTTGATGTAAGGAGATAAAAAATGTATTATCTTTCACAATAAGAAATACAATAAAATTAAAAATTTAATGAAATCCCTAATGATTTTATTATTAGTAGTATTATTGGCAAGTTGTCGCAAAGATGTATCGACAAATGCAAATGCTTACACTTACAAAGTAGGAAAATTAAAATAGATAAAGCCGAATATCACCCAATAGATGACGACGTATATCTGTTTTTCATCAACACAGAGTCTTATTATGATGCGGTTGTGATTCGATTTGCCAATAATACTATCAATACCATTCATTCCGGAACATTCAACACATTAAATCCGGATAGGGGTGTAAGAACATTTAACCATGATATTCATTTTTGGGGAGGTAGTGTTGAAGCTGAGAACCCGATTAACGTAGAATTTGTATCAGGTACTGTTATCATATCCAATATTTGTTTCTCAAAAATTAAAATAAATTTTAGTTTCATAACAGAAAAAGGTGATGAAGTAAAAGGTGCTTACGATGGAACTATAGTAGGGCGATAATTGTAACAATACAAAAATATAAATATGAATAAAATATTGAGATATTAATGTATATATCGACTAATATCTTGTAGTAAGGATATTGATGATTTATATTTCATTAACCCCAGATTACGCATTAGGAATTTAAGTAGAAGGAAATTATACAATAAAGTCGGATTACGCATTAAGTATAAATTTTAAATTTAAAATACCATGTTCAACCTCTTTTGAGTATTGTGTTTCCAATATGAATGTCATTAAAAAACTCCAACACTTCGCATTAGAAATTATGACCTGAAATTTGTACTTTTTTTCTATTACGGAATATAGGTTAATTTTTCAGTTGGAAGACATTACATCTGCAAATGAGGCGCCTGTGCTTTGTTATATGATGTGACAAAGATATTGTTATTGCTCATTTTACCTTGTCGTGTTTTTAGCTTGATAAAATAAATTTATATTTGTTATAAAAGGACGATTTTTGTTTTGCAATCCTTAAAGATAGGTTGTAAATTTACAATTAAGCCCTCTAATTTTTTTTTATGTTTAGAACAGTATTGAATTATAATGTATAAAAACTAAAACTTAATTTTATGAAACAAGCAATTTCATTGAGTTTACTCATATTATTTATTGGATTTATATCATGCAATAAAGACAAATCCAATACTCTGCCAACTTGGAATTCTGATTGGTTACTTCCAATTGCAAAAGGAAAAGTTTCTTTTGAAACATTAAAAACATTAAGCAATATTGAAACAACTATACAAATCCCTTCTATTGATTTAGGATATACCGGCGGTGCGAAAGTTAATGTGGCACCATTAAATATCAGTAAAATGGGACCATATAAAATACCATTAAGTAATTGGATTCACAAAATCAATTTCGATTCTTTAGAATTATCACTTTCAATGACGAATATTTTCCCAATTGAAATATCGAGCGGGACTAAATTTTCTTTTAGAAAAACGAATGACCTGAATGACCCATCTAATATTATTTACCAACACATATTAAGTCAAAATATCAAATCGAATGATTATTATACTTTTAATGTAACGGTAAACAACAATTCAATTTATGATACAGTATATCTTTTCTTAGAACAATTCACCTCACCTGGAGCAAATGAGGTTATTTTTTCTACTCAACCGTTAAAAATAGAAGTAAAAGTAAAAGTTATAGACATTAAAAATGTAGAACTTTATACAGGTAGAGTTACGTCAAATATAGATACGGTAGATGTTCAGTTTTCTGATGAAGACAATCCTACTGACACTTCATCTTATGGTACGGTCAACTTATTTGTAGATAATGGATTACCAATTCATTTTGGAGTTCAAATTTATTTCTTAGAAAAAAATTCAAATTTAATTATTGATTCATTAATGAGCCCTGCATTTGAATTAGACGGCTGTAACACAGATGCGAATGGAGATCCAATAAGTGTAGTTAGTAAGAAATCAAGTTTTCAAATCAGTACAAAAAGAATTGAAAATATAAAGCGAGCACATAAAGCGATAATACGACATAATATTAATACGTTAGGTTATCCCCCACCCTATGTATTATTAAGTAAAAATTCATTTTTGAAAATGCAAATAACCGGAGATCTTCATTTAAGTTTTAACCTAAATAATCTATAATTTTTTATGAAAAAAATAATCTTTATTTTATTTAATTTCCTTTTCATTTCAACAACGATATTCGGGCAAAATAATTTTGCACAAATCAATAATCAATATCTACATAACTTAGGGTCTTCTCAATTACCATCTCTTTTGGGAAATGACATTAAAAATGGAGAAGTGTTTTTATTCCCTATGTATTTTGGTTTTGGCAATAATTTTATTTCAGCGTATGATTTAAAAGAATTTACCAAGCAAGAAAAATTTACAAATGAGTATATAGATAAAATGGTTAGTAAAATACCCAATCAAGGAAATGTATGGGTAGGATTAGATATACCGGTTTTAAATATTTTTTTTAATGTAAATAAAAAAAATAAAGAATCGTTTCTTTCATTTGGATTAGGTATGAGAGAAAGAATGGATTTGAATTTTACTTTAAATAGAGATTTGTTTTCTCTATTGTATAAAGGCAACAAGCAATTTGAAAATAAAACGATTAACTTGGCTCCATCTTTTAATTTCTTACTTTATAATGAATATTTCTTTGCAGTATCCGGACAGTTTAAGCCATTCAAAAATGATAGTACTAATATAAGTAAAATTAATATCAAACCTGCTTTACGCTTGAGATATTTAAATGGAATAGCTAGTGCTTATATGCCAAAATCAAACATAGATATGTTTACGGCCACAGATGGTAGATATATTGATATTAAAAGTGATTTGTTGTTGAATATGTCATCTGCAGTTGATACGCCTGACATAGAAGGTATATTTGAAGATATCAACTTTCAAAATTTGAAAAGCTCCGGAAAAGGAATTGGATTGGACTTGGGATTAGGGGTTGAATATTTTAAAAATTTACAATTCAATATTGCATTAACCGATATAGGAAGTATTAATTTTAAAAGAAATGCTATCAACTATTCCAGCAAAAAGACACTTCGATATGAAGGTATTGAATTTGATAACAATGGAAAACCGTTAGAAATAACAAGTATTGATAGTTTACTTCAAGCAGATAAAACGTATGAAGGTTATAAACAAACACTCCCCACAAAATTTATTTTAAATACTATGTATGGTATTCATAAGAAAACTAGAAAAAGAGTAGACTATTTTGAGCACAATCTTTCTTTAACATATATACAAGGATTTAAAAATTATCTTTCTTCATCTAAAACACCGGCCATCAATCTTGGTTATGCTTATAATCTTAAGAATATGGTTAATGCAGGAGTTAATTTTACTTTTGGAGGTATAAATAAATTTCAAGGAGGGGCGCAATTAGGATTCAGATTAGGTGCTATAAAACTTGGTATTGCATCGAATAATCTATTACCTTTAATTTCATCTAAAACAGGGAGAGGAACAGATGTATTGATGTATTTGGGTATTTTCTTCTAACAAAGAATAGAAGTTATTACTTGGTTTTAATAAAAAAAGGTTTTGAAGATTTATATTCTTCAAAACCTTTTTTTATTAATTTTATTTTAAACTACTGAATAATTAATTTTTTTATGATAGGTTTCCCATTGCTAATAAGTTTAGCAAAATAAACTCCTTTGGCTATATTTTTTAATTGAATCTGCTCTCCATTTGTAACATCCGCAGAGTATATTAATTGACCTGTATTAGAAATGATTTCTAATTTGTTGCTTGCATATTGATTAGCCAAACTTATATGTATCAAATCTCCGTTTGTTGGATTGGGATATATATTAAATTCATTTTCATTTAAGTCTTGAACACCCGCCGGGTAGTTAATTTTTTTAATGGCTATCCATTTATCATTTAAGTCGAAATATACATTATCACTTGCTTTTACTTTTATTCTTCCCCAAGTAGCATCTACATTTGGATAAACTCCTGTATAACTCCCATTATTTGGAACTCCGGTTGCTATTATATAAGGAAATGTTTTTGCGCTATCATTTGAAAATAAAATATCCACTTTACTCGTATTGAAAGGGGCTGAGTTCGTACCTGCTACATCCCATGTAATTGTTACGGGAGAATTCCCATTAAAATTTTGCCCTGCTGTATTTTGGCTTGTAACTCTAAAGAGGCTGGCAGTGGTTTTAACGTCTAATTGTACAACATCGGGGCTCGTATAAAAAGCACCATAGCCATTATGTAAATCACGCAAAGTACATTTGAATTTTAAGCTGCGTTGATTGTCCGGTAGTCGTTCTCCTTTATATGATTCTAAATTTTGAACTAAATATTTCAGTGTAGGAAACACTCGGGTATTTGAAGTGGTAGGATAGAACGAACGTAAAATAGGACCTGTGGTAGTAGCTGCATCCCAAGCAGCACCTGAATTTGATTTATCAAACTCTTCCCAGCAATAGGTCAAAGGGTCATTATTTCCATCTGTACCCCTTGCACTTAATTCAAATGAAGTACGATACGGAATAGTATAAGTTTTAGCAATAGGTTCTAATGTTGGTAATGTATTATTAGATGGAGTATTAGCAGCGCAAGCCATTACATTATTGTTTGTCATTTCTTCAAGGCTTATCAAATGATAATATGCATCACTGTTGTTTTGTATATTGTCAGAACCACAAATGCCAGCATATCCCATAATAGTAGTTGCACTTCCAATTTCATAAGCGGTGGAAGCATTTCTATTTCCACCGGAACAACTGCCGGTTACAGAGTTAAATGTGTGATTTGCCCCAAATTGATGTCCCATTTCATGAGCAACATAATCAATATCAAAGGGGTCACCTACAGGGTTTGAAGAGCCGGTAACACCTTGTGCTTTATAGTTATTATTGCAAACACAACCAAGTGATGCGATTCCACCACCGCCTGTACTAAATACGTGTCCGTAATCATAATTTGCCGAACCAATACGAGAAGTTACGGTTGTTTGATTTTGACCAAGCATGGTACCTCCATTATTATTAGTATATGGATCGTTGTTTAAAAAAATTAAAGTATCATTTTTAGCAACCAAGTTTGCATGCATAGATAAATCTCTTTCAAATACGCCATTAACACGATTCATTGTAGTAACCATTTTACTTAATACGTTTGGCTTAGTAGGGTTAGGTCCTGCAACGGCTGCCGCATATTCTTGAGTACAAGCTAAAGCCAAGCGATAGCTTCTTTTGTTGGTGCCATTTTGTTTATTGCTTGTATTATTATTTGGAATGCCTGTGTATGTCAATGGCACAGCGCTTTGATTGTCCAATAATTCATTTTCATTTTCAAAAAGACATTGCATACGGTCGTTAAGATTTTTTTGAAAATCATTTTTATAATAAACAATATACCAATCCGAAGGAATATCTTTATAAGGGTCTATAAAATAAGTATATTCACCATTAAAAATCATTGCATGAAATCCATAATTAGTGAAATCTAACTTCCCTGTTATATGATGATTGTCAACCGATATAGCTGTATATGTTTTTATTTCAGGGTATTTATCGGCTAAAGGTTTTTCCATCATCGGACTCTCAAATACTTTAAAATCCATCATTGCACCATCCGGTGTTGGTAAGCTGAGAGTAATACTTTCACCACTTTCTTCATTTGGAATTGCAAGTTGTAATAGCTTGAAATCGGTAGTATTTAATTTTGATAAAATAAATTTTTGAGGAACAATTACTTGAGGTCCTGCAACCGGTATTTTTTTCTCGTCTGAAATTTGCCAAAGATTTTTTGAGTCAGCTAAAATAGACTTTGTAATTGTAATAAACGATAAAATAAAAAAGATTCGTTTCATGATAAAAATTGATATAGCGTTTTATTTGTAGGGTTGTTTTATAAAGTTTGCATCATTTTTACTATAACAAGCATAGTATGTTTTTTTATTAAATATATATGGTGTTGCAAAATAAGTTTCACCATCATATTCAATCATAATTTGAATTGATTTTCCATCACATTCGATTCTTGCAGTATTTAAGGGATTGTTTTTTTCTACTGCTTTAAAAGACATCAATTCGGGATATTTTTGTTGTAAAACCGAGTCCATTGTCAATACTCGTGCGATATTAAATTCTTTACATACGATAGATTTATTACTATAAAGAGGAAGATTTATTTTATGATTGAAAGTATCAAAAGGGATTGTTTTTAAATAATTACTAAAAACGGTATCATTGGTTGTTACTAATTTATAATCTGATGGCTTTTGAACATTTTCGGGAAATTGAAAATGAATATTCATAGCTAAATACCATGATGACATTCCATAGGGGGCATAACAAAGCATTAGACTTTGATTTATGGTGTCGGTGTTTTTAGTAACTATTTTTGTTTTTATTGGTTTTTTAGTAATTTTTTTAGATTTCTTTGGCTTAAAAGCAAAAGAGTGAATATCCAACATCAAACTAAAAACCAGTAAAATAAAAAAAACTTTTTTCATGAACATATAAAATTAAATTTCAAACTTCGAATCTACTCAAAATCTGTGAAAATTGCGACAAAATTTACAATTTCTCTTGGTTTTGTGGCAATATGCCAGTTTCCTTTATAGTTTATCTCATAGGGTACAAGATATTTTTCGGTTGTTTTAAGTTTTACTTTCATTTCTACATCAAAGTCATAAAATAGTGTTTTCAATGACAAGGAATAATTTCGGGCTACAATGGCATAATCAGAAACTCTAAACCATGTACTTAGTTCATTGATTACAACATCTTTTTTATATTCGGGTTTAGGTATGGCAGTGAAAATATAGCAGTCTTCATTATTGTATTCGCGTCGGCTAAGTTTAAATTTATATTTATCTATTGTTGGTTTTTCAAATATGGCAACATTATCTCCTATGCCCGGTATTCCTTTAATTTTTTTGCCCGGGTTAAAAATCAATATCCTTAATTGTTCTTCATATTTTTGAGTACCAGTATATAATTTATTTCCTACGATATTGTTTTCATTACACACTTCATTATTTGTGAAAAACAAATGAGCATAAAGTTTGGCAGTATAATATTTGTATTCCTTTTTTTTGGTATAAAAATCTCCGCTTGTTTTTTCATTTTTTACAATCATGGATCTGCAATTTCCTTTTCGAATTTGTCGGGTTATACTATTTAAAGAAGCTTTTACTTCATCTTTTTTATCCATTACTTCAATATTATTATACATATTAAAAGTCATTAGCCGCAGCGACTTGAATGCTTTATAAAAAGTAGTATCTTTTTTTACGCGGTCAATGAAAGACTGAAAGTCAAATCCTTTTCTAACTTCACGAATCATTACCTCATCTAACTCAATACCTTGATATATTTTGTCTGTATTATTTTGAGAAAAAACATTAGAAGAAAAAATGATAAATAGAAAAAATAATATTTTAAATAAATGATTTAATTTTATTGAAAATCGAAAATGATATGAAAAAAATCGGTGCAATCTGTTGTTTTGTTTTAATGAATGTTTATCTCATAGCCTCTCCTGCATCACGAAGTGATACTTTAGACATTCGCAAAACTAAAATAGAAATGAATATAACAGATTTTGTTTCTAAAAATATTACCGGAAAATCTTCGCTTTTAATAAAAAGTAAACAAAATAATGTGCAACAAGCTTTGTTTGATTTTGAAGGATTAAGTGTTGATAGCGTTCTTTCAAACGGACAGCTATTGACCTTCACACATAGCCTGCAAACTTTAAATATTCAATTGCCAAATGTTCTTAACCTAAACGATAGTATATTTTTAGATGTTTATTATCACGGTGTCCCTATATCAGACCCACAATGGGGAGGATTTTCCTATGTAGGAAATTATGCATTTCAAATGGGCGTTGGATTTACGGCACAGCCACATTCTTTTGGAAGAACTTGGCATCCCTGTTTTGATAATTTTGTTGAAAGAAGTCCTTATGAGTTTGTCATTACAACAAATGATGATAAAATGGCTGTATGCAATGGATTACTTATTGATAGTTTTTTAAATCCCAATAATACAATTACTTGGCATTGGAAATTAGATGAAGAAATTCCTTCTTACTTAGCCTCTGTTGCTGTTTGTAATTATGTATTAATAAAAAAAGTTTTAAATGGTGTAAACGGTAACATTGATGCACTCATAGCTTGTGAAGCGGTTGATAGCAACAAAGTCAATGGCTCCTTTTCTCATTTGCAAGAGTCTTTCACTATGTTAGAACAAAACTTCGGACCCTATTTATGGCCTCGTGTAGGATATAGTCTTGTGCCATTTAATGCAGGCGCCATGGAGCATGCCACTAATATTCACATTGGGAAACCCTTTGTTGACGGCACTTTAAATTATGAAACATTAATAGCACATGAGTTATCTCATCATTGGTGGGGTGACTTGGTTACTTGCAGTACAGCCGGCGACATGTGGCTCAATGAAGGATTTGCGAGCTATTGCGAACTATTACATCAAGAATACACTTATGGAAAAGATGCATATCAAGATGCAGCAAGGTTAAATCACTTTAACGTATTGGCAAAAACCCATGTGAACGATGACGGTTACAAAGCAGTAGCCAATATAGATAGCCTGCATACCTATGGTATGACCGTTTACAGCAAAGGAGCCGATATGATACATACCCTTCGATCTTACTTGGGAGATTCTATGTTTTTTAGTGGACTAAGTGCATTTTTAAATCATTATAAATTCAAAGATGTTTCTACTATTCAATTAAGAGATTTTCTGAACAATTATACAGGAAAAAATATGAATCCTTTTTTTGACAATTGGATATTAAGTCCCGGATTCACTCACTTTTCAATTGACAGTACTCAAATAATTCAGAATGGAAATGTATATGATACAAAAGTTTTCCTGCGACAACGAAAACATCATTCAACAGACTATTACAGCCAAGTGCCATTAGAGCTTGGGTTCTATGATGAGCAAATGAATTTATATATTCATTCTTTGGAATTTTCAAACCGCTGTTTAGAATTTGATATTCAATTACCTTTTGAGCCTAAATTAATAGTAATAGACCCAAATTCAAAAATAAGTGATGCCACTACAGAAGAGAAAAAAATAATTACCGGATTGGGCGTTTCTAATTTTACACAGGCAAAAATGAAATTATTTACAAAAGAAATTTTATTAGGACAAAACGATTCGGCACTCATTCAGGTAGAACATCACTGGGTTGCTCCTGACCGTTTTAAATCTCAAGCCGCAGCAAATAATTATATTTTAAACGATGTTCGATATTGGAGAGTTGCCGGTATCAACTTAGATAAAATAAAAGGAATTTTTCAATTTGACTATGACGGACGTTCAAACAATAATTATTTGGATAGTAATTGGGTAAAATTAAATAATGAAAATCAAATTCATTTATTTTATAGAAAAGATGCAACAGAAGAATGGCAAATAGCTAATGATAGTTTGAAAGTGGGAGGTTTAAATGATCGTTTTGGAACTATTTACACAAAAGAAATCAAAGAGGGAGAATATTGTTTTGGAATTAAAAAAACGAACTATACTGACCCCATTACTACCGATGCTCCCAATGGAGGTTGTGCGATTGTTACAAATACACAAACTATTTCTTTATCTACTAATGAAACAGAATTCATTGTCTATCCTAATCCTGCATTAAACGAAATAAATATTAAATCATTTCAAAATGAAAATAAAGAACTTTTAGTGGAACTTTATAACTTAAACGGGCAGGTTTTATTGAAGAAAAATATTTATTTAAATCAAACAGCTGTAAATATTCAACTCCCTAAAATCAAAAGTGGTTTGTATTTTTTTAAAATACATGATTTGAAAAAACAACATACTTATCGTAAGAAAATAATAATCGAATAAAGAACAGGATAATAATTCATTAAAACATTAAAAATCAACATACAAAAAAGGATTTAAAATATTAATAACATCATTTTGTTTAGTGTTGTCATACCTTTGCAAAATGAAAAAATATACACTTTTTACTATTATTAGTTTATTGACTTTCTTTTCAACAAAAGCAGAAAAAAGAAGAGTTTTATTTATTGGTAATAGCTATACCTATACAAACGATTTACCGAATACATTAAAGCAATTAGCCTTATCTTTAAATGACACATTAGAGGTAGATAGCTATGCATTAGGGGGAGCTACATTCAATACCTTAGCCAATAGTCCCAATACACTCGCCAAACTACAATTAGGAAACTGGGATTATGTTGTTTTGCAAGGACAGAGTCAAGAGCCGGCTTTTCCTCCGGTGCAAGTTGCCAACGACACATATCCTTATGCAAAAAAATTAGATAGCTTGGTACATGTTTATAATCCATGTGCAGAAACAGTATTTTTTATGACTTGGGGAAGAAAAAATGGCGATGCCGCTAACTGTGCTGCGTATCCTCCTGTTTGTACTTATGAAGGAATGCAACAAAGACTTAGAGAAAGCTATTTGGAAATGACGCAAGACAATCATGCAACTTGTAGCCCTGTTGGAGTTGCATGGCGAAATGTAAGAAACCAATTCCCTGCAATAGAGTTATACAGTCCCGACGAATCACATCCTGCAATGAATGGAACTTATTTAGCAGCTTGTACTTTTTATAGTACTATTTATCAAAAAAGCACCGTTGGAGCAACGTATATTCCTGTAGGAATGAATGCAACAGATGCAAGTAATATTCAAACAATCACTTCAGCAACCGTATTAGACAGCATAGAAAATTGGCAACAATATGGTTCTTTACCTCTTGCTAATTTTAATTTTTCAAACAATCAAAACAATTACACTTTTACAAACCTTAGTAATCGAGCTACTCAATACGAATGGAATTTTGGTGATGGCTCCCCACTCAATAACACACAAAATCCAAATCATATTTATACCGCCTCAGGAACTTACACTGTAACCTTAAAAGCATCTGATAGTTGTGATAAATATTCTATTAAGTCTAAATCTTTTTCTGTGACAGTAACTCCAAGCGGTCTTCAAGATATAAACAATACAAACAATGGAATACTAACTTATCAAAATGGGTATTTTAATAGCATGTCAGATGCTTTAGAATTTAAACTTTTTGATATAAACGGAAGTTTACTAAATAATAAAAAATCAATAAAAGCCAATACTCATTTTTATTTAGGGAATTTACCAAGCGGAATCTATTTTTATCATCTTATGATTAAGGATAAAAATATTTTAAAAGGGAAAGTTTTCGTTGACTAAAACCAACGTAATGGATTTCTTTTTGCCGAATCGATACTCCTTTTTATGTTCAGAATAAATGCAAAAATGAAATATAGAATTAAAGGAGAACCAAAGGTTAAAAATGAAATATAGATAAACCACAAGCGAATACGTGTAATAGAAATATTAAACTTTTCACCAAGATAGGTGCACACACCAAAGATTGTCCATTCAATATTATTTCTAAATGATTTCATAACACAAATTAATTTTTTTTAAAAAAAGAAATAATTACTTGCTAATTACCAGCCGCCGCCACCGCCACCACCACCGCCGCCACCGCTTGAACCGCCGCCGCCACTACCACCACTACTACTGCTTGGAGGGCTTGATGCAGATGAAATAGTAGAACTCATACCACTACTCATACTACTCATACTGCTTGCAAAACTATTTGCACTGAATTTTCCAATATTACTGGTGCCTCCGGTATAATAAGAAGGCTGATATCCATTTTGTATAGCTTGATTAATGATACTTTCAAATTTGTCTGACCATTTGTTTTCACAACCTAAAGCAATGGCATAAGGTAAATATTTTTCAAACAATTGCAAAGTCATCTCAGGAGGATTCATTTTATCAAAAATGTTTTGTTCAGTAGTTTCTAAGTACATTTTAAAACCAAGGATATGGTCTAAAATTTTTCTACCTTCTACAGAATATGCCTTCATCCATCTGAAAAATAAAATTTGCATAATAATTCCAATTAAAAGCATCACTATAGCATATATGATTAACGTTTTTGACTCACCAAAAGCAGCGAAATAGGTGATAGTACCCATTATACAAAGAAATAAATATAAAACCCCAAAAAGCCCGTAAATTTCATTTGTAGCAAAAAGCCCTAAAGAATATTTACTTTTTTTCCCTTCATAAAGTAATCGTTTTTTTAAATTAAGTTGTAAAGAATCGTAAGCTGCAGCCAGTGTAGAATTGTAATGCCCTTTAGCTGCTTTTAAACCAAAAAGAGTGTGAATATCATATCCATACCACAAATAACGCATTTTATCATGCTCAAAAGGATTAGCAACATTTTTAGGTTTATTAAAGTAATAGGCAGTAGATTTTATAAGCACCCCTTCTTTTTTTACTTCAATTTCAACTTTGTTATTTACAGCAAAATCTATAATACTTGCTGTAAATAGTTGTGGTGAAAATCCTTGCTTTAATAGAAATCCGCAATCAGCGGGAGAGATATTTTCAGGGGGTTCAAATTGTGGGTAAATAGTACCGGATTTAGGGTCTTTACCTACTTTTCGCCATGTACGATATAAGAATAAAAATAGCAATAGTATGGCAAAGAATAATAGCGGAACAATAAGATTATCTTTTAGAAAGGATAGTTTTTTGTCTAATGATGAAGGCTCGGTTATAAATCCTTTTTTAAAAGTGGTTGATACGGTGAGTCCTTCATATTCATTCAGAGGATAATTAGTTTTAAAAAGAACTTCATTGTCGTTGATCAGTATGAAATTGCAATCTTTATTTTTAGAGCCTTGAACACCGGTGTAGCAGTTGTTTTCTAAAATATTAGCCCCGAGAGGCAATGAAATTTTGCAACTTACATTTTCGGCTTTAAACATCCATCCGTTACCGTTTACATTCCAGTATATTTCGTCTTTGTCTTTATGAAAAATTAATTGATTACCGGTTTCATAAGTAATGACGTAAGTATAATAACCTTCATCTAAAAGAATATCACTTTGCCCTAAATAAAATCGAACGCCGTTGATAAGATTTTCTGTTTTATATTGTTCAGGTTCCCCATTTTTTGTAATTGAAATAAGTTGGAAAGGGACATTAGAAAGAAAGCCTTCACGAGTGGTATATTTTGTAGGAAAATCTCGAACAATGCCTCTTTTTATTTGATCGTTTTTCCCCCCATTCCCATTGTAAATTTTAATGGTTTCCACAACGTGTAAAGTCCCACTTTTTTGCACTTGAACATCACTATGAAAAGAAATAATACGGTCATTAATATTTTTAATAAAAAGACGTTGAGTTAAAGCGCTATTATTGGTAATGGCTTCACGAACTGAATTCCGTAATTCTACGATATATAATTTTTTTTTCTTCTCAAACAAAGGAGTGCCCGGTTGGGGTTCTTTTGGAAATTGGCGATTAACTTTATTGATTTTTACTTCTAAAATCGGAACAATTCTTTCTGCTAAAAAATCAAAGTGGTTTGTGTAATTACTTTCAAAATCCGATAAAGGAAATCTTCTGGCTTGTGCTATTGCCGTAGCTTCTTCTTTGATAATATTTTCTATTTCTGCATCGGTTAAATAAATATCATCATTTGCATTTAAAGAAGAGGGGGCTTGAGCATAAGTATGAGTAAATACAAATAATAATAAAAAGCAACTAATAACTATTTGTATAGCTTTTATCTTTTTTGAGAAAATACCATTTGCTCTATTCAATAAACGTTTCATAATTTATTAAAATTGAACTTTGGGAGCCTGCGATGCGGCTTCGTCTTCCGTAAAAAACGGTCTTGCTTTAAATCCAAAAATACCGGCAATTATATTTTTAGGGAACACGGCAATACTCTGATTATATTCTCTTACTGTTCCATTGTAATATCTGCGACTTTGATTGATTTTGGTTTCTAATTCAGCTAATTGGTCTTGAAGTTTTAGAAAGTTTTCATTGGCTTTCAATTCAGGATATTGTTCTGCCAAAACTTTCAAATTAATCATGGCGGCTGAAAGATTTTTAGATGCTTCTACTTGAGCTTCCGGCGTCAAAGCCGAGATAGATTCGTTACGTGCTTTGATTACATCTGTCAATGTTTTATTTTCATGCCCGGCATATCCTTTGACAGTTTCTACTAAATTGGGAATAACATCTAATCGTTGTTGTAAGAATGCGCCAACACCACTCCATCCTTCATCAACCAATACTCGCTCTTTAGTAAGTTCATTGTAAATTGAAATAACATAGAATACTATAATTACAATAGCCCCTCCAATAATACCTAAGATACCCATACGTTTAAGATTTAGTTTTAGTGATTAAAATATTTTTCAACCAAATATATTCTTTTTTTTCTTTTTTTACAAATCTGAGTTTAATTAATCCAAATTACACATTTGATTCTTTGTTAGCAGTCAATAAATCATTTTGCATATTTATTTTCCCATCTATGAGCCAACTACTTTCATCATTTTTAGCAATGATAATAGGCATTCTTTTTTTTGTGTTATGGATTTTGCTCAGCAGATTGTTTGCAACACAAGTTAATATAGTATAAGTCTCTATGAGTTCTCCGGTAGTTGAATTGGTCCATATACTCCAAAGACCTGCAAAAGCAAATGTTTCATCATTTGGAAGAGTGATTTCGTATTTTTGTTTTTGTTTTCCTTTTTCATCAAGCCATTGCCACTCATAAAAGGCATCGGCAAGTATTAAGCAACGATTGTTTGTAATGTTTTTAAAGCTGGGCTTTTCATGGATAGTTTCAATACGGGCATTAAGGGTACTTTTTTTTATTAAATCGTCTTTTGCCCAAAAAGGAATAAGTCCCCAATGGTATAACTGAATTATTTCGGGCTGTTTGTTAGTAATAATAGGTGTTTTAGGGAATTGAAATCCATTATAGATAGCCGGTTCTATATTGTTGTTTTTTTCAATACCGGCATTGAAACGGTTTTTTAATTCTTGGGCAGTTTTAGATTGCTTAAAATGAAAACACATAGATTAAACGTGAATGGTGATAATATCATTCAAATCGGTTGTATAGCGAGGCGATAGTTTTTCTTGTTTCATTTTCCAAATGCGTTTGGGATCTTGCGAAGCGAGACGCACCTTTTGTTGTCCTAATAATAAATTAATTTTATCTACTGCCTGCATCAGTGGAATATGACGCTCATCTCTATTTTCAAAAAGAGAAGTTTGGGTACTGTCTTCAGGAATAATATCTTGTACTATTACACCGGCTTTTTTGTAAGTATAGCCCTCTTTGAAAACATGCTTTAGGGCTTGTGTTGCAAATTTTGAAAGCTCTATGCCGGAATTTGTTGCAAAAGGAAGTTTTAGTACTATATTTCGATTGTATTGAGGCAAATCTTTTCTATGGCCATTTGTATGTATAAATACCATAAGAGAACGGCAACAAGTATGCTGTGCTCTTAGTTTCTCGGCACAAGTAAAAGCAAAAGTGGATATGCGTTCACTGATTTGTTCTATGCTTGTATAGCCGGTTTCAAACGTTCTGGTTGTGGCAATTGATTTTTTAGCTTGTGCCGTTTCGAGGTCAAGCGTTGGAATGCCTTGAAGGTCACGTTTAAGTCGTAGTCCGATAATTGACATGTGTTTTTTTACCCATTCATCCGAAAGTTGTGTGAAGTCGTAAGCAGTAAATACATTTATTGCATTTAGTCTTTTAGCATGTTGCCTGCCTATACCCCAAACATCTTCTACTTTTAACCATTTTAGGGCTTTTATTTTTTTTTCTTCATTGTCAATGATATAAACTCCTTTTGTGTGAGAGGGATATTTTTTAGCAATACGATTAGCCAATTTAGAAAGTGATTTCGTTGGAGCGATTCCAACGCTAATCGGAATGCCGCTCCATTTTTTTACTTTATTGTAAATTTTTTCTCCATATTCTAATAAATTAAAATGAGTATCAAATCCTTGTAACTTTAAAAAAGCCTCGTCAATGCTATATATTTCTATGTCGGGAGAAAATTCGGATAGGATATTCATTACACGGTTAGACATATCGCCATATAAAGCAAAATTTGCTGAAAAAACATTGACTTGATGTTTATGAAATAATTCTTTATATTCAAAAGCCGGTGCCCCCATTGGAATGCCAATATTTTTTGCTTCATTACTACGGGCAATCACGCATCCATCGTTATTAGACAATACCACCACCGGTACACCATTCAAATCAGGACGGAAAACTCTTTCGCAGGATGCGTAAAAATTATTGCAATCAACCAGTGCAAACATTGTTTTAAACGTTTTTAATGACATGGGTAACGATTCCCCAAATTAAGAAATTATTTTCCTCAGTTACACGTATTGCTTTGTAATTTTCATTTTCAGGAATAAGCCAAATTTCTTTTTTGGAAATTTTTATTCGCTTTGCAGTAAACTCCCCATCAATAAAGCAAACTGCAATTTTTCCATCAACGGGTTCTAAACTTTTATCAATAATCAATAAATCGCCATCATCAATACCTGCATTTTTGAGAGACATCCCTTTTACTCGACCATAAAAAGTAGCAGTCGGATGTTTTATAAGATGCTTATTTAAATCAATACTTAAATCAATAAAATCTAAAGCCGGAGACGGGAACCCTGCACTGATTCCCGATTCTATTATGGGTAATTGCAGTGCTGTTTCAGTGTCTGCCGAAAAAATATCAATAATCGAACCGCTATGTAGTTTTAAAGGAGACATTTAAATAATTAAATGAATTTTTCGTCAACGAAGATAAAAAAATGAATTCTGTTTTATTATAAAATTTTATAATATTATATATTATGTTGATAAGTTTTTAATCCTAAATTATGTATTCGAAATCCGAATAAGGATAAATAAAGTAGAATTTTTATAGCAAAGAATCTATTACGTAGATTAGACTCAAAATGTATTTTATAAAAATATTTAAGGTGTATTTAAGAATTAGAAATGAGAGATATTACAAAAGAGTTTAATATATAAGTGATTATTGAATGTGAGAGAGAATAAAAAAACGAACACACCTTTATAATTGAAATATATAGTCAATAGAATAATTATATATAGTTTTTAAAACTACGTTAAAAAATATTTATGAAATTTTAAAATATGATTATTATTTTTGAAGTTTCGCAATATGTCAACGATAACAACACAGCGTCAAAAACTTCATCCGCATAAAATGCTATTATGGATAGCGATTGCAAGTATGTGTATGATGTTTGCAGGTTGGACGAGTGCTTTTTTAGTAAGAAAAGCGCAAGGGAATTGGTTGATTTTTAAAATACCTACGGCATTTTGGGTATCAACGGCTGTAGTTATTTTAAGTAGTATTACAATTCATTTTGCAATAAAAGAGTTTAAAAAGCGAAATATGAGTTTTTATAAAAAACTAATTAGCGTAACGGCTTTATTAGGTTTTTTATTTATGATATTACAATTTGTTGGATTTTATCAAATGCATAAATCAGGAATTACATTAGCAAGCAATGGAGAGGGCGTTTCGGGAAGTTTTGTCTATGTGATATCGGGAGTTCATTTACTTCACATGTTGGGTGGTGTGATTGCTTTGATAATTACTTTTTTTGTTGTTAATTTCAGGCGTAAAACAAAGGTTTATTCGAGTAATGGCCTTGAAATTTTGGCAACATATTGGCACTTTGTAGATATCCTTTGGATATATTTATTTTTATTTTTCTTAATTAACTCTTAAAATACAATAAAATTAAAAACAAAATATGAGTACAATAGCAATTGAAAAAAAGAAAATGTGGGGAGGTGGAAGAAGTCCATTTAACCTAAGCTATGGTAAAGTAATGATGTGGTACTTTCTTTTGAGCGATGCTTTCACATTTGGTGCATTCTTAATATCTTATGGAGCTACTCGATTTGCAAGTAGTGTATGGCCGGATTCAAATGAAGTTTTTGCTTCCTTTCCTCTTTTTGCTCCACATGGAGGCGCACCTATGGCGTTTGTGAGCTTAATGACCTTTATATTGATATTGAGTTCCGTAACTATGGTATTAGCCGTACATGCAGGGCATTGCAGAGATAGAGCAAGTGTTATTAAATGGCTTTTATGGACTATCATTGGTGGTACTGCTTTTTTAAGCTGTCAAGCATGGGAATGGACTCACTTACACCATCAAGGTGCATGGTGGGGATCGTTTAGAACCGATGCAAATGGTGTTATCGCTCATGGACAGTCACTAAAAGAATTTTTTGCACATAATGTACCCGCTGATATTGCAACGGGTATTGCCGGAGCAGATGCCGCTCATACGTTTTTCAATTATTTCTTTACTATTACCGGTTTCCATGGTTTTCACGTAACAACCGGAGTTATTCTATTAATTATAGTTTTATTAAATACTATTAATGGAACTTACGAAAGAAGAGGACACTATGAAATGGTTGAAAAAGTCGGTCTTTATTGGCACTTTGTAGATTTGGTTTGGGTGTTTGTATTTACATGCTTTTATTTACTCTAAAAATTTATATATTTTATTTCTTAACTTTAAAAAAACTTAATTAAAGATGTCTCATAAATTTAGTGATTACGAATCAGATCAATCAAGATTGTACAATATCAATCATCACGAAGATATTAATTCTAAAGAATCAAAAGCTAAGGTAAAAAATATCATAAAAGTTACAGTTTGGTTATCTATTATTACCATAGTAGAAGTTAGTTTAGGATTATTTTGTCATTTTAATCATGTGCCCAAAACTATACCTAATATTGCTTTTATTATTATGACAATATTAAAAGCATGGCTTATAGTTGCTGTATTCATGCATTTGGGAGATGAAATTAAAAATATGATATTAACGGTATTAGTTCCATTAGTATTGTTTATATGGTTTATTATTGCATTCCTTTGGGAAGGTTCTTATTGGATTTGGATTAATCACTATTTTGGGATAAAATAATATTTAATTACTTTATAATTATTAAAAAAGGCTGTCGAATAAGGCAGTCTTTTTTAATTTAATCCAGTTTCAGCAGATATATATGGCAATTTTATATACAAAACATTTCTTTTAATAAGTATTTTTTACCAATTACTCATTGAAAAGTACCAATTACTCATTGAAAAGTACCAATTACTCATTTGTGTATTGAAAAGGGCTAATGTTGCTATTATATTTGCACCAAGTAGGTTATTTATGTGACTTTTTCAATCGCCCCTCCTTAATTGGAGGGGTTTTTTCATTAAAGTGCTTTTGTAGTTTTAAAATAATATCGTAAATTGAAATATATGTTTTGTTTTTAAGCAAATGCAAATTACTAATGTGTAACCATTTTGCTTTTGTTATACCTTCTTCTAATTGTGGGATTAAATGTGTTTCATTTGTTTTCATTAAATACCAATGTGTTTCCTTCAGTATATATTCATTTTCAATATATATATGATAAGAGGTATAAAATTTCTTTTCTAAAATAATATTTTGAATTCCGGTTTCTTCTTTTACCTCTCTAATTGCACATTGGATTATATCTCCATCATCTTCATATTTTCCTTTGGGCAAATCCCATTTTCCTCTTCTAAATATAAGAAGACATTCTTTTTTATCATTAATTACAACACCACCTCCGGCAATGATATTTTTAATTACTTTTTTTAATATATTAATATTAGAAAATTCATCTCCTGAAATTATCATAGACCTTATATCGGAGGAAAGCAATAGGTCTAAATAGTCAATAACTTTTTCTTCATTTAAACTAAAAACAATTAATGCATTATTAAGTTTGTTTTTATCAATAAACTCTTTGTAGTCTTTACAAAGAAAAATCGGTTTGTTTCCAAATAAAATTTTAATCATGGTTTTTCATTTGTTTTTATAAATTCTGTAAAGTACGTTTGCACTACTTATGAACAGAGAAAAAGCTGTTGCCGAAAAACTGCTACAAATTAACGCAATAAATTTAAACCTTCAAAATCCTTATACATGGGCAAGCGGTTGGAAGAGTCCTATTTATTGTGATAATCGGAAAATTTTGTCACATCCTCATGTTCGAAACTTCATTAAAAGTGAGTTGACAAATTGTGTTTTTACTGAATTTCCTGATGCAGAAATTATAGCAGGAGTTGCTACAGCAGGCATTCCTCATGGGATTCTTATTGCAGATTTATTATCTCTACCTTTTGTATATGTTCGATCAAAACCCAAAGAACATGGTATGGGAAATCAAATAGAAGGAGAGCTTCAAGAAGGTAAAAAAGTTGTAGTTATCGAGGATTTAATCAGTACAGGAAAAAGCAGCATGCAGGTTGTTGAAGTTCTTCAAAGTGCCGGTGTCGAAGTGATAGGTATTTGTAGCATTTTTAATTATAATTTTGACTTAGCCAAAAAAATATTTGAAGAAAAAAATATTAAAATGGTCTCGCTAAGTAATTATAATTCACTTATTCAATTGGCTATTGATAAAAATATTGTATCAACCGAAGATATGGATACACTAAAAAAGTGGAGAGAAAATCCATCTCAATGGAGTTTATAATAAGATATTTAATATAAAGTATTCTAAAATAAACTTTTAGCAAATATTCTAAAAGTATTATTTTTTAGATTAACTTTGCACAATTTTAAAAAATTTTAATCACTAAAAAATAATAATCAACATGGCAAATTCAAAAATTGTAGATTTGTTAGGGAATGAGGCCTCATTCTATCTCGACCACAAATGCACCACGATTCCAAAGGAATCATTATATGTGCCATCTAAAAAAAATGTAGATGAAGTATGGACTCAAAGCAATCGCAATATTCAAACACTTAGAAGTATCCAAGCAATATTAGGAAACGGAAGATTAAAAAATACAGGATATGTATCTATTTTGCCTGTTGACCAAGGTATTGAACATAGCGCCGGTGCATCATTTGCCCCTAACCCGATTTATTTTGATCCGGAAAATATCGTAAAACTCGCTATCGAAGGCGGTTGTAATGCAGTAGCCTCTACTTATGGTGTGTTGGGGGCCGTTTCAAGAAAATATGCTCACAAAATTCCTTTTATAGTAAAAATAAATCATAATGAATTTTTATCATACCCAAATAAATTTGACCAAATCATGTTTGGTAAAATTAAAGACGCTTGGAATATGGGAGCCGTTGCTGTTGGAGCTACAATCTATTTTGGAAGTGATGAAAGCGCAAGACAAATACAAGAAGTTTCAAAAGCCTTTGAATATGCTCATGAATTAGGTATGGCAACCATTTTATGGTGTTACTTAAGAAATAGCTCTTTTAAGAAAGACGGTGTTGACTATCACGCATCTGCTGACTTAACCGGACAGGCAAACCATTTAGGAGTAACTATTCAAGCTGATATCATTAAACAAAAATTACCGACAAATAATGGTGGATACAACGCTCTTCAATTTGGAAAAACAAGCAAACTTGTTTATGAAAAATTAACTACAGACCACCCAATTGACTTAACTCGCTATCAAGTTGCAAACTGCTATATGGGACGTGTTGGGCTAATTAATTCCGGTGGAGAAAGTAAAGGAGCTACTGATTTGGCAGAAGCGGTAATGACAGCCGTTGTAAACAAAAGAGCCGGCGGTCAAGGATTAATCAGTGGAAGAAAAGCTTTCCAAAAACCGATGAAAGATGGAATCGAATTACTTAATACTATTCAAGATGTTTATTTAGATAAATCAATAACGTTAGCGTAATCAATTCTTTATTATAAAATAAAAAAGAGGCTCTTAAAAGAGCCTCTTTTTTTGATTTATAAAACTCTTAATAAAAAGTGCGAATGAGTTTCTTTTAAAGAAAGGAAGTGAAGGATGGATGAAAATTTGTTTATATTAAAAAATTAAAAATTAACTTGCAATAAGTAAAAAATAATTGTATTTAATAATTATGAGTGTATTGAACTTTATAAAATATATGAAAAAAATGATGATTAACGACTAAAGGAATCTAATTATATAATTATGAAATTTTATAACTTAATTCAAAAAGAAAAATGAATCTAAAAAGAATAAGAGAAAACATAGAACAATTTAGAGAGTGGCTTAAAAAAGTTCTCCCACAATTTTCTGTTGAAACAACTCCTGATGTTATAGATGGTATTGCAGAAGGTATGTTTTATAACAATGTTATTACTTTATGGGAACAAGCAGAAAAAGGTACAGGATTCCATGAAGCTTTTGAAGCTGTATGGAACTCTATCTTAACAAAAGAACAACAACAAGCTCTTATTAATGAATTTAAAAATAGAGCTGGAACTTTTGTTTACCCTTTTACTGATCAAGTTTTAAGACATGATCAAGCAACTGACCATCAAATAAAAGAAACTTTAGCAGAAGAATTTAGGTCTTTCATGCTTAACCCAACCTTAGCCCATCAACAACCTCAAAAAAATAATTTCTTTTATAGACTGTGGAACTTAATTAAAAAATTAATAGCTTCTTTTTCTCCCGCTAAAAGAGAAGAGATTCGTTCCATAGAAAAACTTTTTACTGATATTGCAAAAGGAAATTTTAGAGATTTTTATCCTACATCATTCACGGGAATAAAAGAATATAGAGTAATAAAAGAAGGAGCTTCTCAGACTGTTAGTAATACAATATTACAGGTAGCTAAATCTATCCTTTTTACTGAAATAGCTTCTATAACTAATGATAAAGATGTTCATCTTTTAACTCAAGGCAATTCTTTGGCTTTGGATAGGATTTTAGATAAAATCCTGATGAGTATAAGTTCTGATATAGATGATAACCCAGATTTAAAAGAATATAAAGAATATTTTACCCCAGAAGGTTATAAGAGATATGTAATTCCTTTTCTTGGAGAGTATCTTTCTTCTTTAGGGATAAAAACAGCAATAAGTGAGAATGTAGAAAATGACGAAGATACTGGAGATGAAAATAACAAAACTAAAGAGAGTTTTGTTGAGGCTATGCATACAGATTCTCATAACCTTATTGGTCCAGATTTAAAATTATTAATTCACACTCTGACAGAAAAAGAATATAATAAGAATAGAGTCCTTGTTCATAAATTAAACCCATTCCAGCGATTAGGGGAAAATAAGGTTTTTGTTGATGCAACAAGAGTAACTAATATTCTTCAAAACCTACTTGCTAACACTCCTTCGTTCTTAGTCAGAAATGGGAGAGTTTATTCAGGGTATGAGCTGATGATGGAAAAATTAGATGAAGAATCAGGGTATGATTTATATCGGAGAGGAGCTAAGAAAAATCCATACAATAAAGGATATGAGTGGGTAGAAGAATTAAAACAGAGATTAAACAAAGATAACCCACTTCTTAGAATGTCTTTTGAGAAATCTTTTTGTACCACTAAAGTTAGACCTGTACGACTTATTATCAACCCTAATAAAAAAGATAAATTACGAACAATTAACCCTATCATAGATGAAACAGTTGAATTAACAAGGCTTCATTATACAGATTTATTTAAAGAGAAACATACAGACGAGAGACAAGTTGTTGAAACAAATATAGAGATAAATGCTTTGCCTAGAGGACCAGAATCTTTTGATATGTTACTCAGAATTCTGAATATCCCATTAGATACATTTAATTATGCTAAAGAAGTTAATAGTAATCAGTATGAGATGATTGTTGGAGATATTGTTAGAGAATGGAATAGATTTGTTGATCTTAAAGGTCCAAGGAAATGGATAGACCCATCAAATAAAGATTTAGGTCGAGAACTTGCTACAACTGCTATTCTTCCATCTGCAAGAAGTATTTACAGCTTTTATAAAGGATTTGATGAATATTTAGATGGAAAACTTACTTTATTTGGTATCCCTGGAGATTTAAGAAGATTGATGGAGATTAATAACCCCAAAGGAGTTAATCAACAAACTTATCGTAATTCAGAAGGAGAAAGAGAGTATAGTATTACCAATAATACAACTATTTCTCAGATAATTAATGTTCTTAACTCAGTAGAGACTTTAAGTGATTTTTTAGCTACTTTTCCTCATCTGGCTCATAATGGGCAATTAAAACTTTCTTTACAACACAGTCAACTTCTAAAAAACTTATTCCGTGAAAATGGAGATTCAAAACACTATACTTTAGTTTACAACAGAATAGGTGGAGTGAATGTTGAAGGTACAACAGATGGTAAAATAACTGCAAAACTATCTGAGACAGACAGAACTATATTACGCTTGCTCCATTCGGCTGAAGGACTTGAGTATGTAATGATAAATTCAGATAAAAATTCTGAGTTTGCTTTAAGTGAAGCCAATAATGATATTTATTACACTCTATTAGTTAATAAGCGTATAAATTCAAGTACTTCTCTAGGAGAGTTTGCAGATTATATTTGGAATACTTATGGTAAGCATCAACTTAAAATTTATAATGAGATGCTAAATCATCCTACTAAGTATCATCATTTTTCTGCTCAACTAGAGAAAGGAGAGGCAGGGTTCTTCTTTAAAGGAGATGTTCTAACTAATGAAGATGGCACAAAATATTTAGACATCAATGAAAAGAATTTTAAAGTTAATTTTACTAATTGGTTAATTAAACAACAAAAAGAATTAGACAAATTTATAACTGAGAATTATATCCATGATTACATAGATACAGGGCTTGATTTTAAGTACATTAATAATATTATATATAAAACAATTATTAGTACCATAGAACAACATATTCTTTTCTATGGAGACCCTATGTTCTACCAACTAAAAGGAGGAGTTCTAGATTTTCCAAAAAGAGCTTCAGCTGCTAATGCAACAAAAGAACAAATACTCCAGAATCCTGACCATTGGAACAACTTATATAAAGTAACAACACGTCTTAGTCCAAAAGAAAATGATAGAAAGTTCAGAGTAAGTACTTATGACGATATAGAAGTAATGCTCAATCTTGATCGTCTTACTAAACTTTTATCTGATAGCTATTCAAGTATAATGAATAGTCCTACTTATCCATTTAAAAATGATAAAAATAAGATAGCAAAATTATTAGGGATTAAAGCAGATTTTGAAGTAGAAGAAATAGGTAATTTTAGAGGAGATGGAAATAAAAAACTTTATAGACTTTCTAATTTAGAATTTACTAATTCAGGGGCTAGTAAAGCTTTTTTAAAAATGATTGAAGCTGATGCTCAGGCATATATACTTACTGACTTCTATATGGAGTTTATGTATCGTTCTGGCAAATTAACTACTGAACAAATAAACACACTTAATTGGAAAAAAGCAAAAGAGATATTAATTAGAAGTAATCTCAATCAATATGAAACAAAAGTTGTCAATGGAAAAGTTAAGGCAAAACAAGTAGTTCATCCTTATTATAAAAGTTTTAGTAAAAAACAAATAAAATGGGCAGAACAAGTAATCAGAGAGTTGAAGAAAGATCCTGAAGCTGTTTTACCTGTTTTGAAACCACAATATTTTGGATATAATGATGATGAAATAGCTCTAGTCCCAGCCTTTTTGAAAAACTCAGTTTTCTCATTACACTTTGTAGATTTATGGGATGAAGAAAATAACCGACCTAGATTCCCTAAAGCTCTAGAAATATATGTAAAAAATCAAGAAAGAGGAGTAGATATAGTAGGGCATAAGAGTGGACAAAAATCAGGAGCTATAGTTGATTTAGTAGATGGTGAAGAACAGTTTGTTTCAATGTTTGATAAGAACAATGAACAACCTCCAATTCAAACATTATATGAAACCTTTTTAGGTATTCAAACTGAAGTTCCGGCTAAACGTAAATTAGAAATTCCTTCAGGTACTCAGATTAAAGCTATTATTCGTTCCAATCTTGATACCTTAGCTGATTCTGACCCAGAATTAAGGAGAGATTTAGACCATTATGAAGAACTTCTTGTTGCCAGATATGAGTTAGGGCTAAGAGACCTATTACACAAATTAGGAGTTCAACTAGAATCAAATGGAGAGTATAAAATAGTAAATCCTAAAAAGACAGTAGAGCAATTAAAAATCGAATTAAACAGATTAAAACTCCCTATCAATATTAAAGATATAGTAGAACTAAATGAAGATAAAACAGATTTAAAATATAAACTAGAAGCAGCCCCTAATAATTACAGTCTTACTTCTGTTCTCTTTTCAATAATAGATAAGTCAATAGTTCACTATAAAACAAGAGGAAAAGGGAGTGTTCAGGTAGCTAGTACTCTTTTCAATGACACTCTAGACAGAGGAGAAGAAGAAGTTACAATTAATAATAAAAAGAAAAAAATAACAACTAGTACTAACTTGTCATTTGCTTATGATGAAAATGGAGAAGTAGTAGGAATGGAAGTATTACTTCCTAATCCTTTCTATGATGTGTACCCTGATTTAACTTGGGAACAATTTGAAGAGATGTCTAATAAAGATCCAAGATTAAAAGAACTTTTAGGTTATCGTATCCCTACCCAATCTATGGGGCAATTTAGTAAAATAATTGTTAAAGGATTTTATAATCCATCTTTAGGTGATGCTGTTATTGTTCCATCAGGTATAGTAGCTGTTGCAGGTTCTGACTTCGATATTGATAAGCTCTTTATATTTATTCCTCATGTTAAGAAAGATAAAGATGGTAATTTAGTGTATGTGGACTATTTAGATGATTCTAATAGTACTACAAAGGATAGATATAAGGCATATATTAGAAATTCAGCTTTTAAAGCATATCAAGAATTAATGCATAATTTATATCAAGAATATAATTTAGCTAGTACTAACGATATGTTCTTGTTTAAACTTCCAGATACTATAAGAAAGAAGGGAAGACTTGAAACTATTCAACCTTCTCAGCCTTATTATTATACAGATGAACAAGGAATTAGAAGATTAACCGCCAAGAGTATAGTGGTTTATATTCCTACTAGAAAAGGGGATCCAGGGTTTACTACTTCAATAACAGGTAAACATAAGTTTGTAGATGAACAAGCAGATAATGGGTATAGTTTAGTTGCTGAACTCTTTTATAATCTTGAAGGAGAAGATGGAAATCCTGTAGGAATTATACATCCGATAACGAAAGAAACTATCATCGCAACAAAAGGAGCAGATAAAGTAGAGGATATAATAGATATTCAACAGGCTATGTTTAAGTCTGATTTGCTAGCCTTGTATAAAGAAAGCAAAGAGTCCCATAAAACAATTTCAAACTCATTTAATAAGCTTTCTGACTCTATAGCTAAAATGTTCCGGGAACAAAAAGATATAATAAGTGACGAACTTAATGGGCTCGAAAAAACACTTCATTATCGTACCATGACTGAAAATTTGCTTGAAGAAATGAACCAAGAACTTAATCAAGCAGAAGTTTTTAGTAAAGTAGCAAAAAAAGAAGAATTAACAGCAAGTGATAAGAAAGTTATAAAAACTGCAATTAAGATTGAAGAGAAAAATATCAAAAACATTGAGAAGTTAAATAATAAAAGATATAAAGTTTCTAAGAAAGGAGTTCTTGGAATATCAAAGGAGATAAAAGATAAGATTAAAGAGAAAGATGAACTAGTTAAAGCAGGTAAACGATCAAGGGAAACAGCAAATAAAATTGCAGAGTTAGAAGATGAAATTGATAATCTTCAACGCAAATCAGAGCTCGATGAAACAGAGAGAGAAAAAGAACTTGAAAATGAATTGCGTCCTTTTGTAGAAAAAGTTGAGTTGTTTACTAAAATCCTTGAAAATGAGGAATTAACTCCTAACGATGAAGAAAAGTTAGCTCGACTGAAAAAAATCCGAAACTCCTTAGGAAAAGATATAGAAATACTTACTACAATGCTTGCAGAATATGATGAACATATTCGTTATTTGGATATAGGTAAAGAACAGATTATGGCTATTTCTGAATTATTGAGAGCTCATTCTGCAATGTTAAAAGAACTTTTCCTAGAAGACCCCGACTTTGAGTCTATAGCAGAGCAACTAGGTATGATGACTTTTGATGAGTTCAAAGTATTACCTATACCTCAACAAAATACAAGAAAAGCCTTAGAGAATAAAATTCTTCTGACTATGAATAAACTTTATTCTCATGGGCTAAACAGATTAACTGCTTTCATTCCTAATAATGCAGATACACTTAAATCTCTCGATACTGAAGCTAAGACTGACACTTATAACTCAATTTTAAGTTTTGTTTCTCAAAACAGATTTAGACAAGCTAACCTATCTTCTAAATCACTTGTAGCTTTTGCTGCTATTCACGTTACAGGTTTTGCTTTTACTCAAAATTCTAAAACTGTTTTAACAGGTCATTATTTTAATGAGTTAGGGGAGAGAGAGGACTTATCAATTACTCTTCCTTTACCTAAAGATGATTTCATAGCTTTATTTGGGATACAAGAAGGGGAAGAGGCTATGCAATCAGGTATAACTTATAGACTAGATAGGATGTGGGATACTGAAGGAAATTTAATCTCATCTAATTTATCTGAGTTCTTCACTGCAATAGTAGATGCAACTGAGGATCCTTTTATCATTAATCTAAACATCAATAAGAGGACTTTAAGTGTAGCACTTTATTTGACAAGATTAGGAGTGTCTTTAAAAGACGTTATAAATTTCTTAAGAAAACCTCTAGTTAAGGAGTATATTAGACAGCTAAATCTAGAAACAGGGTTATTTCGTAAATATTTAGGGAAAGACAGATTCAGTGTCACTAAACTTTTACATGTTGTAATCTCTCAGTATGATAGTATACTTAAAGTTAAACCTCAGCATATAGCATTAAAAACTTTCTTCCTTGACGGTCGAGGCAATTTTGACTGGGGCAAATACAAAGAAAAAAAGCAATTGTTATATAGAATTTTACAAGCTCATTTTGAGAATAGTAATCCTAACCAATTGGCTTTAGGAGAAGCTATTGAGACTCAAGCAGTAGGTAAAACTCAAGAAGACTCTATTGAAAGACAAGTATATGATCTTCTCTTGTACTTAAAATATTCAGAACAAGCAGAAAACTTAGCTCATGTTAATAAGGCTTTAGCTGTTGTTACTAAAAATCCTAACACTCTTGCAGAAACTTTGTTGATACAAAATGATAAAATTAAAGTTTTTGCAGATGAATTTCTAGCAAATCCAGATGATATATTTGGGAATCCTAGAACAGATCAACCAACTTATGTAGGAGCAGTACATAAAAATAAATATGAAGCTTTGAAAATGTTGTCTAAATACCAAGTGTTAGCTGATAGTAGAATTAAAGAAGCTTTCTTCAACCCTGCTATTGCTATTTTAGATAGTAATAAGTATATCTCAACAGAAAATAAAATTAAAATTTTAAATAAATGGCAATACTTTCTTTTGACTTATGCAGCTCAACGAGAAGATCTTCTTTATTTAGATATAGTCAGACGAAATTTAAGAAAAGAAGCTGTGGAATTATATAATGAATTTCAACCTCGATTCAAAACTAAATTTAAATTCTTTAGTCTTATCACTAAACTCCAACCAAAAGGAGAAGAAATAGAATATATTATTAAGTATAGAACACTTAATGAAACCCAACATATCAATGAAGCTATTGAACAATTACTTGAGTTTATAGAAAAAAATAAAGAGTCTGAAGACCCAACCCTCAAAGCAGAAACAGAAAAAATAGAAGAGTTTTTAAAAACACTAACAAAATACTCTTTAATACAATCTGGATTAGGGTTCACTACTGTATCTATTAATCAATTTTTGCCTATAGAGTATTATACTGAGTATGTGAGTGAGATTATATCTGGTATATATAACGATATAGACTCATTCGTAGCAGTTCCTTTCAGTGGACTATGGGACGCTTTTGTAAGAAATAACCCAAATAGTTCTGTTTTAATGAATAAGATTCAAGGAGAAGAAGGTAGGCTTCAAGGAGGGTATGTAATGAAGAGAACTACAACTGATTCAGGAAAACCAATAGTTTCTGTAGAAAAAAGATTAGAAGCTACTGACCCTGTGGTATTATATGTCCATATTGAAAATATGTGGTCTGAATATGTTTTTAGATTACAAAATATTTCTGATGGAGTCGCTACATATACTGCTGTTCCTTTTTTAGGAGATGGGCGTTATAGAACATCTGTAGACATAATTAAAGATATACCAGCAATAACTAAACTTACAAATGATTTGATGGATAAACATTATTTCAATCAATATCATTAAATGCCTTCTTTTTAGTAAAAAAGAACTACTAACTTCCTTAATTTTCTGTTCATAAAAATTTATAAATTCATCTCTACTGTTGTAGATTTCCCTTTTTAGCATATTTCAAAAGTAGGTTTTTTTATGAAACTTTTTAAAGATTTTAATCAAGGATAAGAGAATTCTTAATATAAAAACAAGATAGGCGTGCCGAAGGCACGCCTATCTTTATCTCTCTACAAACTTAAAACTTAATCGTTTTTACGAA
>JBDHYI010000019.1:0-47485 GCA_039811265.1 Chitinophagaceae bacterium | reverse complement strand
AGTAGTTATAAAATTTTTCATTGTAAATATAAAATTTCATTTTGAAATTTTATAATCATTAACAAAAGGGAGAAAGAAAGATATCTATTAAAAATTCAAAGCCATATTCGATTTTTGGGATAACACCAATTACACATTCCGTTCAGTAAAAATAGTATTTCACAATATTTTGTGAAGAAATTCAACATTTAGTGTATAAAAAAAATTTATTATAATATAAATAAATATCAACTTTGTATTTACATGGCAAAAGTAATTTCAATAGCAAATCAAAAAGGGGGTGTCGGCAAAACAACAACCGCTATAAATCTCGCTTGCAGTTTAGCAGCACTTGACTATAAAACACTTATCGTTGATTGTGATCCACAAGCAAATGCAACTACCGGAAACGGCATTGATTTACGCAATATACAACTAAGTGTATATGATTGTCTTGTAAATAATACCGATATTAAACAAGTAATTCTCGAAACCGAAACACCCAATTTATATATTCTTCCTTCAAGCCTTGATTTAGTTGGTGCCGAAATTGAATTAATCAACCATCCAAATAGAGAAAGAAAACTGGCTCAACATATCAATGAGATACGTGATGACTATCAATTTATCATTATTGATTGCTCTCCTTCTCTTGGATTAATCACGGTAAATGCTCTCACTGCAAGTGATAGCGTTATAATACCGGTACAATGCGAATATTTTGCACTGGAAGGATTAGGGAAATTATTAAATACAATAAAAATTATCCAAGATAAACTGAATGACAAACTTACTATTGAAGGTATTTTAATGACCATGTATGATGGACGATTAAGACTTTCCAATCAAGTAGTGGAAGAGGTAAAAAATCACTTTGAAGATTCAGTATTTCATACCATTATTCACCGAAACACCAGACTTGGAGAAGCTCCCAGCCTCGGTAAGCCTGTCTTGCTGTATGATGCCGATTGCACCGGAGCTATAAATTATTTAAATTTAGCAAAAGAAGTTTTGCAAAAAAATGATTTAACAAGAATAAAAAATAACGATAAAATAATAGAAACGGAAGATAATGAGTAACAAATCAAATTCAAAAAACCAAATTGGCAAAGGTATTGGTGCCCTTTTAGGAAACATTAAAGAAGAGGTAAATGCTTTTAATAAAAACACTATCAACAAAGATGTTTTAGTTGGTAGCATTACTCGTATTCCCCTTGATTTAATCGAAGTAAACCCTCATCAACCAAGGCGAACATTCGATGAAGCTCCTTTAAAGGAATTAGCCGAATCAATCAAATTACATGATATTATTCAACCTATTACTGTAATCAAGCAAGATAATAAAAAATATCAAATTATTTCCGGTGAAAGACGGTTTAAAGCTGCAAAATTAGCCGGACTAATAGACATTCCCGCTTATATACGCTCTGCAAACGATCAAGAAGTTTTAGAAATGGGACTTATTGAAAATTTGCAAAGAGAAGATTTGAATGCTATCGAAATAGGCTTGGCATACAAAAGACTAATGAGTGAATGTAACTTAACTCAAGAACAAGTTGCAGATAGGATGAAAAAAGAACGCAGTACCGTTACTAATTATATTCGCTTACTAAAACTTCCTCCATCTATTCAAGTATCTGTAAGAAATAAACAATTAAGTATGGGACATGCAAGAGCTTTACTTGGCCTTGAACATATCGAACAACAATTATTTGTAGCAAAAGAAATAATTGATAAAGACCTCTCCGTAAGAAAAACCGAAGAGCTAATTAAAGAACTTGCAAATAAGAAAAGTACAAAAAACAAAGAATCTAAAAGTTCTAATGCTCTTTCTCTCCCTTATAAAAAAATAGAAGAACAAATTGCCTCTCATTTTTCTACAAAAGTTAACTTACAAAGAAAGAAAAACGGGAAGGGCTCTATTACTATCGAATTTTATGATGATAATGATTTGGAAAGAATAATGGATAAAATGAGTATTTAATTTTATTTTTTTTAAACATTAAATGGTAATTATTCAACCCCATAATCGTTTATTTTTTATTTTATTGACTTGCATTTTTTTAAGTTTTCAATTAAAATCATTTGCCCAAGAAGAATCTGATGATTTTAACGAAACTCCTACAAAAAATTCCAAAAATCAACTCCCGCCATTCAATGATTCCGTTTTTAAATTTAATACCCGATTTTCCAATCCCAAAAAAGCAGGTCTGTACTCTGCTCTTTTACCCGGACTTGGTCAAGCCTATAATAAGCAATATTGGAAAATAGGCGTTGTAGCGGTTGCAGGTGGTGTCGTAACAGGATTTCTTATTTTTAATACTAAAAAATATAACGTTTATCAACAAGCATATCTCGGTAGAATAGACAATGACCCGACTACGACTGATACATTTTACAATTACGATTTGAGTGATATTGATTTATTAAGAAAAACATATCGTTCTTATGTTGAATATAGTGTCATTGCCGGTGTAGCTTGTTATTTTCTAAATATATTAGATGCTTTTACCGCATCTCATTTAAAATCTTTTGACATGAGTAAAAATATTAGTTTTCGTTTTTCACCTGCTTTTGATAACCGGAAACAAATTGGACTAAAACTAACTGTTGCTAAAAAATAATATTTTAATATGAAAATTGCATTAATCGGTTATGGGAAAATGGGTAAAGCCATAGAAGAAATTGCTTTAGAAAGAGGGCACGAAATTGTACTAAAAATCAATTCTCAAAATCCCGAACAATTTATTCCTGAAAATATCCAAAAAGCTGAAGTATGTATTGAATTTACCACGCCCGAAACTGCTTTTCATAATATAACTACTTGTCTAAAAGCCGGTATTCCGACAATCAGCGGCAGTACAGCTTGGTTACAGCATTTAGATGAAACCAAAAATATTGCTATTCAAAACCAAACCGCTTTTCTCTATGCAAGCAATTTCAGCATAGGTGTTAATTTGTTTTTTAAAATAAATGAATATGTAGCCCAATTGATGAAAACACATTCAGAATACAAAGTAGGAATAGAGGAAATACACCATACAGCAAAAAAAGACGCCCCCAGCGGCACCGCTGTTACTTTAGCTGAAAGTATTTTAAAAAATTATACAGAAAAAAAACATTGGGTTAATCATAAAACAGATAACGAAAACGAACTGAGTATTGTTTCTAAAAGAATTGACCCCGCACCCGGCACTCATAAAATATTTTATGAAAGTGAAATCGACACTATTGAAATTTCTCATACAGCCCACAGTAGAAAAGGATTTGCTTGGGGTGCTGTTTTAGCTGCTGAATTTATAAAAGATAAAAAAGGTATTTTTTCAATGCAAGATGTATTGCAATAAATCCAATTAGATGTTGTAACTTCATGCAATAATTAAAATACATTAAATGTATGAGTGAAGTCAGCATTACTATACGAATTTGTAATAGAAATTACCGTATAAAAGTAGAAACAGCAAATGAACAATTTGTTCGTGAAAGCGTACAACAGATTACACAAAATATAGAAAATTTTCATAAACAATTTCCGGGTCGTGATGACCAAGATTATATGGCGATGACGCTTATTTACTTTATTACCTCACAAAAAAATCAAATAAGCTCATCAACTTTAAATGATAAGACAATTATAGAAAAATTAAAAAAAATCAATTCCCTTTTAGATTCATGAACAACCGCGAAATAGCAAACCTATTTTCTTTGTTATCTAAATTAATGGATGTTCACCAAGAAAATAGCTTTAAAATTAAAACATATTCAAATGCTGCATTTACAATAGATAAACTACCATTTCAATTAAACACAATATCAAGAGAACAAATATCACTTATCAAAGGAATAGGCAATAGCCTATCTCAAAAAATAGTTGAAATTTTAGATTCAGGTCAATTACAAAGCCTGAATGAATTATTGGATAAAACGCCAAAAGGGATATTGGAATTAATGCAAATAAAAGGAATAGGTGCAAAAAAAATTGCAGTAATATGGCATGAATTGGGTATTGAAACTCCGGGAGAATTATTATATGCTTGTAATGAAAACCGATTAATTCATTACAAGGGATTTGGAGAAAAAACACAGACAAATATTAAAGAAGCATTAGAATACTATTTTAGTAATCAGGGTTATTATTTGTACGCTCAAGTTGAGGCCTTAGCAATGTTTTTTCAAAATGAATTAGAGGAGTTATTCGGTGCTCAACATGTAAAATGTGTCGGTGCTTTTGCAAGACAAGAAGACACTATTGAAGAATTAGAATGGGTATTATTGACAAAGGAAGATGAAGCTAAAAAAATATTTTCAAATTTACCTGAATTAGATTTTTTAAATCAAGAGCATCAAACGCTTTTTTATAAATATAAGAATATCATAAAAATCAATTTTCATCTTTCAAATGAGAAAAATTTCGCTAAAGATGTATTTATTAAGAGTTGTTCAAACACTTTTCTATCGGACTTTGAACGTTGTTTTAATATTAAAATTGAACACCTTGATTTCAACAATGAAGAAGATTTATATCATCAACTTAATATCATACCTATCCCCTACTATAGCCGTTCCCTCTTTGATAAAATAATTTGCACAAACGAAAATAATTATGAAGATATTATCAAAGTAAATGATATAAAAGGTATCATTCACAATCATAGTGTATGGAGCGATGGTGCACATACCATAGAAGAAATGGCAATGGCTTGCATAAAAAAAGGGTACGAATATTTAGTAATGAGTGACCATAGTATTAGTTCATTTTATGCAAATGGATTATCAATTGAACGAATTCAAAAACAACATATAGAAATTGACAAACTCAATAAACAATTAGCTCCTTTTAAAATATTTAAAAGCATAGAATGTGATATTTTGTATGACGGGTCTTTGGATTATGAAAATTCCGTATTAGCTCTTTTTGATTTAGTGATAGTGTCCATCCATCAACAACTCAATATGAACGAAGAAAAAGCAATGGAGCGATTATTAAAAGCAATTGAAAATCCTTACAGTACTATATTAGGACATTGTACCGGACGCTTGTTACTTAGTCGTAAAGGGTATCCGATACGACATGAAGAAATTATAAAAGCTTGCAAGCAACATCATGTTGCGATTGAAATTAATGCTAATCCTCGTCGTTTAGATATGGATTGGCAATGGATAAAATTAGCTCAAGAAGAAGGAGTGTTACTCAGTATCAACCCCGATGCGCATCATATTGACGGCATAAATGATGTTCGGTACGGTGTGCTTAGTGCACAAAAAGGTCTTTTAAAAAAAGAAAATAATTTAAGTTCAAAAAGCTTAATAGATTTTGAAAAATATTTAGAACAAATAAAAATTGCTAAAAAAATGTAGAATAATATTTTAGAAAAAACACTTATCTGTAATAGTGTATTTTTTATTATAAATTAAAAAAGACAATTTCAAAAAGGCACGTTTAATTTCCCTTTTGAAATTGTCTTTTTTTAAACTTTGAAACCTACTATTAATTAATACTAATTGTTTTTACTTCTTTTGCTTTTGCTTGTTTTTTAGGAATTTCAATATTTAAAATTCCATTTTCGCAAGAAGCAGTAATGTCATCAACGTTTAATCCTTCGTTCACTGTAAAGCTACGTTTAAATGAATTTGTTGAAAATTCCCTTTTAATGTAGTTTTCATTTGCTTCAGTTTTTTCTTCACTTTTTTCGTAAGAAATAGTCAACATGTCTCCATCTAATTCAATTTTCACATCATCTTTTGAAATTCCCGGGATGGAAAGTTGCAAAGCATAACTTTTTTCTTTTTCAACAATGTTAGTTGATGGTAAAAATTCATTGAAGTTAGATAAGTCATCATTAAAAAATCTGTCCATTGCTTTAAAAAAAGATGGTACATAAGCCGGGTGTTTTACTCTAATGTTTGTCATAATTATTTGTTTTAGTTTTTATTTTTTGTTTGTTTGAAAAGTATAGAACAACTTATATACCAAGCAAGAAAATACGTTTTTTTGTCACTTTTTTAAAAAAAGTACGCCATTATTTCCGATTTCAGATATTTTTAATGTAAAAAATGGCAATAATTTTCTTTAGTAAAAAAGGGAGAAAGTTATTTTAAATATTAAAAAAAATATCCGTTAATTTTGGTTTTTATAAATCCATAATGAAAATTACCATTTTAGGAAATAATTCTGCTTTACCTGCTTATGGAAGAAACCCTACTGCACAAATAGTTCAGCTTGAAAATGAAATAATACTTGTAGATTGCGGTGAAGGGACACAAATGAGGATAGCACAATATGGGTTCAAAGGTATTCGCATTAATCATATATTCATAAGTCATTGTCATGGAGATCACTATTTTGGTTTAGTTGCTTTAATCAGTAGTATGTCTTTATTAGGTAGGATAAATAAATTACATCTTTATTGTCCGGAATTTATCAAAGAAGTTATTGATTTTCAATTACAATGGGATTTAGGATTTGAAATTGAATATCATTTTTTGAAGGAGGGTATTGCTGAATTACTGCTAAATGAATCAAAATATGAAGTTCATTGTTTTCCTGTTTATCATAGTATTCCGACACATGGTTTTTTATTTTTAGAAAAAAAAAGGAAACGAATTTTACTTCCTGAAAAACTAAGGGAATATGAAATTCCAAAATATTATTATTCAAAATTGACTGATGGTTTTGATTATGAAGATGCTTATGGAAATATTATAAAAAATGAATGGGTAACATCAGAAGGACATCCGGATAAATCTTATGCTTACACTGCTGACACTCTTTTTAATACTGATATTTGTAAATATTTCATGAATGTAGATTTGCTTTATCATGAAAGTACTTATCTTCAAAATGACGAACAAAAAGCCGGTCTGCGCTTTCATTCTACTGCAAAACAAGCTGCAGAAATTGCAAAGTATGCTAATTGCAATCAATTAATTATTGGGCATTTTTCTTCACGTTATAAAGATTTATCACCTTTTCTACTCGAAGCAAAGCCGGTATTTGAGAAAACACAATTAGCACTTGAAGGCTTAGAATTTGAAGTATAAATTTTATCTACCTTATTAAAGTAACATTTCCTTTATACGTCTTTTTCACACCATTTTTAAATTCCGCATTTATGGTATAGATGTAAGTACCGATTGGTTGTGGTGTACCATTATATTTTCCATCCCAGCCTTTTCCATCGAGTGATGTAGTAGAAAACAACAATTCTCCCCATCGGTTATAAATATCCATTTTGAATAAGGTAAGACCTGCTGATAACAAATCACGTGGTAGAAAATAATCGTTTAAACCATCTCCATCAGGTGAAAATGCATTTGGTACATTTAAATAACAATCTCTAAAAATGGTAATGCTATCAACAGCTACACACTCTCCTTGTGTTCTTGCCCAATAAGTACCCGGAGTAGAAACTGTTATTGAATTTGAAACTTCACCTGTACTCCATTGATATATGGCAGCAGGGTTGTTTACATCTGCTAAAACGATAGCACCGGTTAAACCCGGGCATATTGCAGTATCTCTTCCTAAATTGATTTGTGGGAATGGTAAAATTTCTACACTTTTGGTTATGACTGTTGAATCACAAAATTTTGACTTGCCAACCAAAGTGATTACATAATTTCCCGGGTTATCATAAACATGCATTGGGTTTGGAATATCATACAATGTAAAACCATCACCAAAATTCCAATAATAGCTATAAGTGCTTGTAGAAATGGTATCTATATTTAAAAGTATTTTTTCACCTAAACACACTTGATTATCAAAAATAGAAAATTCTGCATAAGCCGGAAAATCAACAGTTACTGTTTTAGAAGTACTATCTACACATCCGAGTGTATCTACGACAATATGTTTAATTGTGTAAGTACCCGGCATACTATACATGTGAAAGGGTGTTATGCCTGTGCCATTGGGCGTTCCATCTCCCCAAATCCATGTATGTATCCAAGTTGGATCCGGATTATTAGTAAGTGTTGGGGCTATAGGACTTGTGATACACATTGTATCTTTTGGTAATACAAAGTTAGATGAAATTGGGTGGTTGGTATTAATCGTAACAAGCATTGTATCAGCACAAGGCGGATTGGTAACAATTAAACGTATTGTATAAATACCTTGATTGGCATAGACATAAGGTACAGGGTGTTGTGAAGTAGAATAAGCTCCATCTCCAAATAACCAAAACCATTGTGTTCCTCCTGTAGAGTTATTGGTAAGAAATATTGTATCACGTTTACAACCCAAATGAACACTTACAGAAAAATCTGCTTTTACCGTAGTATCTTGATTAATCACAATAGTATCACTTCCTATACAGTTTTGGGCATTTGTAACTGTGACATAATAAACACCGGGCGTATTTACGACTCTGGTTTGATTGGTAGAATTATCATCCCATAAATAAGTTGCAAAACCCGCACCTGCATTAAGTGTTACAGAATTTCCCGAACACAATACTCCACTTGAATCAATTTGTACATTAACAGGAGGCGGTGCCACATAACTATATGTAGCAGTGGCAGTACACCCTAAGTTACTGGTTACTGTTACAGTATAAACTCCGGTAACCGTTGGAACTATTTGTTTTGTTATAGCTCCATTTGACCACAAGTAAGTATAAGTTGGTGCCGGAGGCATTACCGGTCCGGACAAATAAGCTAACATATTTTTTCTTAAATTAGAAGCATCTGCATTTTGCAATGGCGGTACAGTATTATGAAAAAAGGTAGAAGTCATTCCTCCAAATAACACTTTACCGGCACCCCAATTTTTTTCTGTAAGTACAGCGATGTTAGGATCGGCAGCGCTATGCATCAAAGTTGTGCCTCCATTAATAATATTAGAGTGTGCATAATAATTCCCGGTATATACCCCATTTGGATCTGTCGGTTGAAAAGGACCTGTATTAATAGGATGAAGCATATTGGTTACCAATGCTCCCGGTACATTATTTCCTAATACAGGAACATAATTTGGGTAATTATTTATAACCCCTCCAAAACCCCAATTTTGTTGTATTCCATTGTTAGGTGCAGCATTTAAAAAAAGCTGCCCGCCTTGGTTAACCCAGTTTTCTATTAGTGCGATATTAGCTGTAATATAATTATCGCAGGCAATACCATTCATATCCCCACCGTCTATAAACACTAACTGAGTTCCCGGTGCAAAAATGGTTGCCGGTGCCGGATTTGAGAATGATGCTTGAATCCAATTCCCTATACCAAAAACGGCATTCATTTCATCAACATTGCTTGTTACTCCCCATGGTTGTTGGTCTGTTATATAATATTTTGTTCCATTTTGTACGGGACCACCTCCGCCACCTCCTGATGGGTTTGCAGTTAGTGTATCAACACAATTTGCAGTTGAAAAGCTAATTGAAACACTTGGGGATGGTGCGATAGTTATGTTGCTGCCATTATTTGGGCCACCTGCTGCCGGATTTGAACTAATGATTCTTATTCTATAACCGGTACCATAAGGAGTATTGCAAGGAATTGTGCAATTTATCGTACCATTGTTGGCTTGACTATTTAATGTGCCAATTGTAGTTGCCCCCACGAAATTACCGCCTGCGTCAGATAATTGAACAGTAAAAACATTGCCGGCATTATAATTTCCGGTGGCTGAATAGCTAACAAGAACTTGGTTACAAGCACATAGGCTATTATTAGCTAAAGGAAGTGTTGTTACAGTATTTTGAGCATTTATAACTACAAAACTACTCAGAACAAAAACGAGTGTCAATGTAAAATGCAAAAGCGATTTTATATAAAGTTTTTTCATATTTATTTTGATGATATACACGAAGTAGTAAAGATATTATTAAAATTTGAAAATAAAATACTTAATTTATTTTTCTAAATATTAAGACTTCTTTTTTAAAAAATCCGTTTGACAAATTTCATTTTTATTTTTAAAAAGAGTTTTATTGTATTTCATAATTTCATTTTAAACATAATCTTTAAAATATTAAATCTTTTTTTTGCTTTAATTTGCATAAAATTGATGAGTTAAGTCTTTTTTGTTTTATAGTTCAAATGAATTTAACACTCCAAGAAATAGAAAAACTGAATGAGTTAGGGACTCATGTTTATAAAATGGTCTTTTTCACTAGAGACTTTATCATAGTTCCTATCATCTTATTTTTAATAATTTGGTTATTAAATAAGACAAAGGAAAGTCAACCGCTTGTTTTACAAAAATATTATTTAAAGGGATATTATTTCCGATTGTTAATGATTCCTCTTTTCCTTTTCCAACACGTAGTTTTGTATCCTTGGGGCGTTGATGCCTTTAATTATTTTTGGGCTTCAGACCAATTAATCCAATTAGTAAAAGTTAAACCATCTGTTGCATGGTTCGTATTGACACATTCTGTTGATACATTACAAAATTTCCCTTTTAATTTTGATTTGAATGAATTTTATTTCAAGGACAATGAAAGTTTTCTTGTAAAAATCACATTTATAATTAATCTACTCATTGGAAATTCTTTTCTTGGAAGTAGCTTAATTGCATCATTTTATGCTTATATCGGCACTTGGAAAATTTACAAAATACTAAATCAAAACTACCCCGGACATGAAAAAATACTATTTTTCTCTACGGTTCTTTTACCTTCTGTTGCATTTTGGAGCTCTATTTCAGCAAAAGAAGCTTATTGTATAGGGGCAATGGGTTTTGTTTATTATGCTTTAACACGAATGTTTGAACATAAAGAATATACCCGGAAAAATATTTTAATATTTTTCATTAATGCAATTATGCTTTTTTATATCAAATCATATATTTTAATTGCCTTACTTGCATCTTATTCATTTTTTATTATAATAAAAAGTTTTAATTCTATTAAAAGTAATGTGATAAAATATGTGAGTTTACCTGCAACTATAGCTTTACTTGTTTTTGGTCTATTAAAACTTATGGATTCCTTTCAGGGACAACTTCAAAAATTTGCTTTAAAAAACATCTTGGAAACCATCAAAACAAATTATGATTATTTGACTCAAGAAGGATTTGCTGCAAGCCGATATACGCTGGGAGAACTTTCACCTGACATAGGCAGTATGATAAAATTAGTTCCTGCAAGCATTAATGTTACTCTTTTCAGGCCATATATTTGGGAGGCTAATAAAATCATGCTATTAGTTGCATCGGCAGAAAGTACACTTACTCTATTGCTAACTTTGTTCGTATTATTTAAAGCAAGACTATTTTTCTTTAAAATTATTTTTAAAGAACGTTTCTTATTAATGGCAATGAGTTTTTCGTTATTGTTTAGTGCTTTTATAGGTATTACAAGTGGAAATTTTGGGACACTTATGCGTTATAAAATTCCAATGATGCCATTTTATTTTTCGGCTTTAGCCATTATATATATTTTAAATAAAGAGAAAAAATCTAACGAATCAATCAATCAATCAATCAATCAATCAATCAATCAATCAATCAATCAATCAATCAATCAATCAAATTGAAAACATCAACTAATTCATTAAGATGTTTTTAAATTCTTCTATAACAATCGGCTTGTCAAATTCTTTTGCTCTTGCTAATAATGAAGTTTTATATTGTGCCAAAACTTTTTGATTTTCTAAAACGTACATCATCGCTTCTGCCATCGAATCTGCATTTTCAGGGGCTGTCAATATTCCATATTTTCCTTTTTCAAACCCATTCGTCAATTGTTTATTAACGTCAGTGTCAGGTGCTAATAATTCTCTCGGTCCCGTTCGACAATCGGTAGCTATAATTGGTAATTCACATGCCATAGATTCTAATAAAACATTAGGGAATCCTTCTGAATTAGATGAAAGTACAAAGCAATTTGCTTTTGCCAGATATTTATAAGGGTTACGTGTAAATTCTACAAAAAATACTTTTTCGGAAAGTCCTAATTCTGTTATTTTTTTTTGAATTTTTTCTTTAAAAATTCCTTTTCCTATTAATAATAATTGACAGTTTTGATTTATTAATTTTTCAAATGCATCAATAAGCATTTCATGATTTTTTTCATATCTAAATGCAGCCAAACACACAAATGTAAATTTATCAAATTTAACATCCGTAACTTCTTCATTCATTTTTTGCCTTACGTTTTCGATATCAACCGGATTTTTTACAACGATAGATGGAATTTGAATATTGAAAAAATCCTTTAGCGCTTTTTCGGTTCCTTTAGAGTTTGGTAAAAGTTTATTGGCTTTTGGATACAAACTGCTAACTAAAAACTTTTTAATTCTCCCTCCAAATGAATTATTGTTGCAGAAATAAGGAGTGTAAAACCGTTCGCTTATATAAACTGTTGATTTCATTCCCCAACTTTTAGCCAAAGAAGCAATATAATTAGGTCGGTTCATAACAGCTAACACCAATTTAATTTGGTTATCGTTACAATATTTTTTCAGTCTCAAGGCTAACAAGGGAATTTTTATTAATTTCTTCCATTCACTCTCATACATATTAGAGTTTTCGATATAGTGAATTTTTTGGTTTTCAGGTATTGGATAATCAATTATATCATTCATTAAAATCAAATGAATATCAAAATCATTTTCTAATCCTAACAAAAGATTAGACACAACGCGTTCAGCACCTCCACCGAGTAATGAATAAGTAAAAATTGCTATTTTGGGTTTTGACATGATGTGTAATGTTAAATTTTACGGTTTGTTTTTTTAATTATAAAAAAAGCTGTCTTTTTTATCAGACAGCTTTTAAATTATAGTTTAATAAAATTTATTTTAGTGTTTCAGCACCTTCAATAAGAACAATCGTTTTATTATTGTTCATTTCTACAAATCCACCTTCTATTTTATAGATTTCATGATTGTTTTTATCTTTAATTATTTTAAGCTGTCCTTTACCTAAAGCTGCCACAATTGGGGCGTGGTTATCTAACAATTCAAAATAACCTTCAACACCAGGTAAAATAACACCCATGATATCGCCATTAAAAATTTTTCTTTCCGGTGTTAAGATGTCTAAATGCATAAATTAAATTAATTTTTACTTATATTAGTTTTTAGCTGACTCCATCATTTTTTTACCTTTTGCAATTGCATCATCAATAGTACCAACTAAGTTAAATGCTGCTTCAGGATACTCATCTACTTCTCCATCCATTATCATATTAAATCCCCTAATTGTTTCTTCTATTGGTACCAATACACCTTTTAATCCGGTAAATTGTTCTGCCACGTGGAATGGTTGAGATAAGAAACGTTGAACTTTACGAGCTCTTGCTACGGTCATTTTATCTTCTTCACTTAGTTCATCCATTCCAAGGATTGCGATAATATCTTGCAATTCTTTATATCGTTGTAAAATTAATTTTACTCTGTTGGCGCAATTATAATGTTCCGAACCAACGATTGCTTCTGTTAAGATTCTCGAAGTTGAATCAAGTGGATCCACAGCTGGATAAATTCCTAAGTCTGCGATTTTACGACTTAATACGGTAGTTGCATCTAAGTGTGCAAAAGTTGTAGCCGGAGCGGGGTCAGTCAAGTCATCTGCCGGTACATATACAGCTTGCACAGATGTAATTGAACCATTTTTAGTAGAAGTGATTCTTTCTTGCATCAATCCCATTTCAGTTGCTAAGGTTGGCTGATATCCCACAGCTGAAGGCATACGTCCTAAAAGAGCTGATACTTCAGAGCCGGCTTGAGTAAAGCGGAAAATGTTATCAACGAAGAACAAGATATCGCGTCCTTTTCCTTTGCCATCTCCATCTCGATAATATTCAGCAACCGTCAAACCAGAAAGAGCTACTCGAGCACGAGCTCCCGGTGGTTCATTCATTTGACCAAACACAAATGTTGCTTTACTTTCTTTAAGGCCTTCCAAATCTACTTTCTCCAAATCCCATCCACCTTCTTCCATACTATGTTTAAAGGCATCTCCATAATTCATGATTCCTGCTTCTATCATTTCACGCATCAAGTCGTTCCCTTCACGTGTTCTTTCACCAACACCGGCAAACACGGAAACACCACTATATGCTTTTGCAATATTATTAATCAGTTCTTGAATCAAAACGGTTTTTCCTACACCTGCACCTCCAAATAATCCAATTTTTCCTCCTTTTGCATAAGGTTCAATAAGGTCAATTACTTTAATACCTGTAAATAATATTTCTGAGGCTGTACTTAAATTTTCGAAAGCCGGTGGCATTGCATGAATAGGGCGTCCATTTTCTTTTGATGGTTGTGGTAATCCATCTATCGCATCGCCGGTAACATTAAACAATCTTCCTTTAATTGCATCGCCTGTTGGCATAGCTATAGGAGTTCCGGAATCAATAACTTCCATACCTCTAACCAATCCTTCAGTTCCTTCCATTGCAATACAACGTACACTGTCCTCTCCCAAATGTTGTTGCACTTCTAAAATTAAATCAGTTTGTCCTTCTCTTTTTATTGAAAGTGCATTTAGAATTTTAGGGAGTTTGTTTTCATTTGGAAAATAAACATCGACAACTGCGCCGATAATTTGTTTAATTTGACCTTTGCTTGACATATTTTTTAATTAAAATTTCGTTTAAAAAATTGATTATTTTGAAATTGGGTGCAAAGGTAATATTAGAATATTGAATTTCAAATTATGTTAGCAATAGTTTTAAACATTTTTGATAATTTTCTTTCTTTTAAAAAATCATATTGCTTATAAAAAAGTTTTTATAACAAAAAACTACCTTAAAATAAGGTAGTTTTTTTAATATTATATCATATTATTATATTACTATTTATGATTTTTTGGCGTTTTTGGCTTCAATGCTTAAAGTTGCATGTGGTACTGCACGCAATCTGGCTTTATCAATTAACTTTCCGGTTTCTCTGCAAATTCCATAAGTTTTATTTTCAATTCTTACTAATGCTTGTTCCAAATGTGTAATAAAACTAATTTGTCTGCTGGCTAATTGAGTAAATTGCTCTCTATCCATTGACATACTGCCATCTTCAACGCTTTGATATTTATTTTCAGTATCTTCTGTTCCTGATTCATCTTTTCTGCTAATAACGCTTTGTAAATATTGAAGTTCTGTTTTAGCTGCTTCTAATTTTCTTAAAATTATTTCTTTGAATTCATTTAATTCTTCATCGCTATATCTATACATTGGTGTCATATCAATAGTATTATCCAAAAGGGATCTTTTTTCTTCAGTCACATATTTTTTAATTGATGAATCCATTTCTTTTTTTCGTTTCATATCTTCTGTTTTCCTATATGCTATTACTTTACCGGTATCGTTTCTTAAAGTTGTAGTTCCAAATGTATTCGTTTTAAAAACATCTGATTTTTGAGGTAATGAACTGCTGCTTTTAATAACTGTTCGAGTAGGAACTGCTTTTTTAACTACTTTAGTTTGCTTAATTTTTTCTTCTTTAACTTCTTTAATTCCGAGCATTTTTTTAGATTTTGTGCTTACTAATTCTTTAACAACTTTCTTTGGTGCCACTTTCACAACCGCTTTCTTTGGTGCTGCTTTCTTTGGTGCTGCTTTCTTTGGTGCTACTTTCGCAGCTACTTTCTTTGATGCCACTTTCACAACCGCTTTCTTTGGTGCTGCTTTCTTTGGTGCTACTTTCTTTGATGCTGCTTTTGCAACCGCTTTCTTTGGTGCTACTTTTGCAACCGCTTTCTTTGGTGCCGCTTTTGCAACCGCTTTCTTTGGTGCCGCTTTTGCAACCGCTTTCTTTGGTGCCGCTTTTGTAGCTGCTTTTTTTGGTGCTACTTTTGATTTAGAAGTTGACTTTTGAGCAATTTCCTTCTTTGCTACTTTTTTTACAGAAGTATTTTTAACATTTTTTTTAGAAACTACTTTTGTAGCTGCACCTTTTTTTATAGCCATTTTTTTTTATTTTTTGTTGGTAATAAAAACTTTTACTTTATGTTCATTTATATCTATTTCAGTATCAGACTGTATTTCAGGAGATAAATACAATTCTGTTGCTAAAATTTCCGTGCAAATATAAGAATAAAAACGAGTTATTGCATTTTTTAACAAATCATGTTCTTGTACTACAACTTCAATTTTATCTGTCAATTCATAATTATTATCTTTTCTTATTTTTTGAATTTTGTTTACAAATTCTCTTGCTATACCTTCATCTATTAAATCTGGTGTTAGTTCTGTATCAAGTGCAATAGTTAAAGAACCTTTACTTGCGACGGAAAGTCCAGGTATTTCATCTGATGTTATTTCTACATCGGATAAATATATTTCGTGGGTTTGATTTTCTATCTGAATATTGATTTTTTCTTGTTTTTCTAATTCCGCAATTTGAGCATTAGTAAATGAACTGATAATCTGTGCTGCTATTTTCATTTTACTTCCCATTCTTGCTCCTAATGATTTAAAATTTGCTTTTGCTTTTTTCTTAATCAAATCATTATCGGCATCAATAAAAGTAATTTCTTTAATATTAACTTCGTTTTTTATAATTTCTTCAACAGATTGAATGATTGGTTTTAAGCTATAATCAATTAAAGGTATAATCGCTTTTTGCAAAGGCTGTCTTACTTTAATATTAGATTTTTTTCTTAAAGAAAGTAATAATGAACAAGAAGTTTGCGCTAAGCTCATTTTCTGTTCTAATTGTTTATCAATATTGTTAGTATTTGCTTTTGGAAAATCACTAAGATGAACTGAAATATGTTTGTTTCTTTCTGTTATTGCATTTAATTGCTTAAACATCCAATCACTGAAAAACGGTGATATTGGAGCTATTAAAGCACATAAAGTGTCTAAACATTCATAAAGTGTCTGATAAGCTGAAATTTTATCGAACTCGTACTCTCCTTTCCAAAATCTTCTTCGGCAAAGTCGCACATACCAATTACTTAAATGCTCATCCACAAAGTCATCAATAGCACGACCGGCTTTTGTAGGTTCATAATCTTCCATATAGCTTTCTACTTCACCTATAAGTGTATTTAAACTTGAAATTATCCAACGATCTAATTCCGGTCTTTCTTGTATTGGTATATATTCTTCTGCAAAAACAAAATTATCAACATTTGCATACAAGGCAAAGAATGTATAAGTGTTATAAAGTGTATTAAATAATTTTCTTTGTGATTCTTCTATGCCTTTAATATCAAACTTCAAGCTATCCCAAGGGCTTGCGTTTGTTATGAGATACCATCTTGTGGCATCAGCACCATATTTATGGATTGTATCAAAAGGATCTACTACATTCCCTAATCTTTTACTCATTTTATTTCCATGCTTATCGAGTACCAATCCATTAGCCACTACGGTCTTATAAGCAACTGAATCAAATAATAATACTGCCAAAGCATGTAATGTATAAAACCAACCTCTTGTTTGATCAACACCTTCTGCTATAAAGTCAGCAGGAAAAGCTTTTGGTTTACTATTAGTATTTGCTGCGATAGATTTTTTATCAAAAGGGAAGTGCCATTGTGCATAAGGCATCGCTCCACTATCAAACCAAACATCAATCAAGTCTTGTTCTCTGTACATTTTTTCACCTTTACTCGATTTTAGTATTACATTATCAATATAAGGTTTATGTAAGTCATTTATTTCTTTTTCCGGACTTTCTTCGTGCAAATTAGCTTTTATTTCATCGATACTACCACAACATATTTCCTCACTACCATCTATAGTTTTCCAAATAGGCAATGGTGTTCCCCAATATCGGCTCCTGCTCAAATTCCAGTCAACCATATTTTCAAGCCAATTTCCAAAACGGCCTTCTCCGGTTGCTTTGGGTTTCCAATTAATTGTTTTATTCAATTCTACCATTCTGTCTTTGACAGCAGTTGTTTTGATAAACCAGGCATCTAATGGATAATATATAATTGGTTTATCAGTTCGCCAACAATGTGGATATGAGTGTTCGTATTTTTCCACTTTAAATGCCAATCCTTTTTTCTTGAGGTCTATACATATATCTATATTGACATCTTGGTAATCTTTTTCGTCTTTATAGTTTTTTACAAATCGTCCACTATACTCTCCTGTTCCGTCAATAAATTTTCCTTCTTTATCAACTAAAACAATAATGCCTATATTATTTTTTTGACTTACTTTATAGTCATCGGCACCAAAAGCAGGGGCAGTATGTACAATTCCCGTACCATCATCAGTAGTAACAAAATCGCCCAAAATCACTCTAAACGGATCACCTCCACTTAATGATGGTTTATTACTTTCAAATGGTAATAATTGATGATAGTGAATATTTTCAATTTCCTTTCCTTTGAATGATTTTAATATTTTGTATGGTATTATTTTATCATCCGGTGAATAATTTTCTAAAGTCTGATTTTCCCCTTCTTTTTTAAAATATTTTGCAATTAAATTGCTTGCCAAAATAACATATTGTTGTTCATGTGTATAAGGGTTGAATGTTTGAATGAGCGAATAATCAATTTGCGATCCAACCGTTAAAGCTAAATTGGAAGGTAAAGTCCATGGTGTGGTAGTCCAAGCCATGAAATAAATATTTTCGGCTCCGTTTGTTTCGTTATATAAAAGTTCCCACAAAGGATGTTTGCGATTTTTTTCTTTATCTATTTTAAAAAGTACAGTTGCGCTGGTGTCTTTTACATCTTTATAGCAGCCGGGTTGGTTGAGCTCGTGTGAACTTAATCCGGTACCGGCAGCCGGAGAATAAGGCTGTATTGATACGCTTTTATAAAGATATCCTTTATTGTAAAGTTCTTTTAAACACCACCAAAGCGTTTCAATATATTCATTATGATAGGTTACATAAGGATTTTCAAGATCAACCCAATAGCCCATTTTATTGGTTATGTCGTCCCATTTATCTTTAAAACGCACAACTGCTTCTCTACATTTTTGATTATATTCTTCTACTGAAATTTTTGCACCAATATCTTCTTTTGTAATACCTAATTCTTTTTCTACACCAAGCTCGATAGGTAATCCATGAGTATCCCAACCGGCTTTACGATTCACTTGAAATCCTTTCATTGTTTTGTATCGACACACCATGTCTTTTAGTGTTCGTGAAATTACATGATGTATTCCGGGCATTCCATTAGCGCTTGGCGGTCCTTCATAAAAAACAAATTCAGGGTAGTTATTACGATTTTCTACACTTTTTTGAAATGTTTTATCCTGTTCCCATATTTTTAAAATTTCATTTTCCATAGTTGGCAAATGAAATTGTTTAGGTATATTATACTTTTTTTGGCTCATGTTAAAAAAAATGTTTGCAAATTTAATTGAATTTGTCAATACTGACTAAAAGTAGTTTTGGGGTTTGGAGATGATTGCACCTTGGGAATCTTGTTTTTAATAATTTATTTTATAATATATTTAACAAATTAACTTAAACGTAAGAGACTTTTTAATATCTTCTTTGCACATTATGGTACTTTGGATAATTTTTATTATTTTTTTATTAATAGCATTAGCACTTGATTTAGGTATATTTAATAAAAATCCACATGAAATTTCTACAAAAGAAGCAAGTTTTTGGTCGGCATTATGGGTTAGTATTGCATTATTATTTTCAGTAGTTATTTATTTTGCTTTTCAAAACAAATGGATTGCAAACCCTACTCATATTTCACCTTATACTGCTGTTGTTAAATATATTACCGGTTACTTAATTGAATTATCATTAAGTGTAGATAATATTTTTATTATTGCTATTATATTTTCATCTTTTGCTATCCCCAAAAAATACCAACATGAAGTTTTATTTTATGGTGTTGTTGGGGCAATTGTTTTTAGAGCATTGATGATTTATTTCGGAATAACCCTTATTAATCATTTTACTTGGATTACTTATGTCTTTGGGGTATTTTTATTACTTACAGCCTATAAAATGCTCGTTCAAAGCGAGGAAGAGTATAATCCTAAAAAATCAAAATTATTATACTGGATAAAAAAAATCTTTCCTGTTACTTATATGATAGATGGTGAAAAATTTTTTATCAAAAGAAAAGGTATAAAAATAGCCACACCACTATTTATATCTCTTATTATAATTGAGTTTACTGATTTACTTTTTGCAATTGATAGTATTCCGGCAGTTTTAGCTATTAGTGCTGATCCATTTATTGTCTTTAGCTCTAATATACTTGCCGTAATGGGCTTGCGGTCGATGTTCTTTTTAATATCTAATATGTTGAATAAGTTTCGTTATATCAATTATAGTCTTGTAGCAATATTGGCTTTTGTGGGCATCAAAATGATAATCGGGCATTATGTTCATATTCCTGAATGGCTTTCATTATGTGTTATAGGATTATCTCTCGCAATAGGAATATATGCGAGCATGGCAATATCTCGTAAAGAGATACAAAAACGAGAAAAAAATCTAAGTGAAAATTTGGATGAAAGATAAATTTTGTTTTCTATTTTCAACTACTTTTATTGTTTTTTTTTGAAAATACACCTCTACATAAATTTATCTTTTGAATATTAAAAATACATACCTTTAAACTTCAAACTAAAATGTTTTTTGGATTTAATTTATTCCATATTAAAAAAATATTGGGGATACAATACTTTCAAAACAATGCAAGAAGATATAATCCTGCATGTGATAGAAGGGAAAGACACATTGGCTATTTTACCAACCGGAGGGGGTAAGTCTATATGCTATCAAGTGCCGGCTTTGGCTTTGGGAGGAACTTGTCTTGTTATTTCTCCTTTAATCGCTTTAATGAATGACCAAGTTCAAAATTTAAAAAAAAGAGGAATAAGGGCGGTTGCTATACATAACGGTTTAAATAAAAACGAGGTTGAATTTATTTATCGACAAATTGAAAACGAACTTTATCATTTTGTTTTTGTTTCACCGGAACGTTTGCAATCAAAATTATTTCTCGAAGAAATGAACAATTGGGATATTCGTTTGGTTGCAATTGACGAAGCACATTGTATTTCGCAATGGGGTTATGATTTTAGGCCTCCTTATTTAAGCATAGCAACTATTCGAAGCATTTTAGGCAACATACCTTTTTTAGCCCTTACAGCAAGTGCGACTCCTTTTGTCCAAAATGATATAATTGAAAAACTCGATTTCAAAAATTATAAAGTTTTCTTTTCAACTTTTCAACGAAAAAATATTTCAATAAGTGTATTTGAAACAAACGGGAAAATTGAAAAACTAATTCAGATTTTAGAAAACGTAAAAGGCACTAAAATCGTTTATTGTAATAGCCGTAAGAAATGTGTTGAAGTTTCGAGCTTACTCAACAAACAAGGTATGAACACGGCTTATTATCATGCTGGATTAAGTAATGATGAGCGCAACACTACACAAGAATTATGGATAAAAGATAAAATTGAAACAATAGTATGCACCAATGCTTTTGGTATGGGTATAGATAAACCAAATGTAAGAGCGGTAGTTCATTTTGATCTCCCAAACTCTCCGGAAGCATATTATCAAGAAATTGGTCGAGCCGGCAGAGATGGCGAAAAATCATATACGGTGCTTTTGTTTAGTGAATTAAATTTAATAGACCTCAAAGCAAGTGTTGAATTAAAATTTCCGACAAAAGAAAAAATCACTAACGTTTATGAATCACTTTCTTTTTTTTATCAAATAGCAATTGGAAGTGGTCAAGATAGTGTTTTTGATTTTGATTTAAAAGATTTTTGTATCAAATTCAAATTAAATATTTTAGAAACATTAAACGCCTTAAAACTATTAGAGCAACAATCTTTTATTAGCCTCTCCGAATCTGTTTATCTGCCATCTACGGTTAAAATGAATTGCTCTAAAACGGAGATAGACTATTTAGAATCACACCATCCGGACTTAGATGAAATATTAAAAAGTCTTTTGAGGATGTACAGTGGAATATGGAATTATTTTGTTCCGATTGATGAATTTCTTATTGCTCAAAAATTAAATATTTCAATGGACTATGTAACATTGAAATTAAAGGAATTAGCATCACATCATTACATTCATTATAGAGAGCGAAAAGCAGAGCCACAGCTTACTTATCTACATGATAGAATTGATGCAAAATTCCTACAAATTGATATGCAACTACACAAAATTCTCAAAGAAAGATATATCGAAAGAATTCAATTTATGGAAGAATTTGTACTTAATAAAAAAACATGCAGGCAACGGAGATTAGTCCAATTTTTTGGAGAAGAAATGAAAGAGGATTGTGGTATTTGTGATGTATGTTTAGAAAAAAGATTTGGCTTAAAAGAAAATGAATTTAATGATATAAAAAATAGTATTTTGCATGAAATTTCAATTAAAAAAACTTTAAATACAGATAAATTATTTAAAGGCTTGAAGACATTTGAAACAAAAAAATATCAAAAAGTGATTCAATTTTTATTAGATAAAAAAATGCTTATAGTTAACGAATCGGGTGAATTAATTTTAAGAAATGGTTAGAATAAAGTTTGCAATTATTGGCTTAGGAAATATCGGCAAAAGGCATGCACAACACATTTTAGCTAATCCTTCAGCAGAATTAGTTGGTGTTTGCGACATTCAAGATGAAAAGCTAAATTTATTTAATTTTGATATACAAAAATACAATGACCCGCTTACGTTTTTTTCTCAATGTGATGCTGATATTATAAACGTATGTACTCCAAATTATTTACATCATACACATACTATACAGGCTTTAGAACAAAGCAAAAACGTAGTGTGTGAAAAACCAATGGCTTTATCTGTAAACGAATGTAATGAGATGATTGCAACTGCAAAAAAATACAACAAAGACATTTTTGTAGTTAAACAAAATCGGTTTAATGAACCTGTAAAACAAGTAAAAAAACTAATTGATAATAATGATTTAGGAAAAATATTTTTTGTCAATATTAATTGCTTTTGGAATCGAGACGAATCTTATTATAAAGAAAACGATTGGCGTGGAATTAAGAAAAAAGATGGTGGTTGTTTATTTACTCAATTCAGTCATTTTGTTGACATTCTTTATTATTTATTTGGCGAAATAGAAAACTGTCAAGGGATAATTCAAAATATGAATCACCCATTTATCGAAATAGAAGATACCGGTTCTTTTATATTGCGGTCTAAAAAAGGAACCATTATTAATTTTAATTTTTCAACTTGTAGTTATGAAAAAAATTTAGAAGGTGCCATTAGTATTATCGCCGAAAAAGGTAGTGTAAAAATCGGAGGACAATACTTAAACACCATCGAATATCAACACATTAAAAATAAGACAATACCTCAAATTAATATACAAGCAAAAGCTAATGATTATGGGAAATATCAAGGCAGTATGAGCAATCATGATCAAATGATTGAGAATGTAATCAACCATCTCAGAGGGCATGAACAAATTATGACCAATGCTTATGAAGGAAGAAAGGTGATTGAAATAATTGAAATGATGTACAGAAGTAGTACTGAATCTTATTAAAATATAGCCCTGACAGTAGCCCTTCCTGTATGAACAGCACTTGCATTCATTGATTTTCGCCCATCATATTGCAAACTCATTTCTATATTTTTTGAAACTTTCTTATCAAAACTTAATTGCCAAATAAAATTTTTCCCGGGTTGTAAAGCCTCTAACATAATATAAGAGATACTCGTATTATTAGCACCATTATATTGAATACCTGCAAATGAGGTCTTCAAATTTATTGAGCCTGTTGTGATAATATTATATCTCAGTTCAAAATTTATATTGTGCATTTTGGCTTTTTCATTTCCAAAACGGATATTATTTTTTTTATCATCATAACGATATGATGTTTGCACTCTTAGTTGGTTTTTTAGCGTAACCCAAGAAACAGTTGGTTCTATTGAATTTTGGAAAATTTCATAATTTTTATCTTCTAAATAGAAAGAATGATAATTGCGTTTAGCATTTTTCAACTGCAGTCCCAATGTAATTTTCGATGTGATATTATATCGCCCCCTTAACAATTGCTCTATAGATTTTCGAGTATCAATACCATAAGTCATAAAAGTATTTCCGGTATTGATTGTATTGATATAATCAAGTCCCCACAAGCTATTAAAACGATTTATAAGCAAAGAATTTGTAATATTATTTAAAGAACTTAGCAATAATGAATCATTATCATTTACATTGAATGGGTTGTATTGCTCAAGTCCCGGGCGACCTATAAAACGGTTGTTCACCTGCATAGCAGATTGAAAATAAAGAGCCGATAAAAATTTATTGAGAAAATGTTTTTTATTTGAATTCAAAATTATTTTTGGATTTACAACAATAGCATGATTGTAATTTGAATACTTTGCTTTTACATATTGATTGGTTGGTGTATAAACTCTAATATAAAGTTTTTCGTCCGGAAAAACAGCCAACTCAAATTCATTGAGTTGCTCTATCGAATCTTTATTGTAGTCACGCCAAACATACTGTCCCTGTCCTGCGACAACTTTCACATAAGTAAATTCTCTTTTGGGTTCTTGTCCTGCCCCCATTTCATAGAGAATATTTCCTGTAATTAATCCTTTTATAAATGAAAAATCATATTCAACTCTTCCCAATAAAGATTCTTCAGGTTTAATATTTGTAATATTAGTGTCCTTTACAAAAAGTTTTCTGTATGCGCCGTTTAAATGAATTTCATGATTTTTGATTGAAACAATTTGTGAATTTAATGAGAAGGTATTACTAATACTATTTTGCTTAAATTCATTATTTATAGGTGTTCTATCATGACGTAAAGTATAATCCAAATTAATGTTGTTGTTATTAGATTGGTTGTTTTTTAAGTAAAAAGTTAAGGCATCATAAGAAAATGAATTTCGCATTAATGTATCAGTAAGTTTATCTCTTATCTCATTATGCTCAATAGAAAATTTAGTTCCAATGCGAGTTTCATTTAATATTTTAATTGCTTTTTCTGCATTCAAATTTGGTCGATAAAAAATACTTTTTTGCATACTTGACGTTTGCCGCATTACATTTCCTCTAATTTGTGTAGTAAAATTTTTTTGATGAAAATTAAAAGCTAAAGTATGTTGCATTCCTGTAAATACATTTGTCCGTATAAATGAGCCAAAAGCATATTCAAGGCTTTTTTGCTCACTTTGTTGAATCGCTATTGAGAGATTTAACAAATGTTCATCACCTAAAACCTCTTTACTATCTAAATTCCAATCCCTACTAAATTCAACATTTCGAAATCGTTCCAAAGGTTTAAACCTAACATTTGTGTATTCGTAATCCAATTTATTTTTTAGATATAGTCCTTTAGATCGACTAATATTTCTTTTTTCTGTATAAAATAATTTACCAGCCAGTCCTGTATGATGGTTATTATCAATTGTAGAAAACAGATTGGGATCTTGATTGCTAAGCGCTGTTTCTATCATTAGATTTTTATTTGAATCTATTTTATAATCTAAACCAATACTTGCCAACTGTTGCTTTTTAGGTGTTACTAACATTATGATTGGTTCATAATTACCCTGCTTTATTCCATTGATTGGAGGCACCCATAAATAAACTCTTCCGTTTGCAATATTGATTGATTGAATATAATTTCCATTATTAGGGCCAACCGATGAAAAATTTAAAAAATATTTTGCACTATCCGGATTTACAGAATGGACATAAATATCATTATATATTATACCATTGATAATAGTATCTATTTTTTTATATAAAATTCTATTACTCGAAAATGTATCTTGATAAACCGCACTTGGGAAAAAGGCTTGATGAATACTATCGCCAATGCCGGCTAAAAATCGTTTTTGTGTTGAATCTAATGTTTGATGTATTCCTTGATTTTTGGCATCTTGATTAGAAAAAATGTTTATGTTTAATTTCAGTTTGTCTTTAAATGAAATTTCATCTTTAACATAAATCAAAGAGTTTAAAAAATTTCTATCTGCAAATTCAAACTCAACCACTATCCTCAAATCTTTTGTTATCAATCTTCTAGGCATAAAAGTAATTTCAGCCGAATTGTAATCAATAACATAATCTAAATCTTCACCTCTTTTTTGTAAAACGCCATCAATATACACTTTTTCAGTACCGGCCAAGACGATAAAAAATTGTTCCCCATTCGGTCCGATTAATTTATAAGGCCCTTGATTTCCTTCTAAAGCAGCTATCGTATTTCTTGTAAATTTCCCCTTAGCTAATGATGCTCCAATAGTGCTTTGATTTGAAATGGACTTGCTGAGTTGTGTTTTATTTGAAAGTAAAATTCCTTGTACTCTTTTATAAAAATTCATAAAATAAGTATTAGCACTTTTTATTTCATAATCACCAACAGTCAGTGTTGTGTTTTTTCTTTTCAGTTGTATAAAAACTTTGTCAAACTCTTGTATTTGTTGTGTATTCCCCTGAGGTTGAAAAGGGATATTATTATCAGTAATTGCCCCTAAAATATGAATACTATCGCCCAAATCACCATCAAATTGTAAATTGAATTGGGAGTTAAGGATAACATCTTGTGAATTTCCGAAAGACAAAGCTCTCCCAAAACTTCCTAAATAATTTACATTTCCAAAATCAACAAAAGGTGTATTATTGTTTGCATCATTTGCGTCATAATAATAAGGAGTGACAGCAAAGTTCTGTTCTATTTTTTGAACATCTTTATGATAGTTTTTTTTGTAAAAAAAAAGAGGAAATGTTCTGTAAGAAATAATTACAGAGTCAAGTTTAATTTTATTTTTCCAATACAAAATACTCTTTAAATAATCAATATGATAAAAAGAAGTATCCGCATTTTCAATACTTAAAGTGCCCGGTATAATACTTAAAGAATCTAAAAGAATTGAGTCCTTCGTCGTTGTTATTTTTTTTGTTATAATCGTTGTTTGCCATGTACTATTCTGTGCGTTTACAAAAAAAAACACATTGACAAAAAAACAAAAGCAAATTAGCGATTTCAGTTTCAAGGTTTCTAAATAACGATTAAAATTAATTATTAAGTATAGTAATTCGCTAATTATTTTTTCATTTCGAAAATAAAAAAAATATATTTGTTTTCAGTCAAGCATCCTTTTTTAAATTAATTATTCATAAAAAACGATGATTGTCTAAATTAATGCCTTAAAATAAGTTTTTTGTTTAATTTATATTTTTAAATTTGAAATTAAATTTTATGTACTAATTGCATTTAGATGACAAAATATTATAGCATATTCTATTATAGCATTGGCAGTATATTGTTTTTGATTTTTCCAATTTTGTTATCACCTTATTTTGTCAATAATTTTTCGATTTTCAAAAACCCATTTATACAAAGGGATATTATTAGTTACAGTTTAGGATTAATTTATTTTTTTTTAAACACGAACTATTTTATACCTGAATTTTATTTCAAGAAGAGATATTTCATCTTTACTCTTATATCAATTGCTTTTTTATTATTGATTGTTACTACTCCCCGACTTGTTATTCAGTTTAGCGAAATAAATTATTTAGATTTTGGGAAACATTCTCCGATTATAATTTTAGTACAAATTAAACACCATCTTTTATTATTTTTTGGTGTTCTATTTGCATCACTTGCAGTTTCCATTAGTGACAAATTAAAAAAATCGCAAAGAGAAAAGTTAATAAATGAATTATCATATCTAAAAGCTCAGATTAACCCCCATTTTCTCTTTAATACTCTAAATAGTATTTATTCTTTAGCTATTGAAAAGTCAGAACATACGCCAACAGCAATCGTTACATTATCCAGTATGATGCGTTATGCTATAAGTGATACTGCTGCTAAATTTGTGTCGCTTGAGAAAGAAATAAATTACATTAATGATTATATCAAATTACAGAAAATAAGATTGGGTGATACTGTAATTATAAATTATTCTGTTGATGGCGAACTTGAAGACAAACAAATAGCACCTTTACTTTTAATTCCATTTATAGAAAATGCTTTTAAACATGGAGTCAATCCCGAAGAAACATCACAAATAGATATTCAGGTAAGTGTGACTGATTATAATTTATATTTACATGTATTTAATTTAAAAGTTCCACATAATGTGCAAACTCAATTAAAGTCAGGTTTTGGCCTCGAAAATGGCAGAAAACAACTCAAACTTTTATATCCAAATAAACATTCTTTTAAAATAGAAAATAAAAATCATAGTTTTACAGTAACAATTAAAATCGAACTAACATGATAAGAGCAATTGCGATAGACGACGAACCACCAGCCCTCAAAATTATTGAGACTTTTTGCGGAATGAATGGGAATATTAAATTAGAAAAAACTTTTTCAAAGCCAAATGATGCAATAAAGTACATGAATAATTTTCCGGTTGATTTAATTTTTTTGGATATACAAATGCCGTCGGTATCCGGAATTGAGTTTTATAAAAATTTAAAAACAGATGCAATGGTAATATTCACTACTGCTCATAGTGAGTATGCGGTTGAAGGATTTAACTTAAATGCTATAGATTTTTTGCTAAAGCCTTTTACTTATGAACGTTTTCAACAAGCAGTAAATAAAGCTCAAGATTATTACAATCATATAAACAATGATGAAAAATCAAGACAGCCGTTTTTATTTATTCGAGCAGATTATAGTTTGATTAAAATTAATATCAATGATATTATTTATTTAGAAGGATTAAATGATTACGTAAAATTTCATTTAGAAAATCAAAAGCCAATTATTGCTCGTATGACTTTAAAAGTGCTTATTGACCGCTTACCAGCAAATGATTTTATTAGAGCACATCGTTCTTACATTATTTCTATCAAAAAAATAAATTATATACGTAATAAAACAATTTATATTCAAGGTAATGATAAAGAGATTGCAATTCCTATTGGGAAAAGTTACGAAGATGATGTGTTAAAAAATGTCAAGCCTGAATAATGATTCAGTCATCAAAACTTTCTAATTCCCAATGTTTGAGCAATAAGGCTCTCTCAATTTCAGTTATTTTATTTTGATTAAAATGTCCCGCTAATTTCTTTTGCCTAAAGGCTTCATATAAACATACTGCACATGCAACGGAAATATTTAATGATTGAATAATTCCAGCCTGTGGTATCAAAAAATTTCCATTACAAAATGATAATGCTTCTTCTGATACACCTTCACTTTCATTTCCAAAAACCAAAGCAGTAGGCTCTGTCAAATCTAATGAATATAAACTAACAGATTCTTTGCCTAAATGAGTACACCAAATATTATTATATTTTTCTTTCACAGCCGCAAAACAGGATGCTACATCTTCGAAATAATGAACATACATCCATCTGCTTGCACTTGCACTCGTGCTATCATTCCATCTTCTTTTAGTTGGCATTTTTGTCTTAATTACATAAATTTCCATAATACCAACCGCATCACAAGTTCGCATTACTGCAGATATATTATGTGGATCCATCACATTCTCTAAAACTACGGTTAAATCATTTTGTTTGTGATTCAATAATTGTTCTATCTTACTTCTACGTTCGGGGGTCATAATTTTATTTTCAACGAAAACAAAATAAAGAAAGTTTTATCTGTATGTCTTAAAATTTTTACTATATTTTTTTTTGATTATGTAATTTACATGTTGTAATCTTGCACCTGAAATGAGTTTATTTATTCCATTTTAGTTTATAAATTATATTAAATATTTAAACTCACTACCGATTTTTTATCAATATTATTTTTAGCATTTATTATATATTTAGAACTTTTCAAGTATGATTTATACTTTAGCACAACTCGAAAAAATGATTTTACCTGAGTTAAAAGAAATTGCAACTCAATTAAAAATTGAAAACATTAAGGATATCGAAAAACAAGATTTAATATACAAAATCCTTGATGCGCAAGCTTTAAAAGATGAACAAAGCTCAACTATTATTGAAACCCAAGCAGTAAAAGAAAAAACTGCTGCTAAAAAAAGAAAAACTAAAAAAGCTACTTTAGAAAAAGTAGAAGAAGCGGAGGCTATTAAAGAAAAACCAACTTCTACAAATGAAATAACAAAAGAAAAAAAAATCATTCAGGAAACTAGTAAAGAAAATGCAACTGCAACTGAGGTTCAAAAGCCTAAAAAAGCAAAAAAACTTGTTCCTATTAAAAGTGAAACAAAAGCTAAAACAATAGAAGAAATTAAAGATATTGCAAAAGAGGAGGCTGAAAATCTTCAAGAAAATAAGCCTGAGCTCTCAACACAACCCAATGAAAGCGCTTTAACAAAAGAAGAAAAATTAGAACTAAAAATTAAAGAACTAAATCTTAACGATATAGCACTTAACACAAACACTAAAACAGTAGATTCATCCAAAATTGAATCTGAAAAATCAAAAGAACCATTACCAATAAATACAAATCCCACTCAAGAAGTTACGCCTATTGCAGCTCAAAATGAAATTGACCTTAAAGTAAAAAAAATACCTAAATTTAATTTAGATTTTGACGGACAAGTAACATGTGAAGGAGTCATGGAAATTATGCCGGACGGATATGGGTTCTTACGTTCAAGTGACTATAATTATCTCTCATCTCCCGATGATGTATATATTTCTCATGCTCAAATAAAACAATTTGGTTTAAAAACAGGCGATACAATTAATGGACTATCTCGTCCACCTAAAGAAGGTGAAAAATATTTTGCTTTATTAAAAATAAATGAAATCAATGGTCGCTTGCCTGAAGAAATAAGAGACAGAGTACCTTTTGACTACCTTACTCCTCTTTTTCCTTATGAAAAACTCAATCTTTGTACAACTCCAAATAATTATAGCACTCGTATAATGGATTTGTTTTCCCCTATAGGCAAAGGACAAAGAGGGCTGATTGTTGCACAACCTAAAACAGGGAAAACAATGTTGCTTAAAGAAGTAGCTAATGCTATTGCCACTAATCATCCTGAATGTTATTTAATGATAGTTTTGGTTGACGAACGCCCTGAAGAAGTTACTGACATGGAACGTAGTGTAAAAGCTGAAGTTATTTCATCTACATTTGACGAACCTGCAGACAAACATGTAAAAGTTTCTACTATTGCATTGCAAAAAGCCAAAAGATTAGTTGAAGTTGGACACGATGTTGTAATATTATTAGATAGTATTACCCGCCTTGCACGAGCTCACAACACAGTAGCGCCTTCATCAGGTAAAGTTTTGAGCGGTGGTGTAGAAGCAAATGCAATGCAAAAACCAAAACAATTCTTCGGCGCAGCTCGAAAAATTGAAAATGGAGGTTCGCTGACAATATTAGCTACAGCACTTATTGATACCGGAAGTAAAATGGATGAAGTCATCTTTGAAGAATTCAAAGGTACGGGCAATATGGAATTACAACTTGACAGAAGACTTGCAAATAAAAGGATTTATCCTGCTATTGACATCGTTGCCTCATCAACCCGAAGAGACGACTTGTTACTTGGAAAAGATGTAATTAACAAAATGTATATCCTTCGTAAACACATCGCAGATATGAATCCTGAAGAAGCTATGACATTCATTCTATCACAAATGCGTTCAACCAAAAATAACGAAGAATTTCTTGCAACAATGAATAAGTAAAATAACAATTCTTAATCATTTAACAAACTTTATCCGTATATATATTAATTATTAAAAAATGAGTAGTCGAAAAATAGCATAGTATCGTTATTTTATTATTTTCTTATGAATTAAAATACTACAAATTTATTAGCTTTGCATACTTTTTAAAAAGGGCTTATTTAAATGTATAAAAAAAGAGTTGCAATATATGGCAGTACCGGTTCGATTGGAACACAAGCACTCGAAGTTATAGATACTCACAAAGAGCTTTTCCAATTAGAAGTTTTAAGTGCACATAGCAACACACAATTGTTAATACAACAAGCATTAAAATACAAGCCCAACATAGTAATCGTTAGCGATGAAGCAAAATACAAGGAGGTTAATGAACTTTTATCGAAAGAGCAAATAAAAGTTTTTGCCGGTGAGAAATCATTAATTGAAATTGCAGCAAGTGATACTTATGATATTTTGTTAGCTGCAATTGTGGGATATGCAGGCCTGTCATCTACATTAGCTGCTTTAGAGCAAGGCAAAATAGTTGCTTTAGCTAATAAAGAAACATTAGTAGTTGCCGGTGATATCGTGAATGAAACTATTCGACTTACACAAGGAAAAATAATTCCTATTGATAGTGAACACTCTGCCATTTTTCAATGTTTGGTTGGTGAAAGAATCGATGATGTTGAAAAAATCATATTAACTGCTTCCGGAGGTCCCTTCTTAGGCAAAAAAACTAATTTTTTAGTCAATGTAAAAAAAGACCACGCTTTGCAACATCCAAATTGGGTAATGGGTGCTAAAATTACAATTGACTCTGCTACACTGATGAATAAAGGGCTTGAAATGATTGAGGCTAAATGGCTTTTTAATTTAAAGAACGATCAAATTGAAGTAATTATTCATCCTCAATCCATCATACATTCTTTAGTTCAATTTAAAGACAGCAGCATCAAAGCCCAATTAGGGCTACCCGATATGAAGCTACCTATTCAATATGCTTTATCATATCCACAAAGAATAGCTAATCAATTCAAGCGATTTGATTTTAAAAATTTTTCAAATTTCACATTTGAACAACCCGACTTAAAAACATTTAGAAACTTAGCCCTTGCTATAGAAGCAATGGAAAAAGGAGGAAATATGCCTTGCATATTAAATGCTGCTAATGAAATTGTAGTAGAAGCATTTCTTAAAAACAAAATAGGATTTTTAGAAATGAGTGATATAATTGAAAAGTGTATGCAACAAATAACATACATTGAAAAGCCAAGTTTGCATGATTATAATGAATGCAATATTGAAACTCGAAAAATGGCATCTTCTTTCATTAAATAATTTTTTTATAATTGACATTTATGTATTTATTAGTAATAGATTGGTTAGAAATAGGACTAAAAGCAGGGCAACTTATTTTAGCACTAAGTATCTTAGTTATTCTTCATGAGTTTGGTCATTTTATCACAGCACGTATGTTCGGTTGTCGTGTTGAAAAATTCTATCTATTTTTTGATCCTTGGTTTTCATTATTTAAAAAGAAGGTGGGTGATACAGAATACGGTGTTGGATGGTTGCCATTAGGAGGGTATGTTAAAATAGCCGGAATGATAGATGAAAGCATGGACAAAGAAGCCATGAAACAAGAACCAAAGCCATGGGAATTTAGAACAAAACCTGCTTGGCAAAGATTGATAATAATGTTAGGAGGGATTATAATGAATATTATTGTTGCAATTGTAATTTATGCTTTTGTACTCCAAATTTGGGGACACAAAAGAATCCCAACCGAATCCATTAAATATGGAATTGCAGTAACTGACAGCACCTTGTATAATATTGGATTGAGAAGTGGCGATAAAATTATTTCTGTAGATGGTGAAAAAGTAGAAGATTTTGAACGAGTATTAAAAAGTATTTTAGTTGCAAATAAAGATATATTGGTTGATCGAGATGGACAAGAGGTAAGACTTGAAATTCCTATTGATTTATTAGGACAACTTATAGAAAATAAAAAGCAAGGAAAAATTTCACTGATAGAACCTCGCAAACCTTCTATTGTTTTTTATTTGGAAGATTCTTCAGCTGCTTATCTAGCTGGATTGCGTAAAGATGACCGAATTATTAAAATAGATTCTAATGATGTAAAGTTTCATGATGAAATTGTAAATCTATTATCTAAAAAGAAAAATCAAACAATAATAACTACTGTTGAAAGAAATGGAAAAGACACCATATTAAATCTATCAGTAAATGAAGATGGTAAAATTGGTTTCGTACCTTATGGTTACAATTTTGTTCAAATGGATAGTCTTGGTTGGATAAAAATCGTTACCGGTAAATATGGATTCTTTAGCTCATTCCCAAGAGCTGTCAAAATGTGTGTACAAGACGTAAGCGACTATGCGGTTCAACTAAAAAAGATGGTACAACCTAAAACCGGTGCTTACAAAGGAATGGGCGGCTTTAAAGGTATTGCAAATGGTTTTTCAGGGAGTGAATGGAATTGGGAAAACTTTTGGAATTTCACTGCATTTATTTCTATTGTTTTAGCCTTCATGAATTTATTACCTATTCCGGCATTAGATGGAGGGCATGTTATGTTTACATTGTATGAAATTATCACACGACGTAAGCCGAATGAGAAAGTATTAGAATATGCACAAGTTGTAGGAATGATTTTATTATTACTCTTGATGTTATATGCTAATGGAAATGATTGGTTCGGCTGGGGAAAGTAATATGCAGGTTTACTTTAGTTGGGTATATAATAAACTTTAATTTTTCCTACTATAATAGGTGTTTCAATATAAATAGGTATTTTACGTTTATCATCACTAACATAAACGGTCATTTCTTCTCCTCCTCTAAAAATTGTTCCTTCTATTAATTTAGGCTTTATTATAAAACATGAAAATGTACCATACTTGGTTTTCACAACTTGCTTACCCATAAATCTCATATACAAAGAATAAACCTTACCATCAAGATACAAATCATAAGGTATCATATCCCCTGCTTTAGATTGAGTATAGTCAATATTTCTTGCATAATAAATCATAGATAACACATCATGCGTACATTCACTTATTGAAATTTTTGTAGTATTATAAGTAGCTGATTTTTCTTTACGATCAAAAATCGTTTTACTATTAAGTTTATTTTTCCCTTCAGAAATATTTCTAATGAACTGAAAAGGTAACATAGTTGCAGTATCTACAATACTCTCATAAAAATCACGCACTTTAAAAAACCAATCGTAAGAAGAATAAGTACTCCCTTTCCCGGTAAGATAAAACGCAGGGTTGCCTTTATTGTTATTGTATGTAGTTGAAAAACTCGCTTCACCTGCCGGTACATATACCCCGGCAAAAGTATAATAAACACTATAGTTAATTAGCTCCCCATCGTAGGTAGAAGAATTTTTAACGTGACAAGATTTATTATTTTGAGAGTAAATATTTCTTATAGAGAAAAAAAATAGCAATAAACTAATTACAAACAGCTTCAATTGGATTTGTTGAAACATTACTTAATAGTCATCTTGAGAAGTACCTTTATTCGTATTTGATTCATCCCAACCTTTTTCAGAAGTTTCATCATCAGTTTCAACTCCTCTCGAAACATTTAGCTGCGCATTGGCTCTTTGTAAACTGATTTCATCAACTGCATCACATTCATCCATTCCTTCCATAATTGCAGGCTTTTCAAAAGTGCTTATTTTATTATAAGGTGATTTCGAATCGGCTTGTAATCTTTTAAAGAACTCTCCCCAAACAGGCATTGCGGCTCTTGAACCTTCTCCTAAACCTACTCCAATAAATTTATCGTCACATCCAACCCAACACCCTGCTAAGAGTTGAGGTGTGTAACCTATAAACCAAGCATCTGATTCGCTATTAGTCGTTCCTGTTTTACCGGCGCAATCACCTTTAATATCCCATGTTGGTTTTAGTCTTCTTCCTGTACCAATAAGTACAGTTCCCATCATCATTCTAATCATTTTATAAGCAGTAATTTCATTGATTACCTCTTTTCTTTCAGGAATAAAATTTTCTAATAAATTTCCGTTTCTATCTTCTATGCGCGTTATGTAAATAGGTTGCGTATTAATTCCAAGATTTGGAAACATGGTATAGGCTCTTAACATTTCATAAATGGAAATATCATCAGCTCCTAAGCAAATAGAAGGGAAAGCATTTAATTTACTTGTTATTCCTAATTTCTTTAAAAAATCCACGAAGGAATTTATTCCTACTAATTTTAAAATATTTACTGTAGCATTATTAATAGAAAAAGCCAAAGCCTTTTTCATTTCTATGGAGCCTCCTTTTTTGTCAGGTCCATAATAACCATGCCCGGGGAAGAAAGCAGGATTTCTGGATATGGATTGACAAGGAGAATACCCATTATCAACTGCCAAACAATATAACAAAGGTTTGATTGTAGAGCCTACTTGCCTTTTAGTGTTTTGATTAATATGGTCGAATTGAAAATATTTATGATTAATTCCTCCTACCCATGCTTTTACTTCTCCACTTGCGGGGTCCATTACCATAAACCCCGTTTGAACAAATCCCTTCATATATTTTATACTATCAACCGGTGTCATGGTAGTATCTTTTTCGCGAGCAGCATTCCATGCAAAAACTTTCATTTTAGTAGGAGTGTTAAACGTTTTCATTATGTCATCCTCAGATACTTCAGCGAGTTTTAAATTTTTATACCTATCTGATTCCTTGATAGCTCTGCTTAATGTTTTAGGGTGTGCGTTCCATTTTGCTTGATTTGCAAACCTTGTTTTTCCATACATTTGTTTCGCTACGGCTTCTTCGGCGTATTGTTGCATGGTTGTATCAATACTTGTATAAATTTTTAATCCATCTTTGTAAAGATTATAGCCATTCTTTTTACACCATGCTTTCATGTCTTGTTCTACTACTTGTCTGAAATAAGGAGCAACTCCTGAATGGTGAGAATCACTCATTGGCGAGAAGTCTAGTACTATTGGTTTTTGTTTCAATTCTTGACCTTCAGATGCTGTAATTTTAAAATTTTTGACCATCTGATCGATAACAGTATTTCTACGGTCTTTCGCTCTATCAGGATATTTTACGGGATTATAAAGTGATGAACCTTTTAACATTCCGATTAATAAAGCTGCCTCCTCAATATTTAAATCAATTGGTTTTTTATTGAAATAAGTTTTAGCTGCACTTTTTATTCCAAATGAATTATACCCCCATGCAACTGTATTTAAATAGAGCGTAATTATTTCTTGTTTAGTTAAATTTTTTTCAAGTTTTACGGCTACTATTTGTTCTTTTAATTTTTGTAGAATGATTGCGAATGTATTTTTTGCTCTTTTTTCTTGTTCCAATAAATGCTTGGCTAATTGCTGAGTGATAGTACTGGCACCTCCTTTTTTATTAAAAGTAGCCACTCCATATATAGCTCTTCCTATAGCTTCTGCATCAATACCGCTATGTTCATAAAACCGTTCATCTTCAGTTGCAACCAATGCGTCAATTACATTTTTTGAGATCTCATTGTATTTTACAGGGTCACGATTTTCAAGAAAATACGTACCAATCTTAGCACCATTATCTGCATAAAGTATTGATGCTGTTGCTGATTGTGGGTTTTCTAATTCAGACATTTTAGGCATATAACCTAACCAACCGGCATTTATGCACCAAATAAGCACATTAAACCCTAAAATACCAAGAAACAATAAAATCCATAAGATTTTTATGCTACGTTTCATGTAATTTTTTAATAGTACTTGGCAAATCTATAAAAAAGAATGTTAGAAAAAGCAAAAAAATAATTTGTTACCTTTCCAATGAACCTATTTTTTATTATCAATATTAAAAATTGTTTAAAATAGGATAAATATTTTTTTTATTATTTGGTTTTCAAAAAAAGAATAAAGAAATTTAAACAACAACTCAGGCATAGCCCTTTCAATTAAAATTAACTTATAACAAATAATCAAACTTTCATTCATTTTTTTATATTTGCTCTCTTATATTTATAAATCTTAAACATGAATTACAACAAAATCAATAACATTGTAGGATGGATTATTTGCGCAATAGCCTCAACGGTATATCTTATGACAAAAGAAGCGACAGCAAGCTTTTGGGATTGTGGCGAATTTATTGCCGGTGCGGCTAAATTAGAAGTTGTTCACTCACCGGGTGCACCTCTTTTTTTAATGTTAGGACGTTTTTTTGTAATCCTTTTAGGTGGTACTAAAAACGCTGCTTTTGCAATTAATACAATGTCTGCATTAGCAAGCGGATTCACTATTTTATTTCTTTTTTGGAGTATCACGCACTTTGCAAAGCGAATCATTGCAAGAAAAGACCAAGCTATTGATTCTAATAATATTTTATTGATTATGGGTGCCGGTGCTGTTGGAGCTTTAGCTTATACTTTTTCTGATACTTTCTGGTTTTCTGCTGTTGAAGGAGAGGTATATGCAATGTCTTCTTTTTTAACGGCTGTTGTATTTTGGGCTATTCTTAAATGGGAAGATCGTATGGATATGGAAGGTGCACATGCAGACCGTTGGATTGTACTTATTGCTTTTATTATGGGATTATCCATTGGAGTGCATCTTTTAAACTTACTTACCATACCGGCAATCGTAATGGTGTATTACTTTAAAAAATTCAAGGTTTCAAAATGGGGAACTTTATGGGCGTTCCTTATAGGTTGTGTTATTACCGGAGTTGTGCAAGTTGGTGTGATACAATATGTACCGGTATTAGCTTCTAAAATGGACATTTTTTTCGTTAATTCTTTCGGATTACCTTTTAATAGTGGCGTATTCTTTACGTTTATTGCAATTGCCGTTGCTTGTTATTTTATATTAAAATGGGCAACGAAAAATGGAAAATATTATTTATATCTCGGCACACTTAGTTTTGTTTTTATTTTGATTGGATACTCTGCCTTTTTCCAAACTATCATTCGTTCTAATGCAGATGTTCCAATAGATATGACCAACCCTGATAATGCAATTTCACTTATAAAATATTTACAAAGAGAACAATATGGGAGTCAACCATTATTATATGGACCTGATTTTAATTCAAAACCAATAGGAATGAAAGAAGGGGCAATGCAATATTGGAAAGGTCCTAAAAAATATGAAGAATTAGGATTAAAAGTAGATGCTTACGAATATTCTGCCAGTGAAGAACGCGTATTCCCAAGAATTTGGGATGGAAATGGTGGTGGTCACCCTGAATATTATCAAAGCTATTTAGGTCTTCAAGATGGTGAAAAAGCTACCGGAATCGATAATCTTAAATTTTTCTTTAGTTATCAAGTTAATCAAATGTGGTGGCGTTATTTTTGTTGGAATTATATCGGGCGTCAAAATGACATTCAAAATATTCAAGGTGAACCACAAAACAGTAATTGGATTTCAGGAATCAAATTTTTAGATAAACCCAGAGTTGGTGATATTGATAAAATGCCTATTCCTTTAAGAGAAAGTAAAGCCAGAAATGAACTTTACTTTTTACCATTCCTATTGGGATTATTAGGTCTTTTTTATCATTATAAAAATGACATCAATAATACTTTTATTGTAACACTTTTATTTTTCTTTACCGGATTAGCCATTGTTATTTATTTAAACAATACCCCGCTACAACCACGGGAAAGAGATTACGCATACGCCGGTGCAACTTATGCATTTGCTATTTGGATAGGCATTGGCGTTATGATGGTTTCAGAATTGTTTCAAAAAATCAAACTTGGAAAATCTTCTCCTATTGCTGCTACTTTATTATGTTTATTAGCAGTTCCTATGCTGATGGCCTCTAAAGAATGGGACGACCATGATCGTTCTCAAAAAACTTTAGCAAGAGCTACTGCTATTAACTTTTTAGAGTCTTGCGAACCAAATGCTATTTTATTCACAGAAGGAGATAATGATACTTATCCACTTTGGTACGCTCAAGAAGTAGAAGGAATCAGAACAGATGTCAGAATAATTAATATAAGCCTATTAGGAATTGATTGGTATATAGACCAATTATCTAATGCCATTAATAAAGCTGCTCCCGTACCACTAATCTGGAAACCGGAACAATACAGAGGCGAATTGAGAAACTATATTCAGTACTATGATTCAAAACAACTCCCTCAAGACAAATATTTTAATCTTACTGAAATTTTAAATTGGATTGGAGATGATAGAAATGCCCAACAAACAATGAGTGGAAAAGGAATGAATTATTTACCTACTAAAAACTTTTACATACCGGTAGATAAAGATTTAATCACAAAAAATAAAGTATTAAAAGACGGTGACACCTCACAAATAGCAGAACAAGTTAGTTTTACTTTGCCAACAAACGTTGCATATAAAAACGATTTAGCTATTTTAAATATAGTAGCTGCTAATGCTTGGAAAAGACCAATTTATTTTGCCAATTCAATAGACCCTAATCACTATGAAGGATTAAGTGAATACTTACAATTAGAAGGTTTAGCATATAAATTAATCCCTGTAAGAACACCGGGCTCTACCCCTAATACTCCCCTTAGAATTAACGAAGAAAAATGTATTGATTTAGTACTAAATACATTTCAATTCGGAGGTGCCGAAAAACCAAATGTTTACTTTGATCAAACAAATAGAAGAATGCTCAACAGCATACGCGTTTTTGCATTTCAATTGTCTGAATATCTTTTAAGAAACAATCGAAAAGAAGATGCATTAAGAGTTGTTGACCATGTATTAAAAAATATAAATGAAAAGGCATACCCCACCGGATTAAGCCAAGAAGATCGTACTATGATTTTAATGACTAATATTTTTATTAAATGTGGGGCAAAAGAACAAAGCAAAATGCTCAGTGAAAAACTAACAAAATATCTTGAAGATGATATTAATTACATGATGTCTTTGCCGAACGATAAAAGAGATTATAAAAAAGATGAAGTTGAATTTGAAATGAGTGCTATTGGCTTTTTAGCTAACGAGGCTCAACAAAATGGCATGGAAGATATTGCGAAATCCATGATGGATATTGTGAACAAATACCAAAATCAATTTAAATAAATTATCACATTTTAATATTAAAATAATGCAATTAAGGAAGTTATATATCTATATTGTTTGTTTAATCATAGGCATACTTCCTCAAAAAGAAACCTGTGCTCAATCATCATCTTATATTTATATTGAACTTATTAAAAATATTCCTTGTAAAGTAATTCAAAATGGAGTTGATGTAATTCAATATAATAAGAATTATGTTTTCCTTTATGGAGAAGACAATACAGAACAAAAAATAGATATTGAATTTGGTGCTAATCTTTACCCAAAGCAATCTTTTGTTATAGATTTAACACCTAATAAATCATTTGCATATAAATTATCAAAATCGAGTGAAACAAGCTTTTATTTGATTGATTTAGTAAATAACGGCAAAGTCGTTGAATCTAATACAAATACTAACATTGGTATTGCAACAACACTCAATCAAATTCATTTTAGTGAAAATACACCTATTTATACTAAAAGTGAAAATACACAAAAAAGCGTTTCAATTTTAAAAAAAATAAAAAAAGAAAAAACTGAAGAAAAAGAAGATAAAACAATACACAAAGAGCATGTTTACGGCATAATTGAAGAATACAACAATAAAGAAACAATACAAACCGTAAAGGCAGATAAAACTGAAAAAGAAAACAATCCAATAGAGATAATAAATACCCAAGAATTGAGAAAGGGTTGTAACTTTATAGCTATTAATTCAACAATAGAAATTTTTTTACAAAAATTAAAATCAAAAAGAACTGAAGAGGATAAACTAATCTTAATTAGGAGAAATCAAATAAAAGGTTGTCTTACACAAGAGCAAATTAGTAATATTGTTTCTGAATTTTCTTCACAATATAGTCGATTCGAGGCATTAAAAATTTTAAGCAACCAAGCAGCCTATCCTAATCAACTGATAGAAGCAGAAAATTTATTAAAGGCTCAAAACTATAAAGCAAAGTTTGTTGATTTCGTAAACGGTCTTAATTTTTAATGGGTACTAAAGTAATATAACTTGTATCGCCATAAATAATTGTTTTTAGTCGTAAAGAATCATTGGTTAGATTTAGTACTTTAAATACCATTAATTCGCCGTATCCCTTCAAGGCTTCTTCATCTACAACAATTTCTCCATTTTCATATTTATACAACGCTGAATCAACTCCATCTATAGAATGTATATAAACAACCCCATTCGTTTTAAAGTCCATCAAAGTATTTTCAAGTAGAATTTTTTGTTCATTTATTATATTATCTAATTCTTGTCTTAATGATGATTTAATACTATCAATATTCTGATTATGAAAATCCGTATTATTAATAGTCAACGTATCAATAAAAATTTTATTTAATGCAATATTATCATCCAATTTAGGGTTTTTTAATTCAACCCCTTTCCATTTTTTATGTAATAAACTACCATCATTAGAATGACATGCTTGTAAGAAAAGGCAACAAAAAAGTAGTTTTGTCGAAATGTTTATAAAATATGCTCTCATTGTGTAAAAATAAGCGTTTGAATGTATTTTCAAAAACTATAAACTATTACATTTGCAACATATTTTTTTAAATTAAAAATAAACATTACAAATGAGTACATCAATTCTTGAACCAAAATTAGAAAAAACAATGACAAATAACACCAATGGCTCTTATGCAAGCAGTATTAAAAATGTAACCATTATCGGGTCCGGAACTATGGGAAACGGAATATCTCATGTATTTGCACAATATGGATACAACGTAAGTATGATGGATATTTCTCAACCCGCATTAGATAGAGCGATTGCAACTATTTCTAAAAATTTAGACAGACAAATTTTAAAATCATTCATTACCGAAGAAGATAAAAAAAATACACTCGATAATATTAAAACTTTCACTAACTTAAAAGATGCTTTAGCAGAAGCTGATATTGTTATAGAAGCGGCTACTGAAAATATCGATTTAAAAAATAAATTATTTGAAGATATAGACGCTTATGCACCCGAACATTGCATTTTAGCTACAAATACGTCTTCTATTTCAATTACTCGAATTTCATCGCACACTAAAAGAATGGGAAAAGTTATTGGTATGCACTTTATGAATCCGGTTCCGGTAATGAAATTAGTAGAAGTAATCAATGGTTTTGCAACCGACAAATCTACAACCAACACAGTCGTTGAACTTTCTAAGATGCTTGGTAAAGTACCTTGTGTTGTAGAAGACTATCCCGGGTTTATATCTAACAGAATATTACTCCCTATGATTAATGAAGCTATTTTTGCTTTACAAGAAGGCGTTGCAGGTGTTGAAGAAATAGACACTATCATGAAATTAGGAATGGCACATCCAATGGGACCTTTACAACTTGCTGACTTTATTGGGTTAGATACATGCTACAGCATCATGAATGTTTTACACATGGGATTTGGCAATCAAAAATATGCACCGGCTACCTTACTCGGCAATATGGTACAAGCAGGCAGATTAGGTGTAAAATCCGGTGAAGGATTTTATAAATACACACCGGGTAGCAAAGAACTTGTCGTGAGTGACCGTTTTAAACATACTAAATGGGAACATTAATCTTTCAACTTTTTTCATAAATATAAAAGCTACTAAATAGTAGCTTTTTTTTATTTCTATAAGAAAAAATAAACTTAGATAATAAAAAAATTAAAAAAAGTATTTCTTTAATTGATATTACTTTTGTCTTATGACTCAAGAACAAATTAAAGATATAAGTCAAAGAGTGAAATCATTAGCTCAATTTATTGAAATTGATGACAAAATAAAAAAGATTGAAAATGATAAACAACTAAGCCTATCTGCCGGATTTTGGGATGATAATAAAAGAGCAACTTCAATACTCAAAGAAATAAAAACGAATACTTATTGGGTCAATTTATACAATTCTGTAAAAAATGCTTTAGAAGATTTCATTGTTTTATTTGACTTTTGGAAAGAAGGCGAAGCTAATGAAAATGAAGCTCAGCAAGCTTTTGACACCCTAAAAGAAAAAGTAGAAGAATTGGAATTTAAAACCACCCTAAACCAACCCGAAGATGAATTAGCCGCTGTTATGACGATAAACTCCGGCGCCGGCGGGACAGAAAGCCAAGATTGGGCAGAAATGCTTTTAAGAATGTATAGGATGTACGCCGAAAAAAATGAATTTAAAATCAGCGAATTGGACTTACAATGGGGCGATGGTGCCGGCATTAAACAAGTTACAATTGAAATAGACGGCCCTTTTGCTTATGGTCTATTAAAATCTGAAAATGGAGTTCATAGATTGGTTCGAATATCTCCATTTGATTCAAATGCAAGAAGGCACACATCTTTTGCTTCTGTATTTGTTTACCCATTAGTTGATGATACTATAGACATAAACGTGAATCCATCTGATTTAGAATGGGAATTTTTTAGATCAGGAGGTAAAGGTGGGCAAAATGTAAATAAAGTAGAAACCGCAGTTCGTTTAAAACATATACCAAGTGGTATTATCGTCGAATGTCAACAATCAAGAACACAAGGCGAAAATAGAGAAAAGGCTTTAAAAATGCTCAAATCACAACTATATGAACGAGAATTACAAAAACAAGAAGAACTAAAAAACAAAACCAATTCAAATAAAAAGAAAATTGAATGGGGCTCTCAAATACGATCTTACGTCTTCCACCCATACAAAATGATAAAAGATCATCGAACGGATTATGAAGTTGGAAATGTAGGTCCGGTAATGGATGGCGAAATAGAAGGATTTATTAAGGCCTATTTGATGTTGGGAAATACAGAATAATTTCATAATTTTATTTTTTCAAAATACCATTGAGACACTTAATCATAATACTTGTAGCTTTTTTTGTTTCATATAACGCTTTAGCACAAATAAGAGGGTTTTATGACGGAAATCATTATTATGAAAAAGAACGAAAAACTTATTTTGCACCTCCTAAAAAAAGTACTCACTTTTCTATTTTTTTAGGCCCTTCAAATTATTTGGGTGACTTAGGTGGTAATACCGGTGTGGGTAAAGCCTTTTTATCTGATAACAATTTTAAAAAAAGAACATTTTTTTATGGCGTTGCTTTAACTCATTATCAGTATGAAGCTATTGGAATAAGACTTAATTACTCAGCAGGAAAGATTGCAGGAAGTGATGAAGACGTTACTTATAAAAACAAAAATGACAACGCTTACTATCGTTTTAAACGCAATTTAAATTTTCAAAGTAAAATCAGTGAAGGGAGTTTATTGTTTGAAATATTTCCGTTCAAATTTATTAATTACAATAGAACAATTCATCAATTTAGTTTTCAGCCTTATACAGTGTTTGGCATTGGTATTTACAAATTCAATCCACAGGGTTCATATTTTGATGATATTCAAGATGACTATGTTTGGGTAGATTTAAAACCTTTGCATACTGAAGGGCAAGGTATGACCGAATACCCAAATAGAAAAGAATACAAATTGACTCAAGCCAATATTCCTTTTGGTATGGGGATAAGATATAATATAAGTGACAAAACATCTTTGAGTTTTGAATTTATTGGTCGAAAATTATTTACAGATTATTTAGACGATGTAAGTACTAACTTTATTTCACCTGCATTATTTTCTAAATATTTAAACGAAGATGATGCTGCGATTGCCAAAGTCATAAATAACAAATCTAATATCATTGACCCGGATAACCCTTATTTGCCGGGCGAAAAAAGAGGAGATCCTAATCATAAAGATTTTTATTATTCTTTCAATTTAAAATTCTCAATCAGAATAAGTAAAATGAAAGAAATAGCTAATTTCTTTAAAGGGACAATTTATAAATATGATGATAGTGAAATTTGCGAATGATATAAACTTTTCTAAATTTCAAAAGCTATTACTATGAATCAAGTAACAGAAAAAATTTTAAAAGGAGAAATTTGCCCTTATTGTAAATGTGAGACCGAACTTGTTCGAGGCGATGAAATTTACGTTCAAGACATAAACACTACACCACGTCCTGCATATCTTGATAAGTTTTTTTACAGATGTAAAAATGATAAAAAGCATTATGTCGGGACTTATCTGGATAACAAAACTTCATTAGGAAGTTTAGCTAATGATGAACTTCGTGAGATACGAAGTCAAGCACATAAAATATTTGATCCATTATGGAGTAAAAAAACTCATTTTAAAAATCGTGATGCGGCCGCTAAATGGCTATCACACGAAATGAATATTCCTTTAAACTTAATACACTTTGGTATGTTTAATGAGGGGCAATGTAGAGAGGCAATTCAGTTATGTAAAAACTTAATTGAAAATAAATAAAACGTTTTTGTATCAACAGTTTTTTTAAAATATTATATATCTAACTCTAATGAACTTCACAATTACCAACAAATAAGCTGTATCTGTCACAGATTACTTTTGCATCATTTTTGCGAACTTTTTTAATCTTTACATCAAAGTTTTTGGCAGTATCTACAAAAGTGCAACGGCAAGTAAAATCTTTATTGCAAGAAGTAAAACTACCAATAGCTATTACACAAAAAACACCAAAAATAAATGCTTTCATATTCTCAATATTATTTTTTCCGTACCAAATATAATTCACAAAACTGAATTTAAAAACTTTGAACAAGAATGTTTTAAATTATTACTTCACAATCTATTATTCTATTACCATTTTTTGGGTGATTTTCAGGCTGTTTTCGCCTTCAAATGTGACAAAATAAATGCAGGATTTTATTTTTGAATTTAAATAAAAATCGCTTTGTTGTTTAAGATCATATTTTGCAATTAAACTTCCCGTTATTGAACGCACATACATTGTATGATAATTTTCGTTGGCTCCAGCTATAGTAAATTGACCTTTATTAGGATTTGGAACAATTTGAATATTTGCGATTTTGTAAAAGTTACGATTTAATCTATGGTCAGCTTTAATATGTCCAATAATAGGCTCTATGGCTACTCTTTTTCTGTGCACGCTTCTAAATTTTTTACGTCTGTAATAACTGTCTGTTTTTGGGCAACAATTGGAAATATTATTTCTGTTCCTTCTATTTGTTTATTGCCCCGATAGCCCCTATCTACTTTTGCTTTTTTGATGAACCTATTTTAAAGGTTGACTATAATATGACTTTTGGATGATGTAACAGATGCACGGATGAATAGTACATCTTATACCCTTATTTCCCCCAAGCTAATCAAACACATCATAAACCCAATCAGAGTATCCCTGTTTGCCGACAGGCAGGTGTGGCAAAAAATATTATGCAGTGGCTACATCACTCTACTATTTTTTTCAACGCATCCATATCAAAGTTTTTCTCAAAGTTGTCTAATAGCCTTTTTGAAAAACCTTTATCTGCGCTTATCTCATAGTGAAATTGAACTTCCATGAAAATTGGCTTTGTCGGTTGATTGATGCTTCGTTTAAAGTATTCGGGATTAAGAATATATAAGGCCGATTTGTATTCCTCTTCTTTGTCGTAAAAATTGCCTAATTTTTTTATCGTTCGTTTGCATCGTAAGGGTTGCCGGGGTTGCCAACGATGGCTTGTTGTTGCAGCCATTCTTCTTTCTGGTTGGCCAATAGCTGTTTTAGTTTTTCTTTCCTTGCTTCATACAGTTTTGGATATGCCACTTTATCAGCCTGTAAAATACCCATCTGTTTTTTTGCATAATCAGAATTATTTCCGGCGTATCCTTTCATCTTAACATCCCAGTCATTTTCAAAATTGGCTTTTTCTATTTCAGGGTAATCCAACATATCCTGCAAATACTGCTTACGTCGATCTGTCTAAAAACTACCCTATCCTTTTTGAATTTAAATTTCGAAAAAAAAATTTAAAAAAAACATTAAAATAATCACAAAAAAATTTGCATAATAAATTGATTATCACTATATTTATACCATGAAATACATTCGTGGAAATAGTCGCAATCAAATGGAATTTTACTGCTTAGAAGAACGAATCGGTACGGATAATGAGGTAAGATTG
>JBDHYI010000018.1:0-47856 GCA_039811265.1 Chitinophagaceae bacterium | reverse complement strand
ATGTTGCTGCACCACCTCCCGCTACGGTTGCTGTGTCGTTTTCACAAACTGTTTGTGATGCAGGACTTGCCGTTACGGTCGGTAAAGCATGCGTTACTAATTCCACTGTATCTCTAACAGGATTTACACATCCTAAACCAAGTGAAGTATATTCTATATAATATGTTGATGTTCCGGGCGTTGCTGGAGTAACCGTAATAGAAGATGTTCCTAAATTATTACCTCCTACCGGTGCATCCCATATTGTTGCTGTTCCTCCAATTGCCGGTGTCGGCGCTGAGAATCCGGAAATTGAAACCGTTCCTGCCGTTGCATCATTATCTAATGTTGCTATTATTAAGTATAATGTATCATTCGCATTAACAGAAATTGTTTGGCTACCTGATTGTGAATTTGCACCTCCCATTACAAAACCATTCATTAATGCAGGTGTACCTCCATTAATAGCATATTCAGGATAATCGTAAATTGACCCTAAAACATTGGGATGACTATACGACCAGTTGAAAGAAACCGTACCTGCACATGTGAAATGATGTTTAATTCTTGTTTTACCGGGTTGACCTGACAAGTTGGTACCTGATGTTAATGATATACTTGTTGGTGCCAATGAAATATCAACAGTTCCGTTTGAATTAAGATTTGTTTGAGGCCATAATATAGCATCATAAGTTCCTGTAAAATCTGTAACTGAACCTCCTGGACATACAGTAGGTACACTACCGCTTATAACAGAAGAATCTCCTATACAAATACTGCTTGGTGTAGCTAAAGAAGTTCCGGTAATAGGGCTTTCGATATTAACCGTTACAGGAGTTCTTGGTGTTGATTGACATTTAATAGTTTCACCCCATGAGATGGTAATTTGTCCATTTCCACTTCTAACGCCTCCTTGGAATACCGGATCTGATAAAGTGCCGGTCCAAGAAGAGCCACCACCGCCACGACCTGCGCCACAGTTATTACCTGCCGCACCGCCACCGCCATAGTAGCCGCCACCGCCGCCACCTACATTTACACAACTAAGCCCCATAAATGCATTTCCTCCAACACCTAAACTACCATTTTGAGCTGCATTTCCACTTGCATTAGCACCAATACCACCACTTGTGAGACCGCCACCGCCGCCACCGCCGCCGTGGGTTCCTGTTCCTCCATTCCCTCCTACATTTGCTCCATCAGTTCCGCATCCTGTACCACTTGTATATCCGGCACCGCCGGCACCGCCTACAAAGTTTGACCCAACAGGTGTGCCACCGCCACCATTACCTGAGCCTACATTGCAATTCCAATTATCACCGCCGGCACCGCCACCGCCACCGGCTACTATTACACGGTCTGCCAATGTCTTTCCGCCTGTTCTTACATCACTCGCTCCTCCTCCGTTGGCTATTCCTTTTCCTAAACCACCACCATTATATCCGTTTTGACCGCCTACAAAAATATAAAGTTTTTGGCCCGGAGTAACATTCATTTTTCCTTGCGCACGACCACCTTTACCTGGAACAAAACCAACTCCTACTCCTTCTGCACCAAATGCATTTATTGTAACTTGTGTTACGCCTGCAGGCACAGTAAGTGAATCCATAGCTCCAGTATAATTAAAGGTTTGATTACCTCCCGGTACTACCTCTGTTGCTGATACATAATAAGTTGTAGTTACAGAAGGTGTTACAGCTACATTAGTTCCACTTGGTACAACAGCAAAAGGAGTTCCTCCTATTGAATCAGCATACCAATATTCTGTTCCCGCAGGTGTAGAAATAGATTTTAAGTTAGATGTGCCTCCCGGACAAATTGTTGATGGGTTTGCAGATACACTAACCGGTGCTGCCGCAGGAGACGCTGCAACATAAACAGTTACGGGAACTCTAGTCGGAGAAGGACAACCTGAACCATCCCATGAAATTACAACCATCCCATTTCCATCTCTTACCCCCTGATAATTATTAATAATAGTTCCTGCGGCGAAACTACTACCACCGCCACCACCGCCATAGCCGCCACCGCCGCCACCGTAGTAGCCGCCACCGCCGCCACCGCCGTATGTACAAGCACCATTACCCCCTATACCTAATGTTCCATTTGTACCGCATCCTTGTCCTTGGTTATTACCCATTGCCCCTCCGGCAACCTGGCTACCTCCAATCCCTACATAATCTGTTTGCATACTACATTGATATCCTGTTTCTCCGATAAGGCCACCACCATGTCCACCTCTTTCTGTATTATTATTACAATTATATCCGGCACCGCCACCGCCACCGGCTACTATTATTCTATCTGCTAATGAATATGGAGTTGTTCTTACGTCACTAGCTCCTCCACCACTACCGCCATTTGAAGTATTACTACTAGCTCCTCCACCATTATATCCACCCGGTGCGCTCGGTCCCTGATTTCCTTTTCCACCCACATACACATTTAAAGTTTGACCCGGCGTAACAGAGATAGACGCTTTTATATTTCCTCCTTTACTTTCGGGAGCTAGTGCATTTTTTCCTCCTGCTGCACCATAAGCGTCAATTGTAATACTTGTTACACCGGCAGGTACGGTGAATGTTTGAACGCCACCCGTATAGTTAAATGTCTGACTTCCGGGTGCTACTCCCCCTATCTCTTGTGCTTGTACGTAATAAGTGGTTGTTACAGATGGTGTTACAACATAATCAACTCCGCTAAGTGTAGCTGCTATTTGTGTAGGACCTGTTGGAGTTGAGTACCATCCGATTTCATTCCCGGGAGATACCCCATTTAAAGTTACGCTTGCACCTAAACAAATTATAGTATCTGATGCCGTAACTGTTGGCAATGCCAAAGATGGGTTTACTGTAAAAGTACCAACACTGGTTGCTGTTCCATTAGGGTTTGTAACCGTAATAACACCTGTTGTTCCCGGTCCAACCACTGCCGTTATTTTATTATTACCATCTACTACAAAAGACTGAACATCAGTTCCCCCTATTTTAACAACCGTTGTTCCTAAAAATCCGGAGCCGTTAATTACAACTACTCCTTGTCCAGAACAACCGCTGGAAGGTGTAAAAGATGTAATACTTGGCACCAAAGATAAGTTTGTAATATTTGCAGAAAAGCCTGAATAAACAACCGACCCATCAGATGTAAACTGAACAGTCAATGAACCTGACGTGGAAGTAAATGGTCCAGGTAAAGGGTTTGGTTGACCATTCCCTTGGTACAATAAAGTACCTCCTAATCCAACTCCATCATATACACGTACATAATCACAACATCCTTCTAAGTAGAAAGAGGTAAATGTCAATACGACTAAACCAGCTCCAACGGGGTTAATGACGGTATATCCATTTGCATTATTGGGATAATTTCCAGCACCTCCCGGATCACAAATTGTACCGGAGTTCGCTGTTATGGAATTGTTTCCACTCGATGGTACCGAATAGGTACACTGTGCCATCATACTTTTTGTCATTCCCATCATAAAAATGGTAATAACAAAAAAGGATAAAAGTTTTAAAGATAATTTATTCATAAAATATTTTTATTTTTTTAAATGTTTTAAAAAGGTAGTTAATTTGGCCAAAATGTTTAATGGAAAGGTATTCCGTCGCTTTATATATTGATTATTTCTCATAGATATTTTAAAAAGTCCATAAATATATAAATAGATTTTAATATTTTAAATTTTTTATATATTTTTTTATGAAAATAATTTTTAATTTTCATCTATAAGGAAATTTAAACTTAAATTGCATATTATAAATTCTTTGTTGTTAGAAATTTCTACTTCATATTCATTTCAATTGTGTATTTTGGATGAAAATCCTTATTTTGTAAAATAAATTCTTCAATACAATGCGATATCTACTCATACTCATCATCATATTTTTTATCCCTCACACTCTATTTTCACAAATGAAAGTAAATCAATATGCGGCTCAATGGAAATTAATTGAATCAGACTTTGAAAAAAATTTGAATCAGAGCGCCCAACAAAAAATAAAAAAAATAATTGCTTGGGCAAAAGAAGAAAAAAATGATGAACAATATATCAAAGCATTGTTTTATTGGCAGATGGCTTCAGCCGAAACCGATGAAGAGTCAAGAAAAAACGATATTATTTTTATTAACAATGAAATAAAAGAGCAAAACCAAAATCCTCTTGTTTATAGTGTTCTCAATAGCGTTTTGGGTGGTTTAATAAAGGCTTACTACAATGAAAATGCTTGGAAAATTTTAGACAGAACCACTGTCAGTAATACTTGGAAAAAAAATATTGAAAGCTATGACGATATTGATACCTGGGCTGCCAATGATTTTTATAATGCCCTTTTAATTTGCTATCAAAACTCATTAAAACAAGAAACTTTTTTAAAAAAGGAGTCTATTCTCAAATATCCTGTATTAATTGATTCAGGAAAAAATGCAAAACAATTAAGGCCTACTTTATATGATGTGTTGGCATTTCGTGTTATTGAAAATTTAAGAGATGATAATATTACTATCAATCAAAGTGCATTTTGGTTTGATTTAAATGATGAACACGCTTTTAATAAAGCGAATGATTTTTGTAAATACCGTTTTAAAACACAAGACAGTACTCAAAAGCAATATTATGTATTGAGTCTGTATCAAAATTTAATTTCTTTTCATTTAAACGATGCCAACCCTGATGCTTTGATAGACATAGATATTCAAAGACTGCAATATGTGAACGAAAAAAGTGTATTATCCAATAAACAATCACTCTATGTTACTGCTTTAAAAAATATTGAAGAAAAATATCCAAATAATGAGCAAGCCGCTATGGCTACTTATTTGCTCGCCCAAGCATACACCAATGATGAAAGTAAAAAAGATAATATAAAAAATGCTGTTGAGCAATGTAAAAAAATAATAGAAAAATTTCCAAAAAGCAAAGCAACATCACTTGCCAATCATTTGGTGGCTAATTATTCCCGCCCTTCATTGGATTTAAAAACAGAAAATGTAGTACTGCCCAATAAAGCCTCTTTGGCTTTACTAGAATATAAAAATATTAAAACGATTTTTTTTAGAATCATACCCATTACACAAGATGATTTTTTAAATTTTTATTCATTTGGTATTACTGATTATAGTCCTTTTATTAATAAAAAGCCTTTAAAAGCATGGAGTATTGATTTGCCTGAAAAAAATGATTATTTACAACACAGTACCGAAATTAAAATTGATGGTTTACACTTAGGTCAATATGCAATTCTATTATCAACCTCTCCGGATTTTGACAAGTCGAGCCAAACTTCTTTATCTTTTTTAAACATCAGTCAATTAGCCTGTATAGTACAAACACCTCTTGTAGGTCAGTCAGTAGCTTATATTGTAAACCGAGAAAGTGGCGAACCAATAGAAGGAGCAACCGTAAACCTTTATAAACAAGAATACAATTATAAAAGCAGGCAATATGAGCGAAAACTTATAAGCACTAAAACAAGTGACCGGAATGGAAAAATTAGTTTTCAATCAGATAATAGATATGATAATTTTTATTTAGAAATAATAAAAGCAAATGATCAATTATACTTAAACGATTATATCAATATTTACAATCGCCCTGCCGAAAGCAAGGTGCAACAAATCCGTACTTTTATTTTTACCGACAGAAGTATATATCGCCCTGAACAAACTATTTATTTTAAAGGAATCGTATTGCAGACCAATCCTTCAGATAAAAAACAAGTATTGGCAAACTTCAAAACAAAAATTATTTTGAAAGATGCCAATTATAACGAAGTTCAAAAATTAGATGTTGTTACTAATGAATATGGTTCATTTACCGGCAGTTTCAAAGCACCCGTCGGTTTATTGAACGGAATGTTTACGCTATCTACGCCGAATGGCAGCCAAACCATTCAAATTGAAGAATATAAACGACCCAAATTTGAAGTAAGCTTTGACACTATTACAGCCTCTTACAAACTGAATGAAACCATTCAGATAAAAGGAAAAGCGATAGCTTATGCCGGCAATGCTATTGACGGAGCACAAGTGAGTTATCGTGTTTATCGCAATGCCCGATTTCCATACTATTGGTGCTACTATCGTTGGGGACTTCCTCAAAGCCCTCAAAAAGAAATAACACACGGCAAAACGACTACATCGGCAGACGGTTCGTTTGCTATTTCTTTTGATGCACTGGCAGATGAAAACGTTGATAAAAAAACAATGCCTGTTTTTAACTATACCATTGAAGCCGATATCACAGACCTGAACGGCGAAACACGAAGTGGCAGCCAAACGGTTGCTGTTTCATATCAAAATCTTATTTTAAATATTGAAACACCTCAAACTTCCAACATTGACAATTTTAATCAAATAAAAGTTTATGCATCTAACCTCAATGGAGCCGTACTGGCAAGTGATATAGATTTGAGTCTTAAAAAATTAAAATCACCCCAACAAGTATTGAGAACCCGTTTATGGGAAAAGCCTGAATATTATAGTATTTCAGAAAATGATTATCGAAAATATTTTCCATTAGATGAATATAATGACGAAAACAATTATCTGAATTGGGAAGAAGAAAAAACAATATGGACACAACGTTTTAAGTCGAATGATAAAAACGCACAAGCTATCTCAAAACCAAATGAAGATGCCTGGTATGTGTTGGAAGCCAAAACAATCGATAAAGACAAAAATCAAATTGTAGAAAAAAAATACATCCGATTATACAAAGACAACGGTACTGCACTTCCCGATGAAAAATTATTGATTAAAACTTCTAAAGAGAAAGTAGAACCGGAGGAAAATACTGATTTACAAATTTTAACACCTTACTCCAAAACGTATATGATTTATGAATGTAATCAAGCATCACAAACAATTAATGAACATTGGATAGAACCTAAAAAAACTTTTAGTGAAACGAAAAATATAAAAGAAACAGACAGAGGAGGTTTTAGCGTGGTATGTTGGTATGTAAAGGATAATCGTTTTTATTCAGAAACAAAACTCATCCATGTTCCTTGGTCAAACAAAGATTTGAATATCAGCCTGCAAACATTTAGAGATAAAATAGAACCCGGCTCTCAACAAGAGTGGACCATCAAAATCAGTGGAAATAAAAAAGAGAAAGTGAGTGCCGAATTATTAGCCTCTATGTATGATGCCAGTTTAGACGCTTTCAAAAAACATGAATGGAAACCCTTTTCAATTTATACAACCAATAGTTCTTCCAATACTTGGCATTCCTATTCCAATTTTAGTGTGCAAAACAGTCGGGTTATATTTACACCGCCTTATCAATCTTTTCCTTATTATGAAAAAAAATATCCTACATTAGAAACATGGGGATTTACTGATAGCTATACTTTTTCTATGGCTTATAGGAGTAGAGGTGGCGTTAGTGATTTTGCACCTATACAGGAATTAACTTATTTTGATGATGGAAGAATGCCGCCAACTCCCAGTCCGGCACCTGCAGGCATGGCTTTAGAAAAAGCCACCCCGAATGCTATACCCCAATCCCAACAAAACGAAGACAAATCCATTGAAGACAGTGTATCACAAGCTCCCGAAAAAAATGAACCAATGGTTCGTAGTAATTTAGCCGAAACTGCTTTTTTCTTTCCTCAATTGCAAACCGATGCCGAAGGAAACATACTGTTAAAATTCAAAGCTCCGGAAGCACTGACTAAGTGGAAACTAATGGCTTTTGCCCATACAAAAAATTTACAAAGTGCTTATATCACTGCCAATGTGCATACACAAAAAGAACTCATGATAGTTCCAAACACACCTCGTTTTTTAAGGGAAGGCGATGAAATGATGTATAGTGCTAAAATTACTAATCTGAGTGATAAAGAATTAAATGTTTTAACAATTTTAAAACTACAAGATGCCCTTAACAATGAATCAGTAGATGCACTATTTCAAAACAACGATAAAGTAAGCCTTTTAATTCCGGCAGGAGAAAGCAAACAAGTCATCTGGAAGATAAAAATACCTTCAACTTATACCAACCCCATTCGAATTACTACCATTGCCCAAGCTAAAGGAATCAGTGATGGTGAAGAAAATGTAGTACCGCTTGTATTAAACTCTATGTTGGTTACCGAAACACTTCCATTACCCGTAAAACCGAATATGGTTAAGAAATTTCAATTAGAAAATTTATTAAAAAGTAAAAATTCTAACACAATAAAAAATTATCATTTTGCCATAGAATATACTCCCAATCCGGCTTGGTATGCGATACAAAGCTTACCCTATCTCACCGATTATCCTTATGAATGTGCTGAGCAAACTTTTAACCGTTATTATGCCAACGCATTGGCTGCTCATATTGCAAATTCAAATCCTAAAATCAAAGAAATTTTTTCTACATGGAAAGAAAAAGACACAACGGCATTGCTTTCTAATCTTTCAAAAAATGAAGAGTTAAAAAGTGCTTTACTGCAAGAAACTCCTTGGGTATTAGAAGCCAAAAATGAAAACGAACAAAAAAGAGCTATTGCAACTTTATTCAACTTAAATCGTATGAGTAAAGAACTGACAAGAGCCGTGAGAGAATTAGAATTAAAACAAACCATTAACGGAGGTTTTGTATGGTTTAAAGGAATGCCCGAAGATCGTTTTATGACGCAATATATCATTACCGGCGTTGGTCGCTTGTTGCATATCGGTATCGACGAGGTAAGCAATGATGCTAAAATACAAGCAATGGTTCAAAAAGCCATTCCATATCTTGACTTACAAATAAAAAAAGATTATGATGAATTATTGCGTCTAAAAGTTGATTTATCCAAACAAGGAATTGGCTCATATCAAATTCAATATTTGTATATGCGTAGTTTTTTTAAAAATATCCCAATCCATCAAGAAGTGAAAACCGCATTTGATTTTTATCTTAAAAAATGTGCAGCTCATTGGACTACTCAAAGCAACTATTTACAAGCAATGAGTGGGTTGGCACTTGATCGCTGGAATGATAAAAACAATGCAATGAATATTGTAAAAGCTCTGAGAGAAAATGCAATTCATAATGAAGAGATGGGAATGTATTGGAAACAAACGAATAGCTATTGGTGGTATGAAGCACCTATCGAAACACAAAGCCTGATGATAGAGCTTTTTAAAGAAGTTGCTAAAAGTGAGGATGAGGTTGATGAGTTAAAAATTTGGTTATTGAAAAACAAACAAACCAATAACTGGAAAACAACCAAGGCCACAGCAGACGCTTGTTATGCTCTTTTACTAAATGGCACTTATTGGTTAGCTGCCGAGCCTCAAGTAAATATAAAATTAGGAGAAAATGTAATTGATATGTCGCAAGGAAATAAGGAAGCCGGCACGGCATATCAAAAAATTAATTTTGATGCTGCACAAATCAAACCTGATTTTGGAGATATAGAAGTACAAGTTAAAAGTGATAAATCTATTGGAACAACATGGGGTGCCGCATATTGGCAATACTTCGAACAACTTGATAAGATTAATAACAGTGAAACCGGTTTAAAACTCAATAAACAACTTTATAAAATAAATCATTCCGATAAAGGGGAATTTTTAAGTCCTATTGACAATAGCACTCCATTACATGTTGGAGATAAAGTGAAGGTCCGTATTGAGCTTCGAGTAGATCGTCCTTACGAATATGTCCACTTGAAAGATATGCGAGCTGCTTGTTTTGAACCATTGAACGTCATTAGCCATTATCAATATCAAGGAGGACTTGGGTATTATGAATCAACGAAAGATTTGGCAACACATTTCTTTTTTCATTATTTACAAAAAGGAGTTTATGTTTTTGAATATCCATTATTTGTGACCAATAAAGGCAATTTTTCTAATGGAATTTCATCGATACAATGTATGTATGCCCCTGAGTTTAGCAGCCACAGTGAAGGAATACGAGTGAAAGTAGAATAAATTTGGGGGTTAATTCATCACTCTATCACCACTTTCCTCACTTGCCCGCTGCACCGTATATAATAAACCCCTTTGCTGCACCTGCTCACATCTATTTCGTTTGCTTGGGTGGATAAAATAAATTGCCCCATAGCATTATACAACTCTCGCTTATCTCGTAGTGCTGTTTTGATATACAATTTACCACTCGTAGGATTGGGATATACTAACAATTCTTCATTCTTCATTTCCACTTCATTATTACCCAGCGGCCAGCACGGCTCTGCCCCCAAATCATAATTGGGCATATTGGGTGGGGTTTTGGCATTAAATTTAGGAAACCGCAAACAGCGAGGGCAAAAATCACTCGCCAAGCCCTTTTCGTTTGGGTTGTTAAAATAACTCATTTGCTTGCTGGCTGCCGCCCAGTTTCCTATATACAATTTATCATCGGGTCCTAAATACATACCCGAATAGCTTGTAAAAGCATCGGCAGTAGTATCTAACTCTGCCACTACTGCCCAGCGTGTGGCAGGGTTGCTGTCCCACAAGTCTAACTGCTGTATGTTCGAGTACATATACACATACACAAACCTGCCGTTAGGCGAAAATGCCAACCCCTCGGTAAAGTAATCTTTTTGCGCAGTATCGTAAGGGTTATGCATGCTCAATGTATCTATCGCAAACACAAGCGGGTTACTCAGCACGCCCGTGCAGCGGTCAAAGTCGGCTACAAATATCTTACTTGTACCCCTGCATGTAGTAGCAAACTTTTTACCATCCTGGCTAAACATGCTTTGCCCCCCCCCATCATATTTACTAAATACAGGTTCCGCAAAGCTTTGCATACCCATATTGATTACACTATCCTGACGAAACAAAAATTTGAGTACCTTATTCCCCCCCCTTGCATGCTTAAACAGCCACCAGTCTTTACCATTGGCATGACGGCAAGCCTGCATCTGGGCTTTGCTCAATGTACCACCTTCTACAATCTTTATCTCACGCTCTACCACCTTACCCATACCCCCATTGCCTTTCATATCTATTTTGCAGTACAGCAGCTCGTCAAACACCGCATCATATCCCACACCTCCCTGAAACCACCTGTAAAACTCGCTATCGCTTGCACTGCTCATTACAAAGTAATACACACTGCTGTCCATTGGCAAAAATACCGATGCCTGAGAGTACGCACTAAATCCATAATACTGAATAATATCTCTGCCACCTATACTGTCTAAGCCATCTACATAGTTCTTATTGCTGTCTAATACATTAAATCCATTGCTCATTAACAGCAAACGACCATTGGAATCGCATATATTGCTACCATTGTTAAAACAAAATCTTGTATCAGCGGTAGTATCTACATATTTACTAAATTGAAATCCCAATGCCCCTACACTTACTTCAAAGGAATTTATAACCCCTGTTACCCATGTTGCGCCAAATTTATTTTGACCATTGGCTGATAATACACATTGTAACAACTGCAATAATAGTAAGCACTTATATATTTTAAACATGATGTTTATTTTATAATGGTTAGTTTACCTCCTTTATGCAGCACCTCATTTATATATACTTTATACACATAGTTACCCGGTGCTATATCTTGCATATATACTGTACATTCCCGGCTCGCATTTACGCATTGCCATGTATCTATTTTCCTGCCTGTAATGTCATACAATTCAAGTCTTAGGTTTGTAGCTTTTTCAAAATTATGTTTTATATGCAATATGTTATTCGTAGGATTAGGATATAATACTATATCGTTTAGCTCTCCAAGTAAATTTTGTTGAGGGCTTTCTTCTACATCTTCACTATTATTTGAGTTTACATATTCTTTTATAGCTGCAAATACATCTGTTTTATTATTGCCACATTCGGTGCATATATACAAGTCGTCGTATTGCAATGCAGGCTCAGCATTTGCCCAAAGGGTACGTGCTTTTAAATTGTCTGAACCACAGATTAAACAGATTAGTATGATGACACAGATTTTTCTCATTAGTCTATAATTATTTTCTTTATAAAGATACCACATTTTAAATAATAAACCCCTTTGCTGCACCTGCTCACATCTATTTCGTTTGCTTGGGTGGATAAAATAAATTGCCCCATAGCATTATACAACTCTCGCTTATCTCGTAGCTCTGTTTTGATATATAATTTACTACTCGTAGGATTGGGATATACTTCCAATTTATCATTCATAATTGTTAATTCTTCATTACCAAGCGGCCAGCAAGGCTGCCCACTCTCTCCTAAATCATAATTGGGCATATTGGGAGGGGTGGTTACACCACCCTGTAAGGGAAACATCAAGCATTTAGGGCAGAAATTGCAATTCATCCCTTTAGCATCCGGATTATTAATCACACTAATGTTGTTGCTACTTCCACCTACATATCCAATATATAATTTATTATCATAGCCTAAATAAGAAGTATTATATAGCTGAAATTGCTGCCATATAGTATCTAAACCTGCCACATGATACCATGCTGTGCTACTATCATTATCGTTCAAATCAAGTTGAACTATATTGTAGTATTTCATCACATACAAAAATTGACCATTAGGCGAAAACGTTAAACCCTGCGTTTGCTGATCCATTAAAGTGGTATCAATGGGATTATGTCTGCTATATTCGGGCACATTATACGTTTTGGGATTGCTAAATATGCCTGTACATCTATCAAAATCGGCAAAAAACACTTTGCCTGTTCCTCGGCAGGTGGCAGCATACTTAGTCCCATCTTGATTAAACATAGCCTGACCACTTTGATCATAAGTGCTGAATAAAAAATCAGGAAAACTAGTAATAATAGGAGGATATACACTATCCTTAGTTACCAAAATAGTAGCTATTTTACATTTGCTTTTATAATATCCTCCACGTTCGTACATCTGCTTCACCAACCACCAATCTTTCCCATTGGCATGACGACAAGCTGTCATCATAGATTTTAGCATAGAATCTCCCTTTATGATTACTTTCTCCCTTTCTATCACTCTGCCCGCACCCCAATTTTCTTTCATATCTATTTTATGATAATATAAGCGGTCAAATGGACTCACATTTGCATTAGGAAACGCTGGATAGAACATATTATAATACATACTATCGCTCACATCTAAGGTGATAAGGTAATATATTTTATCCTCAAACGGCAAGAAGATGGACGATTGAGTATAGCTATTAAAACCATTATCATGCTTATAAAATAGCGGAGATGCTAATACAGCTCCATTGTCTATATAATATTTACCTGTGTTATTATATACGCTCATACCATCGGTGGCGAGTATTACATTGCCATTTGAATCGCAGATATTTGAATTACCACCATAAAACGCCAAAAAATCATTATTATTATAAATGCTTATTTGCGGTGATGGGGAAAAATAAACACAATAAACATTATTAGTCCCCACGCACCAACTTTTATTAAAATTGGTTTGCGAAAATGCTACACAAGCTGTAAATAATAATAATATAGTATAAATATATTTTTTCATAATTTTATTTAATTAATAGTTTACCAACAAAACTTTCCATCTACTAAAAATTTACACATATATACTCCTGTCCTCATTCCATTTAGCAATGTGTTCACTCTTTGTGTATTCTTAGATAGATAAATACGTATTTTTTCATTGCCTAATATGTCATAAATGATACAGATTCCATCTTCCTTCATTTGCGAATGAATATAATCAAAGCCACAAAATTCTTGAGAAAAACCTAAAGATATCGTAAATGCTGGCAAAATAAATAAAAATTTTAACAGTTTAGGTATTAAATATCGTCTATATTTAAATAGAATTGTAATTAGTTTACTCATAATATTTCATTCCCCAAATCAAATATAAATCAAAGTTTTAAAATTTTATAATCATTAACAAAAAAGAGCACTGAAGCAAATAATTGGGGGACATTCATTTTCATCTCATTTTTTTGTGTAATAAAATCCCTAAAGAAATAAAGATAGATAGCATGAAATATGATTTTTGATTCCTCGTTAATTCATTTCTCAAAAGCTATATAAAATTACTTCATTCCTTTTATTATTTCATCCACAATTTCAGGATTGAGAACGGACTGAGTATCTCCGATTTGATGCACTTCCCCTTCTGCAATTTTGCGCAATATTCTTCTCATAATTTTTCCACTCCTCGTTTTCGGTAATCCACTCACAAATTGAATTTTATCCGGTTTGGCAATTGCACCAATTGAATCCGTTACATTTTTTAAAATCTTTAATTCAATTTCTTCTTTATTTTGTGAAAGCGCTTCCGAAGCTAAAATAATAAAGGCATAAATCCCTTGACCTTTTATATCATGCGGATAACCCACTACTGCACTTTCAATCACAATATCAGATGAGTCTATTGCATTTTCAAGTTCGGCTGTGCCTATGCGATGTCCACTCACATTGAGTACATCATCCACTCTGCCTGTTATTCGATAATTGCCTTCTGTATCTCTAAAACATCCATCGCCTGTAAAATATAAATCTTTATAAGTAGAAAAATAAGTTAAGCGACAACGCTCATGGTCGCGGTATGTCGTACGAATAATACTTGGCCATGGAAATTGTATACATAAATTTCCTTTGATTGTTTCATTTGGTAATGTAAACGATGCCGCATCACTTCCTTCAATGATTTTTCCATCTTCATCCACTAAAACCGGCTGGATTCCGGGTAGGGGTAACGTTGCATAAGATGGTTTTTCTGGTGTAACCCCTGCAAGGTTCGATATCATACAAGCACCGGTTTCTGTCTGCCACCAAGTATCTACAATGCTACATTTTTTCCTTCCTATTTTTTCATGAAACCAATACCATGCCTCTTCATTGATGGGCTCTCCCACCGAACCCAATTTCGTCAAGCTACTTAAATCTTTTCCTTTTAAAAATTCATCTCCATAACTCATCAAACTCCGAATGGCCGTTGGTGCTGTATAAAGGATATTCACTCGATGCTTCTCAACGATATCCCAAAAGCGCCCTGCATTCGGATAGGTGGGTGTTCCTTCAAACATCAGCACAGTAGCTCCTGCACACAGAGGAGCATAAATGGTGTAGGTATGCCCTGTAATCCAGCCTATATCAGCAGTACAAAAAAAGATTTCGTTGGGTTGATACTGAAATACATTTACAAAAGAATAGGTTGAAAATACCATATATCCGGCACAAGTATGCACAACTCCTTTTGGTTTGCCGGTGCTACCACTTGTGTACAAAATAAAAAGAGGGTCTTCGGCGTTCATTGTTTCAGCTTCACAAATTGGAAATGATTTGACTTTTTCTATTTCATCATGCCACCACACATCTCTTCCAACCTGCATATTGACGGGGCTTCCGGTATGTTTTAATACTATTGATTTTTTGATAAAATCAATAGACAAGAGAGCTTCGTCCATTATTTTTTTCAAAGGAGTTTCTTTATTTCCACGGTAAGCGGCATCTTGTGTAATCACGATAGAGGCTTGCGTATCATTGATTCTATCCACTATACTTTTTGCACTAAATCCTCCAAAAATAACACTATGTATAGCCCCAATTCTTGCACAGGCCAACACGGCAATCAATAACTCGGGTACCATTCCCATATAGATAATCACTCGGTCTCCTTTTTTCACATCATTATTCTTTAAGACATGAGCCATCTGAGATACTCGCTGATGCAGTTCATTATATGTGATTTGAATACTCGCTTCGTTTGGATTATTAGGTTCCCAAATGAATGCTACTTTATCTCCATTCTTCTCTAAGTGCCTGTCAATACAGTTTTCCGTGATATTAAGTTGGGCATTTTTAAACCATTCCACTTTGGGTTCTTTAAAATTCCATTGCAGCACTTCGTTGTCGGGTGCTTTTTTCCATTGAAAATGGGAAGCAATATCTAACCAAAACGCTTCAGGATTTTCAACACTTTTTCGATAGGTTTCGTGATATTTTTCTAATGAATGAATTTGATATGGATATGACATTTTTTTGTTTTTTAAAAAGTATATTTATTGAAATTTAAAATTAAACCCAAGTTACGCATTTTGAATTTTAGGTAGAAGAAAATAATAGAAAAAATTTTTAATTGTTGAAAAAACTAATAGCTTTTTAGAGATTTATTAAATCCGTACTTTTACGAAAAGTGCGAAGCACTAAACTATGCTTAACTCTGAGCATTAGCTCGGAGTTGTTAAAACCACAAAATAAACCGCACGGAGTGCGAAACAAAAAACAAAGCTATGAGTTACACGAAACTATTATACCATATTGTTTTCGCTACAAAGTACCGAAAACCTACAATTCCTGAAGAGCAAGAAGACAAACTCTATCGCTACATTTGGGGATTCATCAAAAATAACAAATCAGTATTGTATCGTATCAATGGAATGCCCGACCATATCCATATCTTTGTACAACTTCACGCTGATATTGCTGTTTCTGTCTTTGTGAAAAAACTAAAAAATGCTACTAATAAGTGGCTAAAAGAAAATGCTGATTCTTTTCCTGATTTTGAGGCTTGGGCGGTAGGCTACTGTGCTATAACCTATTGCGAAAGAGATAAAGATATTATTATAAACTACATCAAAAAACAAAAAGAACATCATCAAAAAGAAACAAGTATAGATGAACTCAGACGTTTGCTTATAGATCAAGATATTAAGATTGACGAGCGTTTTTTTGAGTAAGATTTATGATAAATCCTGCACGACAAACGTACAGGGTTCGTATAGTATAGCAATTCGTGCTTTATAGTGCCCGTGTATAAACCCTGCACGACAAGCGTACAGGGTTCGTATAGTATAGCACTTCGTGCTTTATGAAGCAACAATAAGTAAAGATTATACATTAGAAATTATGGCTCAAATGTGGTACTTTCTAGCAAGCCATATTGGCTGAAAGCCTTGATAATATTGGAATAAAATCTTTTATTCCTTTTATTATTTTTTTAAAAAATCAAAACAAAAGATTATATTTGCTATACAAAAAATCAAAATCATGGATAAAAATACATGGCCACTTTGGGAAATTTTCATAAGAAGTAAAGCAGGACTAGACCATAAACACGCAGGTAGTTTGCATGCCGCAGACGCAAAAATGGCGATTGAAATGGCTAGAGATGTTTATACACGTCGTCAAGAGGGAATCAGTATTTGGGCGGTAGAAAGCAGTAATCTACACGCTTCCAACCCCGATGATGCTGAAATTTTTTATGACCCGGCTAACGATAAAATTTATAGACACCCTACGTTTTATGTTTTGCCCGATAGCGTAAAACACATGTAATTTTTTTAAATTTTAATAAAAGAAAAAATGAAAGAAACTCTTTTAAAATATGTGCTGCATTTAGCAGATAATTCATTGATACATGGTCATCGCTTAAGCGAATGGTGCGGACATGCCCCTAATTTAGAAATAGATATTGCCATGTCAAATTTAGCTTTAGATGAAATCGGTGCTGCACGTAGTTTGTATCAATATGCTGCATCTATTGAGGGGAATGGTAAAACAGAAGACAGCTATCCCTATTTAAGAGATGAACGAGATTTTTATAATTTTCTTTTGGTAGAACAACCAAAAGGAAATTTTGCAGAAACAATTGCTAAATGTTTTTATTTTGATGCGTTTCAATATCATTTTTATACTACACTTAAAGGAAGTAAAGATACACAATTAGCTGCCATTGCAGAAAAATCACTAAAAGAAGTGGGTTATCATTTACGTTTTTCAAGTGGTTGGTTGACTCGTTTAGGAGATGGAACTGATGAAAGTAAAGAAAAAATGCAAGCAGCTATCAATAAATACAAACCGTATTGCGATGAACTATTTCATATAGTATTTGAACAAGAACTGATAGATGAAGGCATAGCTCCAAATGTAGCGGATTTAAAACCATTGTGGGAGAAAACCGTTTCTGATGCCTTACAAGAAGCAACTCTTTCTTATCCTTTAAATGTTGAAAAAAATACATTTTTCTTAAATGGCAAAAACGGTATTCATACCGAGCATTTAGGTTATATACTTGTTCAAATGCAATATTTGCAAAGGACTAACCCGGGTGCTACTTGGTAATTTTTCAATTAATATGGCTACAAAAGAATCTGTATATCAATTATTAGAACAAATCAGTGACCCTGAGATTCCGGTATTGACCATTATAGATTTAGGTATAGTGCGCGATGTTACTTTTAAAGGAGAAAATGATATACAAGTAGATATTACACCCACATATAGTGGCTGTCCGGCAATGGATATGATAGCCAATCAGATTAAAGTACAACTAATATCCAATGGTTTTAAAAATGTTGAAATACAAGAAGTATTATCACCCGCTTGGACTACAGATTGGATGAGCGGTCAAGGAAAACAAAAATTAAAAGAATATGGAATCAGCCCTCCATCAAGGCTTTTGAATGCCCAAAATAAAACAGAAGTTATTTGTCCACGTTGTGACAGCACACATACAGAATTGATTAGTGAATTTGGCTCAACTGCCTGTAAATCAATGTATAAATGTTTAGATTGTTTAGAGCCATTTGATTATTTTAAATGCCATTAATTTTTTATAGTATTGCGAATTAAAATAAAACCTGTATTTTTGAAAAATGTCAATTGAAAGAGAAAAATTGATTTTGCCAAACAATGGAAAAAGGTTATTGCTCCATTCTTGTTGTGCTCCATGTTCGGGAGAAGTGATGGAAGCGATTATTGCTTCTGAAATTGATTTTACCATCTATTTTTACAACCCCAATATACATCCGAAAAAAGAATACGATATTAGAAAGGATGAAAATATTCGATTTGCCGAAAAACACAATATTCCCTTTATAGATGCCGATTATGATATGGATAATTGGTTTGCACGCGCCAAAGGAATGGAAATGGAGCCGGAAAGAGGCAAACGATGCACGATGTGTTTTGATATGCGATTTGAGAAAACGGCTCTTTATGCCTCTGAAAATGGTTTTGATGTGATTTCAAGTTCATTAGGGATTTCTCGTTGGAAAAATATGGATCAAATAAACGATTGTGGTTTGCGAGCGGCAAGTCATTATGATGGGATTACCTATTGGACTTATAATTGGCGTAAAAAAGGAGGCTCACAAAGAATGTTGGATATTAGTAAACAAGAGCATTTTTATATGCAAGAGTATTGTGGTTGTGCCTATTCATTGCGTGATACAAATCATTGGAGAGAAAAAAATAATCGTGAGAAAATTAAAATCGGCGTAAAATATTATGGCGAAGCTGATGAAAAAGATGGTATTGTATGATGGCAAATTATATTTTATCTTCCCATATAAACCATTAAAATTTGAATATCCGTAGGATTCACACCACTAATTCGGCCTGCTTGTCCAAGGGTACGAGGTTTTATTTTTATAAACTTTTGTCTTCCTTCTGCTGACAACGATTTCACTTGGTTATAATCAAAATTATCAGGGATAATTAAAGACTCAAGGCTATTTGCTTTTTCGACCATTTCCTTTTCTTTTTCGATATAGCTTTCATATTTGAGTTGAATTTCTGCTTGCTCAATCACTTCGTGAGGAATATTTTTTAATATTTTTTCTATTGCCGGTGAATACTTTTTCATTTCATCTAAATGGACATCCGGTCTAAGTAGAATTTTTATACTATTTGTTCTTTCACTAATCGGTGAAGATTGAATGATTTCAAAATATGGATTAATCACATCCGGCTCGATTGAAATTTTTTTCATTTGATTTTTGATATCTTCAACTAAACGGGCTTTTTGTTCCACGTGAAACATTCTCTTTTCATCTGCTAATCCGATTTTATAACTAAGTGGCGTTAAACGCATATCTGCATTATCTTGTCTGAGCAAAGTACGATATTCAGCTCTTGAGGTAAACATCCGATAGGGTTCATCTGTGCCTTTATTAATTAAATCATCAATTAAAACCCCTATATAAGCTTCACTTCTACTTAATGTAAACGGCTCTTGATTATTAATTTTTAAATGAGCATTAATCCCTGCTATTAAGCCTTGACAAGCCGCTTCTTCATATCCTGTAGTTCCATTTATTTGACCGGCAAAATATAAATTGGAAATTAATTTGGTTTCTAAAGTATATTTTAGCTGAGTAGGTGGAAAATAATCATACTCAATGGCATAACCCGGTCTGAACATTTTTGCATTTTCAAGCCCTGGAATTAGCTGCAAAGCTTTATATTGAACATCTTCCGGTAAGGAGGTCGAAAATCCATTTAAGTATATTTCAACTGTATTCCAGCCTTCGGGTTCGATAAAAATTTGATGGCGGTCTCTATCGGCAAAACGGTTTATTTTATCTTCAATACTTGGACAATATCTTGGACCGGTTCCTTCTATACGTCCTTGAAACATGGGCGATTTATCAAACCCTGTTTTAAGCATTTCATGTACCTTATCATTGGTATAAGTTATCCAACAACATCTTTGAGATTTTTTATCATTAAAAGCCAAATGTGATTTATCATAAGAAAATCCTCTAACGTCATCGTCTCCTTCCTGAATTTCTACTTTTGAATAATCAATGCTTCTACCATCAATTCGGGGTGGAGTTCCTGTTTTTAAACGGTCTGATTCAAAGCCTAATTCTATAAGGTCTTCAGTAATACCTGTTGATTTATTTTCCCCCATTCTACCTCCACCAAATTGTTTTTCACCGACATGTATTATCCCATTTAAGAATGTCCCATTGGTAAGAATGACCGTTTTAGAATAAATTTCTTTTCCTAATAGTGTTTTTACTCCTTTGATTGTTCCACGTGAAACAATTACTCCAATAACTGAATCTTGCCAAAAATCAAGATTATTTGTTTGTTCGAGATTTTGTCTCCATAAGCTTGAAAATAACATTCTATCATTTTGAGTGCGAGGACTCCACATTGCAGGTCCCTTTGACTTATTCAACATCCTAAATTGTATCATACTCTTATCAGATACAATACCGGAATATCCACCCAAAGCATCTATTTCTTTCACAATTTGTCCCTTTGCTATACCTCCCATGGCAGGATTACAACTCATTTGGGCTATTGTTTGCATATTCATTGTAATTAAGAGTGTTTTTGAACCCAAATTGGCTGCTGCCGCTGCTGCTTCACATCCTGCATGGCCGGCTCCTACAACAATTACATCATATAAAGGAAACATATATTTTTAAATACTTAAATTATAAAAAAGATTTGCAAATATAAATTATTTTTCTCCTTAGCTTAAATTATGATTTCGTTAAACTTGAATAATATTTTATCTTTGTAAATTATGAAAATCATCGTCGTTGATAATGAAAATTTAGAAAAATCCTTTATTGAATTGCCCGTTCAATTGATTTATAAAAACGATGCTAATTATATTAGACCGCTTGATAAAGATATTAAAGAGGTTTTTGATAAAAATAAAAATAAGTTTTTCAGACACGGGAATTGTGAACGTTGGCTTTTAGAAGATAATGGGAAATATATAGGTAGAATCGCTGTTTTTATAAATAAAAAATATAAACAAGAACAAGCTACCGGTGGTATCGGTTTTTTTGAATGTATCAACGATAAGCAAGCCGCTCATTTTCTATTTGATAAAGCAAAAGATTGGTTGATAGTGCAGGGCATGGAAGCGATGGATGGCCCTATTAATTTTGGGGAACGTGACAGATGGTGGGGGTTATTAGTAAAAGGTTTTGAAGAACCTTTATATTGTATGAATTATAATCCGCCTTATTACCAAGAACTTTTTGAAAGTTATGGGTTTCAAGTATATTTTAATCAATTATGCTATGGAATGGATGTGAGTACACCACTTAGTGAAAAAATGCTAAAATGGCATGATTATTATAGTAAACACCCGGATTTTAGTATAAAACATGTAAAAAAAAGTGAATTAGATGCCTTTGCTGAGGATTTTCATATTATTTATAATAAAGCTTGGGCTAAACATGGGGGAGGGAAGACAATTGAATTAAAGCAAGCCAAACTTATTTTTGCAAGTATGAAACCGGTAATTGATGAAAAAATTGCTTGGTTTGTATATTATAAAAATGAACCTATAGGAATGTGGATTAATATTCCGGATTTAAATCAATATTTCAAACATTTCAATGGGAAATTCGGTCTTTTTCAAAAATTACAATTTCTATATTTAAAATTAACCGGTGCTTGTAAACGTTTTGTCGGTATTGTTTATGGTATCGTTCCTGAATGGCAGGGTAAAGGAACTGATGCTTATATGATTGTTGAATGTGGTAAAGTGGTACAGCCTAATAGGTTGTATGATAAATATGAAATGCAATGGATAGGTGATTTTAACCCCAAAATGATAAATCTTGCAAAAAATTTAGAAGCTCATGAAGTTAGAAGATTAAGTACCTATCGTTATCTTTTTGATAGAAGTGTAGAATTTAAAAGGCATCCTATTTTATAAATATTTAATTATGATTTCAAAACTTTTGCAACAAAAGAACGACCTTCAAAAGAAAATTTTATAAAATATATACCCGAAGGATACATATTCATATCAATAATTTCCTGATGCTTGGAAAGATTTTTATTGAAAATTAATCTACCATACATATCTAAAATAGTTATTTCTGCCGGCTTATTTATCTTATTATTAATATATAAATTTGAATAAACCGGATTATTAAACGTTATCCAATTAGAAAATTCGATATTAGATGTATATGCAGGATATGAAATAGGTTCCCATAAAATAGTATCATCACAAATAGGCGGAATGCTATTGTCAATAATATTATTTTTAATTGAATATAATCCACTATCAATCAGTGTTAGAACAGTATCTCCGCAAATATTTAAATAAGATTCGTATAAACTTCCGTTTAAGTATAAGTCAAAGTTATAACAAGAGTCGCTGCAGTTGCTGACTAAAGCAAATAAAGTATCAATTCGGGAGGGAGCAATATTGTTGAATGTAAGCTTTGTTTCACTTATTTTTGGAATAAGAAATTGATTTATTGCATTACAACTTGGAAAATTATGATACATATAATCATAAAAAAATGAACAATGAATGGTGTCATTAAAATATGATTCCGTATAATTAAAATCATGTTCTGCTTGCATTAAATTTACTGCATCTAAATCGCCATAAGTAAATACATATTTTGTGAAACTATTTTGAATAAGATTTTTAATACTGTCCTTACTATATAAATAAACAATACTATCAAAACGATTATACAAAATAGGTAATGAAATAGGTGAATTGTCAAACTTCACAGAATATCCTGCACTAACCAGACTTGCATCGGGCTTAGTTATTAAAGATGCAATTAAGGAAGCATAACCACCTTCAGATATTCCTAAAACCATTACTTTACAATATTGATTTTGTAAAGTTTTAATTGTAGCAATTATTTCTATTAAATAATTTAAGCCATAAGGTCTGTCTAAGCTATCTAATTGATCTACAAGTTGTTGATTATCTGCTTTTTTATTATTCCAATAAATTGCTCTGGCATCTTCATCCGGTTTCATAAAAATAAAAACATCTCCGAATGTTTTTATATTATTTGCTACATAACATAAATTATTGTAATAATCAATTCCTTGTGCAATTTTACTTGTTGAATTTTCACCATTTCCGGCTATAACTAAAAATGCTGTTTTGGATAATTGATTGGTGTCTTTTGGATAAAACAAAGAATAGGTTCTGGAGTTTTTCTCATTAAGATTAAAATCAAAATATACTAAAGGGTCTTTTTGTTTATAAACAAAAGGGTAAGAATTAAAGGTTGGATTAATCAATGTATCAAATTGAAATTGAGAACTAACATTCATTGAATCTATTTTATAAAAATCACTTAACGAATATTTAAAAATGGAATCTTTTTGATTATCAAAATCTGATACACTTTGAATGGAATCATATAAATACCATTTTCCTATATAAACAGAATCATTTACATATTTTGTACTTGAAAAAACCTGATTAAAAATCAAACTATCAATTGCGTTTAATTGGGCTAACGAATGTTTAAGATGAAAAAGAAATGATAAAAGAAATAATAATTTTATTAAATGCTTCGATACTTTCATTTATACAAAACTAAAATTCCAAATATAAATAACTCTATATCAATATACAAATTTTTAACCTAGTTAAAAAAAATGAATGTGTAATTTAGATTTAATATGTATCATATAATACATATAAAACAGTTTGTCCAACTGCTTTTAAAGTATTTTTATCTATTATATTAATATCATCATTATGAGTATGCCAATAATCACCAAAAGACCCATTCGGTTTTAAATTAATAATGTCTATACAGGGTATTTTGGTTAATTCATTAATAACTACATGATCGTCGGTTATAAAACCTGCTTTATTATAACTAAAATAAGCAGAATAACCCAATTTATTTCCAATATTCCATACTCTTTGTTGAATATCAGGGGCATATTGCATTGAAAAACCTTCTAAAGGGAACTGCGCACCTTTAGCCCCAACCATATCCAAACAAATTCCAAACTTGGCACGATAAGCAGAAATATGAGGGTTTTTAGCCCAATATTGAGTTCCTAAACAATAACTTTCTTCTGTCCATTCGGTTTTACCTACATCTTCGGCATCTACAAGTAAAATATCAACGCCTATATTAAGATTTTTAGATTTTAATTTAGAAGCAATTTCCAATAAAACAGCTACTCCGCTAGCTCCATCATCTGCTGCCATTATTGGTTTATTTTGATCTTTTGTATCTTGGTCAGCCCATGGACGGCTATCCCAGTGAGCCAATAATAAAACTCGATTTGTATTAGATGGGTTAAATGATGCTATAATATTTATTGCCGGATATATTTTATTAGAAACGATTTGTTTCACTTGTGCCTTTTGAACATATACTGTATCGGCATATTTTTTAAGAGTAGTTTCTAACCATGCAGCACATTTATTTTGGGCATTTGTTCCGGGAACACGTGGACCAAATGATAGTTGTGTTACAATATGTTGATAAGCACTATCAGCATTAAAATCTGGAATTGAAATAACTGATTCAGTATCTTTTTCAGATTGAGAATTCTTTACATTTTGATTTACTTCATCTGAGCAAGAATTTATTAAAATGCTGAAAAGAGTGATAAAAGAAAAGATTGAAAAATATTTCATTAATCAAAAATATGAATAGTATATAAAGCTATTTAAAAAAATTATTTTAATAGAATTTCTTCAGCATGTAAAACTTCTCGACTTGCTCCTGTTTTATGTACTATAGCAACTATCATACATTTATCAATATTCCAGGCATTAGGGCCACTTATATTCGGTTTAAAAGATAAATATTTTTCTAACACTCTTCCTTTTTCAATTGAATTTAAAGTATCAAGTATTGGCTCTCCTGCCGGTGCAGTTATGGATTTAACTAGTACATGTTCAAATTCATAATTCGGTATTTCATAAGATGAACTATCTTGTGCATCTATCTTTCCGCTTTCTAATATATAAAGTGTCAGTGCTAATTTATCATTTACATTTTCTGTAAAATGAATTTTTACTCCAACACTCACTTTATTTTCAGTTACATCATAAGAAGAATTGAGATGTATATTAACCGGAGTTTGTTTACTAAGTAATGGAGTCAGTGCATTTTGCCAATCAGAACCACCTCCTTTTATTACAAAATATTTTCCGTCATTGACACCACCTACTATTTTGGTTCTATCAAAAGTTGCACTTGGTTTCGGTGGATCTCCATCAGGAAAAGAAAGCCTTAAAGCATCTGCATCTTCGTTTCTAAAATCATATTTTGAATTATTAAGTGGTTCAGTTAAAAAACCGGAGTGTATAGCTGCGACAATTATTCTATCTGGATATTGTTGAACAAAAGATTTCAACATGGTAGTCCCTTGAGGGCAGTTTGGACATCGCACACCTGTCAATTCTTCTATTAAAACTTTTTTGGTTTGAGCTTGCTCTATATTATTTGTTACATAAGTAGTGTCTTTTGATATTAATGGATTTAATACTAAACCCTTAGGAGTTTGCTCTTTACAAGCTCCCAATAATAAAACAATTGAAGAAATTGTATATATAAAACGTTTTTTCATTTTTTATATTTTAATGATAAAATTAATATTATTATTTTAAAAAGTACTGATTATGCCCAGTTTAGCACCGCTAAATGCAGGCTCATAACGACAAACACCGCCTGTACAATTTATTCCTTCCACTTGTTTAACATATTGTAGGGTAAATCTATGGGCTCCTCTTGTATGTGCAATAAATATATTCGGATAGTGTTGTGCTTTATTTACATGTGTATAGTTTGGCGCAACATTATACATATCTGATACAGCAAAACTCCATTTTGACGCTATGCTAAATTCTAAAAGAGCAAACATCCATGATCCATAATCTTCTTTCGTATTCATATACTGAAGTTCTGTTCTGATAGATTTATTTTCTGATATTTTATAAACTATTTCGACAAAAGGAGTAATTGCATTGATATTTGGATATAATAATTTATTTTTTTGTTGATACAATGATTGATTATAAATCAAATATTGCGTTCCTAAATGGAAAATAAAGTTTTTTACGCTTCTTATTTCTGCTTCTGCAAAAACTTCTCTAAATAAAGGTGCTGATGCTAAATTATTGATATGTGTGTAAGATAAGTTGAATGTTAAGTTTTCGTTTGGTGTAATATAAGCATTTAATAAACCTCCAATTTCAGATAAATCTTGTGATGGTGGTGTGTATCGAGCTATTAATCGCTGAGGTCTTATTTGAGCAATAATGGGTTGCCAATTATAAATACCTTGTAATAAAATTTCATTCGGAGATGTTCTCATCATAAAATTTTCCGTTCTTCTAAAAGTAGCATTTATACCAAATTTAGATTTAGAATAACCTAATGTTGAAAAAATGGTACTTCCATTAAAATTATTTAATCCTGAATCGGTTGCAACAGCTTCAGTTGATTTTAAAGCACCTTCTATATACCATGTAAAATCTCCGGCGTTTAATGTATTATAAACAGATACGGCATTTGAATTATACTTTGGTACAAATCTTTTATTTACAGGATATGTATTTATTGTAGCAATAATTAAATCCATGCTATTTTGATCCATAGTTCTATTTACAAGACCTACCCCGGGTGTAATATGAGCATTAGATCCTAAATCAACATCTCCTTCAGCCGCAATTCCTTTTAATATAGGCTTATAACGATCAAACATATTTTTCGTTTGACCGGTAAAACCTTTTATAGTAAAGTTATTAGTTGGTTTATATTTTAAATGCAAACCAAACAAAGCATTATCAATCAATAATCCTCTATCTTCATAAGCTCTGAAAATAATTCCACTACCAATTTGATCATAAATATGACCGGCAGTAATTGTTAAATTTTGAAACTCTTTACTTAAACTAAACATTCCTATACCTGCTGCAGATAAAGCACTTGATGGTTCTTTTAAATTCGAATTATGAAATGCATCAAACCTTATGGCTGCATTGAAACCATTTATAGAATATTGAAGTCCCAACCAACCTTCACCACCACTTAATAAATTATCATATAATTGATTTCCTGAAGCTTTGATATTGGTATCGCGTTGAAAAAAATTAACATTCATCATTAAATCTCCTGATAAATGTCCTTGTTGTGCAAATAATGAATAAGATGATAAAAGAATTAAAAGTGAAATAAGTTTTTTCATGAAATATAAGTAATGAGCAAAATTATAAAAAAACCATTAATATAGATACTATATTAATTATTTAATTCCAAGCTCTTTACTTAATTCCAACATTCTGTCAATAGGTTTTTTAGCTGCAATTCGTAATTCCTCATCTATTAAAATTTCAGGTAATTCATATTTCATACATAAATACAATTTTTCAAGTGTATTTAATTTCATGTGAGGGCATTCATTACATGCACAACTATTATCCGGTGGTGCTGGTATTAACGTTTTATCCGGTGCCTCTTTCATCATTTTATGTAATATACCGTTTTCGGTTCCTACTATAAATTCTTGATTGGAGTTAGTATTAACAAAATTTATTAATTGTGATGTACTTCCTACAAAGTCAGCCACTTCTAATACGGCTTCTTCACATTCTGGATGTGCAATAAATAAAGCATTAGGATGTCGAGTTTTTAATTTAGTAATTTTTTCTAAACTAAATATTTCATGTACCATACAGGAACCATTCCACAATAACATATCTCTTCCAGATTGTTTGTTTATATATGAACCTAAATTTCTATCAGGAGCAAAAATAATTTTTTGTTCTTTTGGTAAACTTTCTACAATAGCTTTTGCATTGCTGGATGTACAAATAATATCACTCAATGCTTTTATACCGGCACTACAATTAATATAGGATATAACAAGATGATCAGGATGTTCTTCTCTGAATTTTTTAAATAAGTGTGGTGGACAACTATCGCTTAGTGAACAACCTGCATTTAAGTCTGGTAAAACAACTTTTTTATTAGGATTTAAAATTTTTGCAGTTTCAGCCATAAAATGCACTCCTGCAAAAACGATCATTTCAGCATCGGTATCTTGCGCCATACGAGCTAAACCCAAACTATCTCCTATATAATCTGCAACATCCTGAATATCTGGTTCTTGATAATAATGAGCTAAAAGAATTGCATTTTTTTCTTTTTTCAATCTTTCTATTTCTTCAAATAAATCTAAAGTAGGCGAAACTTCCAAATCTAAAAATCCAACATTTTTTATATTTTCAACAGTTTCTTTCATAATAATAAATAATAAATTTTTTAAAAATAAAAATCTTGTTGTTGTTATGTGTGTGAATTCGTTAATAAAAAAAACTTATTCATATTGCAAATTTCATTCTTTTTTACTTATTAATAGTTAATACACATATAATATTTTTTATTAACATTTATATTTAAATAAAAAAGAAGTATAAATGATTGAAGGATATGCTTTTAAGTTATAAAAGTTGATTTTTATTAATGAAAGAAAAATAATAGTGAAAAAAGTAATTTGTATAAAAAATGTAAATGTGAACTGTTAGCATAACTGTTAATAGATATTAATAATTATTATATAATTCACATTTTAAAGTTATAAAAAAACTTAAAGTGTAAAACCAATTAAAAATTCACAATAATATCCACATAAAAAAATCATGAAATATTTTAAATATTTTAAAACCAAAAAAAACATACAAAAAAACATACAAAAAAACTTTGATTTACTAAGTGAAAACCTATATTTTTGCAGTCTTTTAAAAAATTGTGAATAATATGTCAGTAATTCAAACTATAAGAACGAAGTATATTGGAATCGTAATAGGGGCTCTTGTAATAGCACTTATAGGTTTTCTTGTAATGGATGCGATGCAAAGTAATATTATTAATATTTTCAAAGGCGATCAAACAAAATTAGCGGATGTAAATGGTAAACGTATCGAATATAAACAATTTGAAGAATTAAGAAATAAATATGAAGATAATTTAAAAGCGAGAAGTGAAGACAATTCATTATCGGAAGAACAAAGAAACCAAGCGTTTGAGCAAGCTTGGAATGATATAGTAAATGATGTTATTATAGATCAAGAATATGAAAAATTAGGTTTAAGCTTTACAGATAAAGAATTACAAGATATGCTTACGGGTACTTATGCAGACCAAATGGTAAAACAAAGTTTTACAGACCCTAACACAGGAATTTTTGATCCAAGTAAAGTAAATGAATATATTAAATCTTTAAGTCAAGATAAAACAGGAGTTGAAAGAAGAAAATGGAAAGAATTTGAAGATGCAATTATACAAGCAAGAAAAATTGAAAAATATAATAACCTTATTGAAAAAGGAATCTATATCCCCACTTATATAGCAAAACGAATTGCTAAAGAAAATAGCGAAACCTCTTCAATCGACTATGTTCAAGTGCCCTATACATCAATCAATGATAATGATGTTAAAGTAACAGATGAAGATATTACTAACTATATGAAAAAAAGGGAAAGACTCTTCAAATCAACCGAAGACCTTGCTAATATTGATTATGTCATTTTTAATATCATTCCATCATCAGCCGATACAGCTTTAAGCTTAGGAGTATTAGATACTCTAAAAAATTCATTTATAAATACAACAGAAAATGATGAATTTGTAGCTAATTATTCAGAAGAATCCATGAAAGATATTTATTATAATGAAAAAACATTACCGGCTCCTAATCCGTCAGAAATAATTGCTGCAGGAGTAGGAAACGTTATAGGACCATTCTATAATAAAGGTTCTTATGAATTGGTAAAAATTTTAGATAAAAAAACGATGCCCGATAGTGTTAAAGTATCACATATTTTAATAGCAATTACCGAGCAACGCAACGAAAACGAAGCTAAAGCAACTTGTGATAGTTTAGAATTAGCACTGAAATCAGGTATGAATTTTGAACAATTAGCAGCACAAAGATCAGATGACCAAAATAGTGGTAAAAAAGGGGGTGATTTAGGATACATACCTCAAGGCGCTATCAGTAAAGAATTTAGTGATGCATGCTTTTTTGGAAAAGTAGGAGATATAAAAGCAATTAAAACAAATTATGGATGGCATATTATTAAAATAACCGAACAAAAAGATTTTCAACCATCTGTTAAATTAGCTGTTATCAGCAAAGCACTACAAGCCGGTCAAGAAACAGCACAAGAAGCATATAATAAAGCACAAGAATTTGCAAATCAAGCTAAAGACACAAAATCATTTGAAGAATCATCAAAAAAATTAGGAAAAGATAAAAGAATAGCAGAACGTATTAGCAATACACAAAGTTTAATTGCCGGTTTGGGAAATGTAAGAGATATGGTTCGTTGGGCTCATGATGCAAAAATAGGAGCAGTTTCACAAGTATTCAATTATGAAGATAAATGTATCGTTGCAAACTTAGTATCTAAACAAACTAAAGGAAGCTTACCTGAAATTAGCAGTATAAAACCCCAATTAGAAAACATAATTAAAAAAGAAAAGAAAACACAACTCATATCAGAAAAATATAAAGGAAAATCTCTTGAAGATATAGCAGCACAAACTCAAACACAAGTATTGAAAGTTGACTCAATGACCTATTTTCAAGGAGGGGCCGAATTATCTTATGAACCACGTGTAATTGGGGCCTCTTTCAATAAAGATTTATTAAATAAAGTATCAGATGGAATAGAAGGCGAACAAGGAACATTTTTTATAAAAGTTAGAAATATTACCGATGGTACAGAACCGGATGCAACAACTACTATGATGATTCAACAACAATTTGGAATGCAACTTACTCAACAAGCATCTCAAATGATTCCATTTATACTGAAACGAAATGCAAAAATTATAGATAATCGAAGTAAATTCTTCTAAATAAAAAAGCCCCATTACGGGGCTTTTTTATTTAATGACATATACTGAAATTAATTTTTTAAAACAAATATACTAAATAAACTTTTTAAATTTAAAAAGTTTATTTAGTTTTGCAAGGTGAATTCAACAAAACAACAATATGTAGAAACAGCTTTTGAACTTTATAAAAAATTTGGTTTTAAAAGCATTACAGTTGATGATTTAGCGAGAGCAATGGGCATTTCAAAAAAAACACTCTATGAGCATTTCGAAAATAAAGATGAAATCGTTTTAGAGTAAGTTAAATTTATGCTGGATAATTTCTATAAAAAAATGAATGAATCCAAAAAAAATGCTGATAATGCGATTTTACAAATTATTCATTTAATGTATTTGATTGAAGATTTAATAAGAGGAATGAATATGATTTGCTATCAAGATTTACAACGGTATTATCCCAAAGCACTCAAATTGATAAATGACTATAAAGAAAAAGTCATGCTCAATTATATCAAAGGGAATTTAATAAAAGGTATTCAAGAAGGATATTACAGAGAAGATTTAGATATTGAAATTGTAGCGCGTTTTAGAATGGAATCATCTTTATATACATTTCAAAATGATTTATTCCCCAATCACACATTTAATAATTTAAATGTAACCTATCAATTATTAGCCATATATCTATACGGAATAGCAACTCCTAAAGGATATAATATTATCAAAAAACATTTAGAAAAAAATAAATAATACTAATGAAAAAGAAACTATTTCTTTTATTCTTAATTGCAATTATCACTAATCAAATATATTCTCAAAGTACACTCAGTTTAAAAGAATGTATTGACTATGCTTTAATTAATCAACCCAAAATAAAATCATCTAAAATTGATGAACAAATTACAATTGAAAAAAACAAAGAAGTATTAGGTATAGCCCTGCCACAAGCAAAAGCAACAGGACAATTTCAATATCTTTTTATCACACCCAAGCAACGTTCGTCTGCTGATGCATTTGATTTTAGCTCAATGTTATCTTTTTTTAAAATTGATACTCCGGCTTATATGAATTATATAAATAAACCCAAACAAAAATATACTGAAATTAAGTTCGGACTTCCATTAAATTTATCGGCAGGCATACAAGTATCCCAAATCTTATTTGACGCAGGCGTTCTTGTTGCATTACAAGCAAGAAACTCATTAGAAGAATTAGCTAAATTAAATACACAAAGAACAGAAGAAGAAATCAGAGTGGCTGTTTCAAAAGCCTATTACAATTGTGTAATTGCTGAAAAAAGAATGTTGTTGCTTGATGAAAATATTAATCTCCTTTCTTCATTAGAATCCATGACAACCAAACTTTTTAATGAAGGATTTGCAGAACGAATAGATGCTGACCGCCTCACAGTTCAAAAGAATAATTTACTGACAGAAAAAACAAAAATTAGAAATTTAATTGATTTAAGTTACGCTCTGCTTAAGTTTCAAATGGGAATGTCGCTTGAAAATAAAATTACTTTAAAAGATGATTTAAATACAGAAGCAGTTAAAAAAAATCTTGACCTTGATAAAGTAATTGACTACAACAATCGTATTGAAATGAATTTATTGCAAATGGCCAAAAAGTTAAATGGATACGATGCCAAAAGGTATAAATACGGTTATTTACCAACATTAGTAGCAGCAGTATCAGGAAGCTATGCAACACAAACGAAAGCTTTCTCAGAACTTTTTACACTACCTTATTTCCCAACAGGAGCATTAGTACTTAATGCAAGTATGCCGCTTTATGATGGTGGTTCTCGAAAAGCCAAACTACAACAAGCCAAACTCAATATTCAAAAAAACGAAAATGATATAGATGCTTTTAAGCAAGCAGTTCAACTTGAAAGCAATAATGCCAGAACGCAATTACTCAATAGTTTGATGTCTTTAGACAACCAAGAAAAAAATATTAGTCTTGCTCAAAAAGTAATGAATATAGCACAAAAAAAATATAAAGAAGGATTAGGAACAAATATCGAAATCCTTCAAGCTGAAACAGCTTTAAAAGAAGCACAAACCAACTACTACAACTCCCTTTTTGAAGCAATCATTGCAAAAATTGATTACCAAAAATCTTTAGGACTTTTAAAATAATTTCAAGAAAATAAAATATACATTTTTATATATGAACATTCTAAAATCAACAATATCCATAACCATTTTTTCTGCACTCTTAGCAGCATGTGGAGGCTCTCAATCTAAAAATCCCGAAACAGAATTAGCCTCTCTAAAAAAACAACAAAAAGAAATTCAAGAAAAAATTGCAAAATTAGAAGCAAGCCAAGGCAAAAAAGATAGCGTAAGAGTCACTCCTGTTGAGGTTATCAGCATGACACCTTCTGTCTTTAAAAACTATATTGATGTGCAAGGAAAAGTAGATATTGATGAAGTAGTCAATGCCATACCCGAAACCCCCGGAATCATACAATCTATCTTAGTGAAACCCGGACAATATGTTTCAAAAGGACAAGTGGTAGCTACTTTACGAAGTGAAACTATTGACAAAGGTGTTGCACAACTCGACCAGCAAATAAGCTTTGCCAAAACATTATATGAAAAACAAAAAAGACTTTGGGAACAAGAAATAGGAACAGAAGTCCAATTATTAAGCGCCAAAAACCAATATGAAAGTTTATTAAAACAAAAACAAACCACCCTTTCTCAAAAACAATCTTTTAATGTATACTCTCCAATAAGCGGTGTCGTGGATGCAGTAGATGCTACTATCGGACAAAGCTTTGCTAATCCCGTAAAACCACCCATTATTAGAATAGTCAATACAAACAAACTAAAAATTAAAGCAAACATTGCTGAAAACTATGCCGGCATCATCCATACCGGAAGCAATGTGATGCTTATCTTTCCTGATATAAGAGATACTTTAATTACTAAAATAAATTATGCAGAAAGAACAATTGATCCCGTAACCAGAACTTTTGCAACTTATATTCCATTATCTCCTAATCCTCGATTTCAGCCAAACATGACTGCACAAGTGAAAATTGCAACCTATGAAAATAATCGCGCTTTTGTCTTACCAATTGCAGTTATACAAAAAACCGATAAAGGAGATTTTGCTTTTAAAGTAGATGAAAACAATAAAGCAATTCTTACTCCGGTAACACTTGGAAATACATACATGGGAAATGTTGAAATACTTTCAGGACTAACACTTGGTGATAAAATAATAACAGTAGGTTATGATCAACTTAATAATAATGATCCGGTAACTTATACAAATCTACCTCAATAAAAAACTTTACTTATAAAGAAATTTTAAAATAAAATGAATATTAATCCATCAAAATGGTTTATTAATAACAGAAGAACAGTATATGTTCTTTCCGTTTTGCTTTGCTTAATGGGGGTTATGATGTACAATAATTTACCGAAAGAAAAATTTCCGGAAATTAAAATCCCCAAAATATATGTACAAACTATCTACCCGGGAACCAGCCCTGAAAATATGGAAAACTTGGTAAGTAAACATTTAGAAAAAGAAATAAAAAATATTACCGGAATCAAAAAAGTTACCAGTAATTCTTTTCAAGACTTTTCAATCGTAGAAGCTGAATTTAAAGCTGACGTACAAATGGATAAAGCAAAAAGAGAAGTAGAAGATGCTGTTTCAAAAGCCAGAAAAGACTTGCCACAAAACCTACCAAATGAACCACAAATTATAGAAGTGGACGTTTCGGATATACCTATAATGAATGTAAATATTTATGGTAATTATGACTTAAAAAAAATAGAAGATTATGCGGATATTTTAAAAGATAAAATCGAAGCACTTAAAGAAATAAAAAGAGTTGATAAAGTAGGCACACTCGAAAGAGAAATACAAATCAATGTAGATTTAATTAGAATGACTTCTGTGCAACTTTCTTTTAGAGATATCCAAAATGCCGTGGGTGCAGAAAATATTGAAGCTACTCCGGGCTTAATTAAAATCAATGGAGAACAACGAATTTTAAGTATCAAAAAAGTTTTTAAAAATGTAGATGATATTAAAAATATCGTAATAAAAAATCCTTATGGAGCCAGTATTTATTTGAAAGATATTGCAGAAGTAAAAGATACATATAAAGAACAAGAAAGCTTTGCAAGATTAGATGGAAAAAATGTAATTACTCTTAATGTTATTAAAAGAGCCGGACAAAATTTAATTGAAGCAAGTGATAAAATCGAGGCTTTAGTAAAAGATACTAAAGCAAAAGATTTACCAAAAGACTTGAATGTCGTTTTAACCGGCGATCAAAGTGATGCAACCCGCACTACAGTTCATGACCTTATCAATACAATCATTATAGGATTTGTATTAGTAACATTTATTCTTCTTTTCTTTATGGGTACGACCAATGCTCTATTTGTTGCTATGTCGGTACCCCTTTCTTGTGCTATAGCTTTTATAGTCCTTCCGGCTTTAGGCTTCACAATGAACATGATAGTTTTGTTTTCATTCTTGTTGGCATTGGGTATAGTTGTAGATGATGCCATCGTCGTTATTGAAAATGCACATCGGATATTTCATCACGAAGGACTCACAATTTATGAGTCGGTTAAAAAAGCAACGGGTGAAGTCTTCCTACCGGTTCTTACCGGAACAATCACAACCTTAATGCCTTTTATTCCGCTTGCATTTTGGAAAGGAATTATTGGTAAGTTCATGTTTTATTTACCTATAACACTTATCATCACCCTTCTTGCATCTCTATTGGTTGCTTATATTATCAACCCTGTTTTTGCAGTTGATTTTATGGAAAAAGAAGAATATGATGGTAAAACAAAGATTAAATGGACAAAGTCAAATACTATAATGAGTATAGCTTTTATTCTTCTCGGAATATTATTTCATATTTTTGGTTCACATGGAATGGGTAATTTAACTTTATTCATTTGGGTTTTGACTCTTATAAATAAATATGTTTTTGTTAAACTTATTTATCAATTTCAACATAAGGTATGGCCTAAAATACAAAATTGGTATGTTCGAAAACTTACTTGGGCTTTGCATCATCGTTGGCAAACTATGATGGGGGTTATTTTGCTTTTAATAGCATCAGTTGGATTAATTATCGTTAGATCCCCCAAGGTATTATTCTTTCCTAAGTCTGAACCAAACTTTGCCTATGTTTATCTAACAATGCCCGAAGGTACAGACCAAACAAAAACAAATTCTGTTTTAAAAGAATTAGAAAACAAAGTAGAAAAAGCCATTCAAGACCCCAAAACCGGCAAAAGGAGTAGTTTAGTAAAATCAGTTATTTCAAATGTAAAAGTGGGCGCAACAAATACTCAAGCCGGCGAGATTGGAGACTATCCAAATAGAGGAAAAATAACAGTAGCTTTCGTAAAATTTTCTGAAAGGCATGGAGCTTCAACTCAAGACATGCTCAATGAAGTAAGAGAAAGTGTAAAAGGAGTACCGGGTGCTCAAATTGTTGTAGAACAAGAACAATCAGGTCCTCCAACTCCTAAACCAATTGTGATTGAAATAACAGGTGATAATTTAGATACCCTTATATCAACATCTAAAAAATTAAAACGTTATTTAGACGACAAACAAATAGCAGGTGTTGAAGAACTCAAAAGTGATTTCCAAGCAAATAAACCCGAAATAATTTTTGATATAAACAGAGATCGTTTAGCACGAGAAGGGCTCAGCACAGGCTGGATTACAGGCGACCTGAGAACGGCTGTATTCGGCTCCGAAATTTCAAGATTCAAAGATGCGAAAGACGATTATCCTATTACATTAAGATTAAATGAAGACCAGAGAAATAATATTGATTTGGTTAGAAATTTAACAATGACTTATCGCGATATGTCCATGCAAGGTGCTGTAAGACAAGTTCCTATTAGTAGTTTTGCTACTATTCGTTATGGCAATACTTATGGTGGTATCAAACGAAAAGATGAAAAGAGAATTATAACACTTTCATCAAACGTATTGAGTGCATATAATCCCAATGAAGTAGTAGCGACCGTTCAACGGGAAATTGATCAATATAATCTACCTAATGAAATCCATGTAAAAATGGGTGGTGAACAAGAAGACCAAAAAGAAACAGGAGCTTTCTTGGGAGGTGCATTGCTTACTTCAATAGGATTAATATTTTTACTTTTGATGATTCAATTTAATTCTATTTCAAGAACATTAATTATTATGAGTGAAATTGTGTTGAGTGTGATTGGTGTTCTCTTAGGAATAGGTATTTTTAAAATGGATTTTGTAATTGTTATGACGGGTATTGGAATTGTGGCATTAGCCGGTATAGTAGTTCGAAATGGTATTTTATTAATAGAATTTTCGGATATTAAATTAAATGAAGGGCTTGAACCTATAGATGCTATGATAGAAGCTGGAAAGACAAGAATGACGCCGGTTTTATTAACTGCTACTGCAACCATGCTCGGGTTAATACCATTAGCACTAGGTTTAAACATTGATTTTGTATCGTTTTTTCAATCAGGAAACCCACATATATTTTTGGGCGGCGATAGCGTTTCTTTCTGGGGACCTCTATCTTGGACTATGATTTTTGGACTGAGCTTTGCAACCATCATTACATTGATAATTGTACCGGTTATGATGGTTATTGCACTTAATTTAAAATCGAAAGCAAAAGATAAAAAGGAAGCAATAAAATTAAAAGTTAATTCATAACGGAGCCTAACCAATGTCGAGCTTCATCTATACTCATCGATTTTCTTTGAGCATAATCTTTGAGCTGGTCTTCTGTAATTTTTCCTATTCCAAAATATTTACTTTCGGGATGAGCAATATACCAACCACAAACTGAAGATGCAGGATACATAGCTAAGGCGTCAGTTAAATGAATTCCAATATGTGACTCTGCATTTAACAACGCAAATAATTTTCTTTTCTCGGTATGATCAGGGCAAGCCGGATAACCGGGAGCAGGCCTTATACCTCTATAGCTTTCTTTGATTAGGTCTTCATTATTCAAGTTTTCATCTGTAGCATAAGCCCAATAATTTTTTCTTACTTCGGCATGTAACCATTCGGCAGTAGCTTCGGCAAGTCTATCAGAGAGCGACTGTAACATGATTTTATTATAATCATCATGTTGTTCTTCAAATCGTTTAATGTGAGGTTCTATTCCCGATATTGTAACAGCAAATGCTCCCATATAATCATTATTTAACGGAGAAATAAAATCAGCTAAACTTAAATTGGGTTGTCCGGATGCTTTTTGAATTTGTTGTCTTAAAAAATATAAATGAGTTTCATTATTAATTAAAACTTCATCATCATTGATTTGTTTTGCAGGCCAAATTCCGAAAACACCTTCTGCAGTCAACCAATTTTCATCAATAATTTTTTTCAGTAGTTCATTAGCATCATCAAATAATTTTTTGGCTTCATTTCCGATTAATTCATCTTTGAAAATAGAAGGATATTTTCCATGTAACTCCCATGTAATAAAAAATGGACTCCAATCTAAATATTCAGTAAGCGTTTTTAGAGGAATATTTTTTAATACATTTATCCCCATTTTTTTTGGAGTAGTTGGCTGATATTCTTCCCATTTGATTTTAATTTTATTTTTTCTTGCATCATCTATGGATAAATAATTTTTATGTGATTTTCTATTTAAAAAATCTTCTCGAATAGCATGGTATTCTTCTTTTATTTTTTCTAAAAATATTTTTTTATTTACACCCAATAAATCATTAGCTGTCGTTACACTCCTTGAAGCGTCTAAGACGTGTATTACCCCCATATTATATTTTGGCTCTATCTTAACGGCTGTATGAATTCTGCTTGTTGTAGCACCACCAATTAAAAGTGGAATTTTAATATTTCTTTTTTGCATTTCATAAGCAACATTAACCATTTCATCTAAAGATGGAGTTATTAATCCGCTCAAACCAATTATATCAACATTGTGTTTAATGGCTTCGTCTAAAATTTTGTTAGCCGGAACCATTACTCCTAAGTCTATTATCTCAAATCCATTACAAGCTAATACTACCCCGACAATATTTTTTCCTATATCATGCACATCTCCTTTTACAGTTGCCAATAATACTTTAGGTGCATTGGTAACATTTGTTTTTTCTTGTTCGATAAAAGGAGTTAAATAAGCGACACTTTTTTTCATTACACGAGCACTTTTAACTACTTGTGGTAAAAACATTTTTCCGCTCCCAAACAGGTCACCGACAATATTCATTCCATCCATGAGAGGTCCTTCAATTACTTCAAGGGGCTTGTTATATTGTAGTCTGGCCTCTTCTGTATCAGCTTCAATATATTCAGTAATTCCATGTATTAAGGCATGAGCAATTCTTTTTTGTACACTTTCTTTTCTCCATGATTCATCTTTTTGTTGTTCTTTTCCTTTTTGTTTTACAGTCTCTGCATATTGAATTAATTTTTCAGTAGCTTCATTGTTTTCATTATTTCGATTTAAAATCACATCTTCACAAAGTGCTTTTAAATTGGGTTCAATATCATCATAAACCGCCAACTGACCGGCATTGACAATACCCATATCCATACCGGCTTTAATTGCATAGTATAAAAATACAGAATGCATGGCTTCTCTCACATGTTCATTTCCTCTAAATGCAAATGAAAGATTACTGACACCACCGCTGACTTTAACGCCGGGCATTCTTTTTTTAATTTCTCGTGTGGCTTCGATATAATCGACGCTATAGTTATTGTGCTCTTCAAGACCTGTTGCAATTGCAAAAATATTTGGATCAAAAATGATATCTTCCGGTTTATAATTTAATTGTTTTGTAAGAATCTGAAAAGCGCGTTCACATATTTCAACTTTTCTTTCTTTAGTATCAGCTTGTCCTTGTTCGTCAAAAGCCATAACGATAACGGCAGCTCCATATCGTTGGCAAATTTTAGCTTGATGAATAAAAGATTCTTCTCCTTCTTTTAATGAAATAGAGTTGACAATACATTTTCCCTGAACACATTTTAAACCGGCTTCAATAATTTCAAACTTACTACTGTCTATCATGATAGGCACTTTAGCAATATCGGGTTCTGATTGTAAGTAGTTTAAAAAAATAGTCATTGCTTTTACACCGTCTAAAAGAGCATCATCCATATTGATGTCAATAATTTGAGCTCCGTTTTCGACTTGTTGCCGAGCGACGCTTAGCGCTTCATCATATTTTTCTTCTCTAATGAGTCGGGCAAATTTTTTACTTCCTGTAACATTAGTACGTTCTCCGATATTGATAAAATTACTTTTATCAAATACGACTAATGGTTCCAAACCTGCTATATGAAAACTGTTCATTTTTTTAATGTTCTGGGTTTAAAATTTTTAACCTTTTGTGCTATACAACGAATATGTTCGGGAGTAGTTCCGCAACAACCACCAACAATATTAACTAAGCCTTCTTCTGCCCATTCTGCAATAATATGAGCAGTATCATGAGGAGCTTCGTCATATTCTCCAAAAGCATTGGGTAAACCGGCGTTGGGATAAGCACTTACATAACAATTAGCTAAAGCATTTAGTTCTTCAATGTGAGATTTCATTTGAGCTGCACCTAAAGCACAGTTTAAGCCAACACTTATAGGATTAGCATGTTCTATAGAAATATAAAAAGCTTCTAAGGTTTGTCCGCTTAAAGTACGTCCACTTGCGTCGGTAATAGTTCCTGAAATCATTATAGGGAGCTGAATAGAATGCTCATCAAAATATTTTTTGATTGCAAAGATGGCGGCTTTTGCGTTTAATGTATCAAAAATTGTTTCAATTAAAAGTATATCAACACCACCTTCTACAAGCCCTTTGACTTGTTCATAATAAGCATCCATTATTTCGTCAAAAATGACAGCTCTATATCCAGGATTATTTACATCGGGGGATAAAGATAATGTTCGATTAGTAGGACCTATAGCACCTGCTATGAAACAAATTTGATGATTGGGATTTTCATTATAATATTTTTCAATTGCATTTTTAGCACATTGAGCAGCAGCCATATTTATTTCATAACATAATGACTGCATATCGTAATCTGCCATAGAAATACGTTGTGCACTAAATGTATTTGTTTCAATAATATGAGCTCCGGCTCTTAAATATTCCAAATGAATGGACTCAATGATGTGAGGTTGTGTAATACAAAGAATATCATTATTTCCTTTTAAATCTTTGTGCCAATTTTTAAAACGTACACCTCTATAATCTTGTTCGCTTAGATGATGACGCTGAACCATCGTTCCCATTGCACCATCAATGATGACAATTTCATTTTGTAAAAGTTCTTCCAATGATTGTTTCATATTCAAAAAAATTAATCTTGAACTTTTACCGCTTGCAATAATCTGATTATGAAAAATTGATATTGTAGTGAGTATTAGTTCATTTTTTATACAGGTTGAACAATAAACAAATCCACCTGACCGGACAAAAGTAAATCATGATTATTAATAACAAATCAATTTACATTAATAATTTTGTATAATTATTTTTTAATGAAGTTTACTATTGCTTATACATTTTTGTTTATCTATGTGATAGCAGCCATTGTATTTTGGGGCTATAGCCTGAATAGGCAAGGGAATCTAATATCAAAATTAGAAGAAGAAAAAATAATTATTCAATCTAAACATGACAATAATATAGAACTTCAACAAGAATTAAAAAAAATAGAAAAAAAAAGAGAAAGAAGAATAAAACAATACTGGGGTGAAGGCGCAACCTTTATTATTATCATTATTATTTCTGCAGCAGTTGTTTATATTTCCTATTACAAACAACGCAAACTTGCAAAGCTGCAACATAATTTTATGTTGAGTATTACACATGAACTTAAAACACCACTTGCCGGTATCAAGCTCAATTTACAAACATTAGATAAAAGAAAATTAGATGATATTACTCAATCAAAATTGATAAACTATTCTATTGTTGAAACTAATAGATTAAACGATTTGTGCGATAATATCTTAATTGCAACTCAACTTGAAAAAATGAAAGAAGTCATTTTCACAGACGAAATTTCAATTCATCAAATATTAAAAGAAGTTGTGGAAGAAAAAAAAGTACGACATCAAAATATTCAATTAAACCTAGCTGATAATGATAAAACAATACAAGGAGATCAAACATTATGGAAACTCGTATTTAGCAATTTAATTGAAAATGCAAGTAAATATTCAGCACAAGGAGAAGTAATTGAAATAGAAACAACAAATAATAACAAGCAAATGCATATTCAAATTAAAGATAAAGGAATAGGCATACCCGACTATGAAAAATATAAAATTTTTGAAAAGTTTTATCGAGTAGGAAATGAAAACACCAGAACATCAAAAGGAACAGGATTGGGCTTATATATTGTAAAAAAAATCATTCAATTATATAAAGGTCAAATCTTAGTAAAAAATAATAAACCGCAAGGAACCATTTTTGAAGTAATCATTTAAAATTGATATTAATCATGGATCAATCAAAATACCAAATACTTATTGTAGAAGATGAAGAAAGTTTAAGAGAGGCATTGAAACTAAATCTTGAATTAGAAGGCTATTCAGTAACAGCTGTTGATGATGGTAAAAAAGCTATCAAAACATTTAAAGAAGAATATTTTGATTGTATAATTTTAGATATTATGCTGCCGGAGTTTGATGGTATTTTTGTTTGTGAAACGATTCGCTTGCAAAATGACACAGTTCCGATATTATTTCTTTCGGCAAAAAATACAGGAGAAGATAAAATTTTAGGACTAAAAAAAGGAGCAGATGATTATATGACAAAACCATTTAATTTAGAAGAACTATTACTACGAATTGAAAAATTAATCATCAGAAATCAAAGCACAGATAGAAGAACAAGTGAAATATCTATTTTCAAATTTGGCAAATGTGAAATTAATTTCAAAGAGTTAAACTGTATTGACATTCATCAAAAACAACATACCCTCACCAAAAAAGAAACACAATTTTTAAAACTATTAATTGACAATAAAAATAATGTGGTGAGCCGGGAACAAATTTTAAAAATGGTTTGGGGATATAATGTATTTCCGACTACACGCACCATAGATAATTTCATAACGACATTCAGAAAATATTTTGAAGAAGATCCTAAAAACCCGAATTACTTTATTAGTGTAAGAGGGGTTGGTTATAAGTTTATGTTTTCGAAATAATTTTTTTTTGATTAGCAGAGTGCTGAAATAATAAAAGAGTAATTAATAATGTAAAAAATACAATGATGACTTGAATTTCCAAAGCATCATCTGTTAAACAATAAATGAAAAGACATAGCGTGGACCAAAAGCCCAATTCATTTTTATTTTTTATAAAAAAATAAAATAGATAAAAAAATAAAAAAAGAAGAGAAGAAATGCCGACAAATCCTAAGTCTAACCATGTATGAAAAAACTGTTGATGAGTGTGCATTTTGTTCTCAGCTAAATCCTCATAGTTTTTTATTTTTAATTCATTTAATAAAACATTATTTGATTGTCCGGTTCCATATCCTTTCCAAAAATTCTTTTTAATCAATCCCCACTCCACTTTATATGCAGCAAGCCGGCTACCGGTAGAATTATCGAAATCAACATCTGTACCTATTTCTGTTATTTCTTTTTTTGTTTCTAAAATTCTATTTCTTATACCCGGGGTTATTATAAAAAATAAAACAAGTCCGACAAAAGAAACAAACAAAAAGAAATACTTTTTATTCCCTTTGTAGTAAAAAGAAATTTTTTTCCATATTAAAAATGATAGAAAAAAAAACAAGACTATAAATGTTACTTTGGATGAAAGAATAAGAATAATTAAAAAGAAAAAAATATTAAAAAAGGAGAACAGTTTTTTTTCAAAAGATTTTAAATTATTATCATTAAAAAGGAGAATAGAAAAATAAATAAAAGCCAGCATGAAAAAATTAGAGTAATAACCCGGATGCATAATCCGGGAGAAATACATGCGTTTAAAAATTTTACTCCATTGCTCAATAGCATAATAAGTTATATAATACTGATAAATACAATACAACACAGATAACAAAAGAGAAAAAGCAAAAAGAGTAAAAATCTTTTGCAAAGCTTTACTACTTAAATAATTTTCACATGATATAATAAAAGGAAGTAGAATAAAACTCAATTTCACTTCAATTGTTTGTATAGAATCGTCATCAATTGCCGAAAAATTTAAAAACAAAATATGTAATAAAAAAAAGAAAAGAAAAGGAAAAATTTTTATAAAATTATATTTTACACTTTTACATTTATCTAATAGATTTTTATCAAATAAAAAGAAGAGAATTATCGCAATAATAAAAACAGAATTTAATCGCTCAGACCAAGGAAAGGTAATAAACAACAAAGCAATCAAAAACAGCCAAATATCTTTTCTGCCGATGCGAATAAACTCAAACATAAAAAACGAAGATATAAAAATAATAATGTAAATTTGTTTCTATGCTTATTGATATCCATCCAATAAACCCAGATGAAAGAAAAATCAAACAAGTAGTGTCTGTTTTAAAAAAAGGAGGAGTTATTATTTACCCAACAGATACAGTATATGGAATGGGCTGCGATATAACCCATCCGGAAGCGATTGAGCGTATTTGTCAGATTAAAAATATTAACCCCCAAAAGGCACAATTATCTTTTTTATGCTCAGATCTTAGTCATCTAAGTTTATATTGCAAAGCAATTGATACACCTTTATATCGTTTTCTTAAAGAAAATTTACCCGGACCATTTACATTTATATTAAATGCGAGTAAACAAGTTCCAAAACTTTTAAGGACAAAAAAAGAAACAGTCGGAATCAGAGTTCCGGATAATAAAATTTGCAATGAAATATTAAAAGAACTTAGTAATCCGATTTTAAGTACATCATTGCCTTTCACTGACGAAGAATACACCTATACCGATGCAGAAGAAATTCATGCAGTTTTCAAAAATCAAGTGGACCTAATAATCAATGGAGGAATTGGTGGTCATATTCCTTCTACAGTGGTTGATTGTACAGTTAGTCCACCACAAGTAATAAGAGAAGGAAAAGGAGAACTTTTTTAACTTAAAAAGAAAAAAATAAGAATCTATTTTCATTTATTAATTGTTTTTCCTTAATTTGTCCCCAAATTTGGATTTACATGAACAGATTTTTATTCGTATTACTTATTTTACTAAGTTGTACCAAATATTCAATAGCTCAAAATAAAGGAGTACCGGGATGGGATTACTTATGGGATCAAAAAGCACACGAAAAAGGACAAATACATTTTTCTTATGGCTATGGATACCCACGATTAGACAATAGATTATTTGACTATCAAAAAGACTCAACCAACTTTGCAGTAGTAGGTATAGGACCATTTTATTGGAAAGCTGAATATGGTCTATCTCGTAAATTGAGTGTGATGCTTTCTGCAGGATACATATTATATAAGTCAGAGTGGAATCAATTACGTCCTGACCCACTTTATGGATATGATTTACCATATAGATATGGAACGACCCTTCATGATATTAGTGCCAATTTAAGATTCAATTATCACTTATTAGTAACAAAAGATGTTGATTTTTACGTTGGAGGCGGAGTTGGATATAATTATTTTATAAATAAAGACTTTACTACTTACCTTCCTGATGATTCAACCTTTAAATCACAATTCAAATTACCAATGCCTATTTCTTATGAAATGACACTCGGGTTACGTTATTTCTTCTTAAACCGTACAGCTATTTATATAGAAGCCGGAATGGGAAAATCTATACTACAAGCAGGTTTTGTATTCAAATTCAGACATCGTAAAAGACTTTAATTTTATTAACTATATTTGCAAAATTATTTTTCACTAAATAAAAAAATTATGTTAGAAATCGGAAACTTTATAGGACATTGGGGATGTGTATTTTACATTGCAGTTATGTTCATCGCAGCAGGTTTTGTAATGAAAAAATACCTAAAACAAGACTCCTAAGCAAAGTCGCTCTATACAACATTTTCCATGCAAAAAGAAATTGCTTCTATTAGAGAAGAATATTTATTATCGTCACTTGATGAGTCTGAAGTGCTGGAAAATCCTATTGAACAATTCCAATATTGGTTTCAACAAGCTATTCAATCACAAATTAGTGATGTCAATGCAATGACACTCTGCACCGTAGATGAAAACGCTATGCCTAATGGAAGAATAGTGCTTTTAAAAGGAATAGAAAAAAATCAGTTTCAATTTTTTACAAATTACAACAGTCAAAAAGGAAAAGAACTACTATCTAACAACCATGCTGCTTTAGTATTTCATTGGAAAGAATTACAACGACAAGTTAGAATTAAAGGAATTGTGCAAAAACTATCCGAACAAGAATCAATTGATTATTTTCATTCCAGACCAAAAGAAAGCCAAATTGGAGCATGGGCATCCCATCAAAGTGAAAAATTAAAAAAAAGAGAAGAATTAGATAAAAAGCTAAAAGAATACGAACAAAAATTTAAAGGCTATGATGAAATTCCCAAACCGGAATATTGGGGCGGGTTTTCTCTTGAACCGACTTACATTGAATTTTGGCAAGGAAGAGCCAGCCGGCTACACGATAGAATTTGTTACAAAAAAATAAAAAATAGTGAGTGGGAAAAGTATAGATTAAATCCGTAAAATCACCCACCCTATTTAAGGGATTTAAATAGTTTTATCAAAATAATATATTAACAAAATAAAGTTTTTGGTGGATAATAAAAAAGTACTATCTTTGCACACCTAAAAAAATTATCATGTTTGGAATATTAGATATTGCCGGTCAGCAATTTAAAGCAAAAGAAAATGATACACTTTACGTACACCGCTTACAAGGAAATGTAGGTGACTCGATAGACGTAAAAGTTTTAATGACTTCAAACAATGGTTCAATATCAATGAACGGTTCTGCTAAAGCAGAAATTCTAAACCATCTTCAAGGAGATAAAGTTATTACTTTTCATAAAAAAAGAAGAAAAGGATATTCTAAAAAAATAGGACATCGTGAATCCTTAACTCAAGTTAAAATTACTTCTTTAGCTTAAAAAAATTTAAAAATATAAATTAATAAAATAAAAAATAATAGCCATGGCACATAAAAAAGGAGAAGGTAGTGTAAAGAATGGTAGAGACTCTCAAAGCAAAAGATTGGGAGTAAAATTATATGGTGGACAAGCTGCAGTTGCAGGAAATATCATTGTTAGACAAAGAGGAACTGTTTATCATCCTGGTGTAAACGTTGGTATCGGAAAAGACTTTACTTTGTTTGCATTACAAAACGGAACAGTTAATTTTAGAAAGACAAAAGAAAAAACTATTGTTTCAATTTTGTAATTTCTAAAAATATTATATATATTTGTTCTCATAAATTCTTTATTAACTAACCCTAAAAATTCAAAACAATGGCAGTAACAAAAAAAACAGCCCCAAAAAAAGCAGCTCCTGCTAAAAAAGCAACTCCTGCTAAAAAAGCAGCTCCTGCTAAAAAAGCAGCTCCTGCAAAGAAAGCAGCTCCTGCAAAGAAAGCAGCTCCTGCTAAAAAAGCAGCTCCTGCAAAGAAAGCAGCTCCTGC
>JBDHYI010000017.1:0-48207 GCA_039811265.1 Chitinophagaceae bacterium | reverse complement strand
GTGAATAAATACTTAGTCTAATATTTGTTTATTATCATTATCAGTATTGCTTATGGACTAAATAATAAATCATTTTGCTATTTACTTTCCTATGCAGAATCGTGAAAAAATACTACTTAGTATATCTTCGTTACTGATTTGATTTGTGATACTTCCAAGTGCTTGCAATGCTGCCCTCATATCTAAGCTTACAAATTCACCACTTATACTTTCTTTAATACCTTTTTGTACAAGTAATAAATTTTTTTCTGCTTCTTTCAATGCTTCTAAATGCCTTGTGTTGGATACAATAATACTACCTTGTTCATATTGAATCTGCATTGTTTTTTCAATAAGATTTATTAATTTTTCTAAGTTTCTATTTTCTTTGGCAGACATCTCCAAACAAGGCCTTTGTGTGAGGGTAGAAACTGCTTCTTCAATATCATAAGCATTACAAAGGTTCGAGTCTTTATCTGATTTATTTAAAACAATAATGACTTTTTGATTTTCCTCAAAAGACATTTTTTCAAAATCAGCTACTATATTTTTATAATCTTCATGTATGTCACATAAATAGAGAATGAGTGAGGCCTGTTTCATTTTTTCAAAACTTCGCTCAATTCCAATTGCCTCTATCTCATCTTTGGCATGGCGAATACCGGCAGTGTCTATAAAACGATAAAGCACACCTTTGATGTTCATAGTATCTTCAATAAAATCACGTGTTGTGCCGGCTATGCTACTGACGATAGCCTTTTCTTCTTGAAGAAGGGCATTTAATAAAGTCGATTTGCCAACATTTGGTTTGCCGACAATAGCTATAGGAATACCTTTTTTTATAACATTCCCTAATTGAAATGAATGAATTAATTCTCTGATACTTATTAAAGTTTTTTCAATAAGGGATAAAATTTTTTCTCTGTCTGCAAACTCTACATCTTCTTCACTAAAATCCAGCTCTAATTCCATTAGGGCTGCAAAGTCGATTAATTCTTGCCTTAATTCTTTTATTTTATCAGAATAATTTCCTCGCATTTGCTGAAAAGCAATTCTGTGTTGGCTCTCGTTTTCGCTTGCGATAATATCCGCAACTGCTTCTGCCTGACTTAAATCAAGCTTGCCATTCATAAAAGCTCTTTGAGTATATTCGCCGGCTTTAGCTAAAACGGCACCATTCGTTAAAGATAGATTTATAATTTTTTCTATAATATATGGAGAACCATGACAGCTAATTTCTACGGTATTTTCACCGGTAAAGGAGTGGGGAGCTTTGTATATTGAAATTACGACTTCGTCAATTAATTGTTGATTAGTGTCAATTATTTTACCAAAATGAATGGTATGTGATGCTAATTTTTCAATATTCTTTTTAGAGAAAAAACATTGAACGATTTGAAACGCTTCATCACCACTCAGCCTAATGACAGCCAAAGCCCCATGCCCCGGAGGTGTAGATAATGAAACAATTGTTTGTTTGTGTGTATAATCTTTCACAGCAATAAAGATAAGCTAAAAAAGTTAAGCTTTTCTTCTTTCCAATTCTTTTTGTATAAGGCTTAATTCTCTTCCCGTTTGCCCAGCAACTGATGTATTTTCTTGTGCTCTTCGCATTAAATAAGGTATAACATCTTGTACAGGTCCATAAGGTAAATATTTTGCCACACAATATCCGGCATCTGCTAAATTAAATGATATATTTTCACTCATGCCAAATAATTGAGAAAACCATACTCGGCGGTCATTGGGAGCTAACCCATATTTTTCCATTAATTGTACGCCCAACATGGAGCTTTTTTCATTGTGCGTACCATTGAACAATACAATACTTTCGATGTTTTCAATACAATATGTTACGGCTGCATTGTAGTCACGATCGCAACTTTCTTTATTTGGCTGTATAGGGTCGGGGTACCCCATGTCAGCTGCCCTCTGTCTTTCTTTTTCCATATAGGCTCCTCTAACTAATTTAGCACCTAAAATAAAATGATTTTCTAAAGCCATTTTATGACTTTCTTTGAGATACTCTAACCTATCATGTCTATATAATTGAAATGTATTAAAAACACATACTGATTCTTTATTGTATTTTGCCATCATTCTGTTGGTAACATCATCAATTGGGTTTTGTATCCAACTGTCTTCGGCATCAATCAAAATCATTTTTTTACATTGATAAGCATGATTGCAAATCATATCCACGCGAGCGATAAAACGTTCAAATTCTTGCTCTTCTTCTTTGCTTAAAACTTCTTTGGCATGGATTTTTTCTAAAAGATTAAAACGACAAAAACCGGTTACTTTTAAGCTAATAAAAGGGATGTAATTTTTATCAGCTGAAAAACGAATAGTGTTTATGAATGTTTGTGTTGTTTTGTCAAAAAGCGATTCATCATTTTTCCCTTCAACAGCATAATCCATGATAACATTCACATTATATCGATTTAGTTTTAGGGCGGTATCATTTGCTTCTTCTATAGTTTCACCCCCACAGAATTGTTTGAAAATAGTATTTTTTATCATTCCTTTTATAGGTAAATGATATTTAAATGCAAACTTTGTAAACTGAATTCCCCACTTAGTAAGGGTAGGTGATGCCATAGACTTGAATAAAAAGTGAGCTTGTTTAAGTTCATTGTCAGTTTTTGATGAAAAAGCGATTTCTGTATTGTTGAAATTTACACTCATAAACTAATTTATATTACTGCAAAAATAATCATGTTAATAAGTATTTATATTTTTTTTTGTTGTTTTGAAAAAATAATATACTTTTACCACTAAATATTTAAAACTTATAAAAATGAAAAAGATTTTACTATTAGGATTGATGGCAATGACGACTTACGGCACAAGCGTTTTTGCACAACAAAGAACATTAATCGGCTCTCAGCCGGAAATGATGCCGACTCAAATTCAAAAAGGAACACCAACAGTTAAGAGTGCTCAAGCTAACAAACATACTCGTGCGGGATCAAGATGGTATAGCGCCCCATACGCTGTAAGTCAAATGGACGGCACTAACTTGTTTGACGCTGATCATAATAATTTCAATTATTTATGGCAAGACTCAACTATTTTAGGAAACTTTGGTGGAACACATTCTCCAATTTGGGCAAAAAGTATTTATCAAGTACTTGACCCACGTGCATTTATCTTTAATGATCCGGCTAGTTTCAATGGAGAAATGCAAGTGACAAATAATGATCAATTTAGCATTGACTCAGTTTTTTGTCAATTTGCTTATTTTAGAAACCCGGCTAGAGCAGCTGTAGTAGATACTTTAATTGTTACAGTTTCAAAAGGTAATACTAATCCATCAGATTTATGGTTTTGGAAAGAAGGGCAATCATTTGTGCAAACAAATTATTTAGTAGATACTATTTATATGGCATCTACAAAATTTGATTTTGCAAATTTAACTATGTTGAAAAGTGTAGGTAGTATGGCCATGACTAAAAAAATCATAATGGATCAAAATTTTGCCAATGATACTTTGCCAGGTGGTTGGAATTATTTTAATATACCAGTAACCGGCTTGACAAATTTACCTGCGAACTCTTTACCGGGTATTACAGTTACTTTTAAATCAGGTGATACTTGGACTCCTTTAGTAGATTCAGTTTCTACAACAGGTAATGGTAGAAACTATATGTTATTTGCATCATCTAGAGAAAATGCTCCTGCAGGCTTTAGATATGCAACAAAAGGAGATTATAACGTTTCAGGAATGTTGAAAAATGATACTACAGATTGGGGTGAAGTATATATACCTTCATATTATTTCAACAGCCCTGCTTTTGAATTCCATTGGTTTGAATGGAAATTATCTTGCCCTACATGTGCAACTGTAGGAAGTGGTGTAGGAATTAATGACTTGGCTATTTTCAATAATGTTGAAGCTTATCCTAACCCTGCTACAAGTCAACTTTCAGTAGTATTGAATTTAAAAGAAGATGCTAAAAATGTAACTTTAGATATTACAAATATTTTAGGTCAAGTAGTTAAAAAAGTTGATTTAGGAAGTGTAAGGGCTAATCAATCTACAGGACAAGTTATAAATATTTCTGATTTGTCAAGTGGATTATACATCTATACGATCAATGCTAATAATCAGAAAATTTCAAACAAATTAATGGTAAATTAATTTCGTTTTTTAGAATTTTAAATACAAAAACCCTTCTATTTTAGAGGGGTTTTTGTTTTTTTACGTATCCTTTATTATTTTACCAACCTTTTTAATAATAATTGAGTCTATTAGAACGTAAAGCCTCAATTTTAAAAACTTGAATGCTGCTTTGAGTTATATTGAATCGAATTTTGATGAAGAATTATCTACACTCATTTTGGGGTGTAGAGAAGGCAGACGTGATGCTCAAGAAAAGCTATATAAAAAACTTTACCCCAAAATGATGAGTGTGGTAAAACGCTACACAAACCAATATCAATATCATATAGCAGAGGAAATATTAAATAATGGTTTTTTAAAAGTTTTTAATAAAATTGATAGCTATAAATATGAAGGCTCTTTTGAAGGATGGGTGAGAAGAATAATTGTAAATTCAGTTTATGATTACGTCCGACAAAATACCAAGTATATGGAAAAAGTGGTTTTTGTTGAGAAAGATGAAGTGATTAATACAGATTTAGCATCCAAAATGCGTTATGATGAATTGATGAAATTAGTTCAACAATTACCGGAAAATACAAGAGCTGTATTTAATATGTTTGTAATAGAGGGTTTACCTCATAAGGAAATTTGTGAAATTCTAAAGATCAGTGAAGGTACAAGCAAATGGCATCTTTTTGAGGCAAGAAAAATATTAAAACAAAAAATTGAAAATTTAAAATAAAGATACTTAATTAAACATGTCTAAAAACATATCCATAGATGAACTATTCAGAGCGGAGCTTTCAGAAGGGAAAGAGCAGCTCAACTTAGGCGCTTGGGCTAATATGGAACGTATGCTTGATGGCAAAAACCCATATTCCGTTCATGATGAAGAGTTTAAAAAGAAAAAAAGAATCTTACCTTTTTGGATTTTTTTGGCAGGCTTGTCTGCTCTTGTTTCTATCGGTGCCCTATATATCTTTAATTCAAAAAGTAATAAAGCAGATATAGCCGAATCCATATCACCAAAAATACAAAATAAAAGTGCATTAAGCTCATTAGAACAATCGGCTGATACCAAAGAAATTTATAATGATTCAGAGAATATTACTCCTTCAAATCAGTTAATGAAAACATCTAAAATTGAAAATGTAAAATTAGAAAAAGAAAAACAAGTGCCAACAAAATCAATTCAATATTCTCAAAAATCATATCAAATAGACAACCCAAATACTGATGAAAATACAGAAATTATAAATATAGAAAAAACAAAAACTAAAAAATCAATTCAACATCATAAAGAAATTATTAAGGTAGCAGATGCCAAACCAACGATTGCAAATACAAGCATGAATGAAGTGGATGATAATTCGAAAAATATCATTAAAAGTGATAATGAGATTAATGTTATTAAAAGAATCCCTTCACAACAAATATTTGCAAATGAAATTGTAAACAAGAATCGTAATGGAAATATTAGTTCTGTTCAATTGGATACAATAGAAAAAATCCAAAATGAAATTGTTAATCCAAAAATAGAAGAGGAAAAAAATATTGAAGTTTTAGTTGCTAAACCTGAGAACGAACAATATCATGCACGTTATGTTGCCGGTTTGAAAAATACAGAACCCGAAGTGCCTATTACTTTAGATAATAAAAATAATTTGCAATCGAATTTTGAGAATATTTCGATTAGTAATAATCAAAAAAGTAAAACAAATCCGGAAAAGATAAAATCTAAGGAAACTATGTTTGGAACAGTTGGTGCAGTTTTAGTAGCAACCCTATCTAAAATAGCAGAGTCAAGCAACGATTTCTTTAGTCTGTTTAAAGTATTAGATCCCGGATTGAGTGTAGGAGTAAACGCCGCTTTGTTTAAAACGAAACATCAATATGGCGGATTCCATTTAGGGGTAACAAATAGAACAGAAATAAGCAGTACATTTTCTATTATATCAGAATTAAAATATTTTTTAAAAAACAATGCCGGTTTTACAATTAATGATATTCAAACAAACATTAAAGATAAAGCAATAGATACAATGAGTGCACCCGGCTCTACGATATATAGTTACATGGTTGATTCATTGACGAAGCGTTATAATTTTTCAAATTTTATGTCTTTAGAATTACCGATTATGTTGAATGCTAAATTTAATCAATTCTCAATTTATGCAGGACCTAATTTTATTTACAACTTTAAATTGAAGGTAAATGAAGTAAATAAAAATTATTATATTTCAAAACAAGAATTAGTAAGTAATAATACAGTATTTGAATACCCGGAAACAAAATCATTACAATATAGTCGAGATGATTTTAGAGCTAGATTCGGAATAGGCTATGCTATTGGAGTATCATATAATTTCAATCCTAAAATTTATGTAGATTTAAGACTAAATAAAGCATTATGGGATAATATGAAGTACAATTCAGAACGCTCTATTTCAAATGGTGTTACAAATGTACCGTTTATACAACTCTCACTCGGTTACAAATTTTTAAACAATAGTAAATAGTTTTTCTTTTCTATTTATATCCCCCTAAGGAGCTGTCTTTCAAGATAGCTCTTTTTATTTTGTATATTAGTTGAAAGAATTGGCGGAAATTATAAATTTAATAGTTATTAAGCAAGTTGCTTTCTTAGATGTTAAAGCTTGATAAGTTTAATACAAATTAGGCATTAGGAATTTAGTTTAAAATATTTTTAATCATCATCACCGACTAATCCTTGTGTGTTTTCATTATCTTTAGCATGGTAGAATACAAATATTTTTGCTGTATCTCTTAAAAAATTAATTGTTTTAATTTCTACTCTATGAATAGGTAAACCTGTCCTTTGTTTTAAGTCTTCAATCATTTCGTTTCGTTTTTCAGGTTGTATTAAATCTACTCTTTCGTAAGTTATTTCTTTAACGTTTTCATGCGTTAAACTGATATATCGGTCAAGTAACAATGTAAGAATTAGAATAGCAACATTACAAATCAGCATTACCCACCACCCTTCTTCAACAATAGATAATGCATTAACCATTCCAAGAGCTAAGCATATAAAAAAGTAACCCATTTCTTTAATAGGAACTGTTACTGTACGATATCTCATTATTGAGAAAATGGCTAATAGACCGAAAGCAAAACCAGGTTTAAGTTTTGTAGTACTTAATAGAATAAAAATTATAATGTTGAATACAAAAAAGGTAAAAAGAAAATCTTTATTTTTATGTATTGGATAATAAATCAACCGGATGAGGATAAATATGGCGACCAGATTAATTCCAAAACGAGTTATGAGTTCGATATAGTTATCAAAACCCAATAAGGAAGTGGCACTTGAACTATCCGTCAAAAAATCTGTACTGATATCTTTCGTTGCATCAGCAGCTTGAGTTAATATTTTTTCAATTATTGGCATACGCATTTAGTTTGTTAAGTTTTAGAAGTATGGGTTTGAAATTATTATGTTTAACACCTGATTCAAGCAAAGATACACCTATTGCATATTTGCTAAAACCGGTTTCGTGAATTCTTAATTTTTTTAATACTTGAATTGTATTACTGAACACATCACTTTTTCCTTGCTTTACTTCTACCACACATAAATTTGGCAATGATATTTTATCGCCTTTTTTATTTTCAAAATTGATTTCTAAATCAATAGTGATACGCTCAGTGAATTTTTTATTAGTTAATGTTATTCGTTTAAAATAGTTTGTAATTTTTTTCTCAATCGGTTTGTTTTTAAGCCTTTTATATTCTATTAAGTTGTAATCATCTTGCGGAACGGAGTGATATATTTGTTTTACTTTTTTTCTCTGTTTGTCTGTTCGGGTTCCAAAAAGTTTTCTTTTAATTTCATAAAAACAAAGATTGCTTTCAATATACTCTCTACTCCTAACTTTTACACGATTGACACAACCATTATGATGATCTTTGTAAAATTGAAATTCTTCGGTGTCAAAGTAAATAGTTTGATAATTAAAAATTCGTACATTGTCAATTTCTAAAACATATTGCTCACTTTTGATTCCTTCTAAAAGTTGTAATAAATCGGCCTTTGTTAAAATATATTTTGTATCAATACGATTTTGCAGTTGTACACTATCCAATTGTTTTAGTGAAACTGAATCAAAACCTTCAATACATTCTTTGATTTTATCAAAAAGCATTTTATAAATTGACTAATTATTTTTCGATACTAATGTAATTAAAAATTAACGATTATCTAATATTTGGTAAATTTAATAGATAATATTTTTAAATTGTAAGGTGATTGATTTTTTATTTTAGCTAATGGAAATATTATTTTTCTTGCAACATCATTTCTTCAATATACTTGATAGGTGAGCTGCCGTAGCTTAAAAATTGCTCATGAAAATCTTTCAATTTAAAATCTTTGCCTTTAAGATTTTTATATTTATCTCTTAATTCCAAAATAGCAATAGCTCCTGTATAATAAGAACAAAGTTGAACTTGTGAAATAGTTGCACGATGGTATTTTTCAGTAGCTTGAGCTTGTGTTTGAAAACATTCTTTTGTTAGCAAATTTAAAATGTCAGACTCGCTTTTCCCAAGACAATGAATTTGATAATCTACCAAAACATTCCCTAATTCTCTTAGTTTTAATTTGCATAAAGCTAATTGCATTTCAGGGCTACCATCTCCCCAACCGTTTTCAACCATCATTGTTTCGGTATATACAGCCCATCCTTCTATCATAGTTCCATTTTGAAAAACAGCTCTTACCATGTCTTTAGATTTTTTATTGTTATAAATACCTTGAAGACAATGACCCGGTATAGCCTCATGAATACTTAAAAGCTGAGAGGTAAAATTATTATATTCTTTCAATGAGCTTAAAGCTTTATCTTTTGGGTATTGAGTTAAGTCATCGATATTATAAAAAGTTGCGCCGTTCTTTTGATAAGGAGGCGTAAACTCCGCACTGGCTATTGCAAACCCCCGTGCATATTCAGGCATAAGCCGCACTATAACCGGTGGATTTACGGTGTCAAAATCAAAGAGATTTTTTTCAATAATAAATTTTTTAAGTCGATGAACATGATTGGTCAGGGAGTCAAAAAATGAGTTAATTGAAGCATGCTGATTTTGAATGCTATCCATAACTCCTTGTATTAATTGCATTGTATCACTCGGTTTTTTTTGTGTCGGATAATATTTTGCCCAAAGAGTGTCCGTTATTTCAAACATTTTTTTGTGATAAAACTTTTTATCGCTTAAAGCCCTTTCGTAAATCTGATCGGGGCTTATATCAGCCACTATATCAAATTTGAATTTTTCTTCAAATAGTTTTTTGCCGATTTTGAAATCTCTAAAATGAGTCTTAGGATTATTTAAAATTAAATTCAAACTATCCGCAAAAGAATTCATCGCAACAATTGTTTTTTCGATATTTGATATTAAAGTATTTTTTTCATCATCATTTAGAGTAGAAGTTTTGATAGAATCTTGTAAGTCTTTACCTAAAACATTTACACCTGCTTTATTTTGTTGTATTGCCATTTCAAGGTGTTCTTTGGTAGGATTTTTTATAATTTTTAAAGCAGATTTATAATATAAGTCACTATTTGAAATGTGTTGAGATAGGTCTTTTAAACGCACATCTAATGGTGCATAAGGTTGATTTATGATATAATCACAATCGGCACTAATATTATATTGAGATGCATCCCATTCATAAGATTTGAAAACTTTTAAATACCAAATGTCGCTGTTCAATTGGTTTTGAATAATATTATAACTGATTTTTTCATCTTGGTTTAATGAATTGTAATCAATTTTTTTAAGAGAATCAAGCCAATTATTTGAAAAGTCAATATCAGCTTGAATTGAATTTTCGTCAGGTATGGTAAGATTTTCATAATACTTGCCATAACCTATACCGATTGATTTGGATGGATATTGTTTCCAATAGGCATCTAAAAGTTGTTCTTCAAAGTTAGTAAAGTTGAATTTCGCTTTGTCAATATTATTACAAGAAACTATAATGATGTTAAATAGGAATAAAACAGAATAAGCCGTTTTCATTTTTGATTATTTTTAAAATTATAAAATTTATACAAAGCTATTTTTTTATACTGAAAAAAATAATTTTTAAAAAGACCTTAATGTCAAGTGTAATAGCAATAAAACTTGATTTTGTGCTAAAGACTATATAGATTAATTTTGCTTTTTATTTTTATTGAATTATGATTGAACAAAATCCCCTTACACAAACTTATATACAAAAAGAAGAACGATATAATGCTCATAATTATCATCCGTTGCCGGTCGTTTTAAAAAAGGGCAGTGGTGTATTTGTGTGGGATGTTGAAGATAAAAAATATTTTGATTTTTTAAGTGGCTATTCTGCAATTAATCAAGGTCATTGTCATCCTAAAATCATACAAGCGATGATAGAGCAAGCACAAATATTGACTTTGACGTCAAGAGCTTTTTACAGCAACTTATTGGGAGAATTTGCCGAATATATTACCCATTATTTTGGTTACGATAAGGTATTGCCGATGAACACTGGAGTTGAAGGTGTTGAAACTGCTTTGAAACTTGCCAGAAAATGGGGGTATGAAAAAAAAGGAATTGAAGAGAACCAAGCTTTGGTAATTGTTTGTAATGAAAACTTTCATGGAAGGACTATCAATGTTATTTCTTTTAGTAGCGACCCGACTTCTCGTACCGGATTTGGTCCATTTAATCATGGCTATATTAATATTCCTTTTAATGATACGGCTGCTTTAGCTGAGGCACTTAAAAATAAAAATGTATGTGCCTTTTTAGTAGAGCCTATTCAAGGGGAAGCCGGCGTCAAAGTGCCAAATGGCGGGTATTTAAAAGCTTGTTACGATATGTGTAAAGCTGCAAACGTTTTATTTATTGCAGATGAAATACAAACAGGATTAGCTCGCACCGGAAAAATGCTTGCTTGTGATCATGAACAAATAAAACCCGATATTTTAATTTTAGGTAAGGCATTGAGTGGAGGAACTATGCCAATAAGTGCCGTTTTATGTAATGATGAAATTATGTTAACAATCAAACCGGGAGAACATGGTTCAACGTATGGGGGAAACCCTTTGGCATGTAAAGTAGCTATAACTTCTTTACAAGTATTGAAAGATGAAAATATGGCTGATAATGCCGAACATATGGGGACATACTTCAGAAAAAAATTGCAGAATATTAATTCTCCTTTTATAAAAGAAGTAAGAGGAAAAGGGCTATTAAATGCCATTGAAATTACTCATAAGGATAATGACGCTGCATGGAGCCTTTGTATTGAAATGATGAAAAATGGTTTGATTGCGAAGCCAACTCATGGGGACAAAATCCGATTTGCTCCACCATTAATTATTAATAAAAATCAAATTGACGAAGCAGTGGCTATCATAGAAAAAAGTTTAAGCATTTTATACTAAAATTTGAAACTATTTATTTAGCAATATTTCGAGCTGCTATCATTGCACTGCTCCAAGCATGTTGGAAATTGAAACCACCGGTTAGTCCGTCTATATCTAAAATCTCTCCACCAAAATAAATATTATCGACTATTTTGCTTTGCATAGTAAGTGGATTTACCTCATCAAGGTTAATTCCACCACAAGTAACGAATTCATCTTTAAAGGTCGTTTTTCCTTTGATCTTAAATGTTTGAGTGGTCAAAGTATGAATAAGTTTGTTTTGAGATTTTGAAGTCAATTCACTCCATTTTGTATTTAAATTAATCTCAACTTCATTTAAAATAAAATGCCATAAACGCATTGGTAAATCAAATGGATTTTTATTTCCAATAAGAAGACCGGATTGTTGTGTTCTTATTGAATTCCAATTTTCTCTTAATTTATTTTCATCTTGATTTACCCAATTAATTTGAATTGAAAAATCATAATTTACTTCATTTAAAAATCTTGCAGCCCAAGCTGATAATTTTAAAACAGCCGGTCCGCTTAACCCCCAGTGCGTAATGAGTAAAGGACCTCTTTCTATAAATTTTGTCCCGCAAATTTTGATAGAAACATCTTCAACGCTAATGCCCATAAGGGTTTGGATATTTGTTTGCGTTAAGTTAAAAGTAAAAAGTGATGGTACCGGATGCGAAAAAGTATGACCTAATTTTTGCAACCAATCAAATTGTGATGATTTATTATAGCCACCGGTTGCAACCATAACTACATTTGCTTTATAAGTATTTTGATTTTTATCTTTTAAAAAAAAAGAATCATCTGATTTGTCTATTGAAATTATTTCAGTACTTATTTTTAAATGGATATTGTATTTAGAGGTTAAATTTAAAAAACATTGAATGATAGTATCAGAATTATTGCTTGTTGGGAACATGCGCCCATCGCTTTCTGCATGAAGAGAAACCCCTTGTGATAAAAACCATTGCTCTGTGTCTTTGGGAGAAAATGCATGAAGAGTTTTTTTTAGAAAATTTTTTCCTCTTGGGTAATAAGTTAATAATTTTGATAGTTGAAAACATGCATTCGTTACATTACAACGACCACCACCGCTAATCTTAACTTTTTGTAAAACTTTTTTTTGCTTTTCAATAATCAGTATTTTTATTGACGGATTTAGCATAGCCACATTAATTGCACAAAAAAAGCCTGATGCCCCTCCTCCAATAATGATTAATTGTTTTGACATAAGCAAATGTATAATGGTGAATCTAATTTATAATTGATTTTTCCATTTAAAAAAAATTATCTTCGCAAACGATGAGGGTGAAAGAATTGAGTTTATATCATTTTAAAAATTATCTTCAAAGAGATTTTCAATTTGATGGAGAAATAATTTGTATTGTAGGGAAAAACGGAAGCGGTAAAACAAGTATTTTAGATGCAATTTATTTTTTATGTTTTACAAAAAGTTACTTTGTTAATTCAGATTCATTATGTGTAACTAAAAACCACAAAGGAATGATGCTGAAAGCCATTTTTGAAAAAGATTCAGAACACGAAGTAAAATGTATTATAAGAGAGAATGGGAAAAAAGAACTTCTGTTTGATACAGTACCTTATACACAACTTTCAAAACACATTGGCTTATTTTCAGCAGTGATGATTACTCCCGACGATACGCAATTAATTACTGAATCAAGTGATGTGAGAAGGAAATATTTAGATGTGTTGATTTCGCAATTAGACTCAAATTATATGAAGCATTTGATTGCTTATAATAAAATTTTACAACAAAGAAATGCCTTGTTGAAAACAGCACATTTAATTGATTATGGTTTGTTGGATTATTATGATGAACAATTATCCTTTTTTTCAATTTTGATTTACGAAACACGAAAAAAAATCATTTCAATAATTTCTAAAAAGACGATGGGAATTTATCAATTTCTTTCATCTGAACAACAAGAAGAGGTACAAATAGAGTATAGCTCTCCTTTACATAAAAACACACTTGAAAATTTATTAAAAGAAAATCGTGAAAAAGATATTATCACTCAAAGGTCAAATGTAGGGATTCATAAAGACGATTTAGTATTTTCTTTATATAATATGCCTTTGAAAAATGTTGCATCACAAGGACAAAGAAAATCATTTTTATTTGGGTTGAAATTTGCTCAATTTGAAATATTGAAAGAGAGTGCTTTGTTCAGCCCGGCATTATTATTAGATGATATATTTGAAAAATTAGATGACTTTAGAGGTGATAAAATTGTAGAATACATCAGTAAGCAAAATGGTCAAGTTTTTATTACAGACACGCATAAAGACCGCTTGGAAAAGGCTTTAAATAAAGTAAATAAAACCCCATTTTATATTGAGTTGTGATTTTTTAAAGAATTATTCTAATTCTTTTTCTAATATTTTACTAATGTCATACAAACTTTTATTAATGGCAAAAATTTTCCCATCTTTAATGAGTAATTTGTTAGGTATTGATTCGATATGATAGTCTTTACAAGCCTTGCCAATCATGCCATAGGCGTCATTTACAAGTATAAAAGGAAGTTCTAATTTTCTACACATTGCCACCCAGTTATAATAATCTTTATCAAGTGAAACAGCATATACTTCCAAACCTTTGTCATGATAATAGTTGTATATTTTTATAAGTTCAGGCATAGATTGCACACATGGATAACACCAAGCAGCCCAAAAGTCAAGCAAAATTACTTTTGCTTTGACTTCGCTTAAAGGTTTCCATTTGCCTAAGGAGTCAGGAAGTTTTATTTCGGGAGCAGTGTCACCAATATTTAGTTGTGCGTTAGAAAAGTAAAAACTAAAAGAAAAGAAAAATGTGAATATAAAATATTTTAATTTCATTCCGGATTAGAAAAATTTTTATTGTGAACAAAAGTTGAATCTGTAAGTGTATTTAAAAATGTAATTAAATCATCTATTTCATCATCATTCATTCTACCTTTAGGAACGCTTTTTAGTTCGAGGGCCAAGTTTTTTGAATAATGAAAATCGGTATTATAAAATTCAATACATTCTCTTAAGGTTTTAAAACGACCATCGTGCATATAAGGAGCCGTCATAGCGATATTTCTTAATGTTGTAGTCTTGAATTTTCCAATATCGTCAGGATTTAAAGTAATTCTGTATCTGCCTAAATCACTTGGGATGCTATCAAGTCCAATGTCCCGAAATTCAAAGTCGGTAAATGTATTTCCAAACGTATGGCATTGAGCACAAGTTCCTTTTTTCTCATCCATAAAGATATTAAACCCTCTTAATTCTTGAGTAGTAAATTCAATTTCTCCGCGCCGCCATTTGTCAAAACGAGTGTTGCCGGAAAGTAAAGTTCTTTCAAATTGTGCGATAGCATACATGATGTGTTTGGATGTAATTTTATCAGTTCCAAAAGCTTTTTTAAATAATGATGGATATAAAGGATGTTTTTGTAATTTATTGACAACATTTAACATTGTCTCATGCATTTCTAAAGGGTTGGTAATAGGTCCAAGTACTTGTGATTCTAAATCTGGCGCTCCGCCATCCCAAAAGAAACTTTTTTCATACCCAATATTAAAAAGAGCCATTGCATTGCGATTTCCTTGAATACCATCAATGCCGGTACTAAATGTAAAATTGCTGTCTTTAAAATAATTTTGATGTTGATGGCAACTGGCGCAACTCATTTGATTATTAGCTGAAAGTAGTGGTTCATAAAATAACTTTCGACCAAGATATACGCCTTCTTCTGTTAAGGGATTATCTTCAGGAATTTTCATAGGAGGAAGACCTTTAGGTATATCCAATTTTATAAAATGAGGGTGAAATGTTTCTTTATCAAAAAAAGAAGGGTCTCTCTTGCATCCAAAAATGAAAAGAAAAATAAAAATGAAAAGAAAGAAATATTTTCGTTTCATAAAGTAAAAATAAGAAATTTTTAAAACTAATTTATACTTTTAAGGCAAATACAGAATGTTTCAAATAAGAAAAATAATAAATGATTTGTATGGCACATTGGTTAGATTTCCAATACCTATATTGTCATCAATATTAGCGTTTATATTTTTTATAATTGACATCCATTTTACAAGTAAGCAGCCATCTGATTACATGTTTATTAAGCTGGCGTTGGAATGTATATCAGGGATTTCTTATTTCATTGCCCTTGATATTTTTTCAAGCTCCAAAAGAATAGACTTTGGTAAACGTTTAGGGTTGTATTTGTTTGGATTTTGTATGTTAGGTTTACATTATTATTCGATAATCCCAAGCATGTTCGATTCTGAGAGTGTATTTCTGACAAGGTATTTGGTGTTTATGACTTGTTTTCATGTGTTAGTTTCTTTTTCAGCTTTTTATAAAAATGACGAGAATCAAAATTTTTGGCAATTCAATTTTTATTTATTAATCAGTTTTGCAATTGCAATTGTGTATTCTGTTACGGTATTCTTAGGCATAGCCGGTGCTTTATTTGGACTGGAAAAACTATTTAAAATTTATCTAACCTCCAATGCTTATGTAGATGTTTTTTTATTTGTTTTTATCGTTTTAAATACTTTGATTTTTCTATATCAGATACCAAAAACCTTTGATGTTTTTTCACATAAAATTCCTTTTAAAAACGCATTACGAATTTTTGTACAGTATATTCTTTTGCCGATATTATTTTTATATATCATCATTTTATATGTGTATTTGTTTAAAATCATTTTAAGCGGAATAATACCTTCTAATTCAATTTGTATATCCGTTTTAATTTTTTCTATAATAGGAATCTTTGCTTATTTGTTGATTTATCCCATTAGGAATGACAATAGCTATAAATTAATTTATTTTTTTTCAAAAACTTTTTTTTATATATTACTACCCTTATTAGCATTTTATTTTGTAGCTATTATGCAAAGGATTTTATCTTATGGAATCACTGAAGATCGTTATTTGGTATTTGTTTTAGGTATTTGGTTTCTATTTGTCAGTATTTATATAATAACATCCAAAAAAGACAATATCATTATTATACCAATCAGTTTGTTTGTTATACTTTTTATTTCATCTTTTGGTCCTTGGGGAATGTTTCAATTGAGTATTCAGAACCAAGTTAGGCGTTTAGAATTTTTATTAAATAAAAACCATTTGTTGGTTGATAATAAATTAGTATCAAATAAAAATACAAAAGAAATTCCGAAAGAAAACATAGAGAGTATCCGTTCCATTTTAGTTTATTTAAATAAAAGAGGGCAAATAAATCAAATTCATAAATGGTTGGATGAAGAAAACCAAAAAGTATTAAATGATGCCATTGCCCATAATGAGTTAGAATCAATAAATGCAATTATTACTGACTTTCAAATAAATGATATAAGCATACAAAAAATTTTAGTAAGCCCAAATTATCAATTCTTATCTGAGATACCATTGACTACATCGGAATTCAAAAATATTATTTCATTTAGTAAAACTGAAAATATCATCGTAGCACATAAAGCTAATGCCAATATTATAAACGATAGTTTGTTTATTGAACATAATCAAGACACACTCTGTAAAGTACATTTTGATACTTTGTTAAATCCGGTAAGGAACTTTATAAATCAACGTTTGTATAATGACGAAGAGAATAATCGTTTAAACAATAAAATGAGATTAGTAAATAAAGAACAGACTAAAAGTTATTTAATATCTAATGATTCTTTGATTTTTAGAAATGATCGTTGTAAAATATATATCAATCAAATTTTGTATGAGAAATATGAAGATAATTTTACGATAAAAGAGATTAATGGGATTTTGCTTTATTAGCTTACCTGCTTAAAGAAATATTTTCATCTCCATCTTGATATGATAAATAAGATATGATGAACTGAAACATTTCATCATAAGTACCCATACTGCCATTGTTATCCCTCACTTCTTTAGGAGGGTGGTTAGGATTGAATGGATTGTCTGTAGTATTGTCAAAAACTCCTTCAACGTAGATAGTGCTGCCTCTTGGTATTTTTACCATTTTTTTAAAAGTGTAAAAATATTGCCAATTAAAATTCCATTTTGGAATATTGATTAAGCGTATTGTATCTCTGTCAGGCTTAATGGCATAAGCTTTAAAACTTTTGCCAAGTAAATGCATGTGCGGATTAATTGTCAAAATTGAAATATCTTCAGGTACAGTAAACTTAGTAATGTAGGATGATATTTTATTTGGAGGGATAATTAGCGGTGGTTCAATTGGTGAAACACCTAAGGTTCCCATTTGAAATTCTAATATTTGGCGATAAGGAATATTCTTTGCAAAGAAAATATTAATGTAAGAACTGTCCCAAACTTTTTTTTCCGTAGGTCCGTAATGTAAATCAGCTAATAAAAAAGCGTTTTTTCGATTCACTTTCCACGCACCTATACCATCAGGATATTGCTGAGCAATAACACCCGGTAAGTAATTGACTATTGATTTCACAAGTGTAGGATAAGTACCATCATCATTTATAACACCTATCTTTTTATAAGCTGTTTGTATAGAAGTATCTAATTTCATATCACTGACCAATTCACCATCATAAACATTTTTCTTCTTATCAAAGTCAAAACGAACCATATCGCCATTCACATGGTGTACAACCCTTGTATTGCCAGGTACAAATTCGACTGCTCTCAGTAGTGTGTCGTTAGATAATTCAAAAGGGACTTTTATTAATAGAAATTTATCTTTAAAATCTCCGGCTAATTCTATTGGTTTTACCGGAATTCGTAAGTCAGGCTCTCCAATCATTGACCCTTTGGGAAAATGAGGAAGTGTTGGTATTTTCGATTCTTCACCTATAGGACATTCTAAAGAAATCCATTTTTCAATTTTGTTTTTTTCATCTTTCGTTAAATATTTTTCACCTAAAAAATGAGTGTAATTGGGGTCGGCAGGCCAAGGCGGCATAATGTTATGTTGAATAGAATATAAAATGGCTCTTGCATTGCTTTTAACTTGATTGTAATTTGTGAAATGATAATGTCCGGGTTGTGTTGGACGATGGCAAGGAGTACATTTTTCAAAAATGATTGGTGCAATATCTTTCGAGAAGGTTGGCGTCTGATTTTGAGTGCAAGCATTTATTAGTATCGCAAGAATAACAAAAGAGATAAGAATCGAAAGAAAGTTATTTTTTTTCATTTTTAGATTCAATTTTATTAGTGATAATACTTGCATTTAATTCAAACCCTATTAGTAAAATTTGAGCAATTAAATTAACCCAAACCATAAATACAATCAGGGTGCCAATAGAACCATAAATTTTATTATAATTGACCAAATTATTTACAACATAAAAAAATCCAACAGTCAATAATATAATAAGGAATGTTGCAATGATTGCACCCGGATTGATTAGCTTTAGATGTGTAATGGCAGCATATCCGAAACGGTATAAACAAGCAACAGTTAATAAAATCATACCGATTATCAAAAGATAAGCAATTATGTTTAATACTATAGAATTTGTTATAAATTGAATATTCAATGCTTTAAATAACCAAGCTTGAGCAATCATAAATCCTAAAGTTAATATGATAGAAAATATGAGTTGAAATGTTAGGGCAATTGCAATAAGCCTTTTTATAAAAGCTGTCCTTTTTTTAAACCCTTTAATGTTTTTATCAAAACTTTTCATTAATCCCATCACTCCATTAGAAGAATAAAAAATTGTCAGTATAATTGAAAAAGAGAGTAATGCGTTTTTTTTATGTGTAATGAAATCAGAAATAAGTTTGGTTACACTTTTTTGCATATTTTCATTCGGTGTTAAAAGCAACAACATCTCATTTAAAACTTCTATAATTTTATTTTCAGGTAATGGCAAATAAGGAATTAAAGTAAAAAAAAATAAAAGCAGCGGAGGTAATGCCATTAAAAAAGAAAATGAGACAGCGCTCGCACTATAATTGAATCGACTTGAAAAAATTTGTTTTTGAAAAAAATTTAAAGAATCAAAAAGAGAAACTCCCTCAAATCCGGGTAAATATACTTTTTTTAGCCAATTGACTATAAGCACTACAGGCTTTGATTTTCTGATATATAATTCTAAGCGAGTCATTTGCTTTTTCAAGTATATGCGAATGCAAAATAAATAAATATCCTTTTGACTACAATTTTTTAAGTTAGGATTCTTTAAAGAGTTCTTGCGCTTGCCGTGTCTTGTAAAGTTGCAAAATCACCTTTTAAAAATTTATAATGAGCTGTTATAGCAATCATTGCTGCATTGTCTGTGCAATATTCAAATTTTGGGATAAATGTCTTCCATGAATGAGTCTGTGCATATTCTTCCAACGTTTTTCTAAGTCCGCTATTTGCACTCACTCCGCCTGCAATACAAATATTTTTGATTTTAGTTTGTTTTGATGCAAGCACAAGTTTTTTCATCAATATCTTTATAATGGTATGCTGAATACTTGCACATAGGTCATTTATATTTTCAGTTATGAATGAAGGATTTTCTTTTTGTTTTTCTCTTAAAAAATAAAGAATGGAGGTTTTTAATCCGGAAAAAGAATAATCTAAATTCTTTATGTTAGGCTCTGCGAATTTAAACTTTAATGGGTTGCCGAGTTTTGCGTATTTATCTATAAGTGGTCCTCCCGGATAAGGCAATCCTAACATTTTTGCAGATTTGTCAAATGCTTCTCCCGCAGCATCATCAATGGTACTTCCAATTATTTCTTGTTCTAGAGGACTGTGACAAACCACTATTTGAGTATGACCGCCGGAGACCGTTAAACAAATAAATGGAAAAGATGGCTTAGGGGCTTCTATCATATTAGATAATACATGTGCTTGCATGTGGTTGACAGATATTGTCGGAATATTTAAAGCATGGGCCATGCTTTTTGCAAAACAAGCTCCTACTAACAGTGAGCCTATTAAACCGGGGCTTTGAGTGTAAGCAATGGCATTTAGTTCATACTTTGCTGTATTACTTTTTTCAAGCGATTCTGTAACGACCGGTATTATATTTTTGATATGTAAACGAGAGGCAGATTCGGGAACAACTCCACCATATTTTTCATGAATAGCTTGTGTGCATATTATATTAGAAGAAACATTTCCATCTATAATAACAGCCGCACTTGTTTCATCACAAGATGATTCAATTGCCAGTATTTTTATGGCATTCATTGTACTTTATAAGTGTTTAAGATAACTACCATCTTAGAATACGAACTTGTTTTCGTATAGGTTTAATTTTTTTCTCAGTATTTTTATTGTAAGATAAAATATCCTCTTTTGGTGTGTCGTATGTTTTTAGACAAAGAATAATATTTACAGGGCCTAAATAATTTTCTTTATAAAATTTTTTATAAAGCATATCTATTTCCTTTTCATCGGTTTTAATTATTAAACGAGCTCTGTCTGTTTTGAAATATACTAATAAGCTATCCCATTCTACTTTTTCAATTATACCTTTTAAAGTAAGGGTGCCGTAATACTTTTTGGGGTCAAAATCTATCTGGTCGCAACATCCATTTCCTGCATTTTGAATTATAAAATCTTCATTAATATATCTATAAGTTTCATAGTTACAAGTATAAAATGTTTCGGAAGCTCTATCATATATTCCACATATAGGAGCAGCATCGGGGATTTGATATATACTGAAAAAATGGGGATCAACCACATTAATTTGAATATGGTCATAACCCATAGTATAAATTGATTGTGCTTTTAAATTGTTTCCCAGAGCTATAAATAGTATAATGTAAATTAACCGCTTCATTAAAAATGATTTGTTTTAGCAAACAAATATACAAAAAAATACGTCAAAATAAAATAGAAATTATTTTAATGAAAAATTATAATAATTGCATATTATTTAATACTTTTAAACCTAAAAATAAAAATATATGAAAAGACTGGTATTGTTAAGTGTATTAAGTGTAATCACTGTATTCGCATTTACTACTTCAAGTTGTAAAAAGAAAAAAGATAATGGCAACGGGAATGATAATAAAGATATAATAACTGTACCCATTGATAGAAGTGATACAACTTCATTACCATTTCCATTGCCCGCAAATCCAAATTCATTGGATTTTACACAGCCGCCATTTGGTCCTCTGCAATTAGATACATTTGCAACAAAAGTAGATGAATATATAACTCCTTATGGATTTCAGAAAAAAGATATTATAAGCGTCAAAGTGAAAAAACTTAATATGGTTATTGAAAATGCGCCGGGGCAAACTTTTAACTTCGTTAAGGACCAACCCGTAAGTATTAAAGTCTTTGTAGATAGTTTTACCGGCACAAGCCCTAAAATGGTAGCATCTTTAGATAATGTACCAAGAGGTCAAACAAGTCTCGAGTTAGATGCAGTACAGGATGATATTAAAGATTATTTTAAAGCGGATTATATGAAAATAATGGTAGCATTCAGATCTCAAGAAGATGAAGGGTGTGCAGCTGGTGCAAAATTTAGAGTGAATTATACATTCGAAATAAAAGCTAATAAGCCATAATAATATAAATAAATTATAAAAAAATGCACCTTTTTAAAGGTGCATTTTTTTATAATTTTAGTGTAATGCCGGCTTGAATTAAAGACTCTGGAATAAAATATTTATCAAATATAATCCAACTTTTTCCTAACCCGATTTCGGTATAAATTCCTAAATTTTGAATAGGGAAATATTTTATACCATAAGTACATTCTAAACTTAATGTTGGTGGTAAGTCATATACAATAGCAAAACGTGTAGTGTGTGCATAAGTATAAGACCATATATGAAACAACCCATATCCCATACCTATTCCGGCGTACGAATCAATTTTTTCGCGTTTCCAAAAATGATAATTACCTCTGATAGTACCGGCTAATTCATAAGATTTAATACCAAATTCAAACAGGTGGTATGATTTGGAAATTGTGTCATAGCCATCATCAAACCAAGATATTTTGTAATTACTAAAACTTGCGTTGAGGCAAATGCCAAAACGGTTTGAAACCATAAATTCATTTTTGAGCAAAATTGGCCCAAAACCCGAAATGAAAATTTTATCTCTACTGGTTTGATGCTTTAAATATTCTCGAACAATACTGGGTGTAGCATAACCTATCGAAAGCATATAATTGTTCTTCTTGATTGCAAAATTTTCGCCACTATAAAAACTACTAATCTTTTGAGAATAAGAATTATTCACTAAAAATAAAAGGAATAGAAAAAGTAATTTTAGTGATTGTTTCATGAGTTTATTATATATAAATTTTAAAAGCGCAAATTAATTTATGCAATATATATTTTTTTTGGAATTTTAATATGATTATTTAGATAATCAAATCTTACTTTTGATTTTATCAATATAATTATTTGCCAAAATGAAATTTGAAAAATATACTATTTCAAAAGAAATAAAACAAAGCCTTGCTGAATTGAATTTTATAAAAACTACCGATATTCAGTATAGAGCAATACCTTCCATTTTGGCGGGAGAAGATGTCTTGGCAGTTGCTCAAACTGGTACGGGCAAAACAGCTGCTTATGCTATTCCCGTTATTGAAACATTATTCAAAAAGATAAATAAGAAACAGCAGGAAATAGTTATTAAATGCTTGGTATTAGTACCTACAAGAGAGTTAGCTATACAAGTAACAGACGTTTTTAAAAAAATTGCAATTTATACACCACTTGAAATTTTAAGCACTTTTGGTGGCGTATCTCAGAATGAACAAATAGAGGAATTGGAGTGGGGCGTAGATATATTAGTATCAACACCGGGGCGCTTATTTGATTTGAGAAGTCAAGGCTTTATAAATTTATCAAGAGTTGGGATATTTATTTTAGATGAAGCGGATAAGATGTTAGCACTTGGGTTTATGAAGGATATTCAAGATATTGTAAAATTTTTACCGAAAAAGCATCAGACTCTTTTTTTCTCTGCAACGATTAATCCTCATATAAAATCGTTAGCTTACAAATTAGTAAAAAATGCAATAAGGATTCAAATATCACCTAAAGACCCTGTTTCTAAAAATGTATCTCATTCATTGTTGAGGGTTACTATGGATGATAAACGTTTTTTTCTTGAAAGAATTATAAGAGACAACCCTGATGATAAAATTTTAATTTTTGTTAGGACTAAAGTCAGAGCAGAAAGAGTACAGAATGCAATGCAACGAGTGAATATAAATACTTTGACTTTACATGGGGATAAACTACAAAACGAACGTGTTGAAGCTTTAGAGCAATTTAAAAATAACTTTTGTAAAATTCTGATTGCAACAGATTTAAGCGCAAGAGGTATTGACATTCCTAAAGTAAATATGGTTATTAATTACGATGTGCCGGATATAGCCGAAAATTATGTGCATCGGGTGGGGCGCACCGGAAGAGGTATGGATAAAGGCAAGGCTATTACGTTTTGTGCAAATGAAGAAAATGATTTATTAGAAGACATAGAATTGTTTGTCGGATATAAAATTCCCGAAATTAAAATATCCAACAGTGAGTATAAACTCATACAGTTATTTGCTGAAGAATCAAAAAATGATTGGAGAAAATTAATTGAAGAAGATAATAAATTTGATACAAAGAAAAAATCTAAAAAGTAAATTTTAATTGCTCGAACCTTTAACGTCTAAAGCATCTCGCAAGGCGTTCCCTAATAAATTAAAAGCTAATACAATTAACATAATCGCAATACCCGGAACTATTGCCAGCATAGGGCGATTTGTAATTATAAAATTATAATTTTCCTTAATCATTAACCCCCATGATGAAATAGGTGGCTGTACTCCTATACCAAGAAAACTTAAACCGGCTTCTATTAAAATGGCAGTTGCGAAGTTACTTGCTGCCATTACTATACTTGGGCCCATAATATTGGGTAAAATATGTTTCATAATAATTCTCCAAGAAGAAAATCCCATTGTTTTAGCTACTTGAATATATTCTAATTCTTTCAGACTTAGGACTTGCCCGCGTATTAAACGAGCAGTACCTACCCACATAGTCAGTCCTATACTTATGAAAATTATCCAAAACCCTTTGCCTATAACTGATGTAATTGAAAAGACCAAAAGTAATGTAGGAATAGCCCAAATAACATTGATAAACCAAGTAACAAATAAATCTATGTAACCTGAAAAATAAGCACCAATTGAGCCTAATAGAACACCAATCCCAATAGAGAGAATAACCGCTATAAATCCAACTGCTAAACTAATACGCGTACCAATCATTAGTCGAGAAAGTATATCACGACCATAACGGTCAGTTCCTAAAATAAAAGTTTGTTTTAAAACATAATGTTTATATGCGTCTTTAATTGTAGTATCAATTGGAAAAACCAAAAGTTCACTTAGTTTGTCATCAATAATATGTGTAACAATTATACTGTCTTTTTTTATTTGAGCATTTGTTATAGGGATAAGTTCTGCATCTGGTTCTTTTCCAAAAAGGAGTGTTTTAAATAAGTTATTTTGAGGTTTGATATCTTTATATTTTTTAAAGAAAAGACAAGAATAACCCGGCTTTTGCGTTGCAATTTCCAATTGAATTGTATTTGCATTAGGAGATGAATCGGGGGCAAACCAATATGCAAAACATGCAACAAATACAGTAAATAAAATAAAGTACATTGCAACCATTGCTGCTTTGTTTTTTTTGAAACGTAACCAAGTCCTATTTTGTGTGAGTTGTTGCATTTATTGAACGGTTCTTTCTTTCCATTGATATTTTACGAATAAAGATAAAATTGCTGAAATTACAATGTATGGTATGTGTATTATTTGGAGTGGGATAAAATAAATTAATTCTTTTGATTTATTAAAAAAACGACTAACCGGAATAAGTAATAATAATTCTATACCAATTTTTACTATGAAACTACTCCATAATAGATGAATAAATTGCGAATTGAAAATGGATAAAAATCCTAATAAAATAAACGTGAAATTGAAAAAGAATATAAAGGATAAAATAAATATCAGATTTTTGTCTTTGAATTGTTTTGACTTCGATGCCCAACGTATTCTTTGTTGAAAAAAAGATAAAAATGTTTTCATGCCTTGAGTGGTAACAATGGCATTCTTATTTTTTAAATAAGTTGTTTGTTGAGGATAATGCTGTTCTATTTTGTACATCAAAAGCATATCATCACCACTTGCAACATTGTCAATGCCTTCAAACCCTTTTACCGTTTCAAAAACAGTTTTGGTATAAGCTAAATTAGCCCCATTGCACATAGAGCCGCTATTGAAAAAGGACAAGGCACCGGTTATCCCTTGCATAGTAAAAAAATCAATAGACTGAAAAATTTGAAACCAATTTGATGAATCTTCAAAAACAACCGGAGATGCAATTAATTTTTCTCTTTTGGTTTCATAATGTTGCGCGACGCTTAACAACCAAAATTTATCCAACCTACAATCGGCATCTGTCGTAATTATAAGTGTACCCTTTGCTTGTTTTATTCCAACTTCAATTGCTTTTTTCTTATAAGCATTTAATACTTGATTACCTATAAAGTCATTTAATGAAATGTATCGAACCTCTTTAAAGGACTGAATAATTTTTGCAGTGTCATCTGTAGAGTGATCATCCACGATAATTATTTCCATTAAATCTGAAGGATAAATTTGTTCCAAAATATCATTTATTAGTTTTTGAATGTTTTGTGCTTCATTTCTTGCAGGTACTATTATGCTTACAAAAGTTTTCGGTATATAGTCTTTTTTTGTTTTTTCTTCGCTTAAACTCAGCCATCCCCGCCTAAAATACATAAATAAGGTGCCATACAGCAACAAGAGTAAAAACATAACAAATGAAAAAACTTGAATCATTTAATAATATGCTGCTATTTGTTTAAAAAGAGTTTGTGTTAAAAGCGAGTGTCCGCTATCCATAATATTTATTTCGGCTGCCGGTATTTTTTCTTTTAGTGTTGATGAAAATTCTACTTTGATGATAAAATCTTTTTTGCCAAAAAAAGAAATTACACGAAATGAGTGATTTTTAATTTGCTTATTGATTAGTTTTAAATCGGGGATAATATTCTTCATTTTTGTCCAACAATTATAAAGTTTTTTTCTATCTTCTACACTTCTAATGTTTCTGTAAATAAATTGAAATTTCATATTATTCATAAAATATTTTTTATGCATAAAATATAAAAATGAAATTAATGAAGGAGATATTTTTAAGAAAGTACGAAAACAAAAACGACCTATGACACTTCGAGTTGCAAATAAATAAACATAACTCATTCGAATTCCGTCAGGGGCTATAATAAATACATTTTTTATTTTATCTGGAATGATTTCACTCAAACAAAGAGCATATCTACATCCAATGCTATAAGCGATAATAGAGAATTCTTTAATATTATATTCTACACAAAAATCAGTAAAAAATTCAGCTAAGTTTTTTTTATTATATGATAAATCATTGTCATAATAAGGCAAATCAAATATGATTAAATTAAAATCATTTGCTATAATTTTTTCAAAAGATTTGAATGAATTACTGCTTTGACCATAACCATAAAATCCAAAGAAAAATTGGTTTATGTCTTTGTTATATGTAAAAAAATGGTAGTTCATTCTTCGTTTATCTTAGAATAATAAATTTGGTTAAAATTAATCATAAATAATAATAGAAAAATGCTTACTTTTTATTTCATTGATTTTATTTATTTTCACATTTGATGAAAGCAATTTGGTTATGCAGTTGGTATCCTAATCTAGGGGATAATTATAGAGGAGATTTTATCCAAAGGCATGCTATCGCCGTTTCGGCTTTAGTTAAAGTAGATATTATTCATGTTGTTTTTACCAATCAAAAATTAAATGATAAAGTAAACTCTGTCAATAATCAATTAACGGAGCATATCTTTTATAGACCTCAAAAAAGCAAATGGGAAAACTTAATCGAATTATTTACAATTCATCAAACATTTATAAAACAATATATCAAGCAATTTTCAACACCTGATATAATTCATGTTCATATACCTTTAATGTCCGGGCTTGTAGCACTTTATTGGAAGTGGAAATACAATTATAAATTTATTTTGACAGAGCATTATGGTATTTACAATATACAGGTTGAAGACAATTTCCTTAAACGTAATTTTTTATTTAAATATTTTACCAAAAAAATAATAAAAGCAAGCAGCTCATTGCTACCTGTGAGTACTCGTTTGGGGCAAGATATTAATAATATGGTGATTGAAAAACCTTTTACAGCCATTGCAAACGTTGTCAATACGGAACTTTTTTGTTTCGAAAATTCTCCTAAACAAAACATTTTTCAATTTGTTCATATCTCTGACATGAGTCAAAATAAAAATGTTCAAGGAATTATGGATGCAGTTTTTTTATTAAAGCAAAAAAGAAGTGATTTTACTTTTCTTTTTATAGGAAAGAGAAACGTTGATATTATCAATTATGCCACTGCAAAAAATATATTATGTCATTGCCATTTTGTGGGAGAAATAGCCTATAACAAAGTTGCAGAGCTTGTAAAACAATCACACGCTGGTATTTTATTCAGTTTTTCAGAAAGTCAATCTTGTGTGGTACTCGAATGTTTATGTGCCGGTTTACCTATTATCAGTAGTAAGGCAGGAGGAGTGGAAGAGCTTATTCATGAAGAAAATGGAATATTAGTTGAAGTAAATGATAGTAATGCTTTGGCAATGGCAATGGAAACTTTGATGGATAATTATAAAAAATTTGACAACCTAAAAATTTCAAATGAGTCTATTCAAAAATATAGTTATGATGCTGTGGCTAAGCAAATTTTGAATATTTATAAACAAAACCTTATCAATAAATAAGAATAAATTTGTTTATCATTTAACCAATTTAAAAAAATCTTATGAACTATGTATTGCCAATAAAAACGATTACGGAATGGGAAAAATACACTATTCAACACAAACCAATTTCCTCGTATCATTTAATGGAAAAAGCCGCTACTGCTTGTTTTGATTGGATACAAAAAAGATTTCAGCATGAATTTGAGTTTATTATACTTTGTGGTAACGGAAATAATGGAGGCGATGGATTGGTAATAGCTCGCTTGTTATTGAATGCCGGTTATAAAGTGCAAGTCTGGATAGATGAACAAAAAAACAAAAGCCAAGACAACGAGACAAACTATTTCCTCTTAAAAAAACTACTGCCAACATGCATTCACAATCAATTTGAAACACTCGTTATAAATAAAAAAAGTATATTTATTGATGCTTTGTTTGGCACAGGATTAAATAAAAACATTGAAGGCTACTATAAAGAAATTATTGAAAATGCAAATCAATTTAAAAATATAAAAATTAGTATAGATATTCCTTCCGGTATTTTTGGAGATGGAGTTAAAGCATCGGAAATTATATTTAAAGCTGATTATACTTTGACTTTTATAAGTTGGAAATTGGCTTTTTTATTTCAAGAAACGGGAGCTGATTGTGGAGAAATTATTTTGCTGGATATAGGAATGGATCCGGAATTTAAATTTCAAAATAGCTTACAATATTTTTTAATTGAAAAAAAACAGATTTATTCGTTTTATAAAAAAAGAGAAAAATTTTCACATAAAGCAACTTATGGACATGCTGCTTTAGTAGTAGGTTCAAAAGGTAAAATGGGTGCTGCTGTAATGAGTTCCAAAGCTTGTTTGCGAAGTGGAATCGGCTTGCTTACGGCAATTGTACCGGATGATGAACGAAATGTTTTACAAATTGCAATACCCGAAGCAATGACCGATAATTTATCCTTCTTTGAAAATAATAAATTATTGTCTAGGATAAATGCAATTGGCATTGGTTGTGGTTTGAGTACAGATTCAGTTGCGATTGAAAAAGTAAAAGAAACCTTATCTTTAAATATCCCTTTAATAATCGATGCAGATGCGTTAAATATAATTGCCAAGCAAATCTCTTTAATTGATTTGATACCGCATAATAGTTTATTAACACCACACCCTGCTGAGTTTGATAGATTGTTTGGAACGCATGAAAACGCTTTGTCCCGTTTTGAAACACAAAGGGAAAAATCTAAAGAGTTGGGAATTTATATTTTATTAAAAGGAAAATATACATCTGTTTGCTGTCCAAACGGAGAAGTTTATTTTAATATAAATGGCAACCCGGGAATGGCAGTTGGTGGAAGTGGTGATGTTCTTACAGGTATTATTACAAGTCTATATGCTCAATATCAAGATATGAAAATAGCGACGCTGATGGGAGCATATATACATGGTAGGGCAGGAGACTTAGCATCAAATAATTATTCACAAGAGTCTATGTTAGCAACAGATATTATAGAATGTTTGCCTGAGGTGTTTAAAGAAATTTCAGCTGATTTTACTAATGGATACCTAATTGATTTTTGAAATATTCCAGCGTTATTTTAAGCCCTTCTTTTCGATCGACTTTAGGTTGCCAATTCAAAATTTCTTTAGCTTTTGAAATATCGGGCTGTCTTTGTTTAGGATCATCCTTTGGTAAAGGCATGTAAACTATTTTAGATTGCCCACCAATGAGTTTTTGAATTTCAATAGCAAAGTCATTCAAAGAAATTTCATGCGGATTGCCGATATTGACAGGCAAATGATAATCGCTTAATAAAAGACGGTAAATGCCATCTATCAAATCAGAAACATAACAAAAAGAGCGTGTTTGTGTTCCATCTCCAAAGACAGTAATATCTTCACCCTTTAAAGCTTGGCTCATAAAGGCAGGCAATGCTCTACCATCATCAAGACGCATACGAGGTCCATAAGTATTGAATATACGAACTATTCGTGTTTCTAATCCGTGATAAGTATGATAAGCCATGGTCATAGCTTCTTGAAAACGTTTTGCTTCATCATACACACCTCTTGGCCCTATAGGATTTACATTTCCCCAATATTCTTCATTTTGTGGATGGACTAATGGATCTCCATACACTTCCGAAGTAGAGGCGATGAGCATGCGCGCATTTTTTTGTTTTGCTAATCCCAATAAATTGTGTGTTCCCAATGAACCTACTTTTAGGGTTTGTATCGGCATTTTCAAATAATCAATCGGACTTGCCGGAGATGCAAAATGCAAAATGTAATGCAATTCACCGGGAACAAATACAAATTTGCTGACATCATGATGATAATATTCAAAATTAGGATGTTTGAAAAGGTGTTCAATATTTTTAATATTACCGGTTATAAGATTATCCATTGCAATTACATAATACCCCTCATTAATAAATCGGTCACACAAATGAGAACCTAAAAAACCTGCAGCTCCTGTGATTAATACTCTTTTCATTTTTTATTTTGCTTTAAAAAATCCATATTTAATAATACAATAAAGGGCTCTAAAACCATCTTTCCAGCCAATTTTTTTCCCTTCCAAATATGTTCTGCCGTAATAAGAAATACCCACTTCATAAATACGGATATTTTTTATTCGGGCAACTTTTGCGGTCACTTCGGGCTCAAAGCCAAATCGTTTTTCTTTTAAGTTTATTTGCTGAATCACTTCTCTTTTGAAAAGTTTATAACATGTTTCCATGTCGGTAAGATTGATATTGGTACTTAAATTAGAGCAAAAAGTTAAAAATTTATTTCCAATCGTATGCCAAAAAAATAAAACACGGTGTGGTTTGCCGCCCATAAAACGGGAGCCATAAACCACATCAGCAAAGCCATCTAAAATTGGTTTTAAAAGAATGTTGTATTCATTTGGGTCATACTCTAAATCAGCATCTTGGATAATAACATAATCTCCAATTGCTTTTGCAATTCCTGTATGCAATGCAGCACCCTTGCCTTGATTTGTTTCGTGTTTGAAATATTGAATATTAAGAGCGGGGTTCTCAGAAATATATTGTTGAATAGCTCCTTCAGTATCATCTTTTGAACAGTCATTAACAATTATTATTTCTTTTTCAATTTCATTTAAAAGGCTTATTGATTTTATTCTATTCAGAATTAAATGGATAGTTTTTGCTTCATTATATGCCGGTATTACTATTGACAATAACTTTTGACCTTGCTCCATTTGGTAAAGATAATATACGAATATTAAAAAAAGTTTTTTGATTTAAAAAAATGAAATTCCAATTTAATATGGAATGAAATTTTAATAAAACGATAATAAAAAAATCACTTCCAAATCAGAAGTGATTTTTTATTAAAATGTATTTGAAAATTATTTTTTTGTTTGACGTCCAATAGAGTTATAGTAATATCCTTTGTCAATCATATCTTCCACTTCATATAAATTTCGTCCATCAAAAATAGTTTTAGTTTTTAGGAGTTTATCCATTTGTTCAAATTCAGGTGTTCTGAAAATATTCCATTCGGTGCATATAGCTAAAGCATCTGCATTTTTTAAAGCATCATAAGCATCATCAATGAAATGAATTTTTGAAATCAAATCAGGGTGATTTTTTTCAAAATAGGCTTTTGTGTTTTTTATGGCTTCCGGGTCATAACATTGAACGGTTGCTCCGGCTTCTACTAATTTTGGAATGATATATAAAGCAGGGGCCTCCCTTATATCATCAGTATTAGGCTTGAATGCTAATCCCCATACAGCAATTGTTTTGTCATTTAAATTACCATTGTAGTAACGTATTATTTTTTCAGCCAAAACAAATTTCTGTTTATCATTGACTTCTATTACTGATTTTAAAATAGTAAATGGATAATTATATTGTTGTGAAGTTTGAACCAATGCTTGAACGTCTTTTGGGAAACAACTTCCGCCATATCCGATACCGGGGAATAAAAATCTTTTTCCAATCCTGTTATCACTTCCCATTCCCACACGAACGGTTTCAACATTTGCACCAACTTTTTCGCAAAGATTAGCCAGCTCATTCATGAATGTAATACGCATAGCCAAATAGGAGTTGGCTGCATATTTTGTAAGTTCTGAACTTCGTTCATCCATGTAATAAATCGGGTTTCCCTGACGAACAAAAGGTGCATATAATTGATGCATCATTTTACGAGCACGCTCACTTTTTGTTCCGATTACAACTCTGTCCGGTTTCATGAAATCTTCAACAGCAACGCCTTCACGTAAAAATTCAGGATTGCTTACTACATCAAATTCACCATCATAATTTTCTTTTATTTTGGCATTTACTTTTTCGGCTGTACCTACCGGAACAGTACTTTTATTTACAATAACTTTATATTCTTTAAGCTCATTTAAAATATGACCTATATTTTCTGCAACTCCAAGTATATAACTTAAATCAGCCGAACCATCTTCACCGGGAGGGGTTGGTAAAGCTAAAAATATAATGTCGGAGTTTTCTACTGCATGCTTTAAACCTGTGGTAAAACTTAATCTTTTTTCTTTTAAATTCCTTTCAAAAAGAACTTCTAATCCGGGTTCATAAATGACGATTTCGCCATTTGAAAGCCGCTCAACTTTATTTTTATCAATATCAACGCAAATTACATGATTGCCTGATTCTGCGAAACATGTACCTGATACTAAACCGACATAGCCGGTGCCTACGACTGCAATATTCATATTAAAAAAGGTTTATAATGTTTAAAAAATTAGTTGTTATATAATCAAGTTGTTCTTCGTTCATTTCAGTGTGAATTGGTAATGCAATAGTGCTTTCACAAAGATGATTCGTAAGGTCTAAGTTACTCATTCTTGGATTGAGATTTTCAAATACTTTTTGCTTATGTGCAGGAATGGGATAATAAATCATACTTGGAATGCCTACTTTTTTAAGTTCTTCCATTACCTTATTTCTATCAACGCTTTCAGGAAGCTGAATATTATATTGGTGATATACATGATATGAATAAGGTGCACAATAAGGTGTTTTTATTTTAGGATGATTAGCAAATGCAGTATCATAATATTTAGCTACTTCTCTTCTCGCTTTACAATATTCATCAAGATGAGGAAGTTTTACATTTAAAATAGCAGCTTGCATAGTATCTAATCTTGAGTTGCAACCTATAATTTCATGCACATATTTTTTTTGCTGACCATGATTTGCAACCATTTTTATTTTGACAGCCAATTCATCATCGTTTGTAAATAAAGCTCCACCATCACCATAACAGCCTAAGTTTTTTGAAGGAAAAAATGAAGTAGTGCCTATCGTTCCCATACAGCCATTAGCAACTTTCGTTCCATCACTAAATTGATAATAACCGCCAATTCCTTGAGCGTTGTCTTCTATAATAAATAAGTTATATTTTTTGGCTAATTTTAAAATAGGTTCCATATCGGCACTTTGACCATAAAGGTGAACGGGAACTATGGCTTTCGTTTTCGGAGTTATCAGCTTTTCAATTTCATTCACATCAATAGTAAATGTATCTTGATTAACTTCACAAAAGACAGGAGTTAATTTTAATAAACCAACTACTTCAACGGTTGCAAAATATGTAAAAGATGGTGTGATAATTTCATCACCGGGCTCAAGCCCTAAAGCCATCATTGCTATTTGCAATGCGTCGGTGCCATTAGCACAAGGAATAACATGTTTTACTTGTAAGTATTTTTCTAAATTTTGAGCAAAAATATTGACTTGATTCCCATTGATAAAAGCCGTATTGTCTATGACTTCTTGTATTGCAGCATCTACTTCAGGTTTGATTTTTTGGTACTGCTTTTTTAGGTCAACCATTTGTAATGGATCCATATATGAATTTATTTTTTAAAAATCGGGTGCAAAAGTAGTATTTTCGCTTTATAATTCAATGCACTTTTTGAAAATGAAAAAAAGAAACACTCCTTCATATATTTTTAAACAAATGACAAATATTTTATTTAGCCTTTTGTTTATACTCAGTCTTTTATTTTTAAATATCCAACAATTGAAAGCGCAAGAAGATTATTTGAATAATATAGAAGATAATTCCAAGAATACTAAAGGGACTGCTATTTGGAATTTTGATGTTTCAGGAGCTATAGATTTACCAATGGCCGATATGGCAAAACGTTTTGGAACCAGCTATAAGATAGGAGGGGGAATTAAGTTTAAAACTAAACAAAATTGGTTTTTTGGTGCAAAATTCGAATTTATAACAGGTAATAAAACGCGTGAAGATAGTTTGCTCTGGAATATGAAAACCAAAAACGGAATCATATCTATGAGTGGAGAACTGATGAATGTCGGTATTTTTGAAAGAGGCTATACTACCGGTATTCAAGTCGGAAAAATGTTTTCATTTTTACAAGCTAATCAAAATTCAGGACCTGTTATGTTGGCATCCTTAGGTTTTATGCAATACAGAATTAATTTTTTTGATAGAGATAATTCTTTCCCTCAATTGAATGGAGAGTATAAAAAAGGTTATGACCGTTTGAGTAATGGCCTTTACCTTGAAGATTTTATAGGCTATCAATATTATTCAAAAAGTAAGTTGATTAACTTTTATGCAGGTTTAAATTTTTTATGGGGATTCACAAAAGTGAGGCGCGACTTTACATTTGATTTAGGAAGACAAGAAACAGAATCTCGAAATGATATTCTGACAGGGTTTAAATTAGGATGGGTAGTACCTATCTATAAGAAAAAAGCAGAAGATACTTACTATTAAAAATAAACTGCCTTGCTACATATATATAACTTCATCATTCGGTTTTATATTTTCATTGCAAAACTTTTATCTTATCGCAACCCTAAAGCGAAAAGTTGGATAGATGGCCGGGGTTTTTTGTTTCAGAAAGTATTGGTACGGAAAAAAGAAAATTCAAAGGTATATTGGTTTCATTGCGCTTCAGTAGGTGAGTTTGAACAGGCTATGCCACTTATACAACTATATAAAGAACAATACCCGGATATGGCTATTTTGATAACATTCTTTTCGCCGTCCGGCTTTGAGTATGTCCAAAAAAAATATCCTGACGAGTGGACATCCTATCTGCCATTCGACTTAAAACAAGATGTAGAAAAATTTATCGAAATAGTAAATCCTGAAAAAGTATTTATTGTAAAATATGAATTTTGGTATCATCTATTAAACTGTTTAAAAGAAAGAAAAATTCCGATTTATTTGATTTCAGGCATTTTTCGAAAAAACCAGTTGTTTTTTAAGTGGCATGGTAGTTTTTTTAGAAAAATTTTAATGACGTTTACACATCTTTTTGTTCAAGATGAAGAAAGCAAAAACCTTCTCAATTCGATTAATTTGCAAAATGTTACTGTAATCGGTGATACACGATTAGATAGAGTAACTCAAATAAAAAAGGCTCATTTTTTTGATAAAAAATTAAATACTTTTTTTAAAAACGATAAGATTTTTATTGCAGGTAGTGTTTGGGATAATGATATTCCCATTTTGAATAAAATTATTTCTTTATTGCCGGAAAAATGGAAAATAGTGATAGTGCCACATGAAATTACTAATTTTTCTTATCAAAAAATTAAACAGCCTTTTATAAAATATTCAAAAATTGAAAATGAAATATTTTCTGAAAAAATAGTCATGATAGATACATTAGGTATTTTGTCAAAAATTTATCGTTATGCCAAATTTACTTATGTTGGTGGTGGATTTGGAAAGGGGATACATAATGTATTGGAGCCCGCAGTTTATGAAATACCCGTTTTGTTTGGACCAAAATATCATAAGTTTTTGGAAGCTAAAAAGCTAATTGAAATAGGGGCTGCTTTTGAAATTAACACTCAAAATATTGAAATGGTGTTAGAAAAAAATATTTTAAATGAAAAATCACTTCAACTTATTTCTAAAAACATAAGTCATTTAATATCAAATAATTCAAACCTTTCACAGAAAATGGCTGTCATTATTGAAAATAATTCGGAAAAATAAAATAAAAGTATTTTTAATATGAATTTTAACAATTAAAATGAAATAACTATATTAGCAACTTAAAATGAGGAAGACTCAATATAAAATGAAAAGATTAAGTATATTATTACTGATTTTTGCAAGTATATTTTTCAATGAACAAGCAAAAGCGCAACTTATAAGAGGAGAAGACACACTTTGTGTTTTTAATAAACTATATTTAAGCACACCCGACACAACAGGAAATACATATTATTGGGGATTTTGTTCTGCTTATTTAAATAACATACCCACCGGTAGCAGCATAGCAGCCGGTACCGGAATGGATTCTCCACAATCAATTTGTATGGTTAGCGATAGCGGGAATTATTATGTTTTTGTAATTAATTTAAATAATCCAAGAAATTTACTTCGTTATGATTTTGGAAACAGCTTAGCAAATTCTCCGGTAGTTAATAACTTGGGTGATTTTGCAAATCAAATTCCGGTAAATAGCAAAGGTTTTGAAATCGTAAAAGATGGCAATAATTGGTATGGCTTTATAGTGGGAGGTGCTACAGCTGTGAACTCTCAAATGGTGCGATTGGACTTTGGAACGAGCCTTGTAAATACGCCGGGAATAGCGGATTTAGGTAATTTAGGTGGTTTGCTAATTAATCCGCAAGATTTATATGTATTTACTGAAGGAGGACAATGGTATGCATTTACAAATAGTGGTTTTACAGGGAATTTATTACGTGTGGATTTGGGAGCTAATATAACTAATCCCACTCCTGCTTTAAGTAATTTAGGAAATCCCGGTACATTGTCTTTCCCAACAGGTTTTTGGCCTGTTTATGATGGGACAGATTGGTATATTTTTGTCGTTAATCGTCTTTCACAAACAATAAGCAGATTAGATTTTGGCAATTCATTACTCAACCCGTTTTCAGAAACAAACTTAGGAGATTTTGGAGGTATTTTTAATAGCCCTCGTGATATTGTGATTATAAAAGACTGTGGAAATTATTATGGCTATGTTACAAATGAATCAACTAATTCTTTGATAATGTTAACTTTTACAGGAGGAGTGAATACAACACCAACTGCCATAGATTTAACTAATTTTTCAGGGTTTAATGCACCACGTTTTTTGACTCGCATGTTTAGAGATAAAGATAATGTTTTTTGTTTTACTGCAAACAATATGGATAATACACTATCCCGTATAGTATATACCAGTTGTAATGTTTCTTCTATACCAAGCTCAACATTACAAACACCACTACCTGTAGAATATTCTACTCCGGGATTATATAATATTTATTTAGCCATTGATGAAGGCTTACCAACAATGAAAGTTGATTGTAAGTTAGTACGTGTCTTACCAAAACCTTACATTGAAATTAATAATGATACCCTCATTTGTCAACAAGACACAATTTTACTTGTTGGAAATGGACCCGGATTAAATAGCATAGTTTGGGGACCGATTTACAATGCATCTTCTCCTTATGATACGACTTCAATTTTTGTTTATCCAAGAGAAGATTATCGTTACAATGCCCATTTACAGTTTTATAATAATAAAGGAACTTGTGCTTTCGATACGTCGGTTTTAGTGAGAGTAAGTAGAGTACAAGCTGACGCAGGACCTGATAGATTTGTTGCAGATGGAGCATTTACCATACTGGGTGGTCCAAAACTTTCTTATGGCCAGGAGTATTTATATTCGTGGAGCCCAAGTACTTATTTAGATAATTCAAACATCGCTAATCCTAGATGTGAACCTAAAGATATACAATTCTATTATTTGACAGTTACCAATGACTCAACTGGTTGCGTGTCGAGAGATACTGTTATCATAAGGACGGAATGTACTGATATCTATTTACCAAATGCTTTTAACCCTACAAGTGATGTACCACAAAATAGAAATTTCGGACTATTAAATAATAATATAGTGCATTTGGAATATTTTAGGATTTATAATCGTTGGGGGCAAATGATTTTTGAAACAACTGATCCGGGAAAAAAATGGGATGGTACTCAAAATAATATAATGCTCCCACCGGATAATTATGTTTGGATAGTAGAAGGGACTTGTGACAATGGTAAAAGAATAAGAAAGCAAGGAACTGTCTTGCTTGTTAGATAAAATAAATAAACGATATACTTTAACTCCCGATTATTTGATTGTCATAACTTTAAATAATCAGGAGTTTTTTTTAGATAATTTCCTTTGTTATTAAGTAAAATTAAGTTTATAGAAACCAAAAAATGAAAAAAAAAGTAAGTATAATAGGTGCCGGTATTTCAGGTTTATGTGCGGGAGTTTATTTACAAAAAAATGGATTTGAAACTCAAATTTTTGAGAAACATTCACAACCGGGAGGCTTATGTACAAGTTGGAATAAACAAGGGTTTACAATAGATTGTAGTGTTCATTGGATATTAGGTTCAGGTGAAAAGGATGGTTTTTATACTATGTGGAATGAAATTCTTGACATGAAAAACATAGCTTTTTATAACCATGAAATCCGTTTGTCATTAGAAGTAAATGAAAATACCAATAAATATGGAAGTAAAACTTTTTTACTTTATACAAATTTAAATCGTCTTAAAGACTACATGTTAGATTTAGCTCCCGAAGATGAGAAAATTATCAACAAATTTATTCAAAATATTAGAAAACTACAAGCGTTCAAAGTACCACCAATTATGGATAAAATACCATTTTGGCAAAGTTTGATAAGGGGTATAAAAATGATTAGATATTTGAAATTGTTGGCAATTATATATAAACAAAATAAAATTAGCAATAAACAGTTTGCCTTAGAATTTAAAAATCCATTTTTAAGAGAAGCTATTTCATATCTTTTTGATGATGATGAAGTAAGTATGTTGGTATTTAATTTTCCAATGGCGTCTTTCGATAATAAAAGTGCAGGCTATCCAATTGGAGGGTCATTAAATTGGGCTAAGAAAATTGAACAGACTTATTTGAATTTAGGAGGGCAAATACACTATAAAAATCCCGTTCAAAAAATAATAACCGAAAATGGTAGGGCTAGTTCACTGCTTGTTAGAAATAATAAAATAGTAGAAAGTGATATTATAATCTCATCTTCTGATTGGCACAAAACCGTATTTGATTTTTTAGATGGTAAATATATTAATGATAAAATTTTAAAACTCAAACAAGGGCATATATTAAAACCCTATTATTCAATTTTATTAGTCACTTTTGGCTTAAAACGAAATTATAAAGAGTATCATCATTTTAATCGTTTCCCTATTGACTCCCTTTTAGTTTCGCCATGCGGTAAATCATGGAATAGATTAGAAACTCATTTTTATCATTATGACCCCACATTAGCTCCGGAAGGGAAAACAACTATGGCTTGTAGCTTTTATACACAAAATGGAAATTATTGGATAGCATTAAGAGAGAATAATAGAGAACAATACAGAAAAGAAAAACAAGCATTCATTGATAAGTTAATTTATTTTTTAGAAAAAAAATATCCCGGATTCAGTGATGATATTGAAATGATTGATTTCGCAACACCTGCAACCGTATTACGTTATACAAATAATTGGCAAGGAAGCGCACAAGGATGGCTGCCCGGCAAAAGCATATTTGCAGCCTCACCGGTAAATTATAAATTACCAAATTTGAAAAATTTTTATTTGTCTAGTCATTGGAACAGGCCTGGAGGCGGGGTGCCTGTTGCACTTCATTTAGCACGTGATTTAGCAAAATTGATTTGTAAGGAAAATCAAATCGATTTCAAAGTAAAATAAAAACAATAATTTATTATTTTTACTAAATCGTATCCAATAAACTCAAATAATGAAAAAGTGGATTTATTTTTTTTTATTAATAGTTATTAATGGCACCACTCTTGCTCAAAAACAAGTTGACCAATTAATTGATAATGATGACAGGAAAAAATTAATCAAAGCTAGAAATTTATTTAACCAATCTCAAGTTTTTGATGGCGAAAAAATAATAAGAGAACTGATTCGTAAGCATCCTAATAAAGTTTATTTTTATGAAGCCTTAGTACAAACTCAAAAACAAGTTCTCGATAGGATTATGTATGCAACAGATGAATGGCAACAGCTTACATTTTCAAAAAGTATGATAGATTCGATTAATAGAGAAACGGCAAGAAACTATGATGAAGATGAAGATAATGAAGACGAAACTCCTAACGCAACACAAGTACAAAGAGAAAATGAAGTTATGGAATCTTTAGGGATAGATATGACCGATATCAATACAAAGAAAAAAAAATCTAATAAAGAAAAAACTAAAAGTGATCATCAAAATCAACAAGATGAACAAGAGGAAACTTCTTTATTAGATGCAGATAACTTTGCTTTGCAATTTACATCAAAAGAAAAAGAAGAATTGAAAAATGCATCTAGTCAAACGTCTTTCAAATTAGATAAAAAAACAAAGAAGAAATTAAAGATAATAGAGAATTTTGCCCAAATCCCTTATAGCACATACTTATATGATATGTTACAAAATGCAAGGGGGGCAACACGTCTTTTTCAAGATGCAGATTCTAGTTCAGTATATCTCAGGCAATTTTTAATAGACACTATCAATGTCAATGCAGAAGTTAAAAAAGAAGCATGGAATGAATATTTAATTGCTTTAGAAGATTATTATGCAAAAGAAATACCTGCCGCTGCCGCACACTTAGAAAAAGCTTTAGAACTGGATGAAATATTTTATTCAGCACATTTAAAAATGGGTGATGTATATTATTTAATGAATAAGGATAGTATGGCTGTTGTAGCGTATAAATACGCTGCAGTTTTAGAACCAACCAATCCTATTCCACTTGAAAAGTTAAGTGCTATGTTTTATAATAAAGGACAGTTTGAAGAAGCTGCTGCATTTACCATTGAGGCTATTATGAAATATCCACATGCTCATTTATTTAAAATACTAGCAAAAATTTTAGAAAAAACGGGTAGAGAATTTAACTCGCAATGGATTAAAAGAGAGGTATATCCACTTAAAACAAAAAATATAAATGAAGAAATTGTAGTAGATGATAAATCGCCTTGGTGGCATTATCAATCAATAAAACAAGATGTATTCAATTATTATGACACCAGTGGGGTCGTTGTACCAAATGAAAAAACGCAAGAACGTTATCTTGAAGTATATGCATGGAAAAAAATGCTTAATAATTCAAGTCCAAAATATTTCCAATTTGCACGAGCGATGGAAAAAATGGGTTATTTAGATTGTTATACACTAATATCTCTTTTTCATATTGATTTGTATAGTCAATTTTTAGATTTAGTAAAAACAAATCCGGATAAGGTGAAAAAATATTTTTATATTTTAATTAATTGGGATGACGCAAAATTTGATAAAATAAGGAAGTCTGTCGAATTTAAAAAAAATGCAACAAACGAAACAAAAAATAAATCTAAAAAATCAGAAGAAATACTTAAAAATAAAGAATTGTGATTATAAGATTATATGAAAAAAGTATTAGTAATATATTATTCCCAAACAGGTCAATTAAAAAAAATAATTGAAAATATTTTAACTGAAATAAAAGAGAAAATTGAAATTGATTATTGTGAAATTATTCCACAAAAACCTTTTCCTTTCCCATGGACAGCCAATGTCTTTTTTGATGCAATGCCTGAAAGTGTTCAACTAATTCCGGAATCCATATTGCCAATGGATATACCAAATAAAGATTATGATTTAGTTATTTTAGGTTATCAACCTTGGTTTTTATCACCGTCTATTCCAATAAATAGTTTTTTGCAATCAGAACAAGCAAAGTTTTTGGAAAATCAAAAAGTATTAACCATAATCGGCTCAAGAAATATGTGGCTCAATGCACAAGAAAAAGTTAAAGAATCCCTTCAAAAGCTGAAAGCTACACTTGTTGGAAATATCGTATTTTACGACAATAATCCAAATTTAATTTCTGTATTAACAGTTATTCGTTGGACATTTAAAGGACAAAAAGAAAAAAGTACCTTTTTGCCGGAAGCCGGAGTACAACAAAAAGATATAGAAAAAGGCGCTCGATTCGGTGAGCCTATTTTGAATTGTTTAGAGTTAAACGATTTCCAAAATTTGCAACAAAATTTATTAAAATTAAATGCAGTAGATTTAAAGCCAGGATTGATAATTTTAGAAAAAAGAGGCATCAACAATTTTAGAAAATTCTCAAAATTTATTTTAGCAAAGGGGAAAAGAGGCGATCCAAATAGATTGAGTAGAGTGAAGTTGTTTCAAAGATTATTATTGATCGGTGTCTTTATTTTATCGCCAATAAGCAATTTGACAGCTTATATTCAATCAGTAATTAATAATAAATCTCTTAAAGCAAAAGTGAATTATTTCAAAAGTATTAACTATCATAAAAATGAGATTTAGAACAGAATAATAAAATAAAATATCTTAATTTGCACAACTAATCAAAACAATTAAGCTTGGATGAGTGAAGTATATATAAATAAAATTGCACGTTTCTTTCCAAATTCCGCTATTAGTAATGATGAAATGGAAGATTACTTAGGAAGAATTGCAGGTAAAAGTTCTAAAGCGAAAGCTTTAATCCTAAGGAATAATAAAATTAAAACAAGATATTATGCTATTGATAAAAATACCGGTAAATCAACACATACTAATTATCAATTAGCTGCAAGAGCTGTCGAAAAATTATTAGACGAACAATTTACAAAAGATGATATTGAGTTGTTGGCTTGTGGATGTGTTTCGCCCGATCAATTATTGCCAAGTCATGCAGCTATGGTACATGGCGAATTAAAATGTAAGCCTGTAGAATTAATATCGGTGAGTACAGCTTGTTGTGCAGGTATTCAAGCACTTAAATTTGGGTATATGAGCCTGAAAAGTGATAATACGAGTAATGCAGTAGTTGTAGGCTCTGAAAAAGTATCAGGTTGGTTAAAAGCAGATAAGTTTTCCAAAGTAGCGGAAGATTTAAAAAGGGTAGAAGAAAATCCTTATATCGCTTTTGAAAAAGATTTTTTGAGATGGATGTTAAGTGATGGAGCCGGAGCATTGTTATTACAAAATAAACCGAACAAACAAGGTATTTCTTTGAGAGTAGATTGGATAGAGATAATCTCATACGCAAATCAAATAGAATCTTGTATGTATGCCGGTGCTGAGAAAAACGAAGATGGCACTTTGACCGGCTGGGCAGAAATTGATCCTGAACTTTGGACAACACAAAGCGTATTTGCTTTTAAGCAAGATACACGTCTGTTGGGTGAAAATATAGTAAAATTGGGCGGTAAATTTTGGAAAGAAGTCTGTGAAAAACACCAATTTGATGTAAGTACAATTACTTATTTTCTGCCACATCTTTCCTCTGAATTTTTTAGAAGTAAAATTCTTGAAGAACTTAAGTTAATTGGTCTTCCTATCCCTGAAGAAAAATGGTTTACTAACCTGACATCTGTCGGAAATATTGGATGTGCTGCACCTTTTGTGATGTTAGAAGAGTTGTTTAATAATAACAAATTCAAAAAAGGGGATATTATAATATTAATGGTTCCTGAAAGTGCACGATTTAGTTATGCTTATGTGAAGCTAACGGTGGTTTAACGATATATATATAAGGGTAATTTACGTAACTAATTCTTCAATAGAAACTTGGATGCCTCTGTCTAATATAGCTTCGCACATAGGTTTTAACTTTTCATAAATCCCAATTTTAACTGCACATTTACCTGTATAATGAATTAACAAGGTACATTGTTCAGCCTGTTCTGGTTGGTGTTCACATACGTCTATTAATGTTTGTATAACCCAATCAAAAGTATTGATATCATCATTCCAAACAATTAGTTGAAAATTATTTTCAATACATTCTAAAATGTCAGTATCCATGTCAGGATTGAAATCAATATTCGTTCTATAAGTCATGTCGAGATGGAGTTTATCCACAGCAAATTTAATAACTTTATTTTAAAAATTTAATATTTTTTATTATGAACAAAAAAGTAATTATTTGCTATTGGTGTTATTGGATAATGCTTTTTTGAAAAAGGAAAGAGAACGTAAACGACTAGGTAAATAGTAAATAATTGAAGTGATGATAATGGCACCGTAAATATCAAACGTATAATGCACCCTCATAGAAAGAATCATGAAAGACATGAGTAAGGTTGAAAAGATTAAATAAATTTTTACCCATTTTTTTTCAGCACATAGAAAGTAAAGCCATATACTGGCAACATGCCCGCTGAAAAATAAATCTTTGGTGAGCGGTGAAAAATGTGGATATACAGTATTCTCAAGGAATACATCTCTTAATACAATTATTCCGGTGGGAGGTTCTAATGCTACTAATAAAATACATATTTGCCTAACCACTGCAACTAAAAGGTGCATTTCTATAATCCTATAAATAATTTTAGGTCTGTTTAAATGGGTAATAATTACTAAAAATAAAGATGAATATAAAAGAATAAAAATTTGGACTGAAAAATCAAATTGTGGGAAAAAATTGAGTAATTTATCATTGAATAAAATCCCTTTCCTCATTTCAATATAAGTACCTAATTTTTGCGTCAAAGCTGAGTATAGAAGAAAAATCCCTGGTGCTAAAAGTATTTTAATTGTAAAAAAATTATCATTAAATGCCTTTTTCCAAGCCGTTAAAGAGTTATTTAAATAATTAAACATTTTAGTTTGCATAATTTTGATAGTATATAATGCAAAAATTTTTTATAGGGTGATGCAATTTAGAGTTTTTTATTAATAAATAGAAATTAAAATTACCAATTTACAAAAGCTTTATTAAAAATATCATCACTTAATTGATCTGTGATATTGTTAATTAATGAACTCTCAACACTTTGCAAATCTTGATCAGGATTAAAATCGGCAAATCGACTAAATGATTGAGTAAAATTATTTTTCTCATTATTCTTATTTATGAATTGTATGTTGACAGTAATTGTTAATCTGTTTTTAGAACTGGTGTTGATATTTCCGCCTGCAATAGAAGCAACACTGACACTATAATCAGAAATATAGCCTTGTATATCATAATCTGTATTGTCTGAATTGACTTGAGATAATGAAGTTTGAGAAGAAATTTTTTGTTGCAACTTTTGTGTAAAAGTGGGTGATAGAGATGGCACTACGTTTGCTGCTTTATTTTCTATAAAATGTACATTGATAGTCTTCCCGTCAATTGCTGCTCCTGTAAAACTATACACTCCACAAGAATTTAGGAACATGAAAAGAATGATGTAAAAAAAAATGGATCTATTCTTCAATGTCATATTCTTTAATTTTTCTATAAAGAGTTCTTTCAGAAATACCCAATTCAGATGCGGCATCCCGACGGCGCCCTCGATGTTTGATTAAAGCTTTCTTGATAAAATCTTTTTCTTTTTCGGCAAGGTTCAATGTTTCTTCTACAGGGTGTACATCATTCATTTTATGATCATCTTTATTTGAAATTATGTAAGTCGGTACCGATGTTGTCGAGCCTTTTTGAAAATCAGTATTAATATGCATAATATGCGAATCGGCTTCTTGATAAGGATGCTCAAAATTAATCCCAAGTGATGCATTTTTACTTAATTCAAAAAACATTTTCTTTAATTCATTTACATCTTTTTTCATGTCAATGAAAAGCTTATAAAGAATTTCACGTTCAGTTGAAAAGTCGTTGTTATAAGTATTTCCTTTTGATGTTAAAATAGGCATACTCTCAGCTGAGTGTACAGGTAGAAATAATTTAATCTCATGTTCGTTTACTAGTTTGTTTTGAGATAATACAGAAATTTGTTCTGCAATATTTTTCAACTCACGAATATTTCCCGGCCACCTATAATTTATCAGTACTTGAGTTGCTTCTTCTGTAAGTTGTATTGGGCTTGTCTTATATCTTTCAGCAAAATCAATACAAAATTTTTTAAACAAAATCAGAATATCTTCTTTTCTTTCTCTGAGTGAAGCAACTCGTATTGGAACTGTACTCAAGCGATAATATAAATCCTCTCTGAATCTTCCCACACTAACTAAGTTAAGTAAATCTTTATTGGTAGCTGCTATAACGCGAACATTTGTTTTTTGCACTTTGGATGAACCGACCCGAATATATTCACCTGTTTCCAATACTCGTAACAATCTTGCTTGAGTTCCTAATGGCAATTCGCCAATTTCATCAAGAAAGATAGTTCCGCCGTTTACGGTTTCAAAATATCCTTTACGACTTTCTGATGCGCTCGTAAATGCCCCTTTTTCATGACCAAATAATTCACTATCAATAGTACCTTCGGGGATAGCCCCACAATTTATAGCTATAAAAGGGTTGTGTTTTCTACTGCTCAAAGAATGTATAATTTGAGAAAAAACTTCTTTCCCAACACCACTTTCTCCTTGAATAAGTACCGTTAAATCAGTTGGAGCTACTTGATATGCAACCGATAAAGCATAATTCAATGAAGGGGTATTCCCAATAATGCTAAATCGGTTTTTTATTATTTGTAATTCTTGCTCTTTTAACATCTATGAAATATTCGTGACAAATTTACAGCCTTTACGACATTTTGGAACAATTCAGTTTGTTATAATTTTAAAAAAATATGATTTTGTTAATTGATTACATTTTAAAATATAATGAAAATAGACTTATTGAGCCTTAATTTGTAATATTGCAAACTTTTTAAAATTAAATAATCTTAAAATGGCTTTACAAGTAGGTATAGTGGGTTTACCCAATGTTGGAAAATCAACTCTTTTTAATGCTGTAAGTAATAATGCAAAAGCACAAGCTTCAAATTATCGATTCTGCACGATAGACCCCAATGTTGGGCAAGTAGATGTGCCGGATAGTAGATTGAATAAATTAGCAGAATTAGTTAAGCCAAATAGAGTAGTACCTACCACTATTGAATTTGTAGATATTGCCGGCTTGGTAAAAGGAGCGAGTAAGGGAGAAGGTCTTGGGAACAAATTTTTAGCAAATATTCGTGAGGTTGATGCAATAGTACATGTTATTAGATGCTTTGAGGATGAAAATATTTTGAGAGAGGAAGGAAATATTAATCCGGTTTCAGATAAAGAAATAATAGACACGGAATTGCAATTAAAAGATTTAGACAGTATCGAAAAGAAAATTCAAAAAACGGAGCGTGCTGCTAAAACCGGCGATGCAAAAGCTAAAGCCGAATTAGAAGTATTGATAAAATGTAAATTGTCTTTAGAAGAAGGTAAAAACCTCCGATTAATAAATTTAACAGAAGAAGAAAATGAGAATGTTGCTGATTTATGTTTGCTTACTTTGAAGCCCGTATTATATGTTGCAAATGTTGATGAAGCATCTATTCATACCGGAAATAAGTATTCAGAAAGTTTAATTGAAAGCGTTAAAACAGAAAATAGTTTAGTGATTGTGATGAATAATAGTATAGAAGCCCAAATTTCTGAAATGGATAATGAAGAAGATAAACAAATGTTTTTAGAAGAATATTCATTAACAGAGCCGGCACTCAATCGTTTAATCAGAAATGCGTATTCATTATTAAATTTGATTACTTACTTTACAGCAGGTGTGCAAGAAGTAAGAGCCTGGACTATACATGCCGGATGGAAAGCACCACAAGCAGCTAGTGTTATTCATACTGATTTTGAAAAAGGATTTATTAAGGCTGAAGTTATTGCCTACGATGATTTTGTTCATTATGGCTCAGAATCAGCTTGCAAAGACGCAGGGAAATTAAGAATAGAAGGGAAAGAATATATCGTAAAAGATGGTGATTTGATGCATTTTAGATTTAATGTTTAAGACCAAATCTTTGTTTTTATTTATATTATCCCTTATAATTTTAACAGATTACTCTAAGTAATTTGAAATTTGTGAAAATACCTTTCTAAAGGCGCTTTGTAAAAAATAT
>JBDHYI010000016.1:0-50662 GCA_039811265.1 Chitinophagaceae bacterium | reverse complement strand
AAATTGATGACTTCGGATGCAAACGGAGTGGGAAGTTGGAGTACAGCAGCCGGAGCGGGATTAGTAAGCGGTAGTGGTACAACTAATTATATACCAATGTTTACACCAAATGGTAATACATTGGGAAATAGTAAATTATTTCAAAAAGCTTTTGGAAATGATAATGGGATAAACTTATTATCAAATAATCAATATGATAGAATGACAATAAAAACCCCAAATGGCGGATATTCCGGATTTATGATAGGAGACTCATCTTCAATAATAAATGGATATGCAGATAGTGTTGTATATCTATATAAAACGCCACAATTTAATACATTAATAGGTAATGATAATAGCAACATGTTAATTGGGAAACAAGGGAAAGTGCAAATGGGCAATGGATTTAATATGAATACAGGAAATGCACAATTAAATGTAAATACAAGTTACGATACAGCCGGATATTTCACTTCTATAAGTTCTAATGTTTTAAATGATGGTATTTTAAGAGCAGAATATACGGGAACTTCAATAGGTGACCATATTGCTATTTATGGTAAATCTAACCCAGGTCCAAGTTGGGGGGTTGGCGTTAAAGGATATGGAGGCTGGATTGGTGTGGAAGGAAGAGCTGATAGTTTAGGTTTTGTCGGTATAAGAGCTATAGGTTTTGGAAATTCCTCTGGATTAAGAACTACTTCTGAAGCAGCTGAGGCTGTATATGCAGCTAGTTCTGATAATGCGGCAATATATGCATACAGTTCATCTAAAAATAAAAATCATCCTGTGATTTTTGCAGATGGAAATTTTTCTAAAGGAGTTGGGGTTTTGGCTACATCAGATACAAATAAAGCGGGACTTTTTGTAGCCGGTAATAATAATTATAATCAATCTCTTGAAACTGGTGGAGTATTAAGAGGTGAATATAAAGGAACTTATGTTATGGATGCCGTTGGGGTATATGGATATAGTCGCCCTGATATGACAAAAGCGTATGGAATTGGTGTCCAAGGATATGGAGGATATTTAGGAGTTAGAGGAACGGCAAATTCTAATGTGACTATAGCGGCAAAATATGGTGTACTTGGAGAGGCATATGGTTCAGGGCCAACAAATTGTGGTGTATATGGCTCTGCAATCGGCGCTGTTACTAACTTCGCAGGATATTTTGAAGGTACTTTATATGCAACTACGGGTACCTTTGGCACAAAACCATTTATGATAGATCACCCGTTAGATCCTACTAATAAATTTTTACGCCACAGCTCCATTGAAAGTAATGATATGATGAATATTTATAATGGAAATATCGTTACAGATGCAAATGGTTATGCAACGGTCACTTTACCTGATTACTTTGAAGCATTAAATGAAAACTTTAAATATCAATTGACTGTAATAGATAATAGTAATGATTTCATAATGGCTAAAGTAACAAAAGAAGTTGCTAATAATCAGTTTACAATTCGCACGAGCGTTCCTAATGTAAAAGTGAGCTGGCAAGTGAGTGGAGTGCGTCATGATGCGGTTGCTAAAAAATATCCGATAATTGTAGAAGAAAATAAACCGGAAGGACAAAAAGGATTTTACTTAGAGCCTGAAGCTTATGGACAACCAAGAAGCATGGGAGCAAATTATCCTGAAAGATTAAAACCGGAGTTTGAAAATAGCACTTCTACAAGCTCCAAAGCAGAAGTTGAAAATATAATTAAACAAATGAATGCACAAAATGCAGAGATGGCAGCTAAAGAGGCTTTACACGAATCAGCAAAAGAAGCAGCTCGTAAAAATTGGAAACAACAAGAACCTCCAAAAAGCACAGAAGGAACCGGCATAAGAGCTATAAAATAATGTTTTGAAGTTATAGAATGAAGCAAAAAATGGGTTTCAATATTAAATTGAAACCCATTTTTTTTATTTTTTTAGTTTTACTTTTAAATTTATACTAAAAATTTATTGCTTTTTTAATTGTAATTGTTCAAATAAAGATTTAATTTTTTCTTTTTTTAATATTTTCTGACCTTGTGTACCAATTGCAATAGTGCGATTATTACATATTGCTTCAAAATGGGTGATAATCTCTTGCTTTTCGGTAATGCAATCAAACTTGGCAACAAATTCAACTATTTCACCAACAAATGCGGGACTAATATGTTTTATTTGTATCATGGTGCCAATTCCTTCTTCGTCATCTTCTTTCATTTCCAAAACAAACAAACGCCCACTCCATTCGGCATCTCTGCATAGTGCGAATGTTGAATATACAGGATGGACTATTCCGGATTCAAAGGCGGCAATATCCACATTGTTTATTTTATGAGAGAACTTTTTTATATCGCCGTTTTTAAAAAGAATTTTCATTAAAAAATTACTTATTTAATCCTAATGTCTCTATGAGTGTTTCTTTATTGGTCAACCCTTCAATATTTGTTTGATGTTTCCCATCTTTATAAAACATCATAAAAGGAATATTATAAATTTTTAATTCCTTGGCTAAAGTTTTATGTACATCAATATCAATCGAAACTACTTGTACTTTTTCAGGGTATTCTTTCTCAATTTCATCTAAAATTGGTTTAAGTGCTTTACAAGGTCCACACCATTTAGCCATAAAGTCAAACAAGATCGGTTTATTGCTATTACACATAGAATCAAACTGGGCTCTTGTCATTCCGGATATCCCACTATCTTCATTAGCTCCGCTTATTGGATAATTATTTTTTTTCCAGCTGAGAATGCCACCATTTAAATTATACACTTCTTTGAAACCTTTTTCTTTCATGATACTAACTGCGCCACTACTTCTTCCACCGGAAAGGCAATAAACATAAGTAGGTTTGTTTTTATCTAATGCTTCAATGGCACTTTTGAATTCAGGGCTGTTATAATTCATTAAGACTGCATTTTTTAAATGACCATCGTTAAACTCTTGAGTGGTGCGTACGTCCACTAATTGGATGTCATTGGAATTTTCAATTTGTTTTTTAAACTCAGCGGCGTCTAAGTTACCGCCTTTCTCTTGTGCTGTGTTTGATTCACATGATAAGCATGCAATGACTAGTAGTAATAATGTAATTAATTTGTTCATTCTTATTTTTTTTCAAAATTAATAATATTCTATAATATTCATTTCAACTTGTTTGAAAAGAGATTCTTCATCGTTATATATTAGCATACAGAGGTCTTGCATAATCATCCAGCAAGGTATTTTTCTCTTTTCAAAATATGAATTTACTTCTTGTAAATATGTAAAACATTGGTCTAAGTTATGCTTATACATAGTGTCTTCATCATTCTCACCGGAATAATAATATGCTTTTAAAAACACGATAACCGATGCACTATCTTCTGTATAATCTTTCCACTGTTTCATCACAGTGTCCATTTTTTTATAAGATATACTGTCTAATTTGTTAGTGGTAGAGTCAAAAGTAAGTTGAGCTTGAAAAAGCGTATCAATTAAACCGGGTTGTTTTAATTTGATATTGATATTGACTATTTCAGGAATGGAATCATGCAATAAGGATATTTTTTTATAAAAAGGTCTATATAATTCAGAATGGCATGAAATCAAATATGTTTTCCCTAATTTAATAGCTTTAGTATAACTGCCATCACCTTCATTGCTTTTTTCTGAACCGATTAACGTATGGTCAAATAAATCAGAAAATGTAATTTCTTGCGAAAGAACCGGTATGTCATAATACTTATCAGTCACAAATCCTTTTAAACATATAGTAGGACTGGGTTGTATGGCAGAATATGTATCAAATGTATAAATATCTAACCCCCCTTTTGAATCAGCTCTATCAGATGCTAAATATCCTTTTTTTCCTTTTGCACTAACGATAATAGAGCCTTCAAACCCCTCTGAATTAATGGGAGCGCCTAAGTTTAAAGGTTTAGACCATACACCATTTTTATTTTTTCTTGAAACGAATAAATCTGTTTGGCCTAATCCCGGATGTCCGTTACTTGCAAAATATAGCGTTTCATTATCGGGATGAATAAAAGGGGAAGTTTCATCTTTTGGAGTGTTGATATCGGGACCTAAATTGACAGGCTCAGTCCATCTTTTATTTTCAAATTTTGACATCCAAATGTCATAACCTCCATAACCGCCTTCACGGTTACTTACGAAGTATAAAGTGTTATTATCTGCACTAAGGCAGGGTTGGCCTTCATAGGCTGTAGTATTAATTGTATAACCAAAATATTGAGGTTCGCTCCATGTATCTTTTTGTCGATAGCTGAAAACAATATCACAACCGCCACCTCTTATTCCATCAGGACTTCTCATATCACATCTTGTATAAAATAAGTAATTACCGTCAGCACTTAATTTTGCTCCACCATCAGGCAAGTTGGTATTGGGTGGGTAACCCATATTTTTTGCTTTGTGCCAAGTTGAGTTTGAATCTTTTTTTGAAATAAAAAAATCTTCATTACCTCCTACATTTCTTGTAAAAACAAGTGTATTCCCATCTAAACTTAAAGAAGGTAAATATTCATTGTCATGCGTGTTAATACTGTCACCCAAGTTTTGCAGTTGGATGCCTAAAATGGGTGTATTATCTATATATTTTTTTTGTTGGGATATCGTTGTGCGTTCTCTATTTTTATAGTTTTCAATAATGATAGGTTTAAGTTTATCTCTTAAAATTTTTTCTGTGCTCAAATCTTTATTTCTTTTCATTCTATCAGCTAAAACAGTTAAAGGTGAAAAGGATTCATTTCTATTTGCAATAATTGCTAAATCGGCATAATAGAGTGTTAAATCTAAATCTCTTTTTACATAATAAATTTCGGCAAGTTTTAAATAAGCTTTTGTGAAAGTAGGGGCTTTTTTAATTATGTCGTTTAGACAAGGTATGGCTTTGCTATATAACCCCTTATTAGCAAGTTTTTCACATTCGTAAAAATTAGCTCTGATTATTTTTAATGAATCGTTTTGTGAATAAATAGAATTAAAAAAAAAGAATACAACAGAAAAAATAATTAATTCTTTTTGGAGCTTATTCTTTTTTATATTTTGAAATAAAAAAAACAAAACTATTCGTTTGTGGAACAGACAAAATTAATCACATAAATGAAAAAATAAGAAAAAGAAAAACGGGTTAAAAAGTATTAACCGTTTAGATCAAAAAAATCAGCAAGAACTTTATTTGAAATACATGTTTCCATACAAAGGTTGGTAGTAATATAGTTATAAAATTGTTCGTTATTGAAATTGTCAAGTTTTTTTAGTTCACAATTATAACTTTTAAAAGCCATGTGCCATTTTTCAAATTGGCGGTGGCAAAAATATCCCTCTTGAAGTTTTATGATATTATCATGCCTTGAGTCTATCATTATATTTTCAAAAAGCGCTTTTACTTCATGTTCCGGACCTTCAATAATTTGAAAAAAATGTTTATTACAATAAAGTAGTATTCCCGTAATATCATGCTCTTTATTATATTCAATTGAGTAATCGAGTATATCTTTAATATGATCATAGTTGAGGTTGTCGCAACCTGTACTCACATAAGATAAATGATAGACTTTTTCTTTGTCCATATCGTAAAAGTATATTGAAACATAGAAAACAAAATTTTCATTTTATTATAATCTATAAAATTTTTTAATAGTTTCTTTTTTTATAATAGAATACAAACTTTTTAAAAAAAATATTAACTTTGAGTTATCTATGCTAAACCCAAATTTGCAAGCAAAAAACACTAATACTCTGTCAGATAAAGAGTATGAGAATTCTATTAGACCAAGTTCAATAGAAGAGTTTTCAGGACAAAAAGAGCTTATTGAAAATTTAAAAATATTTATTAAAGCTGCAAATTTAAGAGGAGAAGCATTGGATCATGTATTGTTTCACGGACCTCCGGGACTTGGTAAAACAACGCTATCAAGGATTGTAGCCAATGAATTAGGTTCAAATATTAAAGAAACAAGTGGTCCTGTTATAGAAAAACCCGCTGACTTGGCTGGGTTATTAACGGGTTTAGAACATAGAGATGTTTTATTTGTAGATGAAATACATCGCTTGAGCAATGTTGTTGAGGAATATCTTTATGCAGCGATGGAAGATTATAAAATCGATATTATGATAGATACAGGTCCTAATGCAAGAAGTGTACAAATTTCTTTGAATCCATTTACATTAGTAGGTGCAACAACTCGCTCCGGCTTACTCACTTCACCTTTGCTCTCACGTTTCGGTATTAAATCAAGGTTAGAATACTATCCATTGGAAGTATTAGAAAAAATTGTATGGCGCAGCGCATCATTATTAGGTGTAAAAATTACTTCAGATGCAAGTAGAGAAATTGCAAGAAGAAGTAGAGGAACACCCCGTATTGCAAATGGACTATTAAGAAGAATGCGCGATTTTGCCCAAATTTTAGGAAATGGCGTTATTGATTTGGGAATTGCTGAGCATGGACTGAAAGCACTAAAAGTAGATGCAAACGGCTTAGATGAAATGGACAATAAAATTCTATTAACGCTCATCGAAAAATTTAAAGGAGGTCCTGTCGGAATAAACAATATAGCTACAGCGGTTGGTGAAGAAAGTGGAACTATTGAGGAAGTGTATGAACCCTATTTAATTCAGGAAGGTTATATCATACGTACTCCAAGAGGAAGAGAAGCTACTGAAAAAGCCTATAAACATTTAAACATTTCTTCAAGCAACCTTACAAAAGGAGGTGATTATACTTTGTTTTGATTTTAAAGTTTTGATAAAGAATTTATCCTTAAAATATATTTACCTATTACATCAAACTCAATATTAACTGTTTTACCAATACTCATATTTTTAAAAGTTGTATTGGAAAATGTATAAGGAATAATTGTTACTTCAAATTTATTTTCACTAACATTAAAGCAAGTTAAACTGACACCGTCAATACACACAGAGCCTTTTTCAATAATGAGAGCTGAAAATTTTTTATCAAATTGAAATCGAAAGTTATGATTGTTTTCAAGTTGACTATAACCAACACAGACAGCAACCGTATCAACATGTCCTTGAACTATATGCCCATCAATACGACCATTAAACATCAAGCAACGTTCTAAATTGACTTCATCATTAATTTTCCAAGTACCAATAGTAGTTTTGTCTATCGTTTCTTTTACTGCACAAACTGTATATTGATTGTTCTGTATGGAAGTTACAGTTAAGCAAATTCCATTATGAGCTAAAGATTGATCAACTTTTAATTCGGTAGTGATAGGTGAAGATATTTTTAATTGAAATGTTTCAAATTCTGAAATAATTTCTTGAATTTTTCCTGTCGTTTCTATAATGCCGGTAAACATAATTTATTTTTTTATAGCCGTACCATAATGATATACAATACCGGTGTCAGTATAAATTTGATATTGAATATTAATGGAATTTGTATCAGCAATGTCTTTCTTAGAACCGTTTAATGCAATAGTATCTTGGGTATTACAAAAAACTTGACCATATCCAAACAATGTATCTAAATGAAATTTCAAAAAACGATTTGCTCGAGCTGTAAAAATTTTTGCACCACAAAAGCCGGAAATATTTAAATGAACAGAATCGAGATTGCTAAAATGCAAGTCGAAAGAATCATTCCTCTTGTAATTACCTAAAAAATCAGTGATAGTATCATAAAATAGATAATCACCACTATAAATCTGACTAGGATAAATACAAACATTATTATCAGGATACCCCGGAAAATCCCAATTAAAATTAATAGCAGCCGGATCGTTGCAATATTTCCTTGTATTCAATCGGTCATCTGTAAAAGGCTTTGGATCGTGATATTTTTTACAAGAAAGCATTAATAATAAAAGAAAAGAGAACGAAAGAAATCGCATAGGTTTCAAAGTTAATAAGAAATAAGGTAAAAAATTATTTTAAATTAAATTTTGCAAATCCAATATATAATTATAATTTTGCGTTCCAAAAATTTTAAAAATAAATATGCTAATTATTGACTCAAAAGACTGCGAAAGCATTGACAAAGCTTTAAAAAAGTATAAAAAGAAATTTGAAAAAGCACAGATTCTTATCCAATTAAGAGAACGTAAACATTATGAAAAAAGATCTGTAACCCGTCGCAAAGAAATTCAAAAAGCAATTCACAGACAAGAATTTTTATCAAATATGGTTGATTAAAAAAATGTCGTATCTTTATCTGAAATTTTGAATAGTGTCACAAGTTCAAATTTCAGAATTCATAAATTACCTTTTACACGAAAAAAGATATTCAACTAAAACTGCTCAAGCTTATCAAAATGATCTTGAGCAGTTTTCTTTATTTGTAAAATCTGTATATCAAATTGATAATCTACAAAACTCAGCACATACACAAATAAGAGCATGGTTGGCTGACTTGAGCTCAAACAAGAATTCACCCAAAACCATTAACCGAAAAATATCGTCCTTAAAAGCTTTTTATAAATTTCTTCAGAAAAATGAAGTCATTATACAATCGCCAATGGCAAAAATTACTTCGCCTAAAATAGGAAAACCTCTTCCCGTATTTGTAAATGAAAAAAGCATGGCTAAATTATTTGAACACTGCGATAACGAATTGCCAAATGATTTTAATCAATTAACCGACTATTTGATTTTAGAAATCCTTTACCAGACAGGAATGAGACGTGCTGAACTCATGAATTTGAAAATTGAAAATTTTGATGCTTACAATAAAACTTTAAAAGTGTTGGGGAAAGGGAATAAGGAACGAATCATTCCCATACACCCGACTCTTATTGAATTAATTGAAAATTACTTAATAAAACGCAATCAAATTGAAAATATATCCCACTCAAATTTACTATGCCTATCTAATGGAAAGCCACTTTATGAAAAATATGTTTATTTAGCTGTAAAAAGAAACTTAAAAATAGTGAGTACACTATCTAAAAATAGCCCACATGTATTGCGACATACTTTTGCAACTAATATGTTGAATAGAGGAGCTGATTTAAATGCGGTAAAAGAACTTTTAGGGCATTCGAGTTTAGCATCCACTCAAGTATATACACATAATACAATTGAAAAACTAAAAGATATTTATAACAATGCACATCCCAAGGCTGATGAATAAGATTATTGAACATGACTAATTTTATACCCATATTCCCATTAAATATAGTTGTATTTCCCGGTGAAAATTTGAACTTACATATTTTTGAACCACGTTATAAACAATTAACCCGAGAGTGTTTTGAAAGCGGCAAAATTTTTGGAATACCAACAGTTATTAATAATTCAATTAAAGAAATTGGTACAACATTAAAAATTTTAAGTATAGAAAAAGAGTATCCAAATGGAGAGTTTGATATAAAAACAGAAGGAATAGAAATTTTCAAAATTCTAGAAATTATCAAAAAAGTACCCAATAAATTATATAGCGGAGCAATTGTTAATTACCCTGAAATTTGTATGAAAGCAGATGAAAATATTAAACACTGCGTTTTAGAAAGTTTGACATTTTTTCATCAATCAATTGAAGCTGAAAAAAAATATAAGAAAGAAAAAATATATTTAAACTCCTATGATGTTGCACATGATGTAGGCTTTACTTTAGAACAAGAATATGAATTTAATTGTTTGCTAAAAGAAGAATATAGATTGGAATACATTATGAGACATATAGATAAAATGCTTAGAATGTTAGAACAATTTAAAAAGCTAAAAGAACGTATAAAATTAAATGGGCATTTTAAAAAACTTTCTATAGATAACACCGATTAACTTCTTAAAATCGTGTTTTATAGAATTTTATAAAAGTAAATAAAAACATTTGTAGGTAAAATATAAACAATTTATTATTATTGCTTTCTTAATAGTTAAAAAATAATGTTACCGGTATCACTTTGTATAGATTTTGGAAATACTAAGCTTAAAGCTGCCATATTTCAAGGAGACAGAATGGCTCATAAAATTGAATTTACTGAAGATGAAGCTATCCCGACCTTACAAAAAATAATAACAATTCATGCTCCTAAAAAAGCGATTCTTTCGTCAGTGATTAATCACTCAAAAAGCATTGATAATTTTTTAAGAGAAAATACAAAATTGATAATATTAAACAAAGAAACACCTTTACCTTTTCTAAATGCTTATGGTACACCCGAAACTTTAGGAAACGATAGATTAGCCTTAGTAGCAGCTTTAAGTAAATTTTACCCACAACAACACAGCCTTGTCATATCAATAGGTACTTGTATTACATATAGCTTTTTGGCAAAAAATAATGCATTTAGAGGAGGTGCTATTTCACCGGGAGTAGAATTGAGATTTCGTTCGTTAAATGAATATACTGACAATCTTCCTTTGGTTCAAAGAGAAGGACATTTATCCATTTTAGGGTACGATACCGAAACTTGTATTAGAAATGGTGTTATTAACGGTATAGTTGCAGAGCTTACCAGCATGAAAGAGTTATATGAAGAACAATACGGAAATATTAACGCAGTTTTAACTGGAGGAGATGCTCCTTATTTTGAAAGCAGAATGAAAAAGAAGATATTTGCAGATGTCAATTTCCTATTTAAAGGCTTATATGCAATTTTGGAATATCAAAAATAAATTATTACTTATACTTGTTGTAACATGCTTACAACTCCAAGCACAAGAAAACTCACCTTATTCGAGATACGCTTTGGGAAATCTTAGAGACCCTGAGAATATTGCCAATAGAGGAATGGGGGGCGTTTCCTTAGCAGATTTAAACTTTCTTTCAATTAATACTTCCAATCCGGCATCTTATGCAAGTTTGAAACTTGCAACCTATCAATTAGGACTTACATCCCATTTTACTACTATCAAAAGTAACAATACTTCGAGCAGAGTTGGAAAATCAACAATATCTTATGTAAATTTCGCATTTCCCGTTGCTAATAATGTAGGCTTGAGTTTTGGTATCTTACCTTATACATCCATGCGATATAATATGTCTGCAAATGATACGAATGCATATGCCCAATCAATTGTTACCAATTCATTTTATGGGGGAGGTGGTGTGCAACGACTTTATCTGGGGGCAGCTTATAAAATCTCAAATTTTTACATCGGATTTAATTCAGGCTACCAATTTGGCAATATTACAAATGCACGGGAATCAAAATTTACAGATTCTCTGAATATTTTAGCAAATAATATTTACGGTAGGACTGTATTAAATGGGTTCTTTTGGCAAGGGGGAGCAATTTATGATTATGCAATTAATGATGATTATAATTTTAAAATTGGTGCAACTTTTTCCGGCTCACAAAAATTAAATGCTAAAAAAGAAATGTATTGGGAGTCTTATTTTAATGATATGGATAATATCGTAAGCCGACCCGATAGTGTGATGAATTTAAAAGGTAAAATACAATTACCTATGCAAACAGGTGTAGGGATAATGGTATCATATCAAGACAAATGGCAAATAGGTGCTGATTTTAATTATTCTGATTGGAAAAAATTCTCCTCTTATGGAATAAATGATTCTACAAACAATATTTATTCAATCAAAATAGGTGGCGCATACACTCCCGATCCATCATCAATAACGAATGCTTTAAAGCGGTCTATTTATCGAGTTGGATTTTATACCGGCAAAGATATTTTTACATTTAATGAATTTCAAATATCTAAAACAGGAGCTACATTAGGTTTTGGGTACCCTTTAAAAAGAAGTTCACAAACCAGACAAATCGGAATGATTAACTTTTGCTTGGATATTGGAAGTCGAGGCAAAGCAGCCAATTCTCTTTTAAAAGAAAATTATACACATTTCTCGATAGGTTTTACTTTAAATGACAAATGGTTTTTGAAACGTAGATATGATTAATTTTCTTTCAAGAAATGAAAATAATTTAATATATCTTTTGAAAATAATTAAAAAAATAAACATTAATAAATACGAAATATTCAAAAAAACATTTTTGTGGAGCGTGTTTTTTCTGTTTTTATCCTGCAAAAATAACCTTAATAAATATAAGGAAATATTAGATAACTCTGCTTTAAACACAGAAAAAGCAGAAGATGTGTCAATTATTTACAGTACTGATGGCAAAACAAAAGCAATACTTTTTACAAAAAATTTCAAACACATTCAAAATGTTGACCCGAATTATATCGAAATGAATAATGGTTTGGAAGTTGAATTTTATGATGATAGTTTGCAAGTCCAAAGTAAAATGACAGCTAAATATGGGAAATATTTTGAGCAAAACGGTAATGTGCTGGTAAGAGATAGTGTGGTGATTATTAATATGAAAAATGAAAGACTAAACACGGAAGAACTAGTCTGGAATGAAAAATTACAAAAATTTTATACTGAAAAATTTGTAACAATAACAACTCCTACTCAAATCATTTATGGTAATGGATTAGAATCAAACCAAAATTTTTCAATATATAAAATTACTAATATTAAAGGCATGATAGGCGTTACGAAATCAGCTATTCCTAATTTGTAAAATTTTAAAAAAAATAAAAGATACATTACAAAAAAACACTAATTTTAACCACTTTAAAAAACAATTTTATGGCTTATAATTTATTAAAAGGAAAGCGAGGAATTATATTCGGAGCATTAGACGAAAAATCAATGGCATGGCAAATTGCACTTAAATGCTATGAAGAAGGAGCAAGTATTGCACTCAGTAATGCACCGATTGCATTAAGAATGGGAAAGATAAATGAATTGGCTGCGCTTTGCGGAAATGCACCGATAATAGGTGCAGATGCAACGTCCAGCGAAGACTTAGAAAATGTTTTTAATAAAAGTATAGAAACCTTAGGAGGAAAGATAGATTTTGTGTTACACTCCATAGGTATGAGCCCTAACGTAAGAAAAAAAATAGCTTACACTGAAAGTAATTATGATAACTTCTTAAAAACCCTCGATATATCGGCACTTTCATTTCATAAAGTATTGCAAGCCGCTATGAAATTAGATGCTCTCAATGAATGGGCATCAGTGGTTGGATTGTCTTATATTGCGGCTCAAAGAGTCTTCCCGACTTATAATGATATGGCTGACGCAAAAGCTTTATTAGAAAGCATTGCAAGAAGTTTCGGTTATCATTATGGAGTGGCTAAAAAGGTAAGAGTTAATACAATTTCACAATCTCCAACTCCAACAACAGCTGGTAGCGGAGTAGAAGGATTTGACTCTTTCTTTAGCTACGCCGAATCTATGTCGCCACTCGGAAATGCAACAGCAGAAGAGTGTGCAGACTATTGTGTAACTTTATTCAGCGACCTAACGAGAAAAGTTACAATGCAAAATTTATTTCATGATGGAGGATTTTCATTTACCGGTGTAAGTGTAGATTTAGTCATGAAACTTGCAAATTCAATGAAATAAAAATGAGAAAATTATTTGCAATATTCTTCTTAGTAAATTTTGCTTTTTTTATTTTTTCCTGCAAAGGCAAAAAAGTAGAGAGAAGTAAACATTTGACATTTTATCCAAATAAATTTTACAATGGACCGAATGATACCAGCAAAATGGTAGCCACATTATTCGTTCAAGAAAAAAAAGATTTTTTACAATGCTTAAATGGCTTATCATCTAAAGAAGATACCACTGCTTATATTTTGAAAATATGTAAAAAAGATACTACAAACCCTTTAGGTTACAACCCAACACCTTATGTCGATTTTGACACTATCAATAATGATTTACCTAAAGGAGCGGATATATCGGGAATTGAATTTGATGAATTATTTAATTCAGATATTCAATATTACTACATTCTAAAATCTTATACAGAACCAAGTGATGATACGAGCAGACTTATGATTTTTTCTTTATTGTATAATTAAAATCATATAAATATGTTGCTCATTCTTGCAAATAATTTATTTTAACATTATCAAAACAGCATAATATTGAAATAATTAATAATAAATGAGTAAGTTTGCGCATACACTATTAAATACTTTATTTACTTTATGATTTTTAATATCAAATTTTCATTCCTATTCATCATTGGAATATTATTTTCCTTTGTTATTAAAGCTCAAAATATTGAAACTGAAGTTGAGACAACTTCAACAGAAACACCTGTTGAATTTGTTCAAAGTTATTTACCTATGCCAGTATCAACCAAACCAACTATTGTTACAAAATCACCAATAATAGAGTCAAAAGACTTGCATAAAGTAGAAAATGTAAAATCTCAAGAGAAGTTTGGTGAAAGTGTTTTAAATTGGATTCAAGATAAATATGCAACTGTATTGAAGGTGTTGCCAAATCAAATTACAAATGTGATGTTATATCGTTTTATTGATGAATGGAGTGGTGTTAAATACAGAATGGGAGGAACGAGTAAAACAGGTATTGATTGTAGTGCATTTGTCCAAACTCTTTACCAGTATGTATTTGGCTTAAACTTATTACGCACTGCAAGAATGCAATTTACGGAAACTAATTTTATAAAAAATATCAATGATTTAAAAGAAGGAGATTTGGTTTTCTTTAAAATAAACTCATCTCAAATTACGCATGTTGGAGTTTATTTAAAAAATAGCTTTTTCGTTCATTCAGCAAGTAGCAAAGGAGTTTCTATCGCAAATTTAACAAGTGACTACTGGAATAAATATTTTGTGGGTGGCGGAAGAGTAATTCAATAATTATTTTGTAGTTTTTCAATAATTGAGTTTCTTTAATTCAATAGAACTTTACTTTTTTAAAATTTATTCTGATAAGATTATTTTTTCTCTTTTATAATTAGAAAAAAGTCTTATTTAATCCAAAATAAATTAGAGAATCATTAATTTATCCGGCAACTTGATTTTAGTATTTAATCAGATAAAACTCCTAATTGCACATTAGAAATTTTAAAAAAAATATAATGTAATTCAATTACAGTAGGGGATTAATAAAGTATGAAATTTTAATTATATAATCCATTGTGTATAAGGGAAAATTTATTTAGGGGGTACCGGTTATTTTTTTTATCTTAATTGAGAATAAACAACAATAAAAAAAACTGCCCAATAAGTTGAGCAGTTTTTTTATTGAACTAAATTTTGATTTAGATTAAACGATTTCTACTTCAGCACCTGCTTCTTTTAGTTTAGCTGCGATATCATCAGCAGTTGCTTTATCTACGTTCTCTTTTACATTTCCTGGTGCACCATCAACTAAGTCTTTCGCTTCTTTAAGCCCAAGACCTGTTAATTCTTTAACTACTTTAACTACTCCAAGTTTTGCAGCTCCTGCGTTTTTAAGAACAACTGTGAAAGATGTTTTTTCTTCTGCTGCAGCACTGCCACCACCGTCACCTGATACTACAACTGTAGCAGCAGCCGGTTCAATACCATAATCAGCTTTTAATACATCAGCTAATTCTTGTACTTCTTTTACTGTTAAGCTTACTAATTGTTCAGCTAAGTTTTTTATGTCTGCCATAATTTTTTGTTTTTTAATTTTTTAAATTTATATTTTTGATTGTGGAAGCCTGTTTTAATTTGCGTTTTCTGTTTCAGGTCTGTTTTGAAGAGCAGAAATAACGCGTGAGATAGGAGATTTTAATAAGCCAATTACTTCTCCAATTAATTCGTTTTTCGTTTTGATTTTTTTCAGTGTTGCTAAACTATCATTCCCTATAAATATATCTTCACCTATAAGAGCCGCCTTTAATAAAGGTTTTTCGATATTGTATTCAGAGCGAATAGAACTAATAAGTAAAGCTGGTTCTTTAGGGCTTTCTGAAAACATTAGAGCCGTCACACCATGGAAAGAATCTATAATACCTTTGTATTTTTCATCTCCGAGTTGGGTTAATGCTTTAACGATTAAAGTATTTTTGGCAACTTTCATTTCGACAGATTTGTCAAAACAAAGTGCGCGAAGTTTATTGGTTTGCTCAACAGTGAGCGATTCTGTATCTGTCACATAGAAGTTATTATATTGAGAAAACTTTTCTTTTAAAGCTTCTATGACTTGATTTTTTTGTTCTGGTGTCATTTTAAATTTTTGTTTTGAATGAACAATTAGTTACTTGCAGATTTTGTATCAATATATATTCCCGGGCTCATAGTAGAAGCCATACTAATACCTTTTAGATAAGTCCCTTTTGAGCTGGAAGGTTTCAATTTTAAAATAGCATTGATAAGTTCTTGACTGTTTTCTTGAATTTTTTCAGGAGCAAAAGAGATGCGTCCTATTGATGCGTGAATGATACCGATTTTATCAACTTTAAAAGCAATTTTACCGCCTTTAATATCGTTGACAGCTGCTGCTACATCATTGGTAACTGTCCCTGTTTTAGGATTGGGCATTAAATTACGAGGACCTAATACTTTACCTAAACGACCTATTTTAGGCATAACAGATGGAGTTGCTATAATTACATCTATATCCGTCCAGCCGCTATCAATTTTTGAAACATATTCATCAAGTCCTACATGGTCAGCACCGGCAGCTTTTGCTTCCGCTTCTTTGTCAGGTGTACAAAGTACAAGCACGCGTTTTGTTTTACCTGTACCATGAGGGAGAGTTACGGTGCCACGAATTGCCTGATCGGCTTTACGTGGATCTACTCCAAGTCTAATATGTAAATCTACTGAACTGTCAAATTTTGTGCAGTTTATATCTTTTACGAGTTTAGAGGCTTCACTTAAAGTGTACATTTTAGTAGAATCTACTTTCGTAATAGCCGCCTTACGTTTTTTTGAAATTTTTGCCATTTTTGTGAGTGTTTAAAACGTTAAAAAATTAATTTTCCCAAGGGGCTTTACCTTCTACTGTAATTCCCAAGCTTCTTGCCGTGCCGGCTACCATGCTCATTGCACTATTTAAAGTGAAACAATTTAAGTCAGGCATTTTGTCTTTGGCAATTTCTTCAACTTGTACCCAAGTAACTTTACCGACTTTGTTTCGATTTGGTTCTTTTGAACCGCTTTTTACTTTTGCCAATTCCATTAACTGAACTGCTGCCGGTGGTGTTTTGATAATAAAATCAAAACTTTTGTCTGAATAAACTGTGATTAAAACCGGTAATACTTTTCCGGGTTTGTCTTGAGTGCGGGCATTGAATTGTTTGCAAAATTCCATGATGTTTACACCTTTGGAACCTAATGCAGGACCGATTGGAGGTGCAGGATTTGCTTGACCGCCTTTGCATTGTAGCTTTACAAAGCCACTAATTGTTTTTGCCATGTCTTTTAAAATTTTTTTGGTTCAAACGTACTTATCGTTTCCAACTTGTACTCCCAATTCTTTCAAAATCGTATTGAAAAGAACTTTTAAGGGAGTGCAAAAGTAGTATTTAATTTTTAATCAACAAATTTTTTTTATAATTCTATAAAATTCCATTTTTCTGTTTTGCGTCCATAGCTACTGGCAATATGGGTAATAAAATTGACTTGAATGGGTTTTTGTATAAAATTTTTAATCATACTACATTTATTAATTGCATCATTAAAATTTTTACAATTTGTAAAAAGTATTTTTTGATTAGGAATTAATATATGTTTTCTTTTACCTTCTAATCTGACTATTTGACATTCTTCATCTTCAACGAAACTTAAAAATAATATTTCTTTGTAGTAAAATTTTTTCTTATTGATTAAAAGAAAATCATTCTCCAATTGGATATTTATGTTAGATATGTAAATGTATTTAAATAAACCGGGCTTGAAAGAAATAATGAAAGTAGTGAATAATGCCTCAATACCAATAATCAGTATATGCCATTGTGGTAATGCAAAAATAAGTATTATACAAATAAATAGACTTAGCATCAATGATAACAAATACCAATTTATTTTTTGTTTATTAAAAATGAGTAATGTGTTATTTTGTATGATATAATTAGGATCACTCATTATTAATCAAAAAAGGTAAAACTACTTATTTGTGTTTTACCTTTACTATTATTTTAATAAAAAAATTTTTAATTAAAATGGCAAGTCATCTGTAGGCTGCTCATTATTAATCACTTCGTTTTGCTGTGCCGGGGTTGGCGTATTTAATGAGTGAAATGTATTAGTAGTGTTTTCGTTATTTTCAGTAGTTGAAGAATTGGTTGAAGATGAGACTTTTTCTAACTTCCAAGCTTCTAATGAATTGAAATATTTTGTAATTCCATCGTTCCCTGTCCATTCTCTTCCTCTTAAATTGAAAGATACTTTTATAGAATCACCAATATTGTAGTTATCCAATAATTCACATTTGGTTTGTGTTAGTTGAAACGAAATCATTTGAGGGTATTGAGTCTCTTCATCAGCGACAATTACAAATTCTCTTTTTGTAAATTTTTCACTGACTTGTTGTATTTCATTTTTAACTTTTAATTTTCCTGTAATTTCAAATGATGCCATAATTATATATTTATTAAATTTGTTTTCATTGCGAAAATAGCAAAAAAATATATATCGTTCTTTTATGTTGAAAAAAAAATATACACATTCTTATATTCTAATATTATTCTTATTTGTTATTTCTTGTAAATCGAAATTCCATATTGTTTCTCAAAATGAAAAACTATTTAAGATAAGTAGTGAAAATATCAATGATACACTGAACTCTGCTTATCAATTTTTAAAACCATACAAAGACAGCATTTCTAAAATAATGAGCCAAGAAATTGGGATAGCTTTGGGAGATTTTAAAAAAGAAAAACCGCAAAGTAGTTTAGGGAATTTAATAGTAGATGCAATGTATGATAAAGCAAAGGAGTTAAATTTTAAAATAGATAATGTTATTTATAATTATGGAGGAGTAAGGATTCCTGAAATTAAAAAAGGAAACATAACAATGGGGAAAATCTTTGAATTGCTACCATTTGAAAATGAATTAGTGCTTGTTGAAGTAAACGGATACCAATTGAAACAATGGATGACCTTAATAGATAATAACGGAGGCTGGCCAACTTTTTATAAAAACACTACCCAAGATACTATCATAGTTAATACAATTACAAAAGATTCATTATGGACTAAGCAAGAAGTGCATACATCAAAATCAATTCAGGATAGCACTATTTATCATATTGTAACGAATGATTATATAGCCAATGGTGGTGATAATTGTTATTTTTTGAAAGATACTGAGAAAAAATTTTCAGGTCTATTGATAAGAGATATTGTCATTCACTATATTCAGAAAAACAAAAATGTAACTCCATCCATTTATTCTCAAATAACAATAAACAAATAACTATGAATGCCAGAAGAAAATTTATAAAACAAGTTTCATTAGGTGCTGCAATGCTTGCTTCTTCACAATTTCCGTTTGATGCTATTGCAAATGATGATGAGCATCAAAATAAACAATGGTTAAAAATATTGCATACTAACGATGTACATAGCAGATTAGAGCCCTTCCCAATGGATGGTGGGAAGTATCAAGGTCTTGGTGGTATTGTTGCACGAGAAAAAATTATTTCAACAATAAGAACACAACATGAACATGTGCTTTTGTTAGATGCAGGTGATATTTTTCAAGGAACGCCTTATTTTAATTTCTTCAAAGGTGAGCCTGAAATAAAAGCAATGAATTTATTAGGTTATGATGCTGCAACAATAGGAAATCATGACTTTGACAATGGTTTAGAAGGCTTTGCTACACAAATACATAATGCAGAGTTTGATTTCGTGAATTGCAATTATGATTTTGACGGAACTACTTTAGAGAACTTAATAAAACCATATATCATTATTAAAAAAGGCAAAATAAAGATTGGAATTTTAGGAGTGGGGGTTGAGTTGAATGGTTTGGTGCCGGATCGCTTGTATGGCAATATACAATACCGTGATCCTATTTCGCCTGCAAATGAAATTGCATTTATTTTAAAATATAAAAAGAAGTGTGATTATGTAATATGCTTATCACACTTAGGTTTTGAATACAAGGACAATAAGGTATCCGATAAAATTTTAGCAGCTGAAAGTGAAAATATCAATTTGATAATCGGAGGGCACACACATACATTTTTAAACGAGCCTTATATAACAAAAAATCGAAATAAAAAAGAAATAATTGTTAATCAAGTTGGTTGGGCAGGTATAAATTTAGGAGAAATCAATGTATTATTTGATAGAGAAAAAAATAAAAATTTTTCTTTTGGGAGTATGGCAAAAAAAATTAAAAATACAAGTGAATAAATTTTTTTTTTTGATAAAAAATTCCCACTTTCGTTTTTTGAAACAAAAATGTAAAAAAGCGTATTTTTTCAAGAAAAAAACGAACAAATTATTCACATCTTTGATATATAAACTTAGTACAGAATAAAAATGATTAAGACACATGAAACAATATGGGAAAATTGCTTGAAGATTATCAAGGATAATATTCATTGGCAACAATATAAGACTTGGTTTGAACCTATAAGACCTGTTAAACTTGAAGGAGATACACTTGTGATTGAAGTGCCAAGCCAGTTTTTTTATGAATGGTTAGAAGAACATTATGTTGAATTGATAGCCAAAACAATAAAAAGAGAGTTGGGGAAAGATGCTAAATTGGAATATTTAATTTTGGTAGAAACTCAGACAAAAAATACACCTTCATCAGTACGGATTTCAGCAAGTAATCAACAAGCGGCACAACTTACCAATAATTATGTAGATATGGGATTGGGAGCAAATGAATCAGGTATAAAAAACCCATTTGTTATCCCTGGATTAAAACGTTCTCAAATAGATCCACAACTTAATCCGAATAATACCTTTGATTCTTTTGTAGAAGGAGAGTGCAATAAATTAGCTAGAAGCGCCGGAATAACAGTAGCACAAAAACCTGGTGGAACATCATTTAATCCTTTAGTTATTTATAGTTCAGCCGGTTTAGGAAAAACACACCTTGTTCATGCAATTGGAAATGAGACCAAACGTTTACATCCAAATAAAACTGTATTATACGTTAGTGCCGAAAAGTTCATTCACCAATTTATAGAACATTCTAAAAACAATGAAATAAACGACTTTATCAATTTTTATCAATTAATTGATGTTTTAATTATTGATGATGTTCATTATTTTATACCTGCTGCTAAATCGCAAGACGCATTCTTTTCTATTTTCAATCATCTTCATCAAAATGGTAAACAATTAATTCTTACCAGTGACAAACCTCCAAAAGATTTAGAGGGATTGCAAGAACGTTTACTTTCACGTTTCAAATGGGGGCTTTGTGCAGATATGCAAATGCCTGATGTCGAAACAAGAATGAGAATTTTGGAATATAAAATGAAAAGAGATGGATTGGATTTACAAGAAGATGTAGTGAAATTTTTAGCGTATAATGTTCAAAATAATATTAGAGAGTTGGAGGGAGCATTAATTTCAATATTAGCAAATGCTTCTTTGATGAAAAAAAATATTGATGTAGATTTAGCAAAGAAAGTTTTAAAAAATATCGTAAAAACTTCTACCAAAGAACTTACTATCGGAAATATTACCAAAACAGTTTGTGAATTTTATAATATCCCTTATGATAAACTTTTAGCTAAAACAAGAAAAAGAGAAATTGTCCAAGCAAGGCAAATTTCTATGTTCCTTTCAAAAGAGTTTACAAAAAGCTCATTGAAAACAATTGGAGAGCACTTCGGAGGAAGAGACCATACTACAGTAATTCATAGTTGCCAAACCGTTAAAAACCTAATGGATACCGACCCCTTGATAAGAGATCATGTAAAAGAATTGCAACAAAAAGTTCAATTTGCAACACTTTAATTAAGCAAAGAAATCCTACTGAAATATGTAGGATTTTTAATTTTTAAATTATAAACATCCATGAGCCAACCGATTCTTTTTTCTACCCAAAATTACAATTATTTAAAACGGGAGCTTTTAGAATTAGGTCAGTTTATTGATGGACAATTAATTGAAAAAAAATTTGCCGATGGTGAAAATTATACCCAAATCATTACACCTCTAAATAAAAAAAATGTCATTATCATCGGAGGCACTTGCACAGAAGAAGATACTTTATCTCTCTATGATTTAGCGAGTGGAATAATACAACTTGGTGCTCATTCACTTAAAATTGTTATACCTTATTATGGTTACTCCACAATGGAAAGAGCTACAAAAACCGGCGAAATTGTTAAAGCTAAAACAAGAGCTACACTGTTGTCTTCAATACCGGCCGGCAGTATTTCAAATCATTTTATATTAATGGATTTACATGCTGAGGGTATTCCCTATTATTTTGAAAATAATGTACACTGCCATCATTTATATTGTAAAAGCGAAATTATCAAAGCATGTCAACGCATTTCTAATAATGATTTTATTTTAGCATCAACCGATGCCGGTCGTGCAAAGTGGGTCGAGAGTTTAGCCAATGAAATGAATGTAAATTCAGCTTATGTGTATAAAAGAAGGTTGAGTGGAGATGATACAATGGTAACAGGTGTTAATGCGGATATAAAAGATAAAAATGTTATTATTTATGATGATATGATAAGAACCGGCTCTTCGCTTATAAAAGCCGCAGAAGCGTATCATAATAATCATGCTAAAAATATTTATGCAATATGTACGCATGGTTTATTCACTAACCAAGCAGTAGAAAAAATTAAAGCCAATGGTACCATCCAAAAAATAATTTGCATGAATACACACCCTAATAGTATGAATGTTAATGATCCATTTGTGGAGGTCGTATCAATAGCGTCTTTGATTAATGAAAAGTTACAATCTATTTAATTTCGCAAAATGGATATGGAAATTTATGTAATTGATTATGAGTCGGGCGATTATAATAAAGTATTGAATTTAAGAAATGAAGTATTGAGAAAACCATTAGGTTTAAATCTATTTGAGGAGGATTTATCCGATGAAAAAAATCAACATATTATTATTGCTAAAAAACAAGAAAAACTTTTAGCTTGTGTACTTATTAAAGCCCTTGAACGACACTGTGTAAAAATTAGACAAATGGCTGTTAACGAGATTATGCAAAAGAAAGGAGTTGGCTCTTTACTGATGAAATTTGTTGAAAATTTTTGTTTGTTGAATAAATATTATAATTTGGAATTGAATGCAAGAAAAACGGCAATTCCTTTTTACGAAAAATTAGGCTATGAGATTGAAGGTGAAGAGTTTTTAGAAATTGGAATAGTACATTTTAAAATGATTAAAAAATTAGTTTAACTCCTTGAATTATTTAGCACACGCATACTTATCTTTTGGCAATCATTCATTACTTGTTGGAAATATGATAGGAGATTTTGTGAAAGGAAAACAAGTTAATCAATATGAAATATCAATACAACAAGGTATTTCGCTGCATAAATTTATTGATAAGAAAACAGACTCAAACCCTTTATTTATTGAGGCATGTAGCATTTTTAAGCCTGATTTTCATATTTCATCGGGTATATTCATTGATATATTTTTTGATTATTTTTTGGCTAATCATGCTGATTATTTTAACGAGAAATCATTAAATTTATTTACACAAAAAGTATATACTCAATTAATGAATCGGCAAGATTTATTTAATGAGCGAATGAAAACTTTTTTTAATTATATGAAGGAATATAATTGGTTGTATCATTATAGGGAATTATCAGGAATAGAACGCTCGGTAATGGGAATTTGTAAAAGAATTCCAAGATTGGGAGACGGTACAAAAGCATTAAAATTATTTCATAAACATCAGAAAACATTAAATGATTTATTTAATGAGTTTTTTCCGGTCTTAGAAAATGATACTAAAAATTATTTGTTAGAAAGAAACTTATTACATTTTCGTTAAGCATCTATATTAGCATATTTTGCATGCTTTTCTATAAACTCTCTACGTGGTGGTACTTCTTCTCCCATCAGCATGGCAAAGGTGCTATCAGCTTCTGCCGCACTTTCAATAGTCACGCGTTTAAGAGTTCTACGTTCAGGATCCATAGTAGTTTCCCAAAGTTGTTCTGCATTCATTTCCCCTAAACCTTTGTAGCGTTGTATGTGGACAGAATCTTCTTTGCCGCCGGATAATTTCTCTGCAATTTTTTTGCGCTGTTCTTCGTTATAAGCATATTCTTGTTCTTTTCCTTTTTTTACTAAATAAAGAGGAGGCTGAGCGATATAAATATAACCTTGTTCAATCAGTTCTTTCATGTAACGATACAAGAAAGTTAAAATCAAAGTAGAAATATGAGAGCCATCCACATCGGCATCAGTCATGATAATGAGTTTGTGATAGCGGAGTTTTGTCGTGTTTAATGCTTTTGCATCATCCGGTGTACCGATGGTTACGCCTAAGCCGGTAAAAAGATTTCTGATATCTTCATTTTCAAAAACCTTGTGTGGCATAGCTTTTTCTACATTTAAAATTTTACCTCTTAATGGGAGAATCGCTTGAAACTGTCTATTGCGACCTTGTTTGGCAGTACCACCAGCCGAGTCTCCTTCGACTAAAAAGAGTTCACAATTAGCGGGGTCATTATCACTGCAATCGGCTAATTTCCCGGGTAATCCACTGCCGGTCAAAACACTTTTCCTTTGCACGAGTTCTCTGGCTTTTCTGGCGGCTTGTCGTGCTTGTGCTGCGAGAATTACTTTATCTATTATGATTTTAGCTTCTTTAGGATTTTCTTCTAAAAATGCATCTAATACTTTAGAAACGGCAGAGTCCACTATGCCAGAAACTTCGCTGTTCCCTAATTTCGTTTTGGTTTGCCCTTCAAATTGAGGTTCGGGAACTTTTACAGAAATAATAGCACTTAAGCCTTCTCTAAAATCGTCTCCGGTAATTTCGATTTTTGCTTTTTCAAATAATTTATTTTTATCGCCATAGTTTTTAAAAACTCTTGTAATGGCTCTTCTAAATCCGGCAACGTGTGTCCCGCCCTCTATAGTATTGATATTGTTTACATAAGAAAAAACATTTTCACTATAAGAGTTATTATATAGCATTGCCAATTCAACAGATACATTTGATTCTTTATGCAGTTCTTCTACATGAATAGGTTCAGGCAGTAAGCTTTCTCTTTTAGCATTATTATCAAGCAAGGTTATGAAGTCCTTTATTCCTCCTTCGCTGTAAAAAGTAGAAGAAACAAATTCACCATTTTCTTTACGTTCTCTTTCATCAATCAGTTGAATCCTTATACCTTTATTTAAATAACTTAATTCTCTTAGTCTGGCTGCTAAAATTTCATAACTGAATACAGAAACGGAAAATATACTATCGTCCGGTAAAAATTCAACTTTAGTTCCTGTTTTATCGCTAACACCAATTTCTTTCACAGAATATTTTGGAATACCGCAGCTATATTCTTGTTGAAATATTTTTCCTTCTCTTTGAACAGTTACTAATAAAAATTTACTTAATGCATTCACACAACTGACCCCAACACCGTGTAAGCCGCCTGATACTTTGTAGGTACTTTTGTCAAATTTTCCTCCGGCATGCAATACAGTCAAAACAACTTCTAAAGCGCTTCTGTTTTCTTTTGGGTGCATAGCAGTGGGGATACCTCGTCCATCATCTTCTACTGAAATGGCATTGTTTTCTAATATTTTTACAGTGATATTTTTACAATAACCGGCTAAAGCTTCATCAATTGAATTATCTACAACTTCATACACTAAATGGTGAAATCCTTTGACACTGGTATCTCCAATGTACATGGAGGGTCTTTTACGAACTGCTTCTAATCCTTCTAACACTTGAATACTATCGGCACCGTAATTTGTTTTATTTTGTTCTGTTGACATTTTTGAAATTTGCTTTGTTGTGTTTTTAATTCTAATAATTTTACCTCATTAATTGAGGTTTTTTAAAGGTGTACAAAGTTAATAAATTTTACCTGATTTTGAACGAAGATGTGCTTATTTTTAAATGAGATTTTATTCGTTTTTTTACACAAGTTATAAAGGTTTTTGTGGGGTTGTCTTAGTTGTTAAAATTATAAAAAAAAGCGATGTTTTTTAAGAAAATAAATAGAGTTATTTATATTTTATATGTAATATTCCTTTTCAACATTATTTGCTAAAATTCTGTTTTTATACCTATTGTTCTATATTTGTCTGATATGAATCGGGTAAAGGCTATTTTCACTCTCATAAGGTTCCCAAATCTTGTTTTTGTGGTATTGACACAGTTATTTACTTATCAGTTCATTATTTTACATGCAATGAATATAACACATTCATCAATTCATTTGTCTTTTTCTCATTTTCTCATTTTATGTTTTAGTACTTTTTTAATTGCAGCAGCCGGTTATATCATTAATGATTATTTTGACATAAGTATCGATGCAGTCAATAAACCGCACAAAGTAACAATTGAAAAAATATTTAAAAGGAGGCATGTTATTATCTGGCATATTGTATTGAATTTGTTGGGCTTGATATTAGCAGCTTATGTTGCTATTAAATATTTGCAATTACGATTTATTGGGTATCAACTATTGTGCATTCTTTTATTGGTTTTTTATTCTACTACTTTTAAAAGAAAGTTAATTATAGGGAACTTGACGATTGCTATACTTACCTCTTTGACTGTTTATATCGTAGCTGTTTATGAGCCTTCTTTTGAGATATATAATTTTGATTTTCCATACACAAAATTATTTTGGGTATATATTGTTTTTTCTTTTTTTATAACACTGATTAGAGAAATAATTAAAGATATTGAAGATGTAAAAGGCGATTCGTTTCAACATTGTCAAACAATTCCTTTGGTGTTTGGTATTAGCAAAGCCAAAACACTAGTTTATTTTTTATTTCTTATTATTTCTTTTTTTCTTTTAATAACATCAATTTATTTTTTTTCGTTCAATAAAATACTATCGCTGTTTTTATTAGCAACCGTTTTTGCACCTACTATTTTTATTGTTTACAAATTGTTTCAAGCAAAAACATCAAAAGAATTTCATCAAATCAGTTCATACATTAAGTGGGTAACTTTATTTGGTATTATTTCGATGATTTTTATTTAGGAGCAATCTCGCCCCATGAATACGTTTTTGTTTTTATATCTAATAAGGTTAAAATTCGCTCTACTACTGTAAGAACAAGGCTTTCTATATTTTTAGGCAATGAATAAAAAGATGGGGAGGCAGGACAAATAATACCACCGGATTCAATAATTGTTTTCATATTTTGCACATGAATCAAATTATATGGAGTATCCCTCACAACACAAATCAATTTTCTTTTTTCTTTTAACATCACATCAGCAGCCCGAGTTATTAAGTTGGCACTTATTCCATTTGCAATTCGACCTAATGTACCCATGCTGCAAGGGCATATAACCAAAGCATCATAATGACTGCTCCCACTGGCTATAGGAGAAAAATAATCTTTGATGGAATAATGCTTAATGTTTTCAAATTCATAGGACTCATCTTTTCCTAATTCGTACTTCCATACATCTTTCGCATTATCACTCATAACCATACAACACTCGATATCTTTCATTTGTTGTAATTTTTCTATTAAAATTTTTGCATAGATAGCTCCTGACGCACCAGTAATACCAATAGCTATTTTTTTCATTCTTTATTTTTTTTAATTTCTATAAAATTGATTTAATATTGTTTCCTTGTTTAAACTTATTTCAAATTTACAATTCTAATCTTTCAAAATAAAATATGAATACTATTAAATACCTTACTTTATCTTTTCTAACGTTTTTTTGTTTGAATTTATTTGCACAAAATAAATCTTCAAAGGCAAAAATCAATTGGCTGACAGTTGAACAAGCTGAAGAAAAAATGAAAACAGAACCTAAGAAAGTATATGTTGACGTATATACCGATTGGTGTTATTGGTGTAAGGTTATGGAAAAAAACACCTTCAGTAATCAAGAGTTGGTTAAATATATGAATGAAAATTATTATTGTATCCATTTAGATGCCGAAAGCAAAAAGCCTTACACATTTAAAGGGAAACAATACGGATTGGCTTCAAATAGCAGAACAAACGAGTTGGCTGTTGAATGGTTGAGAGGGCAGTTGAGCTATCCTACCAGTATATTTTTTGATGAAGGTTTTGCAAATCCACAACCGGTTCCGGGTTATTTAGAAGTGCCTACTTTTGAAATGATTGCTAAGTATATTTTTGAAAATAAACATAAGTCAATGCCATTTGAAAAATATAAAGCAAGTTTTAAATCAACTTGGAAAAAATAATTTAAGCCTAAGCGACTTTTAAATAAGAGTATTTAGACTTTTCCACTTTTTCTTCTGCATATTTTTTTGTAACAACAAACTCTTTTTTATTCGAACCCGGCATTTCATACATTGCATCGGTCATAATTATTTCGCAAATACTCCTTAATCCTCTGCTGCCTAATTTAAATTCAATCGCTTTTTGTACGATATAATCAATTGCATCAGGTTCAACAATTAATTTTATATTTTCATAAGCGAAAAGTTGAGTGTATTGTTTTATTAAAGCATTTTTAGGCTCAGTCAAAATCCTTTTTAATGTATTGGCATCTAAAGATTTTAAGTGCGTAACAAGAGGTAATCGTCCTAATAATTCAGGGATTAAACCAAAATTCTTTAAATCAAGTGCATTGACATATTGTATGAGATTATCCTTTTCAAACTGTTGTTGTTCATTAGTATTTTTAAATCCTATAGCAGATGTCTGAATTCTTTTGGCAATAACTTTATCAATACCTTCAAAAGCACCACCACAAATAAAAAGAATATTTTGTGTATTAATTTTTATCATTTTTTGGTCAGGGTGTTTACGCCCACCTTGTGGTGGCACCAAAACATCAGAACCTTCTAATAATTTCAAAAGCGCTTGCTGTACACCTTCACCACTCACATCTCTTGTAATAGATGGATTGTCGCTTTTCCTACCAATTTTGTCAATTTCATCTATAAAAACAATCCCTTTTTCTGCTTGTTCTACATTGTAGTCGGCAGCTTGCAATAAACGTGACAGAATACTTTCGACATCTTCGCCGACATAACCGGCTTCAGTAAATACAGTTGCATCTGCGATAGCAAACGGAACATTCAATAAACGTGCAATTGTTTTGGCCATTAATGTTTTACCGGTTCCCGTTTCACCTATCATAATGATATTTGATTTTTCAATTTCAACATCATTATTTATTTTTTGGTTGATTCTTTTGTAATGGTTGTAAATAGCGACACTTAAAACTTTTTTTGCCTCTTCTTGCCCTATTACATATTGGTCTAAATAATTTTTAATATCAATCGGCTTTAAGTTAAAATTTACGTTCTTATTAGACTTTTTACCAAAATTATTTTCTTTTTTATCAAGGAAGTCACTGCCTAATTCATGTTCAATTATAGCAATGGCGTTTTCTATACATTCATTACAGATATTCGCTTTTGAGCCACTAATTATCATAAGTGTTTCCGTATTGTCTTTTAAACAAAAGGAGCATTGTATTTTTTTTTCTTTTGACATAAGTGCAAAACTATTAATTTTTTATTTCAAAATCATGTTAAACTTCATTCGAGGAGAGTAGTTATTTCGCTATCACAACCGTTCCCCAACTGTCGGTAATAGGAGTGTAAGCAATTTGATTTTCATGACAAAAATCTCTGACGGCTTGCTTGGCGCCGGCATAATATTCATTGTTATAATCATGAACAAAAATATAGCCGCCTTTTTGTAATCTGGGATAAAAATATTTCAATCCATCATAAATGGGTTTGTATAAATCAGGGTCGAGTGATACAAAACAAAATGATTCTTCTAACCCTTCTAATGACTCCGGAAAGTAACCTTTTTTGAAAATACATTTATCAGGATAAGGCATTTTTGAGCGAACACTTTCTATGGATGTATTTTTAAAATCTTGCGAACCACTACTGTAATTATTTTCTTTCTCATGCACTATATCTTTTTTGTCAAAGCCCTCAAATGTATCAAAAAGATAAAATAATTTATCTGGAAAAGCTTGATTGATATATTTGGCAAACTCACCTTGATAAACGCCTAATTCTGCTACAGCACCATCTAAGTTTTTATCCCGAATTTCTTGAACAACTAATTCAAAATTACTAATTCGAATATAATTGGTATAATGAGGTATTTTAAAAAGCCGATTTCTTTTTAAACCCAATGCGACATAATCAAATGCAATTTTCCTTTGTAAAAAAGAATTTATTAAATGAAAGATTTTTTTTACCATTTTTAAAATACCTGCGAATATACATTAAATTGTGGGAGCGATTATGATTTATATCACAGTGTATTTTAAGCAAAGATGACTTGTTTTTATTTATATATCTTTGCAAAGTTTTTTAATCCAATTAAATATTATTTAAAATAAAAAATTATGCAAAAACAAATCATTGAATGTGTCCCTAATTTTAGTGAAGGGAATAATGCAGAGATATTAAACAAAATAAAAGAAGCAATTGCGCAAACAGAAGGAGTAAAATTTTTAGATATGGACCCGGGTAAAGCAACTAACAGAACGGTGATGACTTTTGTTGGAGAACCTGAAGCTGTTATAGAAGGTGCTTTTAGAGGAATAAAAATGGCCTCAGAATTAATTGATATGAGTAAACATAAAGGAGAGCATCCTCGTATGGGTGCGACGGATGTTTGTCCTTTAATTCCAATTAGTGGTATCAGCATGGAAGAAACAGCAAGCTATGCAAAAAAATTAGCGAAAAGAGTAGGTGAAGAATTAAATATTCCGGTTTATTTATATGAAAGTGCTGCACAAAAAGAAGATAGAAAAAACTTAGCAACCATACGTGCAGGTGAATATGAAGGGTTTGCCGAAAAAATAAAAGACCCAAATTGGACTCCTGACTTTGGACCTGCTGTGTTCAATGCTAAAAGCGGATGTACAGCTATTGGAGCCAGAGATTTTTTATTGGCTTATAATGTAAATTTAAATACTACTTCAACCCGAAGAGCCAATTCCGTAGCGTTTGATTTAAGAGAAAATGGTAGAGTCAAAGAAGTTAATGGTAAAAAAGTTCTTGATGAAAATGGGGTAGAAGTGAGAGAACCCGGCCTGTTGAAAAGTGTAAAAGCAATTGGTTGGTATATTGAAGAATATGGGATTGCACAAATTTCAATGAATCTCACAAATATTTCTGTAACGCCTTTACATATTGCTTTTGATACCGCAGTTGAAAGAGCACATGCAAGAGGAATGAGAGTAACAGGTAGTGAGTTGGTAGGGCTTGTACCATTAAAAAGCATGTTGGATGCAGGTAAGTATTTTTTAGGAAAACAAAGAAGAAGCAAGGGTGTAAGTGAAGAAGAATTAATAAAAATTGCTATAAAAAGTATGGGTTTAGATGATTTGGCGCCATTTGACCCTCAGAAAAAAATTATAGAATATGTGATGAAAGATCCTAATGAGAAAAAATTAGTTGATATGAGCCTGCGAGCATTTGCCAACGAAACAGCAGATGAAACACCTGCACCGGGCGGTGGTAGCGTAAGTGCAGCTGTTGCAGCCTTAGGAACAAGTTTAGGGATTATGGTTGCCAGTTTAAGTAGCCATAAAAAAGGTTGGGATGATAAAATAACCATATTTAGTGATTGGGCAGAAAGAGGTCACGTATTAAAAGATGAACTTTTACGATTAGTTGATGAAGATACAAACTCTTTTAAACGCATTATGGATGCATTTGCTTTACCTAAATCAACAGATGAAGAAAAAGCAATTCGTTCCAAAACTATTCAGGATGCTACATTGTATGCTACAGAAGTGCCTTTGCTTACAATGAAAAAAAGCGCAGAAGGGATGCCTCTGATTAGAGAAATGGTCAATATTGGAAATCCAAATAGCATTACTGATGGTGCAGTAGGGGCTTTGTGTATTAGAACAGCTGTTTATGGAGCTTTTCTAAATGTAAAAATAAATGCAATGAGTTTAAAAGATAAAAGCAAAGCTGATGCACTGGTAAAAGAAGCAGAAGATATTTTGAATAAAGTTATTATAGAAGAGAAAGAGATTATTGATTTGCTATTAGAGAAATTGAAATAACTATTAATCATTTTAAACAAGATGCCCCGAATTGTAAACAATTCGGGGCATCTTGTTTTTTATACTTTATTTTGTTTGCTGATTTACGTAGTATCAGAAATTATTAATTTTTAAAAACTCTATATCAGCATTTTTTGATTTTATTGTTTTGGTCTATTATAATCTTAAATATTTTTTAATAAAAAGATTTTATAATTTTGTCCATTATATATAAATTTTAAAAAATGAGTCAAAGCAAAACTTCTAATAATATACTGACGGTGATAAGAATTTTTGTTGGAGTCTTGTTTATATTTTCAGGACTAATAAAAGCCAATGACCCATCAGGTTTAGCCTATAAAATGGGTGAGTTTTTTGAAGTGTGGGCTAAAGAAGGTTATGCTCCGTCCTTGATGCATTGGTTTAATAATTACGCTCTTGCACTTTCAATCGTTATGATTGTTTTTGAAATAGTTGCAGGAGTAGCATTGATAATTGGATATCAATTTAAACTTTTTTCTTTTTTAATTTTATTACTTACAATATTCTTTACTTTTTTGACAGCCTATGCAGTATTTAGTGGTAAAATAAAAGAGTGTGGCTGTTTTGGAGATTGTATTAAATTAAAATCTTTCGAATCATTTTTAAAAGATATAATACTTCTTATTTTAATTTTTATATTATTTATTTTTAGGAATAAGGTTAAGCAAATGTTCTCTTTCAAAGTAGCCACCTTAATAATGTTTGTTGCATTTGATATTTCCTTTTTAATTCAATGGTACACTTTAAAATACTTACCTGTGAAAGATTGTCTTTCTTACAAAGTAGGAAATAATATTTTAAAAGAAATGACACCGGGACCTGATTATGTACCGGAAGAAGTAAAGACCATTTTAAGATATAAAAAAGATGGAGTAGTAAAAGATTTTGATTTGACTAATTATCCATGGCAAGATTCGACTTGGGTTTTTGATTCACAAATAAACGAGGTTATAAAAGAAGCTCAAAATGAACCAACCATCAAAGATTTTGCAATTGCAAATTATGATGGAGAAAATGTTACTAATCAAATATTGGAGTATAAAGGAAATGTATTTTTACTTTTTATAAAAGATGTCGAATCCGCAAAAACTTCAAATATTGAAAAACTGAAACAACTCATCAGCGATTGTAAAAAATCTCAAATACCAATAATTGCAGTAAGTTCATCGAATGATATTGAAACAAATAAATTTAAAGAAAAATATCAATTAGATATTGATTTTCTTACGATTGACGGAACTGTTTGCAAAACGGCTATGCGTTCAAACCCCGGTATGATGTTGATTAAAGATGGAACAATAATAGGGAAATGGAGTTATGCAAGTTATCCAGTCTTAAATAAATTACAATTAGATTTAAGTAATAACACCTCACCATTATTTGTTCAACCTACAGGAGAATAGCATTGTTGTTTTTTTTTTGAAAATAAAATACATTTACAAAAAAAAGTTTGATACATTTTATTCTAAAAAAAACTTTACAAAGTGTTTTTGTACTTTTTGGAGTAATTAGTATTGTATTCATTTTATTTTTTGTAATGTTACCTGCTGATACTGCCAGACTAACCGTAGGGCAAAGGACAGATGCCAAAACCATTGAAAATATACGGAAGGAGTTATATTTAGATCAACCTGTTTGGAAACAATATTTGCTCTATTTAAATGATTTGTCACCTATTTCAATTCAAAAAAAATCAATAGAAGAAAAAGAAAAATATCATTATAAAGAAATATTTTCTTTGTCAAATAGTAAAGTGCTTGTAACAAAATGGCCCTATCTTAGAAGGTCTTATCAAACGAAAAAAGAAGTAAATGAAATGTTGATAGACGCATTTCCAGGGACTTTCATACTTGCAACATTGTCTATTATTATTGCCTCATTTTTTGGAATTATTTTAGGTGTAATTGCGGCTTTAAATCAAAACACATTTTTGGACACCGGATCTGTTTTTGCAAGTGTAATTGGAATTTCTGCTCCATCTTTTTTTGCAGGAATTGTCATTGCTTATTTTTTTGGTTTCCTTTTGTCTGATTACACTGGTTTAAGCATAATATCTCCCATGTGGGATTACGACCCTTACACCGGAAAACATTTTTTATTTAAAAGTCTTATACTACCTGTAATTACTTTAGCGATAAGACCAATGGCAATTATAACTCAAATAACTCGAAGTTCAATGTTAGATGTGATGAGTCAAGATTTCATAAGAACAGCCTATGCTAAAGGATTAAATAAGAAAAAAGTAGTTTGGAGGCATGCACTCCGAAATGCATTGAATCCTGTAGTAACTTCTATATCAGGGTGGTTTGCCGAATTATTAGCCGGTTCTTTTTTTATTGAATATATTTTTGGTTGGAAAGGAATAGGTAAGATTACAGTAGATGCTTTAAATAAATTTGACTTTCCGGTTGTTGCCGGTGCTGTGTTACTTACGGCACTTATTTTTATTGTTATGAATATTTTGGTTGATATTCTTTATTCTATAATAGATCCGAGAGTTAAAATTTAAGAGAAGTGAGGTACTAAAATATTTCTAAGTTTTTCAGGCATTTCGGTTCTTTTTTGAGTTGTAGGGTTAAAAAAAGTCAATGTAACTTCTGCTACATGTAATAATAAATTATCTTCATTGTATAGTTTGTGATGAAAAGTTAAAAATGGATGTGGGTGTAATTCTTTTATAATTGTCTCTACACGAATGAGTTGATCATATTGGGCAGGTTTTAAAAATTTAGAATTCATTTTTACCACCGGCATCACAATGCCATCTTTTTCCATTTCACTATAAGGATACCCTGCATTTCTAATCATTTCTGCTCGGGCAACTTCATAATATAAAGCATAATTTCCATAGTATAAAAACCCCATTTGATCGACTTCACCATATCTTACTCTTATAAATGTAGTACCTGTTACCATTTTATTTTATTTCAATTTCAGGATAATTTAATTCAGAATATTTCTTTTTTCTTTTTAAAAAATATTCAATTAAAATACTTTTTGTAAAAATTCCTACTTCATTACGTTGCGATACAAAGGTCTTAGCTATTTTCCTTTTATTATACCACATTTTAAAATTAAGAAAAAAACTCCAATGTGCTTTAATGATAGTAATTACTTCCATAAGATTGCCTTTCAGTAGGCTTCTCACTCCGCTTACGCCATCAAGCACTAATCGAATTGGTAGGATGTAAATTAATTTTTTTGAGGGTAAGTTTTTAAGTAATAAAATTAGACTATTTCTATAGTTGTAAAAAAGTTTCTGAGGACTTCCGTAACTGATAACGCTACCCCCTATATGATATACAGTGCTACTGCCGCAATAGGCAATTTTATATCCCATATTTTTCATTCTCCAGCATAAATCCACTTCTTCCATGTGTGCGTATAAGTCTTTGTCTAATCCGTCTATTTGGTGATAAATGTCCGCTCTTACAAACATACAACCTCCTCCTGCCCAAAACACTTCAATATTGTTATCATATTGATTGATGTCTTCTTCAATGTCAAAAAAAATACGCCCTCTGCAAAATAAATATCCCCATTTATCTATAAAACCACCACCGGCTCCGGCATATTCGAATTTGGTTTTGTCTTTAAAATATTTAATTTTTGGTTGACATGCAGCAATATTCCCATGTTGGGACATGAGCTGATACAAAGGCTCGAACCAATTTTCTGTAATTTCAAAATCTGCACTTAATAGTACATAATACTTAGCCTGAATTTGTTTCAGACCTTCATAATAGCCATTTGAAAAGCCTTTATTTACTTTAAGTTGGATTATTTTAACGTTTGGAAAATTATTACGGACAAATTGAGCTGTATCATCCGTTGAAGCATTATCTATAAGATAAACTTCATAATTATTTTTGGCTTCACTAAGTAATAGAGGGAAAAATTGCTTATGCAGCTCTTTGCCATTGTAACTTAATACAACTACCGCTGTTTCACTATCGCAAACATACATGTCTGCTAATCTTATTTATATACAGGATCGTATTTTGTACTTTCGGGGATTTGCACTTTTTCAGTGCTTTTATAAGAACGAGTCCATAAACCGTAATTACATCCTATACAAAAAACAAAAAAGCCGAAAAAACCTAAATAAAACAGAAATTTTGCTTTACTTGGTTTGCTTAATTCAATATCTAATGGATTGTCTATTGGCTCTAATTTATTTCCCATGTAATGATTTATTTAATAGTGGAGCAAATATATAAAAAGAATATTTGTTTTTATAATTTTTTTTTAAACTATATCAATTTCTTAATTATATGTTTATAAAATGTTAATCTTTATTTGAAAGATGTGAATAAAATAAATAAAATGTGTATAATTGTAAAAAATATTGTATGTATAAAAAAATCACAAACTTACTGCTTGTTGTATTGTTATTAGTAGGATCTACTTCTTGTAATGAATACATAAGTATTAGTCAAGCAACAAAAGTTGGTCAATTAAAAGGAAACCCATTTTTGTTTAATGTATCGAAATCGGTTATATCTAATTTGAAGAATTATGCAAAATTAAATGGATTAAATGTTAGTAATTTAACTTTACTAACCCCAATTTCTTCTATTTTCTCAACTGAAAACCAATTGGCCGGTTTGAAAGAAATGATTATGAAAACATATCATATCCCGACAATGAAGATGAATAAAGGTTTTGCATCGATTGGAACAATTAAAGATTTAATTAGTTTCGTAGCTATAAACGGAAGAGGTTTTAACTTCTATAGTTATTAGTTTTTTTAGGCAGATTTAAAACGATTTTGATATAAACAAAAAAAGCTTTTCATAATGAAAAGCTTTTTTTTGTACCTCAGGCGGGACTTGAACCCGCACGGACATTGCTGCCCACAGGATTTTAAGTCCTGCGTGTCTACCAATTCCACCACCAAGGTGCATTTGCAAATGTATATTATTCGCAACTAAGAGCGGAAGACCGGGCTCGAACCGGCCACCCCAACCTTGGCAAGGTTGTGCTCTACCAAATGAGCTACTTCCGCATTTTGTTTAAAAGAACTGTTTGAGGAGTGCAAATATATATGTAAAATTGAAAATACCAAAACTGATTTTATTTTTTTATTGATTCCAAAATTTTAAACCTCCCAGTTTCACTTTTATAGTATTGTAAATTCTAATTTTCCTATAATCTAAATCATATTTAAATACAAATGCAACCAAGTATAAATCATTTTTTTTATATGGGTTAATGTCTATTTGTTCAATATTGATTTTTGTGATAGTACTATCTTCTATATTAGTTAAATCAATTGCCCTACCTACTGCAGGATAAATTGATTCAACTAAAACTTGTTGATGTTTAAATGTATCATCACTTGGCACACCCATTTGAAATATAGGAGCAATATTATCTTGCACCAAATAACAGCCTAATCTGGTATTCTCTTGAATTGCATTAGGTGTTGCAATGTATAATGTAGCAGAAGCTATATTTTTTTCATCGATTGAAGTCTCAATTGCTAAACTCATTTGAGGATTTTCATTGTAGGCTCTTGAAATAGCCAAATCCCAATTTACCGGATATAAAAAAGTATAATTATCTTGATTTAAAATAGTGTTTTTGCCAATAAGTCTATTTGTAGCTGCAATAGGGAAGTTTGGAATTCCTCCCAATAAATCAATTAATTCATTCGTAGCAGGCGTTTCTAACCAGTCTAATTTATGAAAATTGATATTGATTAATTGAGGATATTTTTCTTTAAGCGTTTCAACCAAAAAGTAATTGGAGTAAGATAGTTCAGAGCTTTCACTGACAATATTTTCTAACATTACATTTTGTGAAATTACTTTTGGGAATACGTTAAATGGATTGTCTTCTGCTATAAATTCAGGTGATTTTTTCTTGCATGAATTTATAGCGAAGATGATAACTAAAATATAGATTATCTTTCGATACATGATTTGTAAAAATAGATTAAAAAATAGTAAAACTAAATTAAAAACTACATTTTTGCATTTTAGTTAAAATGTTAATATCCTTAAATAATATTACTTTTGAGTTTGGTGAAAGAACTATTTTTTCAAATGCGTCATGGCATATTTATCCGAATGAAAGAATAGGGCTAGTCGGGCTGAATGGTGCAGGGAAATCTACCTTATTAAAAATTTTAATTGGTGAATATACAGTGTCAAAAGGCCAAGTTAATAAAAGCAAAGACTTGTCAATAGGTTATTTTCATCAAGATTTACAAGTGATGGATTTGGACGAAGATATTCTACATGTTGCAATGGCAGCTTACGATAATGCTCTAAAATTGGACGAAGAAATAAAAGAATTAGAAAATGAATTACATGAAAAAAGCGACGAGAAAGCGCTAGCATATTTGGCTGATTTATATCATCAATATGATTTGGCAGGAGGTTATGAAATGGAGTATAAATCGGCTGAAGTATTAGAAGGACTTGGATTTAAAACGAGTGATTTGACAAGGCCTTTTAAAGAATTTTCCGGTGGTTGGAGAATGAGAGTTTTGTTAGCTCAAATGATTTTAAAAAAACCTTCTGTTTTATTATTAGACGAACCTACTAACCACCTTGACCTACCTTCAATAGAATGGATTGAAAGATATTTAGAAAGTTATCAAGGAGCTGTTGTGATTGTTTCGCATGATCGATATTTCTTGGATAAAATGGTAACTAAAATAGTTGAAATTTCTCAACAGGCATTAAATCATTATTCAGGAAATTATTCTTTTTATGAACAAGAAAAAGAAATTAGAAACGAGTTCCAATTGCGAGAATACGAAAACCAGCAAGAGTTTATTCAACAGCAAGAACGTTTCGTAGAGCGGTTTAAAGCAAAAGCCACAAAAGCTAAGCAGGCACAAAGTATCATAAAAAAATTAGACAGATTAGAACGAATCGAAGCTCCAATTCAAGAAAATAAAAAAATAAATTTTCGATTCCAATTGAGTGTTCAGCCGGGTAAAATAATTTCAACTTTTAAAAACGTAACAAAAAAATATGGTGAAATTGAAATATTAAATCAAGCGAATGCTGAGATTATGCGAGGCGATAAAATAGCATTGATTGGTGCAAACGGAAAAGGGAAATCAACCGTATTACGTTTAATAGCCAATATTGAAAAGGCAGAAGGTGGAATTACATTAGGGCATAATGTTGAAGCTGCTTTCTATGCACAACATCAAGTAGATGCACTCGACATGCAACAAGATATTTTGGATGAGTTGAAATTAAGCGGTAGTGGTAAAAATGATTTAGAATTAAGAGAGTTATTAGGCAGTTTCCTCTTTAAAGGAGATGATGTTTTTAAAAAAATAAAAGTACTTTCAGGAGGAGAAAAAGCGAGAGTCGCATTAGCAAAAACGATTATTGGCAAGTCTAATTTTTTATTGCTTGACGAACCGACAAATCATTTAGACATGAGCTCTGTTAATATGCTGATTCAAGCACTGAATCACTATGACGGTACTTATATATTAGTTTCTCACGATAGATTTTTTATACAGCAAACAGCAAATAAAATATGGGAAATTGAAGATGAGCAAATAAAATCATTTGACGGCACCTATTTGGAATGGGAAAAATTTAAAAGCAATAAAAAACAAAACGATGAAAATATACTAATTCCTATTGTTGAAACTAAAATAATTGAACCAACAATAAGCAATTTGAACCTAACAAGGAACAAAAATAAAGAAGAAAAAAAACTAAGAAATCGTTTTAATAAACTCGAAGAAGAACTTGAAAAGTTAAATAAAGAAAAAGCACATTTGGAGTTGGAATTGTCATCACCGGATGTGTATGCAGATAAAATTAAATTTCAAACAACAGAGTTGTCTTACCAAAAAATCAATGCCGAAATAGAAAAACTATCAGTAGAATATGAGCAAATATTTGAACAATTAATGAAATTTGAAATTTAAAATTTAAAATAAAATAAATATATTTACTAAAACTCAAAGACATGAAAAAAGTTCTTTTCCTTTTTTTAATTATAACGAATGCCGTTTTTGCACAAAAGAAAAATTTCACCATGCAAGAAGCTGTAAATGGATTATTTACAAACCTTGCAGTAAAGAATTTGAATCAATTAAATTGGACAGGCTCCACAGAGTTTTATACATACACTGTGTCAAATGATACCGAAAATGTGGTTGTTGCTTTTTCACCTCAAACTTTCGAATCGGAGGTAGTGACTTCTTTAGAAAAATTAAATAAAGAACTAAAAGCAAATAACATTGTAGAATTAAAAAAAATACCACAACTCAATTGGATTAACCACACAAAGTTTTACTTTTTTCATGATAACAAATACATTCAATTTAACGCAGATGCAAAAAATATTTCAAATATTGAAGTGCTATTGGAATTGCCGAAAGATGTTGAAAATGTGAAATTTGAAATAGAAAGTAAATCAGCAATATATACTCAAAATTATAATTTGTATTTCAAACAAGGCACACAAATGCCTGTTCAAATTACACAAGATGGAAATAAAAATATTTTGTATGGTACTTCTGTACATCGTGATGAGTTCGGAATAAATGGAGGGTTATTTTGGTCTCCAACTCATAATCAAATTGCATTTTATAGAATGGATCAAACAATGGTTGAAGATTACCCCATTGTTAATTGGAATGAAGTACCTGCTACTGTTAAAACAATAAAATATCCATTTGCCGGTCGCACCTCTCATCAAGTGAAATTAGGTGTTTATAATATAGAAACTCAAAAATCAATTTACCTTAACACAGGCGAACCTAAAGACCAATATCTTACATGTGTTTCTTGGAGCTCCGATGCAAAATATATTTATATTGCTGTTTTGAATAGAGAACAAAATCATGCTAAACTTAATCAATATGATGCTACCAGTGGTGAATTTGTTAAAACACTTTTTGAAGAAAAAAACGATAAATATGTAGAGCCTCAGCACGAATTGTATTTTCTTAAAAATAATTCATCAGAATTTGTATGGTGGAGTCAGAGAGATGGTTATATGCATTTGTACTTATATAAAAATGACGGAACACTTATTCGACAACTCACAAAAGGAGATTGGGTTGTAAATGAAATTTTAGGATATAACAAAAATACAAATGAGATTTTCTTTACTGCTTCAAAAGATAGTCCGTTACAAAAAAATGTATATGCCGTTTCATTAAACACAAGTAATATCAGAACTATAACGAAAACAAAGGCGACACATACTGCTAATTTAAGTCCGGATGGAAATTTTATTATTGATGTATATACTAATAGCAATACACCTCGCAATATCGAAATTATCAATACAAATACGTTAAATGAAAAAAGAATTTTCACAGCTTCTAATCCTTTAGAAAACTACAATACAGCTAAAGTTATTCCTGTAACATTGTATGCAGATGATAGCACAGTTTTATATGGGAAATTAATATTGCCTGCGGACTTTGACTCTACAAAAAAATATCCAACAATTGTTTATTTATATAATGGTCCCCATTTTCAATTAATAAAAGACATTTTTCCAAATAGCCAAAATCTTTGGTATGATTATATGACTCAACACGGGTATATCGTCTTTAATATGGATGGGAGAGGAAGTAGCAATCGAGGATTTAAATTTGAAAGTATTATACATAGACAATTAGGGGCAACCGAAATGAAAGACCAATTAAAAGGAGTAGAATATTTAAAAACACTTTCATTTGTAGATAGTAAAAATATGGGAATTCATGGTTGGAGCTATGGAGGATTTATGACTACTTCATTTATGCTTAGAAATCCAGATGTCTTTAAATGTGGCGTTGCCGGAGGGCCTGTGCTAGATTGGTCAATGTATGAAATTATGTATGGAGAACGTTATATGGATACTCCAACAGAAAACCCAAAAGGATATGAAGAAAGTGGTTTGTTTGATAAAATCAATCGTCTGAAAGGAAATTTACTTTTAATACATGGCACTGACGATGATGTTGTTGTTTGGCAACATTCAATAAAGATGCTTAAAAGTGCCGTAGATAATAATGTACAAGTAGATTACTTTGTTTATCCCGGACACCCTCATAATGTAAGAGGAAGAGATAGAATTCATCTAATGCAAAAAATTACAAATTATTTTGATGAGCATTTGAAAAATTAATTTGAATGTAATCACAATGGAAAGTATTAGTAAAATCAAGCTGTTTCAAAAAAAAAGAAAAAAAATAATACTTTATGATTAGCATCATAAATTGACACAATTTGATGAGAGTATCTTTACATCAAAATTTATAAGTCATGAAAAAGATATTTTTAGCTCTCACAATCTCAACTTTCATTTTTGCTTGTAACAGCAATGATTCATCTACAAGTTCAAATTCACAACAATCATCTGGAAGTAGTAATACTGAAAATGCAGTAGGACAATCCGGTGTTAAAGATGATGTCTCTAACCCTAATATTGTACAAGTAGCCTCAAAAAGCCCAGATCACACTACTTTGGTTAAAGCAGTTCAGGCAGCAGGTTTAGTTGATGCTTTAAGTAATGCAGGTCCTTTTACTGTTTTTGCTCCTACTAATGCCGCATTTGACAAATTACCCAAAGGAACAGTAGATGACCTATTAAAACCGGAGAAAAAAGGTGATTTGGAAAACATATTAGGTTATCATACTTATGTTGGTGTTTTAGACGGGGTGCTACTGCAAGATGGAGCTGAATATGATATGGTTTATGGAGGAAAAGTGAAAATAACTAAAAAAGATGGTAAAAACTTTGTAAATGGAAGTGAAATAGTAGGAACTATTAAAACTTCAAATGGGGTTATACATGTAATCAATGATGTGTTGCTACCTAAATAAAAAAAGTATTTAATTTTTTCATTTTGTTTTTAATTTTAAAAAGGGGTTTCATCTCTATGAGACCTCTTTTGATTTTATTAATGTTCAATTGAAACAATCTGTTTATATACTTGCATTTTAATTAATTGTTTATATCAACAATTTTATGCTTGAAAATGGAAACAATCATATTAGGATTAATGTTTTTATTATAATGTTTTTTTAATCTTAATTTTTTTATAAAAAAATTAAAAAAAAAAGATAAAAAATTTGTTTGAAAGCAAACAAGTTTATACGTTTACAACTAAAATTAATAAATAAAACATTGTATGAGGAAATTATTATTATTAATCATGACTTTTCTTGTTATCGGAATGCAGTCATGGGCTCAATCTGATGCCATTCGAGGAAAAATTTTAGATGATAAAGGAGAACCTGTTATTGGGGCGACGGTAAGGATAAAGGGTACAAATAGGGGGACCACATCTGATAATAACGGGAATTTTATGCTCAATATAGAGGAAGGCGAATTTTTGCTTATCAGTGCTATTGGGATGAAATCAACAGAAGTACAAGCTGACAATGGTATGATTGTTAAAATGCAAGTTGATGCCAAAACACTTAGAGAAACTGTTATTACAGCATTAGGCGTTAAAAAAGAAAAAAGAGCATTGGGATATTCAGTAAGTGATGTTAAAAGTGATGCTCTTCAAAAATCAGGAGAAATGAATGTAATTGAAGCTTTAGCAGGTAAAGCAGCAGGTGCACAAGTAACTTCAAGTGCAGGAACGCCCGGTGCATCATCTAAAATATTATTAAGAGGTAATTCAACTTTTACCGGAAATAATGAACCTCTTTTCGTTATAGACGGAATCCCTGTTGATAACTCAACCTCCCAACCGGTTGCAGGTGATTATCCATACAATCAAAATTTGTCTGGTGTAAACGAAAGCAACAGAGGTATTGATGTTAATCCTGATGATATAGAAAGTATTTCAGTTTTAAAAGGTCCTGCTGCTGCAGCTTTATATGGCGCAAGAGGTGGTAATGGAGCAATTATAATTACAACAAAAAAAGGAAGAAAGAAAAAAGGAATTGGTATTACATATAATACATCTGTCGAATTTTCTAAAGTTAATAAACTACCTAAATTACAATCAACTTATGCACAAGGTGCCAACGGAAAATATATAACTTACGATCCGGGACCAGACGGATTGGTAAATACAGCAGATGATTTTTTAGGAACTCCTAATAGCTGGGGGCCAAGAATAGATACTTCCGCATCATTAACACCTTATGATAACTTTGGAGCTTTCTTCAAAACAGGTCATGGTTACACTAATAATGTTTCTATTGATGGTGGTGGAGACAACTCTTCATTCAGATTAAGTTTAGGAAACTATAAAAGTGATGGAGTAGTGCCAAATTCAAAATATGCAAGAACTACCATAAATTTATTTGGAGAAACAACTTTATCTCCTTGGTTGAAAATAGGAGCAACCGGCAACTACACAAATGGCAAAGGAACAAGAGTTCAAAATGGTTCAACTTTGGCAGGAACCATGCTTACCCTTTTCAGAACTCCTGCTTCGTTTAATATCTTAAATTGGTGGGACGATAAAAAAGAACAACCAAACTTATATTATGGTATTTATGATAATCCATTATTTACAGCCAATAGAAACACTTATAGCGATTTGACCAATCGTTTATTAGGCAATGTATATGGTATTGTTACATTTACACCAAGTTTAACGCTTAATGTAAAATCAGGAATTGATAATTACACTACCAATACTACCCAAATTTTTGATTTGTATTCATTTGGTAATGATAACTCTGATGGAATGGGGCAAATGAATACATCTAACAATACATACACTCAACTTTATACAGATGCAATTTTGAAATACGCAGAAAAATTTGATGATATCTTTGATTACAGTGTTTCACTTGGATATAATAATTGGGATATGAAAAATAGTTACGGATTTCAAAGAGGAAGAAACTTTTCATTACCCAATTTATACAACTTGAGCAATACAAATGAATTGTATGCAAGTAATAGTATTTCAAAAATGCAAACAAATGCCGTATTTAGCGATGTTTCATTAGGTTTTTTCAATGCTCTATATTTAAACTTTACAGGGCGAAATGAATGGTCAACAACTTTTGGCAAAAATGGAAGATCATTCTTCTACCCTAAAGGAGATGTGTCATTTGTGTTTTCTGAACTAATCAATAGAGCAAATGAAGATGCAGCTAATGTTATAAGCTTAGGTAAAATCCGTTTGGCTATGGCAAAAGCAGGTATTAGCCCGGCTATTTATTCCGATAGGAACTATTACACAACACCCATTTTTACTGACGGTTACACAAATGGTAATGGATTCCCATATTTAGGAGTAAACGGATATTCAGCTTCCAGTGTTTACAACCCGGGTAATTTAATGCCTGAAACCGTTACAGGTAAAGAACTTGGAGTAGAATTAAGATTTTGGAAAAATAGATTCGGAATAGATTTTACAACATATAAACAAGTAACTAATAATATATTATTATCAAGACCGGTATCTCCAAGTACAGGATATCAATATGTTTATCAAAATTCTGGAAAAATGCAAAATAAAGGGATTGAATTAACTTTAGACATGAATGTCATCAAAATGAAAAACATAAATTGGAATATAGGCCTAACTTATACAAGAAATAGAAATGAAGTATTAGAATTAGCTGATGGTGTGAAAGAATTATCAATAGAATCTGGTTTCGCAGAAATTGGCTCTTACGCTATTGTAGGTCAGCCTTATGGTGTATTTTACGGAACTAAATGGCAAAGAGATGCAGCAACAGGTAAAGTATTAGTAGATGCTAACGGATTACCTTTAGTTGACCCAATTACCGGGAAACTAGGCGATCCTAATCCTAAATATTTATTAGGGTTAAGTAATAGCATTACTATTTATGGTGTTAATTTCTCATTCTTATTTGACTTTAGAAAAGGAGGTGATATATGGAATGGAACGTATGCAAGATTAAATCGTATCGGAAGAACAGAAGAATCTGCAGATAGAGAAAGAACTTATGTAATTGATGGTATTTTCGCTCCGGGTACACCAAAAGCCGGAATGAATAATGATGCTCCAATTTCTGCACTTAATTATTATTCAAGATATGTAGGAGACGCAAGTGGAACATCGGCTGCAGAAAATGCAATTCAAGATGGCTCATGGGTTAGACTTCGTTCTATTAATCTAAGCTACAGATTTGATTTTACAAAATACACAAAACATATTCAATATATAGAAACTTTTATGACTGCAAGAAATGCATGGTTAAGAACAAAATACAAAGGCGTTGACCCTGAAACCAGTTTAACCGGTGCAGGTTCAAATATCAATGGATATGATTATTTTAATAATCCGGGAACAAAATCATTCTTGTTAGGATTAAGAATAGGACTTTAATTTCTAAAATTTAAAAAAGATTAAAATGAAAATAATAAATAAATTTTTAATATTAAGCGTAACAGTTTCGCTCTTTATTACATCGTGTAAAAGGACTCAAGATTACTATATATCTCCTAATAGCCCTTCTACCTTGACAATGGCTACATTACTATCATCTGTTGAAGTCGGTACCATGAACTCATTGGAAGGTGACTTAGCACGCACTACCTCAATTTTAGTACAGCAAAATGCCGGAGTTCAATCACAAGCACAAGCTGCTCAAACTTATGGTCTAATCGAAGATCAGTTTAATAACCATTGGGGGCAATTATATCAAAACTTAGAAAATTCAAAACAATTATTTGAAATGGCAGGTAGCGATAATCCATATTATGCCGGCATTTCACAAGTTATGTCTGTTTTAAATTGGGGCGCTACAACAGATTTATGGGGAGACATACCATATTCAGAAGCATTAAAAATTAAAGAAGGAATTTTACAACCTAAATTTGATGCACAAGAAGCAATTTTATCAGGAATAATATCAACTTTAGATAAGGCAATAGATAATTTTAATATGAATGTTTCTGCTAATAGATTAGTTCCGGGTGCTGATGATATAATGTTTAATGGAGACATTAGTTTGTGGTTAAAAACAGCATATACCTTGAAAGCAAGATATTTGAATCGTTATTCAAATAAAGGTAACTATAATCCAACAGCGATTTTAAATGCACTATCAAATGGATTAGCGAGCAATAATGACAACCTTTATTGCGTTCATGGTGGCGGAAACGCACAAAATCAATGGTATGCATTTGAAAATAACAGAGGTTATATTGTTTCTTGTGCATCTTTTGTAGATTCATTAAAATTAAGACCAACAGATTTAAGATTACAAAGTTATTTTTCACCAAATGTAAATGGTGATTATATTGGTAGTCCGGTTGAAGATTATAACGATGAAGATACCATTTCTCGTTTCGGAACATATTTGGCAGGTTCAGAGGCAACACCTTTCCCTTTAGTTACATTTGCTGAAGCTAAATTTATTGAAGCAGAAGTAAAAGCTAGAATGGGTGATGCAACTGCTTATGCAGCTTTAAATGACGCCATCCAGGCCTCTTGCCTTGAAGTAACCGGAGGTGCTTATGATGGAAATGATATTGCAATCTATACAGATTCTACAACAAATGTAAGTAGAGTGATGTTTGAAAAATGGTTGTCTATGTATGGTCAAATTGAGGCTTATAATGATTACAGAAGAACAGGTTATCCTGCTTTGACTCCTAATCCGGGTGGCGTTATAAATGTAATTCCAAAACGTTTGCCTATACCTCAAAGTGAGAGAGTAAATAATCCGAATGCTTCATCACCGTCTTTAACAACTCCTGTTTGGTGGGGATTATAATAGTTAAACAATATTAGATATTAAATAAAAAAGGAGCTATTCAGCTCCTTTTTTATTTATAAAATATTTGAATTTGCTCAAAATGATTATTGGTACTTTATTTATTAAAATATTTATAGTATAGTTCTTCGTTAAACTTAAGGATTTGATAATTTAAATTTAGGTTATTAATTAATCCTTTATCTGTTACCGAAATTTTATGATTTCCTTCTTTTATATCTTCAATTGGATATTTATCTATTAATTCACTTTACATTATATCGTGGTCATAGAAATTCATAGTAATTGATGAATTTGGCATAAATAAAAAATGCCCTTTTTCATAAGGAATATGCCCCGAAGCTTTTACAAACGTACTGGTAAATAAAGTTTTTGTTTTATTGTCAAAATTGAAATATAAATCTCCATTTCCTTTACCTTTATTTTTTTTAGAGAATTCATAAAAAGTTTTAAGGGGGGCTACATCTCTATTTTTAACATTAATATTTAAATTGTTACTTTCAAAAACAAATAACATTAATTGAGGTTGAGTGAAATTAATTTTGTTTTGGTAAATTTTATATTCTTTTTCATTTTCTGAATTTCGAAGATATAAAATACAATTAAGTTCAGAAGTACCTGGGTAAAGTGCTAATTTTTCATAAGGCAAGGGAATATTAATTGTAAAATTTTTATATAAGTTGTTCAATTTATATTCTATTTTTTCTAATAACAAGCTTTTATTGTTATTAAGGATATCAACTCTCATTATTTGGTTTTCTAACGGGACGTACCAAGTATCTTTATGTTTTCCATCATCAGGGTTAATGATACCCTTAATGATAAAATTTGCATTGCTTTGTTCATAAGAAATATTTAGTTGTTTGACAACAATTTTTTGAATGAGCAATTCTTGTATTCTTTTTACTTCTTTTTTTTAATCAGGATTTATATTGAATGTTATATAAACCCGTGCTTTTTGTTTTCCTCCTAAAACTTCTCCTTCTATAAATTTTAGTTGATAACTATCCACATTTTTTTCAAGATTTATTATTGGAATTTCTAAATTTACTTTTTCATGAATATATTTGCCATCAACATATTTACCGACACCCATTAAACTTGTGTTGAGTGTTTTATTATCAAATATTTTATTAGTTGTGTCATGTGTTGGTGCTAAAGTATAACTTGTTTCCCATAGTATATGATTGCTTTCAAAACTATAAGGCATTGTGATTTTACAGACCAATACTAAGTTTTTAAACATTATTTTTGATTTAAAATTTCAATCTGCATTTTAGTAGAGTCACTATTATTTTGGCATAAAACTTTTTGACAGAAAGAAGTTAAAATAAAATAAAATGATAAAAAAGTAACTTGTTTTTTCATCGAAGATTAAAATTTAAAAAAAACACCTAAATACTTTCAATTTTAATTATTAAAAGTATTTAGAACAATTTGAATAAATTTTTGAAAAATAAAATATTATCTCTAATTAGGAATTCTATAAATAAGAACGAATGTTATAAAACACTTAACTCATTATTTTTTAAAAAAAGTCCAATTAAATGATAATGAATTTACCTGGCAGCTATCATTGAAATTTCAACATTTACACCTTTAGGCAGTCCTAATACAGCAACTGTTTCTCTTGCAGGGAAATTATCTTTAAAGTAACTTGCATAAACAGTGTTTACAACATTAAATAAGTTCATGTCAGATAGGAAAATGCTTGTTTTTACTACATTGTCAAAAGTCAAACCGGCTTCATTTAATATTGCTTTTAAATTGTCCATTACTTGCATCGCTTCAGCTTCAACATTGCTATTTACTAATTCGGATGTAGTAGGGTTGATAGGAATCTGCCCAGAGATAAAAATCATACCATTCACTTCTATTGCTTGATTATAGGGACCAATGGGTGCTGGTGCATTGACAGTATTAATTACTTTTTTACTCATACTTTTTATTTTTAAAACTCAAAATTAATAACCTAAGCTTAATTTTTATTATATTTTATTCAATATTACTTTTGTCTTATGTCGTTGTTTTTATATATTGATACGTCTGGCTTATATTCTCATGTACTGCTTTTTAATGAGGAAACAATACTATCAGAGAAAATAAATAAAGAAGAAAATTCACATGCTAAAATGTTGAATACCCACATGGAAGAAATGCTGATTGAACATAACATAAAGTGGAATGAAATTGATGCAATCATGGTCATGAATGGACCTGGATCTTATACAGGATTGAGAATCGGTTTGGCAAGTGCAAAAGGTTTTTGCTTTGCAATGGATATCCCTTTAATCTTAGTTACTCAATTTGATTTAATGCGTGAAGTAATTATTGATGAAAAAGAAAAAAATATTTTTATATTAAAAGCGAGAGAAAATGAATTTTTTGTTGATTTTGTACAAAAAAATAAAGGCCTTAATAAGGTTTTAAACAGAAAAGAAATATTGGATTTAATCGAAGAAAATAACTCTTATTTAGTAAGTACAGATACAAGTTTGAAAAATGATTTTTCTAACTTAAAACTTATAAAAATAAATAATCATGCTATTCAAAATTTAGGAATAAAATCTTTTTATAGGAGAACGTTTACCGATATTTTAAATGCTGAACCATATTATATGAAAAGCGTTTATTTTAACAAAATAATATAAATTTTGTATTTGAGTTTCATTTTTTATTTATACTTTTACAAAATCAATTTATAAGTATAAAAAATTATTTTTATACTTAACTATAACTCTTATTTATAAAATATAATTGTTACTTTATGAATAACCAACTTAATAACAATCCAAACGGACAAATCGTTTTTTACAATTATGATTACAAAAAGGCTTCAATAATAATTCATGCAGTACATCATAAATTGAGGCAAGAAATAATAAAAGTTGTAGAAAATAACCCTAATATAATTGTAACAGAAATATATAAGAAACTCCGAGTTGAACAATCTACTTGTTCTCAACATTTAGCTGTACTTAGAAGAGTAGGAATCCTTAAAACTATAAAACAAGGTAAAAATGTTATGTATAGTGTAAATTACAAAAGAATTGAAGACATCAACCATTGTGTGAATGAATTAATTAAAAACGCTAAAGATTA
>JBDHYI010000015.1:0-54985 GCA_039811265.1 Chitinophagaceae bacterium | reverse complement strand
CAATTTGTATCTGCAACTGATGTAACAAACTGCTCTGTCGATATTAATCAAAATTTCAACTTCCAATATCAACCAATTGACATAACAATAAATCTTCCATTTTATCAATGTGATTCTAATAAAACTCATATCGACTTCGCATTACAAGGAAATTCTCCATGGTTAATTGAATATAACAAAAACGGGACACCTTTTTCTTTCTCTACAAATACTCCGAGTTTTTCAAAACTTTTTGAAAATGGAATTTACCAATTTACTCAAATCAAGGATAGTACCAATTGTATCAAAACAATAAACCAAACTTTTAATTTTAACTATCAAGCTATTGCTGCAACCCTTTCTACGCCTGTATATAATTGCGATTCCAACAAAACCCAAATACACTTCTCTCTACAAGGAAATGCACCTTGGACTATTCACTATTTGAAAGATGGTATCGCTAAACAATTTGTTTCATTCACTAATAACTTTGATGCTTTCTATGAAAACGGAAATTACCAATTTGTATCTGCAACTGATGTAACAAACTGCTCTGTCGATATTAATCAAAATTTCAACTTCCAATATCAACCAATGTATGTTCAGGTATCTTCTCCTATTTATGATTGTGATAGTAATAAACTTAAAGTAACATTAAACTATACCGGAAATAGTCCATGGACAATTAAATATATTGATTATACCAATTTGCCAACAGAATATATTCTTCAAACAGCAAACCCTATATATAATTTGTATTTTTCCAATGGCTCATACAAAATAAATTCAATAAATGATATTACGCAATGCTATAAACAAATTGATTTAAATATTGAAAACAATTACCAAACATTAGATTATCAATTAATATCTAAAAACTATAACTGTACTCTCAATCAAATGATTGTCCAATATCATATTGATGGCAATGGACCTTTTAATTTGAAATACAAAAACAATGCTAATCAAAATATTTATCAAGTTAATTCAGCATCTCCAAATATAAGTTTCCAACTACCAAATGGTAGCTATACAATATTATCTGTCAGTGACAGCAAATGCACAAAATCAGTAAATGACACTATACTCAATAACTTTGATAAATTAATATCATCCATTACACCTATGGAAATATCATGTGATTCTAATAAGTTTTTTACACAATTAATTACGCCATCCGGCAATAAGCCTTTTACTTACTACTATTATTACAACAATACGTATCATTCATTTACTACTTATGATAATAATATATCCTTTACATTATCAAATGGAAATTATTTTTTTGAAAAAGTAAAAGATTCTTTAGGTTGTGAAGTCGCTTATATGAAATCTTTTAATGCAAATTATATTCCATATTATTTTAATGATATTGTTGAAAATTATATTTGTGAAAAGGATAGTACAGAGTTGTATTTTGATATTATTTCTGACAAAAAAATCAAATTATTCTATACATTTAATGGTGGCGCAGTTGATAACTTAGTCATAAATCCATTCACTCCTAAAAAGAAATATGTTAGTAATGGAGAGTATGATTTCCTTTATTTAAAAGACAGTATTGGATGTGTTAAAATGATTAATAAAAAAATGAATATAGATAATCATGCAAATAAAATTACTTATAGTTATGAAAAAAAATGTAGCGACAGGGAATACAATTTCACAATGAATTTAGAAGGGAATGCACCTTGGACTCTCTATTACAATTTTGAAAACAAACCAAAACAACTACAAATTGACAAAACTCCCTTCTATTGCAGTTTTCCTGCCGGCTCTTATTATTTCAAAGAAATAAATGGAGTGTATAAATGCTCTTATCAAATTGATAAAGAAGAATATTTACTTCCTTTTTTAGATGATTACCCAACTATTTATTATTCAGACTTGCATTTAAAAACGATACAAGTACCCCTTTCTTATTTTTGGTATAAAGACCGGCAATTAGAGGATTCTTTGTCAAAAAATAATTTACTTATTAAAGGAAATGGAATTTATCAATTAAAAATAATTGACAGTGCCGGTTGTGTAAATTGGTCAAATGAAATCAAAATTGAGTTCCCCAATAATATTAATGTATATCCAATTCCGGCATCAAAAGATATTAATATAGTCATAAATGATGACTTTGGTCTTTATTGGAATTATATTTTATATAGCGTAAGCGGTGAGGCTATTTTACAAAACCAAATAGATACAAAAGCGTATAAAATTGATTTAAGTAATGTATCAGCAGGTATATATAACTTAGTCATAAATTATGAAAATCAAAGTGAGAAAAAAGTAATTCGAATTATCAAAAATTAGATTATAAAAATCCTTAAACACTACAATCAAATGGATAGAAGAAAATTTGTAAAATCGTTGCGTATAGTAACACCCGGGTTACTATACGCAGACAAACTTTTATCAAATTCAGAGCAAAAAGATAAAAATATTCCTATTGTCATTTCAACTTGGTCTGCAAATACAAAAGCCAATGAAACAGCATGGGAACAATTAGAAAATAACAAATCGGCATTAGATACAGTTCATAAAGGAGTAATGGTAGCCGAAGCCGATCCGGAAGACAATAGTGTAGGATTAGGCGGACTCCCTGACAGAGATGGAAAAGTAACCTTAGACTCTTGCATAATGGATCATCAAGGAAATATTGGCTCAGTAATGGCTTTAGAAAATATTATTCATGCATCATCTATTGCACGATTAGTCATGGAAAAAACACCTCATGTACAACTTGTAGGAGATGGAGCTTTACAATTTGCCCTATCGCAAGGATTTAAAAAAGAAAATTTACTAACAGAAAAATCAAAAGAAGCTTGGAAAAATTGGCTAAAAACGGCAAACTATAACCCAATGACAAGCATGGATGAAATTCAAAAAAGAATAGAAAAAAATCACGACACAATAGGCATGTTAGCAATCGATCAAAACCATAATATTAGTGGGGCTTGTACTACCAGTGGAATGGCTTTTAAAATGCATGGGCGTGTGGGCGATTCTTCCATTATTGGAGCAGGGTTATATGTGGATAATGAAATAGGCGCTGCATCTGCAACAGGGGTAGGCGAAGAAGTTGTACGAATTTGTGGTAGTCATACTATTGTCGAAGCGATGCGTTATGGAAATTCACCTGAACAATCGTGTAAAATAGCACTTGAAAGACTCATAAAAATGAAAGGTGAACCCTATTGTAAACAAGTACAAATAGGATTTATTGCAATCAATAAAAACGGTGAAATTGGTTGCCATTCTTTACTTCCGAATTTTACGATGGCAGTAAGAGATAATAATGGCACAAGAATAATTAAATCAAAATCTATTTTCTCTTAAATCGTAGGTTTAAATGCATTTTATTTTAGAGATAGCTGCTTTTACTTTACATGGCGCAATAGAAGCATACAAAACGGGCGCACATCGTATTGAGTTATGTGATAATCCCAGTGATGGTGGCACTACCCCTTCTTATGGCATGATGGTAGAAGCCAAAAAAAATATACGTATTCCAATATTCCCTATTATCAGACCTCGAGGTGGAAATTTTGTTTATTCAAAAGAAGAAATTGAGTCTATAAAAAATGATATTGAATTATGTAAAGAATTAAAATTTGAAGGAATCGTAATAGGCTGCTTAAACGAAAATGGAGAAATTGCAATAGCCTTAATGAATAAACTCGTTCAACTAGCCTTTCCAATGAATGTTACGTTTCATAGAGCATTTGATCGTACTGCCGACCCGCTGATTGCACTTGAGCAAATCATAGATAGTGGTTGTAAACGAATACTCACAAGCGGTCAATATTCAACAGTTACAGATGGCAAAGACAATTTAAAAAAACTTATTGAAAAAGCTGACAATCGAATTATTATCATGCCCGGCAGCGGTTTGAATAGTCAAAATATTCGAGAGATTGCTACTTATACGAAGGCAAAAGAGTTCCATACTGCCGCTCGTATTTCTCAGTATGATAAAAATATTTTTTCTCCTCCTACAATGAATGAATCACTTTCCTATACCACTGTGAATCGCGATGAAATAAAATCAATATTAGATGAACTTGAATTTTTGAAAAAAAATCTTAATAAAACTTAAATACTCCAAAAAATATTTTAAACTGAATTACAAAATCGAAATACGAAAAGAAAAAAATTATACAAAAAATCTAATAACAAAGAATCTAATGTATAATTTGAGTTTAAGATTATAAATTTGCCCTCGTGCAAGAAAAAAATTCATTGATTGAAACAGTATCAAAAATTATTTCAATCCTATTTCATCCACTCTTTATTCCGACATATATTGTCGCATTTTTAGTATTTTTTTGCCCTACGTTATTTGTAGGCATTGAACCAACTACCTATAAATGGTGGATTATCATAATTGCTTACATTACCATAACTTTCCCATTCCTTGTAGTCATCTTACTTTGGAAATTAAAGTTTATTGAAAGCATTTATATGACGGGTGATAAAGAACGCTATGCACCGCTTATTGCTTCAATGTTATTTTATTTTTGGACTTTTTGGTTATTTCACAAACAATTATCAGCACCGGAATTATTACAAAGTTTTTTATTGGGGACTTTTTTTACAACAGTGGTAGTATTTATGGCTACGCTGTTTTATAAAATCAGTATGCACACTGCTGCTTTCGGGAGTTTAATCGGGTTTGCTTTACTAATGGCTATACACGGAATGCAAAACAGTTTATTACTTTTAGTGATTTCAATAACTTTAAGCGGCTTAATAACAGGTGCCAGGTTATACTTGAATGCTCATAATCGGTTTCAAGTTTACTCCGGTATCGTATTTGGTTTCGTAGCTCAAATTTTATCCTTTTTTATCGTACATAAATTATTATTCTAAATATGTCTTCTCCAAAAATTGAAACTTGCTTTTCACCATCGCTTTTACATCTATATGATTTTAAAAACAGTATAGTTGTTATTATTGATATATTCAGAGCGACCTCCACAATGGTGACGGCTTTGAGCAATGGAGCCAAAGAGATTATTCCTACTGACTCTGTGGCAAAATGTATTGAGCTCGGCACTCAAATTCCCAATTCAATTACTGCCGGTGAACGTGACGGAAAAATTGCAGATGGATTACAATATGGCAACTCACCTTCATATTTTACAAAGGATTTTATTGAAAACAAAACCTTGATTTTGACTACTACCAATGGCACGCGCCTTCTCCATCAATGCAAAGATGCCAATGAAATTATCATTGGCTCTTTTTTAAATTTGGAATCGGTGTGTCAATATTTAATCAATAGCAAAAAAGATGTATTGTTAGCTTGTGCCTCTTGGAAAGATCGTTTTAATTTAGAAGATTCCCTTTTTGCTGGAGCAGTATATCATTATGTGCAAGCGTTTTTTGAAATGAACTGTGATAGTACTCGTGCTGCACATTGTTTATTTAAGCATGCTGAAAATAATCTTTATGAATTTATCCAAGACAGTTCTCACTTTTTAAGATTATCAAAATTTGGATTGCAATACGACATGGAATATTGTTGTCAAATCAACAAACACAATATGAATGTTATATATAATGATGGTAAATTGATAGTGAAATAATTTTTAGTTTTTTTATTACTATCCTTTTTCAACTCATCCTTTCCCCTTAATCTTTTTATTTTTAAACTCATATCTCATTTCAAAGTGTTATACAGGATAAAAATATATGGATATAGATTTTATCATATTCTTATAATATTTAGATAAGAAAGACATACCTGATAACGCTTGATTTAAGCTACCTTTGCACATCCTTTTATGAAAATATTATTAAGCTATCTTAAAAGATATAAACTAATAGTAATTGTTTCATTCTTATTAGCAATAATCAATACCGGATTTTCATTGCTCGACCCTGTATTGTTTGGAAAATTATTTGATTTCATAAAAGCTAATTACCAAAGTTTATCCGAAAAAGAATTTGTTTTAGGTACTTTAAAATTCATAGGAATGTTAATGGGTGTTGCGATGGTTTCCCGTATTGCAAAAGCCTTTCAGGACTATACCGTCAATACAGTCATCCAACGATTCGGTGCGGACGTTTACACAGACGGGCTTAAAAGAGCATTGCAACTTCCTTATCAGCAATTTGAAGACCAACGTAGCGGTGAAACACTTGCCGTTTTGGAAAAAGTAAGAATAGACACCGAAAAGTTTATGTCTTTGTTTGTGAATGTACTTTTTAGTGTCATTGTTAGTGTTGTTTTTGTAATGATTTATTCTTTTACAACCTATCCTAAATTAGTTTTTATTTATATAATAGGCGCTCTTGCTCTTTCTTTTTTAATGAGCATTCTTAGTAAAAAAATAAAATTTATACAAAAAACAATTGTTCAAGAAACAACAGCCCTTGCAGGAGCCACTACTGAGTCTTTGCGAAATATTGAATTAGTAAGGAGTTTGGGGCTTACCAATCAAGAAATCAAGCGATTAAATCTAACAACACGAAAAATTCTAAAATTAGAGCTCAAAAAAGTCAAAAGTATTCGGGCACTTAGTTTTGTACAAGGTACTTTTGTTAATTTCATTCGGCAATCTATCTTATTTACTTTGGCATATTTGGTTTTTAAAGACTATCTCACAATAGGGCAAATGATTACCCTTCAGTTTTTTTCGTTTTTTATCTTCGGTCCTTTGCAAGAATTAGGGAATATTATTTTAGCCTATCGCGAAGCTGAAATTTCACTCACTAATTATAAAATTTTAATGGAATCCCCCATTGAAGAAAAACCTGAAAATCCACAGGTTGTAAACGATATTGAAAGTTTGACATTCAAACATGTTAGTTTCAAACATAAAACCGCCAGACAAAACGCTTTGACAGATATAAGTTTTCATGTAAATAAAGGTGAAACTATTGCTTTTGTAGGTCCTTCCGGCTCAGGTAAAACAACCTTAGTAAAATTATTGGTAGGTTTATATAAACCACATCATGGCGATATATTTTATAATAATATTTCTTATAAAAATCTAAATATTGAGGCTTTTAGAAATTTAATTGGATTTGTCACACAAGACACTCAGCTTTTTGCAGGAACTATAAGAGAAAATTTATTGTTCGTAAACCCTCATGCCAGTGAAGAAGATTTGATAATGGCTTTAAAAAAATCATCGGCAACTTCTTTATTACAAAGGGCAGAAAATGGTTTGGATACTTTAATTGGCGAAAGCGGAATGAAAATTTCCGGAGGTGAAAAACAAAGGCTCTCTATCGCTCGAGCTTTGCTACGACACCCTCAACTATTAGTTTTTGACGAAGCTACATCTGCTTTAGACTCTATCACAGAAGAGGCTATTACCAATACCGTGAAAGAATTATCTAATGAAAAAAATCAAATAAATATACTTATCGCTCACAGGCTTTCAACTATAATGCATGCGCATAGAATATATGTCCTTGAAAAAGGTAGTGTTGTAGAAGTAGGAAATCATCATAATTTAATAGAAGAAAAAGGACTTTACTATGCTATGTGGAGGCAGCAAATTGGAGAAAGACATTTTGAATCAATTTAAAAAAATATTATGGACGACAAAATACCCGGAAGACTAATCAGTATGCTCAAAAAAAAATGTCCCAATTGCCATATTGGTGACTTGTACACTAACAAAACTATTTTCCCTTTAAACAAGATGATGGACATGCCGGAGCGTTGCCCTCATTGCGGTCAAAAGTACGAATTAGAAACCGGCTTTTGGTTTGGGACAGGTTATATCAGCTATGGATTAAGCGTTGGCATTGTTATTATATTAGCAATTCTTTTTCAACTTTTTTATGGTTTTAGCTGGCGAGATAATTCCGTGTTTATTTTTTTAGGAATAATGGTTTTTACCTTGCTCCTGATGCAACCTATTTTAATGAGAATTTCAAGAGTGTTATATATCTATATTTTTGTAAAATACGGAAAAGGCACTCCTTTAAAAGATAAATAATTAGAATAAGTTAACTAAGAATCTACATCAACTGTAGTTATAATATCGCTGTCTTTTTTACCTAAAACGACTGCCCCTACCATTGCACTCAAAAATAAAACACTGGCAACCTCAAATGGGAAAACATATTTTGTAAACAAAAGAGTTCCAAGTTCTTTAATCAATCCGATATTATTCACTTGCGTTAAATCAATTTGTTTGTTTTCTAAACCACTAAACAATGATTTAAAAGAGGCAATTAAAATCAAAAGTAAAATCCCTCCCGATATGACGGCAGCAAATTGCAAAAGAGTATTTTTTTGAGGCTCTGTATCCGAATTTAAATTCATCAACATGACTACAAATAAAAAAAGTACCATAATAGCACCGGCATAAACAATTATATTAACAATAGCTAAAAATTGAGCATTCATCATTACATAATGACCCGAAATACAAAAGAAAGTCATTATTAAAAATAAGATGCTTGAAATAGGATTTCTACTCAATATAACGCCGGCTGCAAATCCGAGTGTCATGATGCATAAAACCCAAAATACGATATGTTGTAAATCCATCGGAGGTAATTTTTAAAAATCGTTTTAATTAATTATTTTCTTTTCGTTCACTTTTTTTAGGGATTAATAAATCTTCTTTTTTATAAATAAACCCTTCCCTTGTATAATTAGCCGGAGCAAATGTTTGTGTTAAATAAATTGCATCTTTGGGACATGCCTCTTCACACAAACCACAAAAAATACATCTCAGCATATTAATTTCATACGATGCCGCATATTTTTCTTCTCTATATAAATGCTCTTCTCCGGGTTTTCTTTCAGCGGCTTCCATTGTAATTGCCTCAGCAGGACATGCTAATGCACAAAGCCCACATGCTGTACAACGCTCTCTATCTCCTTCATCTCTGTTTAAAATATGTAATCCTCTAAAAGTAGCACTGAATGGTCTCTGTACCTCCGGATAATTTACAGTAGCTTTTTTCTGAAAGATATGTTTTAAAGTTACCGCTAAGCCTTTTGCGATAGTTGGAATATAAGTTCTTTCGTATAATGATAAAGGAGTTCTGTTTACCGAAACTGCTTTTTTTGATATATTGTATTCCATGATTCTTTTATCTTTTTTTAATTTTGAAAAAATAATACAAGTGCTCCTGTAATCAACATATTTATCAAAGCTAAAGGTATCAAACTTTTCCACCCTAAATTCATCAACTGATCATATCTGAAACGTGGAAGTGTCCAACGTATAAACATAAAGAAAAGAATAAACCCTATCGCTTTTACCATGAGAACAGCCACCCCGATTAATGAAAACACCCAAGGAGCTACCATTGGTTGTACAATATCCATGAGTGGGAAATTATATCCGCCAAAGTATAATGTACTTAATACTACTGATGTGATAAACATATTTGTGTATTCAGCAAATAAGTAAAATCCTAATTTCATTGAACTATACTCTGTGTGGAAACCGCCTATCAATTCACTTTCACATTCTGCCAAGTCAAATGGGGCACGATTTAATTCAGCAAAAGAGCATACTAAAAATATGATAAAACCAAGAGGTTGCTTAAAAAAGTACCAAGTAAAATAGCCATTATTCCAAAAACCGTGTTGCTGTTCAGCAATATCCTTCATGCTCAAGCTACTGCTCATCATTACTAAGGCTATTAAGCTTATACCCAAGGCTAATTCATAAGATATAGCTTGAGAGGCAGCTCGCATACTACTCATTAATGAGTATTTATTATTTGATGCCCAAGCCCCAATCATAATACCATAAACGCCCATACTTACTACTCCGAATATAAACAAGATTCCGATGTTTACATCTGCCACTTGCAATGAAAATACCGAACCATCATTCCAAACTATATCAGGTCCCCAAGGTATTACGGCACTGGTCATACAAGCCACTAACATCGCTAATGAAGGACCAAGTATGAATAAAAATTTAGAAGAAAAATTAGGTATGATCTCTTCTTTCATAAATAACTTCAATCCGTCTGCCAAAGGTTGCAAAATTCCGAATGGACCGGCTCTATTTGGTCCTCGTCGGTCTTGCATCACTGCTGCCACCTTACGCTCAGCCCAAGTACTGTACATTGCCACACCGAGCGATAAGGCTAGTATAACAGATATGAGTATTACTTTTTCAAGTAATAAAGATAATGTCATGATTATGGTAAACATCTCAACTATTTAAAATTAAGACAACAAAAGTAATACTTCCTAATGACAATTTGAAAGAAAATCATAGGCAATATTAAAAAGTAATATAATGAAAAAGGGAAGGATTTATTTTTTATATTTAATGTTTACCGCTCTTTCCTTTTCCCATCCTCTTTTGGAGGTAATATTTTAAATGTTACTCAAATTTCAACAAGAAAATACTTCCTGAAGATCCCACAACAAGGCATTCATTTTCATTTTTAAAACAAACTCCATTCAAATCTTTTTGAGTAAATGATTTAATCATACTCCAGCTTTTACCGTAATTTGTACTCATCATCAACTTTCCTTGTTCGCCCACAGCCACATACAAAGCAGCTCCATTGTTTGCCACATCTTTAAAATGGATTTTTTGTAATAAAGGATTATTTCCGTTACGCACTATGTGCCATTGTTTACCACCGTCTTGCGTTTGTAATATACAGCCTTCGTACCCTACCACAACTCCTTCTTTTTCATTTTCCCAAGACATCGCTTTGAAATAATCATCTTTAGCATCTAAATATTCCCAAGTATTACCATCATCATAACTTTTCATTACAGCACCATATCCACATAAATATCCAATATGGTTTGAAAGGAATTTAATATCTTCTATCACAAAATTAAATTCCTCTTGAGCCGTTCTTGCTCCTTCTCCAAATTGATTGCACGTTGCAATTTGTCCTATATTAAAAGGAGCCCCTGCTACGATATAAGCCGAATCTTTTTCATTGAAATCAATTCCCAAAAAGTCAAACCAAGTATTGCTCTGCACGAAATCCCAATGAGTGCCACTATCTTTACTAATAAGTATTTTACCATTATAACCAACCGTCATCAACGTTCCGTCATTTGCTTGACTTATGGCAGTCAGTTGCTTGTTCGCCTGCTCATTTTCTATTTTTATTTCATTTACTTGCCCGTTATTTTCTAATTGATAAATCATAGAAACATTGAAATGTTCGCCTCCAATTAAAATCGCTTTATCATTCAAAAAAAGTGCTTTTGTAAAATCATAAGACGTATTTATTGAGTAATCAATAAATAATATTTCTTCTTTCTTTTTTTGACAAGAAATCAAAAAAAAGATTATCCCACAAAAAAATAATCGTTTAAGCATGTTGAATCCATTGAGCTATTTGTGCAGCATTCACTTCTATCCAAATTTTTTTTCCTAAGGGCGAAAGTTTAGAATTCTCACAAGCAAAAAGTTTTTCATAAAGAGATTTCATTTCTAATTCGCTGATTTTTTTGGAGTTAAAAATCGCTTTTTGCATAACGAGTGTACGAATTAATTTTTCTCGTTTGTCTAATTTCAAATCACTGTGTTCATGTTTAAGCGATTCCAATAATTTCTCAATGGATTCTCGTTCATGCCCTGTTCTTACATCAGAGGGAACTCCTTGTATAATGAAAGTTTGATTTCCGAAAGGCTCTACTTCAAATCCTAAGTCAAGCAAATCTTCTTTAATAGAATTAAGCAATACGGCATCAGCAGGTGATAATTCTATAGTAATGGGTATCAAACATTTTTGAATTGGCCACTTTTCTGTTTTGGTTTTTTGGAGAGTTTCATACAAAATACGTTGATGTGCCAAGTGTTGATCTATTAAAATAAATCCATTTGGAGTTGTAGCTAAAATATAACCTCCATTAATATGAATAAAGTTTTGAAGAAATTGTTCCTCTTTTAATGGAATTAAATTTTCATTATGTTCAATGGCTTGTAATTCTTCCTTTTGAGGTTCGACATTTAATTGAAATTCACTTTGAACTTTATACAACTCTTTCCAATTTGAAATTTCTTGCCTTTTTTCAAGAAAATGTGCTTTTCCTTTTTCGGTAAAAGATTGAAATAAATAATCTTTTTTTACTCCTTGTTGTTTACTTTCAGAAAATGGTTTTGAAATAGCATCTAATTGTTGGATTTCGGGATGGAGCGTAAAGTCAAGAGATGGAGCAATACTATATTTATTTAAAGAATGTCTTATGGCTGCACTTACAAACGAATATACTATACGGTCATCTTCAAATTTAATTTCTTGTTTGGTTGGGTGCACATTTATATCCACTCTATTGGGGTCTATATCAATAAAAAGAACAAATGCAGGGAACTCATCTTTAGAAATTAAATCTTTATAAGCTGTAGTAACAGCAAAATTCAAATAAGCACTTTTAATAAATCGATTATTGACGAAAAAATATTGATTTCCTCTAGTCTTAGAAGCCATATCGGGCGAGGCTATAAAACCTTTAATATTCACTACATCAGTCGGTTCTTCGACCGGTACTAATTTAGATTCAAATTGGCTGCCAAGCAGACCTACAATCCTTTGTTTGAACTTGCCGGAATCTAAATTAAAAACAACAGTATTATTATTGGTCAATTTAAATGCAACAAGTGGGAAAGCCATCGCAACTCTGGTAAATTCATCGATAATTTGTTTTGTTTCAGTTGCTGCACTTTTCAAAAAATTTCTTCGGGCCGGTACATTATAAAATAAATTTTTCACCATGATGGAAGTTCCCACAGGGCTTTGACATGGCTCTTGCGACTTTACAACACTGCCTTCTATAAATATTTTTGTGCCAACTTCATCTTCAGCTCTTCTTGTTTTTAACTCTACTTGAGCGACTGCCGCAATGGAAGCAAGCGCCTCACCTCTAAACCCCATTGTTCTTATTGAAAACAAATCTTCTATTGATTTAATTTTGGATGTGGCGTGTCTTTCAAAACAAAGTCGGGCATCGGTTATACTCATTCCCTTCCCATTATCAATAACTTGTATTAGTTCTTTTCCTGCATCTTTAATTATTAAATGTATTTGAGTTGCACCGGCATCTATTGCGTTTTCCAACAATTCTTTCACTGCACTTGCCGGTCGTTGAATTACTTCTCCGGCGGCAATCTGATTAGCAATATTATCAGGTAAAAGTTGTATTATATCCAACATAATGCGAAGATAAGAGAAAGCAAAAAGATAGAAAAAAATTAAACTCTTCGCTTATGAATCCATTAAGTCAAGGTTACACATTCGGAATATAGGTAGAAGAAAATCTATTTAAAAAGCTTATACAACTGAGAAAAGGTATAAAATATTCTGTTTTTTGCAATAATTAAAGTTGAATTTTACTAGCAAAAAAGAATCAAATTACGAATTTGATTTTAAGTTATTTCATTAATAGCAAAGCATGTATATTTGCACATTATTTTTTTAATATGAATTTACCAAAAGGAATATTAATCCCGGTTGGTGGTGCTGAGGATAAAGGAACAGATTTGGAACAAGGATTAATCAAAAGAAATAATCTTAACTTTTTTGAGCAAGGAATATTATCTCGCATTGTTGATGAAACAAAACATAAAAAATCAAGTCGAATAGAAGTTATAACAACTGCTTCAACCATTCCTATCGAAGTTGGACAAAACTACTTAGATGCTTTTGCAAAATTGAATTGTATGAATGTATCACCAATGAACATTCGCAATCGGGAAGATGCAAATTTGCCTGAGAATATAGAAAGATTAAAAAATGCAGATGCAATCATGTTTAGTGGCGGAAATCAAATGCGATTGACTGCAACTTTCGGTGGTACTGAATTTTACAATATTATACGCCAACGATATTTATATGAAGAAGGTTTTGTTATTGCCGGCACCAGTGCAGGGGCAATGGCCATGAGCAATACCATGATATATGAAGGAAATGCGGCCAATGCTCATTTAAAAGGGGCTGTAAAAGTAACAACCGGTCTTGCATTTATGCGTGATGTAATTTTTGATTCCCACTTTGATAAAAGGGGGCGTTTCGGGCGTTTAGCGCAAGCGGTTGCCGCTAATCCTTCCTGCATAGGAATAGGACTTGGTGAAGATACGGGTTTGGTGATAACAGAAGGGAATTATTTGGAAGCAATAGGCTCCGGAATGATTTTAATCATTGACGGACATAATATTAAAGCAAGCAATATTGCTGATATAGCCGACAATAAACCCATTTCTATTGAAAATATGATAGTACATTTTTTAGCAAAAGGAAATAAATATATTTTAAGTGAACGAAAATATATTCCCATAGAAGAAGGTATATTTGAGAAAACATCGGTAGAATAAAAAGATTTTTCGTGATATGATTTATACACTGCCCATTATTGCCGCTTTTATAGGATGGTTTACCAACTATCTTGCAGTGAAAATGCTCTTTCACCCTAAAAACCCCATACGTTTTTTAGGATTTACTATCCAGGGAGTATTCCCGAAACGTCAAGAATTATTTGCTCAAAAATTAGGTACTGTTGTCTCAAAAGAATTAATCTCAATCGATGAGTTATTAGCTAAAATAAAAGACTCTAACTCATCAAAAGAAATTTTACCTTTTATCGAGGCTCGAATAGATCAATTCATTCATACAAAACTAAAAGAAGAAATTCCACTGCTTTCTATGTTTATAAAAGATTCTACCATTGAAAAAATAAAAGGTGGAATGGTTAGCGAAGTAGAAAAGATACTACCCGATGTGATGCAAAAGCTTAGTGATAATTTAAAATCACAAGTAAATGTTGAACAAATTGTGTTTGAAAAAGTAAAAAATTTTAGCTCTGACAAGTTAGAAGAAATTCTTTATTCTATTATGAAAAAAGAATTTGTATTTATAGAAATAATTGGCGCCGTACTTGGTTTTTTAATTGGTGTAATACAAATATTAATTACTTACCTTTGATAAATTTATTTTCAATCTTATACAAAAAATTATTTTATGAATTTAGCAAACAGATTAACCCAAATTGAAGAGCCTAAGACTATATTAATGGCAAAGCTTAGTAGGGAATTGCGTTCAAAAGGAGTGGATGTGATTGATTTAAGTTTGGGTGAGCCTGATTTTCAAACACCGGATTTTATTATTGAGTCTGCCAAAAAAGCAATGGACGATGGATATACAAAATACCCTCCGGTGGCTGGCTATCCTGAGTTGAGAGAGGCTATAGTACAAAAATTTAAAAATGAAAATCAACTACAATACGAAACGAATCAAATTTTAGTTGGAACAGGAGCGAAACAATGTTTATACAATGCTGTAATGAGTCTTATCAATGAAGGCGATGAAGTCATTATCCCTTCTCCTTATTGGGTAACGTATGTTGATATTGTGAAATTAGCAGGTGGCATTGTCAAATCAATTGCAGCCTTATATGAAAATCAATTTAAAATTACACCGGCTCAATTAGAAGAAGCCATAACTCCCAATACCAAACTCTTCATGTTTTCTTCTCCATGCAACCCAACTGGGTCTATTTATTCGAAAGAAGAGTTGAGTGCCTTGGCTGCAGTATTTGCAAAACATCCGAACATTTTTATCATCTCTGATGAAATATATGAGCATATCAATTTTGAAGGAAAACATGAAACGATTGCACAATTTGAAGAAATAAAAGATCGAGTGATTATCATAAATGGATTTTCCAAATCATTTGCAATGACCGGTTGGAGATTAGGCTATATGGCAGCACATAAAGATATCATTTCTGCTTCTGAAAAAATACAAAGCCAAGTTACATCGGGAGCAAACTCAATCACGCAAAGGGCTGCTATTACTGCATTACAAGGCGATTTAAGTTCAACAAAATTAATGGTTGAAAAATTTAAAGAACGTAGAGATTATTTAGTGGATGCATTAAAAGAAATTAAAGGATTTCAAGTAAATAGGCCATCAGGAGCCTTTTATCTTTTCCCGAATGTTTCATTTTATTATGGCAAAAAAGGGATTGAAAATTCAGATGCTTTATGTTTTTATCTTTTAAATGAAGTGCATGTCAGTTGTGTGTCGGGTGATTCTTTTGGCAATCCTAATTGCATTCGTTTGTCTTACGCAGCATCTTTAGAAAAGCTACAAGAAGCAGTCAAACGTTTAAAAGCAGGTTTTGAAAATTTGGGTTAAAGTCCAAAAGGAGGTAAGAAAAAATAAAAAGGAAATCGATAATAAATACCGTTCTGTGTCTCCTCCTTAAAAAAGTTTACACTTTTTAGTTAAAAATCCTGTTACAAATTTTCACATTTTATTTAATCCAAAATTCCATTTACATTTAGCGATAGCCGAATTTGTAGTGCCAAGGTCGATTCTGAAATTGATTGTATTTTTCATTATGTAAAAGATTTAAAGATTAATATTTTGATTCTGCAACAACGACTCTTTTTCTAGCAATTAGGGTTATTCCTCCTTTTCTGTATCTAACAATTGGTTTAATTACCTCTGTAATTATAAGATTGTCGGGAGAACTTCCAGCTATACTTGCTTCAATATCCGTTCGTGTTTCGTTGTAAGGCTCACCAATCGGATTATAGTAAACTAAACCGCCGTCCTTTTCTAGCAGTTCAAATATTTCTTTGAGCCTTGTAATATTTCGGCTTATAGAATTTGATTCGGTAAGGTTTTCAACCTTTTTTTCAATTTCAAAAACTTGGCCTAGCAAGTCAATATAAATTTTTGGTACTTTTATTTGTTCGTTCTTAATTTAGTTGTTTTCAATTAATGCTTTGATTATTAGAAATGCTATGATACCAATTACCCCATATTGCCAATATTTTTAATATGGCTCTAGCTTAAGTTTTCCAAAAAGTCTATAACCGTTATATGTTTGTTCACAATTGTATCTAGCAATTGGTATTATTGGAATCCATAAAATGACAATATGGTGAAATAGAAACTTTATAGAAGAAAAATGGAAGTAATTTTTACTTCCATTTTTCTTCTATTGTATCAAAAATTTTTAAATAATTTAAATAACGCTCCTCAGAAATTTCTGCATTTTCAACAGCTTTTTTAACTGCACAAAACGGTTCGTTAATATGTAAACAGTTATTGTATTTACAATGAATTAATTTTACTTTTATTTCAGGGAAATAACCGCTTAATTCTGTCCTACTCACATTCACGATCCCTAATTCCTTTATACCGGGCGTATCAATAATTTGCCCATGTAATAAAGGGAGATCAAACATTTCGGCAAAAGTGGTTGTGTGCATACCTTTCCCACTCCATTCGGATACTGATTGAGTAAAAATATTTTTATCCGGTATAATTTTATTAATTAAGGTAGATTTTCCAACGCCGCTATGACCGGTCAATAAGCTAATTTTATTTTGTAAAATATTTTTTAGTCGATCTATGCCGATATTTTTTTCTGCTGAAATTAAATAAACATCATAACCAATTTTAGTATAAATATTTTTTAAATAATTAAAGTAATCTATTTCATCTTGATTTAAAATATCACATTTATTAAAAACCAAAATCGCTTTCAAATGATAAACTTCACATGAAACTAAAAAACGATCAATAAAGCCCGTTGATGTTTTGGGGTCTTTTAATGTTGCAATTAAAATACTTTGATCTAAGTTAGATGCTATAATATTTTTTTGATTTTTATTTTGTGGCGATGTCCTAACTAAATAATTTTTTCTTTTGTGAATTTGATGTATAATCAAATTATTTTCTTTCTCATTTTCTATATTAACATCTACGATATCCCCCACTGCAATTGGGTTTGATGAAGTAATCTCTTTATCAATTTTCAACTTGCCTTTTATACGTGCATTCCAAAAGTGTCCATCTTTTGTCTTACACATATACCATGTTCCTGTGGATTTATAAACAAGGGCTTCTATCAAGCGAATTTTTTTCAAAGATAATACTCCCCAATGTTGCAAAAACTTTTTCCTTTGTTTTTTTATGAAATACAGATTTTATAAAAAATTACTTAAAAAAATAGCTATTTAAAACAAAGCAAAAAATAGATACTAACTTCGCATGCATAAAAATCCTAAAAATTTGTTTGCAATACGTACAATATCAAAATATTTATCATTAGTAAAGTTTAGCCATACCATTTTTGCTATGCCATTTGCTATGATCGGATTTGCATTAGCTGTTTTAAACAAATGGCAAATTGATATTTCAAATGAAAGTCCGGCTATTAAATATAATTTTGATAATTCATATACTTTCAAATTATTAATATTGGTAATTCTGTGTATGGTCTTTGCAAGAAATTCTGCAATGGCTTTTAATCGTTACATTGATGAAAAATTTGATAAACTCAACCCTCGAACTGCAATTAGAGAAATACCATCCGGCGTTATTCCAAAACAACATGCACTTATTTTTGTAATTATAAATAGTATCTTATTTATCACAACGACATTTTTCATCAATAATTTATGTTTTTATCTTTCCCCTATTGCTCTATTTGTTATTTTATTTTATAGTTATACTAAGCGTTTCACACCTTTATGTCATATTGTTCTTGGAATAGGACTTTCTCTTGCTCCAATTGGCGCATATATTGCTGTTACGAATCAATTTCATATTTTACCTATTTTATTTTCTTTTATTGTATTGACATGGGTAAGTGGTTTTGATATTTTATATTCCTTACAAGATGAAGATTTTGATAGAGAGCATCAATTGAATTCAATTCCTGTTTTAATCGGGCGAAAAAATGCACTAATTATGTCCCGATTATTACATAGCATTACAGCTATATTAGTTTTATTAATTGCCATCATTTATTTACCTTTTTTATTATATTATATTGCATCTGCTATTTTTGTTTTTTTACTTTCTTATCAGCACTCTTTAGTAAAAGTAAATGATATTAGCAAAGTGAATTTAGCCTTTGCAACCACAAATGGCATTGCAAGTGTAGTCTATTCTATATTCGTTATTTTATCTTTATTTTTTATATAAAAATGGCAAGAATTTTATCAATTGATTATGGGAAAAAAAGAACAGGGCTTGCTGTTAGTGACCCGCTCCAAATCATTGCAAATGGATTAACCACTATTGAAACTGCTCAACTAATCCCTTTTCTAAAACAATATTTTCAAAAAGAGAAAGTTGAAAAAGTAATAATAGGAATGCCTAAATCCTTAAAAAACGAATCAACTGATGCCACGCCACTTGTTTTGAAATTTATTGATTTATTCAAAAAAGAATTCTCTTCAATCCCTATCATACCAATAGATGAACGCTATACTTCTAAAATGGCTTTCCAAACAATGATTGACATGGGATTGAAAAAGAAAGACAGAAAAGACAAAGCACTAATAGATGAAATAAGTGCTACCATTTTATTGCAATCATTTATGGAAAAAACCACTTTCTGAATCTTTATACAAAACATTTAAAATGAAACACTTCCTTATTACCTTCTCTCTAATTTTAATTTCATTATTTGCTTTTGCAAAGCTTAAAAAACCTATATACAGAATTATTTATATTGACAGCAAAAAAGAAAATTGTAATAAATTAAATAACGAAACCTGCTTTCGTTATACTTTTAGCAAAAAATATCCTTATCGTACTTTGATTACAAAATCATTTCACTTTAATTTTGAAGAAGGTTATGAATATAAAATAAAAGTAAAAGTTTTAAAACCTGCAAGCGAATCTACTAAATATCAAGAAGATTATCAATTTGTTCAAATACTATCCAAGACTAAAAAAGAGTTAGATTCTCCTAAAAATGAAAGCGGTCTTTCTATTTCCAACCAATGGATATTATCTTCATTTCCTAAAGATGTTCTCTATAATAAACCCATTGAAAAAAATAGCTATTTTACAATTTCACAAAATAAAAAAGAAATAAACGGGAATACGGGTTGTAATTCATTTGGGGGCTCTGTCTTTATTAGTGGTAATAAAATTTTATTTAGTAATTTATACCAAACTGAGAAATATTGTGCCGAAATTGATGCTCAAGAACAACTATTCATGCAACAATTAATGAAAGCAAACCAATTTCGTATTCAAGGTGCAGAGCTTATGTTATATGACAAAGAAAAACTACTGATGACCTTAGAATCTTACAGATAGTTTTTATAAATCATTTTCAACTTTATCACCTCTTAATGCTCTGAACCGCTTTCTCGCTTCACTCACATAAGTACTACCGGGATATTTTACAAGCAATTCTTCATAAAGTCTTTTGGCGTCATCAAAATTATTAAAATAGACTTCATAAATATAGGCAAGGTTATATAAAGCATCATCTGCTAAAACATCATCCGCATATTGTGTTGTGATTTTTTGCAGATACATTGCGGCTTCGGAATAATCATTTTTTTTCATAGCAATTTTTGCTCTCTCCATTAAAATATTATCCAACAGAGGGTGCTGTGGAAACTGCATTTCTATACTGTCTAAAACTTTCAACGCCTCATCATTTTTGTTTTGAAATTCAAGCAAATCAGCCTTAGCAAACATTAGGAGCGGTGTTGAATTACTATCAGCTATGGGATTATTTTCTGTAATCAAAACAGATAAATTAAGTGCATCATTTGCGATTAGTTCAGATGTTGACGCTTTTAAAACATCCAATTGTCCTTGTGCCCAATTAAAATCACCGGTATAATAAGATAATTTTGCATTTCGAAATCTGGCTTCTTCTCCTAAAATATCATTTTTAAATTCTTTATCTACCTGAGAATACAGCAAGGTGCTCTCCCAAATTTCATTTTGCATTAGTTCATAATCCCCCATGTCCAATTTACAACGCCCTCTAAACAAAGCATCAGCTTGAGGTGCATTTACAACTTGCCTCAATGTCTCAATTGCTTTATCCAATCTATATTCATATCGAGCTTGCAAATCAGCATATTCTCTTATAGTCTCCTTCATTTTAAAATTTGGATTTTCATTTAAGAAATCATCATAAGCAGCTATTACTTTATTTACATCATCCTGTGAATAATTCGGATTATTTTTTAGTTGTTCTTTAAGGCAAGTGAGTTTTTCAGAAGAAGCTAAAGCATAATATGGATTTTCTTTTCCTTTACTTATTACAAAATCATAGGCCATTAAAGAGGCATTAAATTTTTTTTCTCTTAAAGTCATCCTTGCAAACCCCAACACTCTTCTTCCTTGCTCTAAAAATTGATTGTCGATGGCTTTAATTTGTATATAAGCATTTTCATAATCATTTTGTTGAATGTAAAGCCAGGCTAACAAATCAGGATAAGCAACTATATTAGGGTTACTCGATGCACGTTTCATGATTTTTTTTCTGAAAGATTCTAACTTTTCCGGCGTATTAAACATCTTTCTGAATGTTGCTTTTATATCATCTCCTTTTTCGCTATTTGTAATGTACAAATCAATTAAACTTTCGGTTGCTTTGTCTGAATCTCCTTTTTTATCATACAAAACGGCTAACTCTTCGGCATATAAAAAAGGGGTTTCTTTACGCTTGCTTTTTGCTTTCATAAAAATTTCAATTGCTTCATCATACATACCGGCTTGTGAAAACAGAGCTGCTATTTTTTTTATTTCTATATCGCTTTGCGGAATATTATCTATAATTTCATTGAAGACTTTTTTTGATTTTTTATTTTCTCCTTGCAAACGATAAACAATTCCTAATTCAAACTGTAAACGGCTATCTTGATTGTTAGATTTCAATGATTGTTTTAATATTTTTTCGGCAGTTTTATAATCTTTAAGCCCTATCAAACTCTTGTAATAATCTAATATTATGGCAATGTCATTTTCATTATACTCGTACAACTGTTTGTATGTAGATGCCGCTTTTTCATAATCGCCCATTGATAAATATTGCTTTGCAAGATTTAACAATTGGTCTTGAGCTTGAATATTTGTCAAATAAAAAAAACAAAGCAAAATGAGTGCATATTTTTTCATAAACTCAAATATCTAATTTTTTATGGATACCCGCCTTATAATAAAGTGAAACTTAATAAAAATTACACAACTATCCATTTTGTTCTATATGAATTTAACGTTTTGTTAGTCTGAAAAAACATATATGAATATTAAATTCGTGTTCTTATAAAAACACAAAAAATATTATTTGTTTTTTGAATAAGAATGATTAAATTAGAGTTCGAATTAAAAATATTTTATTCGAAAAAAAGGGGGGAATAAAAAATAAATATTTTATGGCTAAAGCAAAAGAATCAGCAAAAGTTGATTTAAAAAAAGAACTACACAAACATTTTGGTTTCGACTCATTTAAAGGTGACCAAGAAAAAATTATTAAAAGTATTTTAAGTGGTAAAGACACATTTGTCATAATGCCGACAGGTGGAGGCAAGTCATTGTGTTATCAACTTCCGGCATTGATATTAGATGGCGTTGCAATAATTGTATCACCGTTAATCGCTCTAATGAAAAATCAAGTTGATTTACTTAGAAGCTACAGTGATATAGAAAATGTTGCCCACTTCTTAAATTCTTCTTTAAACAAAGGACAAATTAGAAAAGTAAAAGAAGATTTACTGAATGGCAAAACTAAAATGCTTTACGTTGCACCTGAAACGCTTACCAAACAAGAAAATGTTGATTTTTTAAAAGAAATAAAAATATCTTTTTTTGCAGTAGATGAAGCCCACTGTATATCAGAATGGGGGCATGATTTCAGACCGGAATATAGAAAAATAAGAGATATTGTTAATGAAATCAATCCGTCATTAAACTTAATTGCACTCACCGCAACAGCCACTCCAAAAGTACAAGATGATATTATAAAAAATTTAGTACTTATAAATCCAAATATTTTTGTTTCTTCATTTAATAGAGGCAATTTATACTATGAAATAGTACCTAAAGGTAAAAAAGACCAAACCGTAAAACATATTGTGAAATTTATTCATCAGAATAGAGGAAAAAGCGGTATTATTTATACACTCAATAGAAAAACAACTGAAGATTTAGCTGAAATACTCAAAGCTAACGGGATCAGTGCAGTTGCATATCATGCGGGCTTAGATGCCAAACTGAGAGCAGAAAGGCAAGATCAATTTTTAATGGAAAAGGTTGATGTAATTGTGGCTACAATTGCTTTTGGTATGGGTATTGACAAACCTGACATTCGATTTGTAATCCATTATAATATTCCAAAATCAATTGAAAATTATTATCAAGAAACCGGTAGAGCCGGGCGTGACGGATTAGAAGGCAAGTGCCTATTATATTTTTCATATAAAGATGTTCAAAAACTTGAACACCTTATGAGAGATAAAACCCTCACAGAACGTGAAATGGGTGGGCAATTAATTAGTGAAACAGTCGCTTATGCAGAAAGTTCCATTTGTAGAAGAAAAGTTTTATTACATTATTTTGGGGAAGAATATAAAGATGACACTTGCAATGACATGTGTGATAATTGTAGGCATCCTAAAGAGAAAATAGATGTAAAAGATACTATTTACACTGCTTTAGAAACAATTAAGCAAGTCAAAGAAATGTTTGGTGTAGATTATATAATCAATGTTATATTGGGAAGAATGAATACGCAAATCCAAGCATATAAACACGACAAACTTAAATGTTTTAGTATGGGAGCTCACTTTCAAATGGACGATCATTTTTGGAATTCACTACTAAGACAAATGATGGTTGAGGGCTTAATAAGAAAAGATATTGAAGAATATGGATTATTAAAACTTACCGATAAAGGAAAAGCCTTCTTAAAAAAACCTTATTCATTGAAACTTTCACTTAATCATAAATTTGAAGACGCTGATGGAGATGACGACGAAATAGGGAGCCCACAAGGTGGAAATGGCGGTGCTGCCTTAGATCCCAATTTGCTTAGTATGCTTAAAGATTTAAGAAAACAAGTTGCTGCACAACACAAACTCCAACCATGGATTATTTTCATGGAAAACTCCCTTGAAGAAATGGCAACTATGTACCCAACTACACTGAAAGAACTTGAAAATATATCAGGTGTTAGCAAAGGGAAAGCAATGAAATATGGCAAAAAATTTGTTGAACTTATAGCTCAATACGTTGAAGAAAATGAGATAGAAAAAGTAGATGAGTTTGTAATGAAAAGTGTCGTAAACAAAAGCGGGCTTAAAGTATTTATCATTAGTAATATTGATAAAAAAATTCCATTAGAAACAATTGCCAATATGAGAAACATTGATATGGAAGAATTGTTACAAGAAATGGAAACAATTGTTTTAAGTGGAACAAAATTAAATTTAGACTACTGCATAAACGATTACGTTGATGAATATGATCAAGAAGATATTTATGACTATTTTGACAACAGCGAGTCGGGTGATTTACAAGATGCTTATGATTTATTAAAAGAAAATAATTTAAGCCACGAACAATTTAGATTGATGCGAATAAAATATATGAGTGATTATGCTAATTAACTTTTTGCACAAATGATATTTTTATAATTAAATGAAAAAAAAATTGGCGATTTGTTGAATATGATTATTTTTGCACTCCAAATAATTCCGGTGCGGTAGCTCAGTTGGTAGAGCAAAGGACTGAAAATCCTTGTGTCGGGGGTTCAATTCCCTCCCACACCACAAACAAAAACCTTTCAGCATTTAGCTTGAAAGGTTTTTTAATTTAAAGAACTTTGGAAAGAAGATGGGTTATTGTCGTGTATTAGTTTGAATTTCTTATTTTAAATTTTACTTTTCTTAAACCGGTTTCAACAATACGATTATAAGTCATTTTAGACTTGACTATTTCCACTATAAGAGTGTTTCCATCTTCGATGTGACCAAACCCAATTTTCGGGTTGGCGTTTGATAGATTCCTCTAAATGTCGGACATAAGCTTCTGTAATTTCGCCCTCTTTTGTGTCCTTTGGATTCTCAAATGCCAATTTCATTTTTATTTCATAATACCCTCTTTTAATTTTTATAATTTCTCCAAAATATACAATATTATTATAACGCCGAGCTACAAATTCCGGGCCTTTAAAAAAGGCAGTTTTCCTATTTAAAAAATCATTCCAAGAAACTCTTTTTGGATCACTGGGGTTTTGATCGGCTATAAATCCCCAAAGCGCTTTTCCTTTTTGTACTTCACTCATTTCTTTTTGCATATCTTGCACTCTAATTAATCGGGTACCACTTCTGGAACGAATAGTATAATATAATTTATCAAATGCTTTGTTAGTAAGTGGCATGTAAAGCCCCGTAAAACGTCGTGGAACATTCCAATTGCATAAAACCGTACTCCATTCCCAATTAAATTGGTGTGACATATAAGCTTGTCCATTTCTATCTTGAATAGTCATTAGTTCAAATATTTCCCAATTACATTTTACTCTTTTGTATAATTCATCTTTTGATATAGTAATTAATTTTACAGTTTCTACTATACTATCACAAAGATTTTTATAATATTTTTTGGCAATGTTTTGCAACTCTTCTTGACTCTTTTCAGGGAAAGAGGTGCTTAAATTTTGCATCGTAACATTCATCCTATATTTTAAAACATAATATAAAAGGAAAAACAAAATATCCGAAACTATGTAAAGGAAACCAAGCGGAAGTAAGGATATTAAATAGAATATGAGATAAACGATATAATACAAAACATTCAATTTTATGGTGATGGAGGATTATCTACTTCATAGAATTCATGAAATGACCTCAACATATTTTCAATGGTTTTACGACTAAAGAGCATAAAATTATTTTTATTGTCATTTCCAAAAAAGAAATTATAGTCATATTCTTTATCTCCGATATCAATCAATTTCGTAGTTGTTTTGCTAATTGGTTTAAAATAAAATGTGATAGTTGATAGTGGTGTATTTTTTCTTTTTACACTGACAGTTCCTAACATATCGACGTGTTTTAAAATACTATCTTTTGTTACTAAAGAATTTTCAAACCCCATACAATAAAGATTTTCAAACAATTTCAAGTAGTCGTGCACCCTCTTTTTATTTAAAGTCTTATCACTTTTCTGGTTACCCGTAAATTGAATACTATCTCCATTAATCTGAATATGATATGAATACTTTACAGAATCTTTATAACTTACATCAATCATTTCAATAGGGTTTTTGGAAAAAAATATTTTACGAGTTCTCCATTCTTGTAAAGACGTGAAATAATAAGCTCCTACAAATGTATTTTGTATGGGAAGTCTTACAATATAGGGGCGTTTTCCTCCTTCGTTCAACATATAAGTAAGATTATTCGCACCGGGATTAGTGCCTACATAAAAGCAGTTGGTTTTTTTATCTTTATTGTAAATTTCGATTTTAATATTATTTACACTCAAATCTTTTATTACATTATCGTGAAAGGAAGCAGGAACGACTTGTTCGGCATCTTGAGTTGCTAAAACACTCATTAGTCCTTCTATAGCATCGGGTCTTGGCACTAAACTATCATTTAAAGTCCAGCCATCTGGTGTTCTTTCTAATTTTATATTATTGTTTTGTAAGTCAGTTAAAAATATTTTTTGAATAGAAGACGTATCCTTTACTTTAAAGTTTACTTCTGATTTATCAAATGCGCTTTTTCCTTCAGTAAAAAATAAAAAGTAAACGGCAACTGCCAATAAAATTAAAATACTAAAATATAGAATGTTTTTTTTCATCAGGTAGCAAAAATAGTATCAATTAAATTAAAATGGTTTCTCTATATGCGTTTATAAATTTTTCTGCTGAGAAATTTTGAACTGCATATTGATATGCATTTTGAGAAATTGCTTTTAAGTTATTGTTTCCACTAATTATTTTTTTAAAAATTTCAACGGCTTCTTCAACAAGTTTATCTTCATCTTGAACTTGATTTAATAAAAAGCCATTTACTCCATGCTGGATATGCTCAGGAATAGCGTCAATATTACTGACCAATGGAATAGCACCAAATGCCATAGCCTCCATTATTACAAGTGGGAAACCCTCCCATGCAGAAGTCATTAATAATATATCGTTTGATTTATGAAAAGTGTACATTTCTTCTCCCCCTTTTAATTCCCCTATATAGGTTTTATCATCAATTAATTCTTTAGGAAGTTCATCTTTAAAAGGTCCGGCAAGTTTAAATTCGATAGGTAGATTTAAAGCTCTGCATTGTTGAATAATTTTTAGGATAATCCATACTCTTTTTTGTGGACCTCCACGCCCTGCATAATATACTTTTAATGGCAAATCAAAATTCCGTTGATAAAAACTTTCAGGAAGATATTCTAATTTATAAAAAATAATTTTAAGCCTATCTAAATATTTTTCAGGAATGCCGGCTTGTTGATAACACTGAGAAAACTTTTTTCGAAATACTTCGCCTACAATAACCCGCTGTTGAATAAATTGAATAAAGGGAGCCCAAACCCAAGTAAATTTTGGGTCGTACATGTGAATTAGTTCTGTGATTTTAATCGAGCGTTTGATATGTGGAGTTAATTTATAAGCAAAATTGCATTGTCCGATAAATACTGTAGGTGTGCTTTTTTGTTTATTGATATATTGACTACAGATACCCCTGTATAATAAATTTCCCCAGTAAATCCATTTGTTATCTGTCCATTTATTTATTTCTTTTAGTGTAACGTGTGGCAATTGAAAAAAATGTTTCATGCCATCATTAGGAGAGTTTTTCGTAAAGAATATGATCACTTTTTTGTCAGCTAAGGCTTTCACTATTTCTGCATTGACACGCTCAGCACCGCCAATGGCATATCCAGGAAAAAAAAGAAAAACATCATATTCATCATTGAGTGGATATAGAGTAGCAATTATTTTCCCCAACAATACGAAAGGGTACATGATAATTTGTTCTATATATCGTTTTATTGTAAAAAGTTTATACATATTTGCAAATAATATAAAATAAATGGATAAAAATAATGCGATAATATCACCAATCACTCAGGGATCAGTAAATTTTTTATATTCTATACCCAAAACTAAAATTATAGAAAGTTACTTAAAAGAATCCAAAATTGATGTGAGCTACTTATTCAAAGATATAGAATCAATATCATTATATGAGTGCATTGATACGGGTTATCGTTTTTTTTATCCTTATAATATAGACGGTGATAGTAACTTTTATGAACAACTCGAACAAATACCATGGTATTATGCAGATTGGAAATGGGATTATAATATTGCAGAAAAATATATTCCCGAAAATTCAAAAGTTTTAGATATAGGTTGTGGGGAAGGGAAATTTTTAAGCTTTCTAAAAAAAGATAGAAATTGTGATTGTGTTGGTCTTGAACTAAATGAAAAAGCTAAACAAATCGCATCTCAAAATAATTTGAATGTTATAAATGAATTTATCCAAACACATGCTGAATCTAATAAAAACAAGTATGATATAGTTACATTTTTTCAAGTTCTTGAACACATCTCACAAATTGATACCTTTATTAAAGCAGCTATTGAAGTAGCTAAGCCCGGAGGTAAAATTATACTTGCAGTCCCAAACAATGAGCCATATTACTTGACTTATGACAAGGATCATTTTTTAAATCTTCCGCCCCATCACATGGGATGGTGGAATGAGAAATCTTTGGCTTCATTGGCTAAATATCATCAACTTGATTTGGTAGAAATAATCAAACAACCTTTAGAACACTATACTGCATATACATACGGTTTTCTAAAAGAAAAGTTGAAACTTCCTTCATTTTTGATTAAAATTATTATGCCCTTTGCAAAAGTAATATTCTATTTAAATCGCAAGAAAATTAATGGTGCTTCAATTATGGCTATTTATCAAAAAAGATAATTTCGCTCTTGTTATAGTACATAATTTATAAATAATATATATCCATAAACTCTGAATACTTTTCACTGAAATCATCTTTAATGATTTTATATCCAAAAGAAGACAATATTTTGTTTAATGATTTAATTATCATTTTAGTTTATAAATTTGTTTTGTGAAGCCTATAGAAACAAATAAAAGTAATCAATTATTTTCCAAAAAGAGGGTAGGAATTTTTTTTAATCCATTTTATTTTATACGCAAAGAACTTTATAAAGCTATTGAAATTCAAGCTCCCCTTTTTAGAGGTGTGTTATTGGATTTGGGTTGTGGTACAAAGCCATATCGTCATGAATTCCAAAATGTAGAAAAATATATTGGTGTTGATGTGGAGCATAGTGGCAATTCAGATACGAAGACTTTTATTGATGTTTTTTATGACGGGAAACATTTGCCTTTTGAAGACAACAGCATTGATGGTGTTTTTTCATCAGAAACCTTAGAACATATTTTTAACCCTGATGAAATTATTACAGAAATATACAGAGTGTTAAAACCGGATGGAATGCTATTAATAACTTGTCCTTTTTTTTGGCCCGAACATGAAATCCCTTATGATTATGCACGATACTCTTCATTTGGGTTACAACATTTATTGACATCAAAAGGATTTAAAATTGTTCATTATGAAAAAACCGGAAACTATATTACTGCTATGATTCAAATGAAAGCACTTTATTTATACTTTTTTATAAATAAAATCCCCATTATTCATTCATTACTTTTTGTATTGTTTATTTCACCCTTGTTTCTAATTGGAAGTTTATTGAATAAGGTTTTACCCCGTCCAATGAAACGAAAAGATTTATATTTAAACAATGTAATATTGGTAAAAAAATAAAATTAGCATGGGGATTATAAAAAGACAAAGTTTAAAAACAAGTATCGTTAATTATTTAGGCGTATTTATAGGTGTTATATTTTTTGTATTTATTTTCCCTCATATTATCTCAGATGAATATTTAGGATTAATTGGCTTATTTCAAAACCTTTCTATTTCCTTAGTGGCATTGCCTTCATTAGGTATGGCACATATTTTATTAAGATATTTTAGCACGTGGAATGATGAAAAAATATTAAATGCTTTTAATACATTTTCAATACTTACAATAGGAGTTGCCTTATTTGTTTTTTCCATTTTGTGGATACTATTTAAATCACCGCTTATACATTTTTATGAAAAACATTCATCTTTATTTTTAAAATATTTTTTATTCATTATTCCCTTAGTTATTCTCCAAACATATAGTTCTTATTTTGAAGTATTTTCAATGGTAAAGCTGAGGATAACCGTTCCTGCTTTTTTAAGAGAGATAGGTGTTAGAGTTTTGTTGATACTATTTGTTTTTCTTTTTGCTTATCATTATTTAAATGAAGAGCAATTTTTTTATCTTTTTATTTCAGCTTATTTTTTTACGAGTATTGTTTTAATATTTTATTGTATTAAAATCTTAAAATTTCAGTTTGGAAATTTAAAATTATATACACAGTCAAAAGATTTTAAAACGAGTTTGAAATATGGATTTGGGATGTTATTATTATTGTCGTTTACTAATTTTAGCAATTTTATTGATAGCATAATTTTACCTGCCTATTTAGGTTTAGATATTTTAGGTATTTATTTGCGACCACTCGTTTTGGGACAAATGATACAAGTTCCATATAGAGCTATTTCACTTATTTCTATTCCGATTTTAAGAGAAGCTTTTGTTCAACATGATTATGAAAAGATTAAAAAATTAAATAAAGATTTAGCAATAAATTTATTTTTGATTGGATGTTTTTTATTTTGTTTACTCATTGGGAATACTGAAAATATTTTCAATTTATTTCCGCCACAATATTCTGTTGCGAAAAATGTATTAATCATTATTGCAAGTGGTCGCTTGATTGATATGGCATTTGGACTCAATTCTGAAATTATTAACTACTCACCTTATTATCGAATGATTATTTATTTTTCTTTATTAATGATGTTAATGAGTATAGGATTAAATGTTTTATTAATTCCAATTTTCGGTATGAATGGAGCTGCATTTTCAGTTGCTATTTCTTTAGTGTTTTTTAATTTTTTAAAGACATTTTATATTTATAAAAAATTAAAAATTCACTGTTTTAGTAAAAAATATCTAACGCTTTTTTTTATTACAGGAGCTGTTTTGTTAACAGCCTATTTCATACCAATGTTTATGTTTATTGAGCATCATCGTTTTATTAATACGCTCTTGAATGTGTTCTTCAAAAGTGCAGTGCTTTCTGCTATTTTTATATCAGCATCTTATTATTTGAGAGTTTCAGTAGATTTGAATGATTTTATTAAGTTAGTACTATCAGGAAAAATATTTAAAGGAGGTCACAAATTAGAAGAACTGTAATCAATTTTTTAAAATCTCGGGCAGCCATAAGCGCGAGTTTTTTCTTCATAATTTTTATAGTTTCCCTGTACGATTAGAGAAATTTCCATAGCGCCTAAGCCTTTATTAGCTACATTTAATTGTGAAATCGTATGATCATAGCTGAGCAAAACTTGATTTTTTTTCCATTTATATCCGGCCATTCCTATGACTGCATCTTTGTTTCGATAAAATACACCAATTAAAATTTCACTTCCAAAAGCCGTTACTGAAGACCCTGATGCATTTATACCTAGCAATGTTCCTCCAACTAATTCACTGGCTTTTTTTTGACGGGTGTAATATACAGAGGGAGTTAAAATAATATTATCATTTGCTTTATAAACAAGCTCAACATTTGCAATAGGCCTAAGTCCAAGTTTATTACTTGCGCCATAAAAAGTTTCTACTGGTTGTGTAAGATGCGAAGCTGCTAAGCTCATTTTTAAAAAGATATTATCATTATTATAATAAGAAAAATTTACCCCTGCATTCAAGTCAGTAAAGGTAGTTTTTTGAACAGTAAAACTTTCTTGATTTGAAACGTTTTTATTGAATGTAAATTCATCCCATTGTATATCATAAGTCAGTTTACTAAAATCTACACTACGTTGATTATAAGCAAAACCTAATCCTGCTGAAAAATTGGTATAATCTCCTGTTAAAATATGTGCTGCTAAATTCCCTTGTACTTTCGTCAAAGCTAAATTTCCATTTCCTGCAATATCTCTCCAAACCGCAAAACCTGTACCCAACCAAGCATTCTCCCATTTATTATGAAATAATGTAAAATCACTGAATACACTAAATGTATTATAAGGGACAGGGATGGTAGCTCCTTGATTTCGATAATTAACACCGGCTCGCCAATTTGCATCCTGTAACATACCCGTATTAGCAGGGTTTAATAAAATAGGGCTATTAAAGTATTGCGAAAAATGCAAATCTTGTGCATCTATATTTTTAATTAAAATGAGTGCTAAAAGCAAGAATGAAATTTTTTTCATGATTTTCCTTTTTAATGTTTACTTTAAAAGTGTAATATTTCCGCTCTTTTTAACTTTAGAACCGTCAAAAAACTCAACATCCAAAGTATAAGCATATACTTCCATTTCTTGTATTACTCCTTTGTATCGGCCATCCCAACCTATACTTTTATCGGTTGTTTCAAATACTTTTTCTCCCCAACGGTTAAATATTCTAAACATCAATTTTTCAATTCCATATCCTTTGACATACACATAATCATTAATGCCATCACCATTTGGAGAAAATCCGGTTGGTACATCTACTAATGGAATAACCATTCCTCTAACAGACTTACATGCTGTATCTTTACAACCATACTCGTTTGTGGCAGTTAAGCAAACAGTATAAGTGCCATCTTTTTCATAAATATGAATAGGATTTTTATCTTTAGATGTATTACCATCTCCAAAATCCCAGAAATAATCAGTTGCTCCGGTGGATAAATTTTTAAAAATGTTAGGAGTATTTGGTTCAGGAGGGTCAGGTGTCCATGAAAAATCAGCATTAGGTTGCGGGAATATCGTTATTGTCCTTGACATGGAATCGACTTTGTTACAGGTATTGGGATTTGAAGAAATTAATGTTACCGTAAAAGTGCCGGGTGTTTGATACAAGTGAGAAGGATTTGTTTGTGTTGAATTATTACCATCTCCGAAATTCCATAACCAACCTGTTGCATTTTGTGATTGATCAGTAAATAAAACAAGTGCCGGCATACATATCGAATCAGGCATAATAAATGCAGATTTAACAACATTGACTGAAAAGTCAACTACTTGTTGATAAACAGCAGGACTATTACAAGTAGTAGAGTCAGTCATTGTTAAAGTAACAGTATATGTATTAGCCGCTGGATAGCTATGAAGAGGGGGAGTTTGTCCATTAAATGAAGTGCCATCTCCAAAATCCCAATGGTAGCTTGCGTTCGCCATAGGAATACCGTTATTATAATGGCTTGTATTTGTAAACAAAACTGTAAAAGGTCCGCAGGAGTCTTGTTTCACATAAGTAAAACCCGGAAAGAGTGAATCATTGATAACAGTAATAATAAGGTGCATTGAATCAATTGTTGCAGTACATCCATTAGGATTTGATGCAACCAAGGTAAGAGTGTAAGTTCCGGGAGTTGAATATGTATGAGTAGGATTTATAGAAGGATCTAAAGGGGAGCCATCTCCGAAGTCCCAACTAAAACTGGTAGCGCTTGTACTTGTGTTCTGAAGTTGAATAGTAAAAGGTGCGCATCCTTTAGCAGGTCCGACTGCAGAGGCTACAGCATTCGGGTTCTGAAAATTGAAAGCAATTTTCAAAGCCCCTAAATTACAATTAGAGCTTAAATTTAGAGGTCCCCATACTCCGGGTGTAGTTGGATAAATTTGACTGCCTCCACAAGCAGCACATATAGCTTGATAAATAACCCCTTTGTCATCAAAACGACTGGTACCTCCATCAACATGTTCTCCAACACCACCATTTTGACCGAAGAAGGATCCATATAAAAATGTTGCTAAGTTTTTTCCTAAAACAATAAAATAAAAATCACTTCCATCTGTTGTTAATTTAATCGCATCATTCGTAACAGGCATTCCGGTCGTAGAGCCGGGATTAGAAGGTATTACAGGCCCTCCCCACCCACTTAAGTAAACATTTTGACATTTATCAACCATAAAAGCATTTGGTGCAATATTGGTAGTAGCGGTGATCCCGGTTCCAAAAACGGTTGAATGAATGAAACTATTTAAGTTTTTATTGATTATTGAAAAGAATTGACTTGAGTTTGGTACTCCCCAAGTGCCTGGAGTTGTAGGATAAGGACCTTGAGTTTGTCCTACGATATAAACTCTATTACTATCATCAGTTTGTACTCCATAGACTTGATCATAAGCATTTGTGCCTATATATGTTGAGGCAACAATTTGCTTTGTCGTATTATTAAAACGAGTTAAAAAACCATCTATTCCTCCTTGATATGTTGGAAATAAAGTACCGGGGGTAGTCGGAAAGTTAGAGCTCATTGTACCTCCGGCAACATACACTTCATTTTGATTCATTTTATTTAAAGTAATGACATACGCCGCATCATTTTGAGAACCACCTAAATATGTCCCCCATAGTAGAGAAGTACAAGTTGGATTTAATTCTACAACAACGCCATCTTGCATACCACCTAATGAGGCTTGTGATGCTGCCATAGTTGGAAAATTAGGAGAAGTAGTTGCAGCAACTAAATAAATATTATTGGCAGAATCAACGATTACTTCGCTTCGAGCGTCATCACTATAATTATGTTTCAAATCATTAGGCGTAATAACCATTTCATCGGGTGATACATTTACCGCATCATCTCCCGAGCCTCCTACATAAGTGCTTGCGATCATTGCACCACTCGGTGAAAATTTAAACACAAAAATATCAGCCCCTCCATTATGGGTTGGGTCATAACATCCGGGGCTTGTAGGAAAATCAGGCGAGTAAGTCCTACCTACTACTATCAGGTTATCATTATGATCTACAATCATACTTTGAGGTTGGTCATTATCGGAACCTCCTAAATAAGTGGAATAAATAAGGGAAGTTCCGGTAGGATTAAATTTAGTAATTGTTGCATCATAACGATAAATATTACCCATTCCGCCGGGGCCTCCTCCGGCAAAGTTTTGTTGAAAAGCACCCGGGGTAGTTGGGAAGTTTCCGGTGTAGGCACCCGGGTTAGGATAACTATAACCCGTAATACCACCTGCATATAAATTTCCGGATGAATCATAAGTCGCTGTAAAGCCCCAATTATCCGCCGTAGAAGCAGTCAGCGTGGAAAAAACCAAAGTAGGATCTATGTATAAAGGATAAGAAGAGTTGTATGATTTTTTTAGTTTGAAGCTAACGACATCCCCATTTACAACATATTCACAGGGGATTTCTACTCGTTCATTATTTACAAATTGATAAGTGTAGGGTTGTAATTCGCTTTGCTCACCTAAAGAACTCACTAATATAAGTTTACTATCTCTGATAAATATGTTATCTAAACCGGTATATTTGATTTTAATTTGTTTATAATCTGCTTGTGGATTGACAATAATATCATATTTAATATTAAAATTTTCTGAGTAAACACGCATATCAATTCCTTCATAAAGACTGTGATAATTTACTACCAATGAAGGATGTACACCATGTTTCCAACGTCTTGATTCATTGCCTTGATAATAGTTATAATAATGAGTTTGTGTTTTCTCTTCTGAAAAAGTTACTTGAGGGTTACTACCTATAAAAGAAACATCATAAGCATGAAATCTTAATATCCCATCATTGTTTTCATTGCCATGATGTTTTCTATCCATCTTAATTGCATTTGCAGGGTCAGATAATAGGACACGATAGCCGTTTTTTGTTAGAAAAAAATCACAAGGTGCGTGGTTAGATTTATATAAAAAAGGAGCATCCCATTGTCCAAGATTTGGTATGTATTCGACAGTTGGATTATTTCCTTTTTGAGGTGCATGTGCTTTTAATTGATATGAGAGAAAAAATAAAAGCACAGCAGTCAGTATTAATAAAATTCTTTTCACTGCATAATATTTGTTAGTAAATTTACAATAAAATTACAAATACTATACTTTATAAATTAAAAAAATAGAAAAACAAACGAACGATTAAATTTTAAAAATAAACTTTTAACTAATTTTGATAATTAAAATTTTAAAATAAAACATTTTATTATGTCCACTTTAAAAACAGGCAACCCAATTATAAGTATCTATACAGAAATGACTCCTAACCCGGAAACGATGAAGTTTGTTACTAATAAACTTTTGTATCCAAGTAAAAGCATAGACTTTGAAAATGAAGCAGATGCCACACCTTCTCCTTTAGCAAAAGAATTATTTGGTTTCCCATTTGTAAAAGGGGTATTTATTGCCAGTAATTTTGTAACACTTACCAAAACAAGAGATACTGACTGGAATGATGTTATACCAAGTATCCGAGAATTTTTAAAAGAATATTTAGAAGAAAATAAAGTAATTATCAATGAAGATGAAATCGTAGCTAAAGAAGTTAATAATAATATCAGCACAGAAGACGACTCTGATATTGTGAGACGAATAAAAGAACTTTTAGAAAATTACGTAAAACCCGCCGTAGAAATGGACGGAGGTGCTATTTTCTTTAAAAGTTACAATCAGGGAGTAGTATCTGTTGAGTTAAAAGGTTCTTGCAGCGGTTGTCCTTCATCAATGATAACCTTAAAAGCCGGTATTGAGGGTATGATGAAACGTATGATACCTGAAGTGAAAGAAGTGATAGCATCTACAAACTAAAACTACTCTTCTATATTTAATTTGTGAAAAAATCGGTGTGCGATAGGGGCTATTATTAAACCCATAATTGAAATAAAAGCGACTCCACTAAATAACGCATAAAATGATGCAAAAACTTTAGCAATATTGGTCAGCTGAATATTTGTATCAATAATTGGTCCCATACCACTTAATATCATTGAGGCGTTTAAAAGACTATCATACCAAGTGAATTCAGGTACAGTCAATTTATAGCCAAGAATACCGATGGATAAGCAAATAAATAAAAGTAAAAATGCGTAGATTAGATTTCGTTTTAAACGACCAAAGTAAACTTTTTTATTAGCGAGTGCTTGATTGAATTTTTCGTATTTCATATAAGTAAGAACTAGAGAGTTATTGCTCTAATTCGAAGTATGCTATGATGTGTTGTTTTAGCAATAATTCTTGTTCTTTTACTCCTTGAGCCGGTGGAGTTTGTACTAATTTATAATGTGGCCATCCATCTTCATCATGTCCGTCATATTCATAATATCCGCTCTGGGCTAATAGCGTGCAAGTTGCTATATGCATTAAATCTTGTTTTTGTTCTTTGGTAAAAACACTTTCAGGCAAACGCCCCAATTCATTAATACCTATTAAATAAAGGATAGTTTCCATGTCTGGTTTTTTACCAAATCGGTCTATGAAAACCTGTTCAACTTTATTCCATTTTTCTTGAAATTCCAATTCTTCAATTAAATTCATATTACAAAAATAACACGCCTAATTTTATTTAAACAAAAAAGAAGAAACAGAAATCATAAATTATTAAGTTAAAATAAAAATCTATTTTTTGTAAATTTGTAGCCTTAATAAATTAATTATGAAAAAAGCACTTTTATTTTTAACATTCATTTTTATCCTTAGTGCCTGTGAAAATAATAAAAGCATTCAAGATTCTCCAAAAAACGAAACTCAGATAGCACAAACTTTTTATGGAGAAAAAATCAATGGGGAGAATGCAATTCCTATCGAGCAGTTAAAAGATAAAATGGGAGATAAAGAAGAACTAGAATGTAAAGTAAGCGGTGTTGTTGATGCAGTTTGTCAAAAAAAAGGGTGTTGGATGGAATTAAAAAATAATTCGGGTGAAAACATGAGAGTAACATTTAAAGATTATGGCTTTTTTGTACCAAAAGATTGCCAAGGGAAATCAGCAATTGTGGAAGGTATTGCAAAAATAGAAATTACATCTGTTCAAGATTTAAAAGAGTATGCCAAAGATGATGGAAAATCAAAAGAAGAAATTGATGCAATTACAGAACCTCTTAAAGAATTAGTTTTTGAAGCCAATGGTGTAATCCTTCAATAATGAAAATGAAAAAAATAATCTTTGTTCTTTGCTCATTATTTATATTGATTTATGCATGTAACCAACATGTTGATAACAATGAAAAAAATAATGATAATAAAAATACAGAAGTGATTAAAGACCCAAATAATCCTAAACCTATGGCACTTATGATGAGAGCTCTTGCTAAAAACTGTGATAGCATGAAAGTCAAACTAAATAGAGGAGAATCGGTAGATAGTCTCACTTTTCCCATTATGCCATTTTGGTCTGCCGAACCAACAGATTCATCTGTGTTAGAACCTTTGTTTTTTGACAACGCAAAACAATTTCAAATGGCTTACACCAAACTCATGCAAAGTCAAAAATCTCAAAAAGAAAATTACACAACGCTTATTAATGCTTGTATCAATTGTCACAATAGCTATTGCAGCGGACCTTTGAAAAAAATTAGAAAATTAAAACTCGATTTTATTGATAAATAATGAAACGACTATTCATTTTTTTTTATTTATTGATAGCTTTTCAAATAAATGCAAGTATAAAAATTCTAAATGAAAACTGGATATTTAAAAATGGTGATGGCGAAACATGGCTGAAAGCCAAAATACCGGGGACTATACATACTGATTTATTGGATAACAGAATTATTGAAGACCCTTTTTGGAGAGACAATGAAAAGGATTTACAATGGATAAGTACTTTAGATTGGGAATATAAAACAGCATTTCAACTTTCTTATCAAGAATTAAAATCTCAAAAAATAATATTGCAGTTTGATGGCTTAGACACTTACGCTGATGTTTACTTGAATAATGAAAAGATTTTAGAAGCAAACAATATGTTTCGAATTTATAAAGTAGATGTGAAAAATAAATTGAAAAACCAAAATACTTTGCATATTGTCTTTCATAATATAAATAAAATTACAGATAGTTTAGCTACCTCAAAAGGATTAAAATACCCTTGTGAAAACAATCGCAACATGGTGCGCAAAGCTCAATATAATTTCGGATGGGATTGGGCACCAACCCTTGTTACCTGTGGAGTATGGAGAAATATAAAACTCTTATTAGACGAAGAAGAACCAATAAATAAAGCAAACTACAGTTCCATAAAATTAATACAACAAAAAGATTCAATAGGGCAATCATTTTATTTTACGATAGATGGCAAACCAACATTTATGAAAGGCGCCAACTGGGTTCCGGCAGATGTATTTTTGCCACGAGTTACAAGAGAAAAATACAGATCATTATTAGTGGCTGCAAAAGAAGCTAATTTAAATATGTTGAGAGTCTGGGGTGGCGGCATATATGAAGCAGATGATTTTTATGAGTTGTGTGATTCTCTTGAAATTTATGTTTGGCAAGACTTTATGTTTGCAGGAGCAATGTACCCTGCTGATAAAAGTTCCTTAGAAAATATCAAACAAGAAGCCATTGATAATATCTTACGATTAAGAAAATATAAATGTATAGCCCTATGGTGTGGTAACAATGAAATTGATGAAGCATGGAATAATTGGGGGTGGCAAAAACAATTTCAAATTAATGGACGTGATAGTTTTACATTATGGGTAGAATATCAAAAAATATTTAATGAGCTTTTACCTTCATTAGTTCAGCAGTATGATTCAGGACGCAGTTATATAGCTTCTTCACCACTTTATGGTTGGGGGCGTAGTCAAAGCATGACGCATGGTGACAGCCATTATTGGGGTATGTGGTGGGGAAAATATCCCATAGAAATTATGAAAGAAAAAGTTCCACGTTTTATTAGTGAGTTTGGTATGCAGTCAATGCCGAATATGGAAAGCTATTCTAATTTTTTATTACCACAGGATTATGATATTCAATCAAAAGCTTTAAGTAATCATCAAAAATTTAAAAATGGTTTTGAAACTATTGAGCATTATTTACAAAATGAATCTTTAGAATATCACGATTTTGAAAGTTATGTCAATGCAACTCAAGAATTACAAAGTAAGGCTATAGAAACATCTTTAAATGCCCAATTGAATTCAAATGCTTATTGTATGGGCTCTTTATGGTGGCAATTCAATGATTGTTGGCCCTCATGCAGTTGGAGTCTTATTGATTATTATGGAAATAAAAAGAAAGGATACTTTATGATGAGAAAACTATTTGACCCTAAAAAATAATTTTTTTTATAAGAGTAAAAATATCTCAAAAGGATATACCTTTAAAAAAGATAAATTCTAACTTTCACATAATGGATAAAAGATTATTTTTATTAGATGCCTTTGCTTTGATTTTTCGTGCATATTATGCATTAGCAAAAAGTCCACGAATTACTTCTACCGGAAAAAATACTAATGCACAATTTGGATTCCTTAATTCTTTGATGGAATTAATCAATAACCAAAAACCTACCCACCTCGCTGTTTGCTTTGATACAAAAGCACCTACTGAAAGACATATAGATTTTGAATTGTATAAAGCTAATAGACAAGAAACGCCGGAAGACATATTAGCAGCAGTTCCGGACATCAAACGAATGTTGCAAGGATTTAATATTCCTATTATTGAAGTAGATGGATATGAAGCAGACGATATTATAGGAACACTAAGTGTTAAAGCATCTCGACTTGGATATAAAGTCTATATGGTAACACCTGACAAAGATTATGGCCAATTGGTTAATGAAAATGTTTTTATTTATAAACCTTCAACCGCTTTTAGCAAAGTAGAAATTTTAGGAGTAGAAGAAGTTTTAAAAAAATGGGATATCAAAAATATTTCACAAGTAATTGATATTCTAGGAATGATGGGAGATGCTGTTGATAATATACCCGGGATAAAAGGAGTAGGTGAAAAAACAGCAGCTAAATTATTAAAAGAATATGGAACGTTAGAAAATGTTTTGGATAATGCTGAAAACATCAAAGGTGCATTAGGCGAGAAAATCAAAGCAGGAAAAGAAGATGCATTATTAAGCAAAAAACTTGCAACAATTATTTTAGATGTGCCTTGCGAATTTCATGAAGAAGACTTTTCCATGAGTGATTGGAATAAAGAATTATTAGCATCTGTCTTTAAAGAATTAGAATTTAAAACAATTGGAAAAAGAATTTTGGGAGAAGATTTTTTATTAGAGAAAAATGAAATTGTACAAACCGATTTGTTTGGAAATGTTGTTTTACCTGCACAAAACAATAAAACAAACCCAACTATTTCACAAGAACTTTTATTTGATACATTACCTCAAATCAATACAATTCAAAATACAAAACACAATTATGAATTAATAGACACAAAAGAAAAAAGAACACAATTAATTGAAAAACTTTTTAACTATACCGAAATATCTTTTGATACAGAAACAAGCGGCTTAGATGCTAACATCTGTGAATTAGTCGGTATGAGTTTTTCAGTCAAACCACACGAAGCTTTTTATATACCTCTCCCAAATGATTTTAAAGCTACACAAGAAATATTAAACGAGTTTTGTTCTCTTTTTTCTAATCAAAAAAAAATATGGATAGGACAAAATATAAAATTTGATTTATTAGTCCTTAAAAACTATGGGATAGAAATAAACGGAACTTTTTTTGACACAATGTTAGCCCACTATTGTTTTGAGCCGGAGGGAAAAAGAAGTATGGATTTGCTAAGTGAATATTATCTTTCCTATCGACCGATTGCTATAGAAGAACTAATAGGTAAAAAAGGAAAAACACAAGGTTCCATGCGAAATGTAGAAATGGAAAAAATAAAAGAATATGCAGCGGAAGATGCCGACATTACTTTGCAACTAAAACAAAAATTTGAACCTCTACTGAAAGAAAATGGAGTAGAAAATGTTTTTGAAAAAGTTGATAGCCCATTGATTAATGTATTAATGAATATGGAGTTTGAAGGAGTAAGAGTAGATACTCATTTCTTAAATTCCTATAGTTTAGAACTTGAAAAATTAGCTCTTCAGTCCGAAGAAGCAGTCTATGCTGCCGCAGGAATAAGATTTAATTTGGCATCACCCAAACAGCTTGGAGAAGTCCTTTTTGATAAATTAAAATTAGATCCAAAAGCAAAAAAAACAAAAACAGGGCAATATGCAACCGGAGAAGAAGTATTAATAAAACTTGCTAAAGAACACCAAATTTGTAACGATATTTTATCTTTTAGAGAGTTTACCAAACTTAGAAATACTTATGTCGATGCATTGCCAAAATTAATTAATCCTAAAACAAATCGCGTGCACACCACTTTCGGCCAAACGATAGCCGTTACCGGAAGACTAAGCAGTATTAATCCTAATTTACAAAATATTCCAATAAGAACAGAACAAGGTAGAGAAATAAGAAAAGCATTTATTTCTCGCGATGAAAATCATTTAATATTATCAGCCGATTATTCACAAATTGAATTGCGCATAGTAGCAGCAATTAGTGGTGATGAACATTTGTGCGAAGCTTTTAAACAAGGTAAAGATATTCATACTGCTACCGCCGCAAAAGTATTTAATGTGTCCGAAAAGGAAGTAACGAAAGAGATGAGATATAAAGCGAAAAGCGTAAATTTTGGTATCATATATGGACAAGGTGCATTTGGATTATCTGAAAACTTAAATATCAGTCGTACGGAAGCAAAAGAAATTATTGAAAATTATAAAAAGGAATTTCCGGGGATTCAACAATACATGGATAACACAATTCAAAGTGCGAAAGAGAAAGGATATGTTGAAACATTAATGGGTAGAAAGCGATGGTTAAGAGATATAAATTCACAAAATTTTACTATAAGAAGTTTTGCTGAACGCAATGCTATCAACAGTCCGATACAAGGTTCAGCAGCAGATATGATAAAACTTGCTATGATAAAAATTTATCATCAAATCAAAGAGTTGAATTTGCAAAGTCGAATGATTTTGCAAGTACATGATGAACTTATTTTTGATGTTGCAAAATCGGAAATAGAGTTATTGAAATCACTTGTTATAGAAAATATGCAAACCGCTATGGTTTTACCAAATTCAGTTCCGGTTATTACTGAAATAGGCGTCGGTAATAATTGGTTGGAAGCGCATTAATTTTTCATATTGACAAACTGCAAAGGAATATTTAAATTAGATGATTTACAGAGCTGTATAATTTTTTGTAAGTCATCAATTTTTTTCCCCGACACACGTATCATATCGTCCATAATAGCTGCTTGCACTTTAGTTCCACTATCTTTTATCAATTTTACAATTTTTTTTGCATCATCTTGTGCAATTCCATTTTTTACAGGGACTTCTTTTTTTACTATTTTACCGGAAGGTAATATAGGCTTACTCAAATCAAAACAATTAGCATCTAATCCTTGTCTCATTGCTCTGCTTATGAGTACATCTACGATTTGTTCCATCTTCATATCACTATCGGACTCTAATTGCACTTTAAATTCTTTTTTTTGTAATTCAATTAAAACATGAGAACCCTTAAAATCAAAACGATTTCCGATTTCTTTTTTTACGGTATTGACGGCATTGTCAAGTGTTTGTAAATCTACTTTACTTGTTATATCAAATGAAGGCATATTGAATTGCTTTGATGGAATTACAAAACTAAATTAATTAATTATAAAAATGAAATTGCGCTATCAAACCTCCAATAAGTATCAATAAATATTACAAATTTCATTGAACAATATGAGCTTAAAAAGAAATTTAAAATTTTAATATTATCAAAAAAATAAACAGTATTTATTTTAACTGTTCTGAACATTAAGCTAGGATTAAATGATAGAATTAAAAGTATTTTCAATAAATTGATTCTTATACTTTTATCATAATAAATTTCAAATGGGAAGTATTATGGATTTTTAAGATTATTTCGTCAAAAACTCGTTCGCAATAAAGGTTTCAGGCAAATAATAAAATCAAATCTATATTCCTAATGTATAATTTGGGTTAAAAAACTAAAAAAATATTAGGGGATTATAATAAATTAATGAGTTTTTTTTAAATTTGTAAAAACATCTAGTATGAAAATAGTGTTTTATACTATTATTTTAGTATTTTTTTTCTTTTTGAGTAATAGCCAAGCCTGCTTAAAAACAAACCAAATTAGTTTAAATACAGGGGTAGATCCAATTACAAATTCAGTATTGCCACTAGGTACAAATGACCCAAGATGGATAATTGATAATGCTAATAATATACCGGGAGCTGTGAATAATTCTCCGGCAGTTTTGTGCTATCCCAATGGAGGTGCTGCTTCAAACCCAAATTCAGCCTGGATTGGTTTTGCCACAACGAGTTCATACGTAACAAATAATCCGACAGTAGGGTATTACTTAATTACATTTAGGATGCCGTTTAGAACATGTGATAATGATAGTTTGTTTTTTAATTTCAACATTGCAAATGATAATTATATTAGTGATATGCGAATTGATGGTGTAGCAACCGGTTTTAGCCAACCAGTGAGCTTAGCAACATCAAATTGGACTGGATTTACTATATTTAATTATAATGGTTTTTATTTATCTGGTAATCATTTTATTGAAATTGATGTTCAGAATTATAATGTAGCAAATGCTGTGAATCCGCATATGCTCAATGTTTATGGAAATATTAATAGCTTATCAAACTCTATTGTATCATATTCAAGTCCTGCAAATTGTATTTGTAATCCTATTAACATTGATTCCATTATAGCAAATTTTAGTACTTCTATCACTAATAAATGTGATTCTACAATTATACAATTCATTGATTTATCCACTGCAGTAAATTCTACCGTTGTTAGTTGGCTTTGGGACTTTGGAGATGGAAATACCTCTGTATTGCAAAATCCTGTTCACGATTATTTAAATGCCGGTACTTACAATGTTAGCCTAATTGTAACAAGTAGTACAAATAAAACTGATACATTCACTATGACAATTCATGTAAGTGCTAATCAAACGCTCAATGTCCAAGCAAATGCTTTCCCAAAAAGTATTTGTATAGGAGATTCTACAACCCTGACTGCCTCAGGAGCTAACACTTACACATGGTCCGGAGGTGTGATTAATGGGCTACCTTTTTCACCTACTACAACTACTACATATACAGTCACAGGGGTTGATGCTAATGGTTGTAGCAATACAAGTTCTGTTACGGTTTATGTCAACGATGACGGTAAGCCCATATTTATCCCAAGTGCTTTTTCTCCAAATGGAGATGGAGCAAATGATTGTTTTAGGGTGAAAACAACAGCAAATTTTAAATCTTATTATCTTGCTATTTATAATAGATGGGGTGAGTTAGTATTTGAATCAGACGATCCAACACTCTGCTGGGATGGGTATCATAAATCTGAAAAAGCTTTAATTGGAACTTATTACTATTTCCTCAAAGCAGAAACAAACTGTGGCAAGGTTTTCAAAAAAGGAGATATAACACTAATAAGGTAATATTACCAAGATAATACTTTTAGTTTTTTCAATCAAATACTACATAGTTTGTTAAATATTCATTCTCTCAATTTTATAAAGGTATTGGGTTACTATTGTAAAATCAGTAACTTTAAAGTCACAAAAAATTAGCAGACTTTAAAGAGTACGTTTTATTTCAATTTCATCATAACCTTCAATGATATCTCCAACTTTTAAGTCGTTATAATTTTTAATGCCTATACCACACTCCATTCCGGAAAGAACTTCTTTCACGTCATCTTTATAACGTTTTAAAGAAGAAAGTTCTCCGTTATAGATTACTATACCATCTCGTATAAGATTGATTTTTGTATCGCGTTTAATTTTTCCATCTAAAACATAACAACCTGCTATAGCCCCCACTCCGGTAATTTTAAACACTTCACGTATTTCAATATTGCAAACTGTTTTCTTTTCAATTTTTGGTTCAAGCATTCCTTCCATTGCGCTCTTAATTTCTTCAATAGCATCATAAATTATCGAATAATAACGAATTTCAATGTTTTCATTGTCAGCTAATTTAGATGCTTGTATTGAAGGCCTTACTTGGAATCCTATAATAATAGCATCGGAGGCAGTTGCCAATAATACATCTGATTCTGTAATTTGTCCAACGGCTTTATGTACAACAGAAACTGCGATTTCTTCTGTTGAAAGTTTTTGTAAAGAATCACTCAATGCTTCAACAGAGCCATCCACATCTCCTTTGATGATTACATTTAATTGTTTGAAATTACCAAGAGCCAATCGTCTTCCAATCTCATCCAAGGTAATATGTTTTTTCGTTCTCATTCCTTGTTCACGCATTATTTGAGCGCGATGATTTGCAATTTCTTTTGCCTCTACTTCATCTTCATACACTTTGAATTTTTCACCGCTTTGAGGAGCCCCGTTTAAACCTAATATTTGTACTGGGGTAGAAGGTCCGGCTGAGTTTTTTCTTTTACCTCTTTCGTCCATAATTGCTTTTACACGGCCAAAATGTGAGCCGGCCACTATCATATCTCCTACTTTTAATGTTCCGTTTTGTACTAAGATGGTAGATACAAAACCTCGTCCTTTATCTAATGAAGCTTCCACGATAGTACCGGTTGCAGGTCTATTCGGGTTTGCTTTTAAGTCTAATAATTCAGCTTCCAAGAGGATTTTCTCTAGAAGCAAATCAATATTTATACCTCCTTTAGCAGATATTTCTTGCGATTGATATTTTCCACCCCATTCTTCTACTAAAATATTCATCCCGGATAATTGTTCTTTGATTTTATCAGGGTTAGCATTGTCTTTGTCTATTTTGTTAATAGCAAAAATCATAGGGACACCTGCTGCTTGTGCGTGACTTATTGCTTCTTTTGTTTGCGGCATTACCGAGTCGTCAGCAGCAATTACAATAACAGCAATATCTGTAAGTTTTGCACCTCTTGCACGCATAGCTGTGAAGGCTTCGTGTCCAGGAGTATCTAAGAAGGTGATAGTTTTTCCATCATTTAAGGTTACTTCATAAGCGCCTATATGCTGGGTGATACCACCAGCTTCACCGGCAACAACACTTGAATTTCTTATATAGTCGAGTAAAGATGTTTTACCATGGTCCACATGTCCCATAATTGTTACAATGGGTGCTCTGTGTTCAAGATCTTCAGGATTGTCTTCTGGTTCTGAATCTTTATCAGCTTCTTGTTCAAGATCTATAAATTCGACTTCGTAACCAAATTCACTGGCAACGAGTTCAATTACTTCGGCATCTAAACGTTGGTTGATAGATACCATTATTCCTAAGCTCATGCACTTGCTAATGACATTTGTAAAACTAACATCAAGCAAACTTGCTAATTCGCTTACAGAAATAAACTCTGTAATTTGTAGTTTATTATTATCTGTAGCGCCTTCTTCTAAAGCTCTTTTTTCGGCCATTTCCTCTCTTTTGTTTCTTCTGTATTTGGCCTTTAAACTTTTACCTCTTGTTGTATTTCCAAGTTTGGCAAGTGTTTGTTTTATTTTATCTTGTATTTCGTTTTGGTTAATTTCTCTTTCCTCTTGTTTCTTATGGTGCTCATTATTTCTATGCCCTTTATAATCTTTTTTAAAATCGGGCTTACCGTTTTTAGTAAATTGTTTTTGATTTCCTAACGCAGTTTTATCTATAGGCTTATTTTCTAAAGGGATACGTTTTTTCTTTTTCTTTACCTCTTTTGGTGTTTGTTCTTTCGGCTGTGCTATAGGTAAATCTATTTTTCCAACAACCTTTAATCCACTTAATTGATTACGTTCAGAATTAAGGTGTGTAATTTTTTCACTTGTTTTTTCTTTTTCTTCTATTGGTTCAATGCTTGGGATTTCTTCTTTAGAATCAATTGGTGTATCAGTCAGATTTTTTTGATTACTGTCATCTACTGTTTCATCTGAAGATGGCTTTTCAGTTTTCTTCTTTGTTTTTTTACTTTCTAAATCAATTTTACCTTTAATTTTTAGCCCTTCTAGTTTTGGAGCCTCCGTTTTGATTTCTTCTTTTACTTCTTCTTTTTTTTCTTTTTTCTTTGTTGCCTTATTAGGTTTCTCTGTTTCTTTTGAAACGCTTTCAGGAGTTGAATCTTCAATTGTTTCTTCTTTTGCTTCTTCTTTAGTTGCTTTTTTCTTTGTTGTTTTTTTGGCTTCTAAATCTATTTTACCAACAACTTTTGGTTTTTCTGTTTCCTGTTTTAATGATAATTTTTCTTCTTTTTTATCAGTAACCGTTTTTGGTTTTTCTTCAGTTGTGGGTTTTGTGAGTACAAGATTATCGCTTTTCTTTTTTGCTGCTTTTTCAGAGTCGTATTCTGCTATTAGTGCGTCGTACATCTCGGCTGAAAGAATGGGATCCGGCTTATTATCAATTTCAAATCCTGCATTTTTTAAGAAGTCGATAATAGTGTTTCTACCAATATTAAATTCTCTGGCAGCTTTCATTAAACGTATAGTATTTGTACTTTCTGACATTTTTATTTCTTAAAAAACTAATTTTATTATTTTGGTTTTATTTTATTCTTATTCTTTCTGGATCTTGTATTATAGTTGGTAAAGATAATTAAGATTAACTGAAATTACTTCTCATTCTCACTCTCATTTTTATCATCTTCAAATTCTGCTTTCATAATTTCTTTTATCTCTTTTATTGTTTCAGCCTCTAATTCAGTTCTTCTGTATAATTCATCATCAGTTAATTTTAATACACTCCTTGCAGTGTCGCAACCTATTCTTTTTAATTCGTCAATTATCCAGTCATCAATATCTCCTTTAAACTCTTCAATTTCTATGTCATACTCACCTCCATCTTCTAAATCATCTCTATATACATCAATGGTATAGCCTGTAAGTTCTTGAGCTAATTTGATATTTATTCCTTTTTTCCCGATTGCTAAAGAAACTTGGTCTGCGTTCATATAAATCTCTGCATATTTTTCTTCTTCGTTAATATTTATACTTGTGATTTTAGCAGGGGTTAGTGAACGTTGTAGAAGTAAATGAATATTTTGAGTAAAATTGATGATATCAATATTTTCATTTCTAAGTTCACGCACTATTCCATGTATTCTACTTCCTTTCATACCGACACAAGCACCAACCGGGTCAATACGGTCATCATAACTTTCTACAGCAACTTTTGCTCTTTCTCCGGGTTCTCTAACAATCTTTTTTATGCTGATGAGTCCATCCATAATTTCCGGAACTTCGATTTCTAATAATTTGGCTAGAAAAGTAGGGCTTGTTCTCGACAAAATAATTACAACACCGCTACCTCTTAATTCTACTTTTTTTACAATAGCTCTAACTGTTTCTCCCTTTTTGAAATAATCAGATGGGATTTGTTCTGATTTTGGTAAAATCAATTCATTTCCTTCATCATCAAGCAGCATGATTTCTTTTTTCCAAACCTGATAAACTTCACCGGTAATGATTTCATTTTCACGTTCTTTATATTTTTCAAGTAATATATTTTTCTTTAATTCACTTATACGAGAAGCTAATGTTTGCTTTGCTGCTAAAATAGCTCTTCGTCCAAATGTTTCCATTTGAACAGCTTGATATACTTCATCACCGACTTCATAACTATCATCAATCTTTTTTGCTTCACTCAATTCGATTTGAGTATCATCATTCATAATATCCTCGTCTAAAACAATTTCTCTTCTTTGGAAAATTTCAAGATCTCCGGTTGAGTCGTTCACAATAACGTCAAAATTTTCATCATTGTAATATTTTTTTCGAATGAGTGTTTTAAAAACATCTTCTATTACTTTAATGAGGGTGGGGCGGTCTATACTTTCCGCTTCTTTAAACTCAGCAAATGAGTCTTTTAAATTGATACTTGCCATTTTTATTTTTTTTAGCTTATATTATTTAATTAAAATTGAATGCAAACCTGTGCTTTTTTAATTTCATCGAATGAAATATTTACTATTTCTATCGGAAGATTTTTTTTATTTTTTTTAGATAAAATGGGTTTTATATATATATGATTGTCTTCAACATTGAGTAATTCTCCTTTTACACTCTTTCGGTCTTTATCTATAAAGTCAATTTCAATTGTTCTTCCTATATTTTTTTTGTACTGACGTACTAAAACTAAAGGAACATCTACACCCGGACTTGAAACCTCTAATGAAAAATTACCATCAGGATGAATATTTGCATCTTCTATTTTTTTTCTCAAAAAACGATTGATTTTTATTGATTTATCTAAAGAAAAGCCGCTATCACTATCTATGTAAACTTTATAATTATTTGTTGGTTTTACATTAAAATTAACCAAAAAGCAATCTGTATCAAAAAGTGATTCTTCGATAAAAGATAAAATAATATTTTGATTTGAATTACTCATTTTTATTATAAAATATTTTGATAAAAAAAAGGGAACACATCAGTTCCCTTCTTTACCATTTCTAATTTCGTTTGCAAAGGTAGATTATTTTTATAAAAAATCAAAAATCATTTTAAAAAAAGTATCAAAAATTCATAATAATTTGAAAAAATATTATACCTTTGTAAGCTATATTTGAGTTTAGTTCTTTTTTAATTGTTTCGGAGTCAATAATTTAGCATCAACCAATGGGCTTGGTTGCACTTACTATGTGTATCAAAATGCTACCGAAAACAAACTAAATTAAGAACAAAATTAATTTTTTAAGTCTATTACTTTGAATTAATAAAATAAATTCAATAAGCCCTTTTTTAACAAAATATTTTTTTTAAAATGAGTTTCAAGAAAGACAACAAACAAAAGCAATCGTTTAACAAAATTACAATTACGTTAGCCTCTCCTGATTCTATTTTGGATAGGAGTCATGGAGAAGTATTAAAACCCGAAACAATTAACTATCGTACCTATAAACCAGAACGCGATGGGTTATTCTGTGAAAAGATATTCGGACCTACAAAAGATTATGAATGTTATTGTGGAAAATACAAAAGAATTCGCTATCGCGGAATTGTTTGTGACCGATGTGGAGTAGAGGTGATTGAAAAAAAAGTACGTCGCGAAAGAATGGGACACATCAAATTAGTAGTCCCCGTTGTTCATATTTGGTACTTTAAATCATTACCTAATAAAATTGGTTACTTATTAGGTACAGGCTCTAAAAAATTAGAATCTATTATCTACTATGAAAGATATTGCGTAATACAAGCCGGTGAGGCGGAAGGTATGATTAGATCTACGCTTAATATGAAAGACTCTGAAGATACTTATATATCCCTCTTAACAGAAGATGAGTATTTAGATATTTTAGATAAACTTCCAAAAGAAAATCAAATGTTGAGCGATGACGACCCTAATAAATTTATTGCAAAAATGGGGGCAGATGCAATACAAATGCTTTTGTCAAGAATAGATTTAGATTCTTTGTCTTATGAATTAAGAAATGCAGCAGCATTTGAAACGTCCCAGCAAAGAAAAGCAGAAGCACTTAAAAGACTTAGTGTTGTAGAAGCATTTAGAGAAGCAAACTCACATATTGAAAATCGACCGGAATGGATGGTCATGCAATATTTACCGGTTATACCGCCTGAACTTCGTCCATTAGTTCCATTAGATGGCGGACGATTTGCATCTTCTGATTTAAATGACCTATATAGAAGAGTTATTATTAGAAATAATCGTCTGAAAAGACTTCTTGAAATTAAGGCACCTGAAGTAATTCTTAGAAATGAGAAAAGGATGTTGCAAGAGGCTATTGACAGTTTGATGGATAACTCTAGAAAATCCAATGCTGTAAAAGCAGAAGGAGGAAGAGCTTTGAAATCATTATCGGATGTATTAAAAGGAAAACAAGGACGTTTCCGTCAAAACTTATTAGGTAAACGTGTGGACTACTCAGGTCGTTCGGTAATTGTTGTAGGCCCTGAATTGAAACTACATGAATGCGGGTTACCTAAAGATATGGCCGCTGAATTATTTAAGCCATTTATTATTCGAAAATTAATCGATAGAGGAATAGTAAAAACAGTAAAATCAGCTAAAAAACTTGTAGAGAAAAAAGAAGCAATAGTTTGGGATATTCTAGAAAATGTTCTAAAAGGCCATCCAATATTGCTAAACCGTGCCCCTACACTTCACAGACTTTCGATACAAGCATTCCAACCAAAACTAATCGAAGGAAAAGCAATTCAATTACACCCATTAGTGTGTGCTTCATTTAATGCGGACTTTGATGGTGACCAAATGGCTGTACATATACCATTAAGCAATGCAGCTATTTTAGAAGCTCAACTTCTTATGTTATCTTCTCACAACATTTTAAATCCACAAAACGGAACACCTATCACACTTCCTTCACAAGACATGGTATTAGGTCTTTATTATTTATCAAAAGGGAAAAAGAACTTAGATAATGATCCGGTGAGAGGAGAAGGAATGAATTTTTACAGCCCTGAAGAAGTAATAATCGCGCATAATGAGGGAGTCGTTGACTTACACGCTTGGATTAAAGTAAAAGTAAATGTAAGAAATGAAGATGGTACAATAAGTAATAAACTGATAGAAACAACTGTTGGTCGTGTTATTTTTAATCAATTTACACCTGAAAAAGTTGGATTTATCAATGAATTATTGACTAAAAAATCCTTAAGAGGTATAATTGGTGGTATTATTAAATACACCGATGTCCCTACAACAGTAAAATTCTTAGATGATATTAAAACTTTAGGATTTAGAACTGCATTTAAAGGAGGATTATCTTTTAACCCCGATGATTTACTTATTCCTGAAATTAAGAAAACCTTATTAGAACAAGCTAATGAAAGTGTAAATGAAGTTTGGGACAATTATAACTTAGGCTTAATTACAAATAATGAAAGATATAATCAAATCATTGATGCTTGGAGCCGTGTAGATATACGAGTTACAGAACAACTCATTCAAGAAATGGCAAAAGATAAACAAGGATTTAATTCTGTATATATGATGTTGGATAGCGGTGCTCGTGGTAGTAAACAACAGATTAAACAGTTATCCGGTATTAGAGGTTTGATGGCTAAACCACGTAAAAGCGGAAGTACAGGTTCTGAAATTATTGAAAACCCAATCCTTTCAAACTTTAAAGACGGATTAAATGTATTAGAATATTTCATCTCAACACACGGTGCCCGTAAAGGGTTGGCAGATACGGCATTAAAAACAGCAGATGCAGGGTACTTAACCAGAAGACTTGTTGATGTTGCCCAAGATGTAATCATTAGAGAAGATGATTGCGGTACATTGAGAGGTATAGCAATTTCTGCTTTAAGAGAAAACGATGATATCGTAGAATCTTTGACAGATAGAATAGAAGGTCGAGTAGCCCTTCATGATGTGATGGATCCATTTGGAAATGTCATTGTAAAAGCAGGAGAAGATATAACAGAAGATTTAGCAAAAGTAATAGATGATGCAGGAATAGATACTGTAGAAATTCGTTCAGTATTGACATGCGAAAGTAAACGTGGAGTATGTGCTAAATGCTATGGGAAAAATTTAGCAAATGGAAGTAAAGCCCAAACAGGGGATACTGTTGGTATCATTGCCGCACAATCAATTGGAGAACCGGGAACTCAGTTAACCTTACGTACCTTCCACGTTGGGGGTGCTGCAAGTTCATCGGCTATTGAAAGTCAAATGCTTGCGAAATTTGATGGAAAAATTGAATTCGATAGTGTAAAAACAACTAAGTATATTAATAAAGAAGGTGATGAACAAGTGATAGTGATTACACGAATGGGAGAAATGAGAATCGTCAATGATGAAGGCGTAGTATTAATGAACCACGATATTCCTTATGGTGCTTCATTAAAAATGAAAAATGGTCAAAAAATTAAAAAAGGAGACTTAATATGTTCTTGGGATCCATTTAATGCGGTTATTATTTCTGAAATTCTGGGTAAAGTTCGTTTTGAAAATATTGTAGAAGGTATTACATTTAGAGAAGAAGTGGATGAACAATCAGGATTAAGAGAAAAAGTAATTATTGAAACAAAAGATAAAACCAAAATCCCGTCTATCATTGTAGAAGGAAAAGATAATAAGTTCTACAATATTCCGGTTGGTTCACACTTAATGGTTTCAGACGGAGATACAATTCAGTCAGGGCAGATTTTAGTAAAAATACCAAGAGTAATGGGACGTTCAAGAGATATTACCGGAGGTCTTCCGAGAGTAACTGAACTATTTGAAGCAAGAAACCCATCTAATCCTGCAGTAGTTGCTGAAATCGACGGAGTAATTACTTTTGGAGGTGTTAAAAGAGGAAACCGTGAAATTAATATTGAAAGTAAAGATGGAATCATTAAAAAATATTTAGTGCCTCTTACAAAACACATCATCGTTCAAGAAGGAGATTTCATTAAAGCCGGAATGCCTTTAAGTGATGGTTCAATAACGCCAAGCGATATATTGAAAATTAAAGGACCTTTTGCTGTACAAGAATATTTAGTAAATGAAATTCAAGAAGTATATCGTTTGCAAGGTGTAAAAATCAATGATAAACACATTGAAGTTATCGTTAGACAAATGATGAGAAAAGTAACGATAGCTGATGCAGGAGATACTAAATTCTTAGAAGGTGATATCGTTGATAAATTAGAATTCCAAGAAGAAAATGATTGGGTGTATGACAAAGTTGTTGTAACGGATGCGGGAAATAGCGAAAAAATGCATCCCGGACAAGTCACTACTATTCGTGAAGTAAGAGAAGAAAACTCTCTGCTAAGAAGAAATGATAAAACACTTGTACAATATAGAAATGCACAACCTGCAACATCAAGTCCCAATTTATTAGGTATTACTAAAGCATCTTTAGGGACATTCTCATGGATATCAGCCGCTTCTTTCCAAGAAACAACAAAAGTATTATCCCAAGCAGCTATTGCAGGAAAAACTGATTTTATGTGGGGATTAAAAGAAAATGTAATTACAGGTAATTTAATTCCTGCAGGAACCGGTATGAAAGAATTCGATAATTATTTAGTTGGTAGTAAAGATGAATATGAAATTTTGAGAAACTCACAAGATTTATTACAGTTTGACGATGATGAATAAACAATAAATTTGTTTTGTTAAATAAACTTGGCTATCCAAAAAGGGTAGCCTTTTTTATGCGATTAGTATTAATAGCTGGGATTGCCCTTTAGCCATTATAATGTGTTTTTGCAAAATTTGTGAAAAAATGATAATGGATTTTAATTTTTGATCAAGTAAAACTTTCCCATAAAAAAGTATGGTATAATAGACAAAAATTAGGCTATTTTTTAGACCTTTTGTTCAAGTGGACATTTTTTAGGCTGTATTTTTTAC
>JBDHYI010000014.1:0-55711 GCA_039811265.1 Chitinophagaceae bacterium | reverse complement strand
TTTGACAGCACTACTATCAGCCTTTTTCAGGACATAATGAAATGTGTAGGAAAAACTCCTGTTAATGGTAAACGAAAAAGCGGTATTAAGATGCATGCCCTGACTTGATAGCAGCCATTTATAAATTACGTTGGCAAATCGAATTACTGTTCAAGCAACTCAAAGAAAACTTCCCGTTAAGATATTTTCTCGGAAACAATGAAAATACCATCAAAATACAGATCTACTGCGCTCTAATCGTAAATTTGTTACTGACCATCGTACAAAAACGTTTAAAACGAAAGTGGGCGTTCTCTAATCTGGTTAGTTTCTGCCGAATCCACTTATTTAACTATCTTCATCTTTACCGCTTCCTGGAAAATCCGGAAAAAGACTGGCAAAGAAAGCAAACAAATTTGGAACAGTTAAGCCTTTTTTAACCCTCCGAGTGGGGGCTTACTTTTTAAAAATAACTCTCGACAAAAAATTACTACCTGATATTCAGATAGCTAAACATCTTTTTGCACTAACTATCATTTTTATCGGACGGCAGTGATTTTTTATTATAAATTATATCTTATAATCAATCAAATTAAAAATATTTCTAACTTTTTTTATAAAAAAAGCTACCAGAATGAGGTAGCTCTTTTATATATTTAATTTAATATTATTGCTTTGTAAATTTAAAAGACTCTCTATGAATTTTAGAATGGATTTTCAAAACATACATTCCATTAGATAAAGACCCTGTGTTTATTTTATTAACTCCTTTTGATAATATCCCTTGTTGAACAATTTTTCCATTTAAATCATAAATCATATAGGGTGCATTTTCATTTTCAAAAAAATCTACTTTTATTAAATTGTAATCATTTAAATAATTTATCCAAAAAGGTTCTATCTCATAAGATTGATTATAACCTGTATTGACTGCCCCTGGTTTTTTCGGTGTCAAACGATACACCATGCCCGAAGGAGGAATTCCATTTACCCCCGGAGGGGCTACCATATTAGCAAGAGAAAATACAGAATCTAAAGTGGGTGTATTGGCATTTCCTTTGAAAAAATAAGATACCCTTACATCACCATTATTGATATCGAATGAATCAATCGCACCAAACCAAACCCCAGGTCCATCATCAAATAAAATAGAATTGGTTGATATTTGATAACTATTTCCGAAATGAGCTTCAATAATATTGCTTGTTTCATAGAGCCATATTTGGAAATTAATAGAATCTGCATACTCTCCGTTATCCATACCGTTATAAAAGCCTGCATTTCGCCATTCTATTTTGCAAATTCTATTTGGAGCTGTTCCGCTTAATGTTCTGGAAATAGGTGAAAAACTACCGGCTAATGAAGTATCTCTATCAATTAAATCTGCTCCATTTGCTACTATTATATTCATAATTGAAGCATTGTCAGGGTCAGGGTGGCTTGTCATTATATTTCCCGAAAATATAGACATTGAATCAATTTTTTCATCAAAAAGCCAAAAATCAAAACCAATAGGAAAACGATAATTATCTTCATCCCAAGCCATACCATTATTAATAGATGTAGCTCCTGTCAAGTAGTTGAAAGGGCTTGTATAACTCGAGTCTTTCAAGTACTTATATTGTGAAAAAGAAGAAAAAAATGCAAAATTAAAAAAAAGAATAAAAAGGTATCTCATATAAAAAATTTTACCAAATATATATTAAGTAATGGATATTAACAACACATTTTTTTAAAAAATAAGTTCATTTTAAATTTTATTTAATAGTTTTGCACTAAATAATTTTCCACATAAAAACTACTATTTAAATTATGCAAGAATTAATCAACAAAATTATCAGTGAGGTAGGTCTTACTAACGAACAAGCTAAAAAGACAGTAGATACAGTTGTTCAATTTGTAAAATCAAAAGTACCTCCGGCATTTGCAAGTAATATTGATGCGATGTTTAGTGGTCTGAACATGGATTCTCTCAAAGAAAACATAGAAAACAAAACCGAAGCAATTCAAGACAAAGCAGAAGGCATTCAAGAAAAACTTGAAGACTTTGCTGAAGATGCTAAAGAAAAACTGGAAGACTTTGCTGAAGATGCTAAAGAAAAACTTGAAGACTTTGCTGAAGACGCCAAAGAAAAATTAAGTATGGCTGCCGATAAAGCAGAAGACTTTGCAAAAGATGCATTAGGGAAAATCAAAGGTTTATTTGGAGGAGATAAAAACTAAAGAAATAATACAAATAAAAAAATAATTTATAATTATTAACTAAAAAAAATATATAACTTATGAGTTTTATTAAAGAATTTAAAGAATTTGCCTTGAAAGGCAACGTTATGGATATGGCAGTCGGCGTTATTATTGGCGGGGCATTCGGAAAAATAGTTTCATCTCTTGTAGATGATATGCTTATGCCTATAATCGGGACTTTAGTCGGTAATGATTTTGAAAAGTTATCCACTACCATAAATGGAGCAACTGTAAAATACGGTGTCTTTATACAAAATGTTGTAAATTTCATCATCATCGCATTTGTAATATTTATGATGATTAAGGGAATGAACAAAATGAAAAAGAAACAAGAAGAAGCACCGGCTCCTCCACCTGAACCATCTACAACTGATAAGTTGCTTATAGAAATAAGAGATGCTTTGAAAAAATAAATTTTTGTTAATCTAAAAATAAAAAAGTGCTAACAAAATTTTTGTTAGCACTTTTGCTATATAAATAACTTTAAACACTACTAAAATGAGAAAAATAATATTCCTACTTTTATCGCTATTTATATTGAATAGTATGAATGCACAAATTGATAAAACCTCTGATAATTTACAAAAAGATTTAAAAACTCAAAAAGTCGAAGCTAAAGATGAAGGTTGGAAAAGAGGTGGTTTAATTAATTTAGGTATTAATCAGGCAATGTTACAAAATTGGGCTGCCGGTGGAGAAAAAGCATCACTAGCTATTAATGGACAAGTCAATGCCTTTTTAGGTAGAGTAAAAGCAAACACAATGTTTGAAAACACTTTAGATTTATATTATGGACTAAATTATATTGCTTCAAATTACTATATCCCAAGAAAGTTAGATGATAGAATTGATTTATCTTCAAGATATGGCTTTCAACCAAAATCATGGACAACATCTAAAAGTAAACTAAAAAATAATACATATTTTACCGGATTATTTCGTTTTCAATCTCAATTTACTGAAGGTTATAATTATGAACTCGCTAATTGGAAAAACAACCCTATATCACAATTCATGTCTCCAGGATATTTTACATTAGCTTTAGGTGTAGAATATAGATCCAATGAAAATTTTTCAATATTCTATTCTCCATTAGCTGCAAGACTCACAGTAGTTAATGCTAAATATACTACTGCCGGTAGTGCTTTTGGTGTAGAACAAGGAAAAACTACCCGTTTTGAAGTAGGCTCTTATTTAACAACTAAATACAGAACTAATATCACTAAAAGCTTATTATATACAACTCGTTTAGATTTATATTCTAACTATTTGGCTAAAAACAAAACAATTAATGGAATATTAGTAAAAGATAATCCGGGAAATATTGATATACTATGGGATAACTTTTTTGCTTTAAAAATTAATAAATTTATTGGTGTAGGTTTAGGAGTTACAATTATGTATGACAATGATCAACCAGGGCAAAAAACAAAACCAATTAAAGATGCCAATGGTAATATAACTGGTTATGACTATACTTTTTTACGTTGGATTCAATTAAAACAAGTCTTAAATTTAGGGGTTACTTACAAAATTTAATTTACCAACTTCCACCGGAACCACCGCCATTAAATCCTCCCCCACCACCACCAAAACCACCGAAACCGCCAAAACCACCGCTACTACTACTGCTACTGCTACTACCGAAGCCTCCGTTGTAACTACTTCCGCCACCGAAACCGCCTCCCCAAAAGTCATCATCATCATTCCGATACCCTTTACCACTCATATACGTTTTTCCTTTAGTTTTTATTATTAAAAGAACAAAAAGAATTATACAAAATATAATAGCCATAATAAGAAATGCTTGTAAAAAAAGTGGAATGATATGTATTGGCTTTTTTTCTATAGTTTTTAATTCATTGTCATCAGCAAAAAACTCACCTCTTGTATAAGCAATAATTTTATCGCTTGCTTCATTAAAACCATCATAGAAATTACCTTGTTTAAAATTAGGTACGATCTGTTCTCTTACAATTTGATTGCAAATCATGTCGGGTAAAACGCCTTGTAATCCAGCTCCGGGGGCTATAAAAATTTGCCGTTCTTCTTTCGCTGCCAATATCAACACTCCATTCAATTTATCTCTTTTTCCAATATTCCATTTTCTACCCAGCTCAACAGAAAATTGAGCGATATCCATTCCGCCTAAGTTATTCACGGTAACAATGGCAATCTCATTCGATGATTCTTGTTCATAAGCAAACAACTTAGTTTCTAACATGTCCACTTCTGTTGAAGTAAGCATTTTTGCAAAATCATTTACAAGAGCAGGTGTAATCGGCAAATCAGGTACTTGAGCATGAAATTTATTTTGACTAAAAAGATAGTTCCCATTTAAAATGAGAAGAAAAAAAGCACTAAATATTTTTATTAAATAATTCATTTTCCGAAAATAATTTCATCAGGTAATTCATTTTTTCTTTCTCCATTATTTGGAAAATAAAGTGAAAGTTCATTTCCTATTTTATGAATACAATTTATTAGCCCCTCTTTTTTATTTCCTTTTCTAAAATTCTCAGAAAGATTACTTTTTAATTTATCCCAAAATATTTTATTTGTATTTCTATAAAAATTTTCATCGCTACAAAATGCAAATTCTTTGTGTTGATAAGCAATATAAACAAGCACTGCATTTCTATTCATTGTTTTATCCATTTGAAGATTTAAAAACAATTCTTTTGCTCTATCATAAGTATCCACATAATGACATTTACTTTCTATAAAAACTCTAATTTCGCCGGAAGTGTTTTTTTCATATTCTTGAATACATCGCAGTATTTCTTCACTTTCTTTTTTATTAAAAAAATAGGAAGTTTTCCGAAGTTTCAACATAATCAAAAATTGATTAATCTATAAAAATTAAAATGAGATTTTTGGTGCACTTTGAGATGATAATTCGGCTTCAAACATTGGTTTTACATTCATTCCAAAAAATTTAGAAAAGATATTGTTTGGGAACATTCTTACGGTTGTGTTATAATCTTGTACTACATCATTATAGTCATTGCGTGCAACAGACACTCTGTTTTCTGTACCGGCAACCTCAGCCTGAAAATTTAAAAAAGCATCAGTAGAACGGATATTAGGATATGCTTCAACTTGTATTTTAAAATTCATAGCTGCTTGTTTTGCTTGATTCATATAATTATCCAGCTCTTGTGGTGTAGAAGCTGTTTGCATTTTTTCTTGAGCATCTATAATGCCTGCACGAGCTTTAGTAACTCCTTCTAAAATTTCTTTTTCATTTTTGGCTGCTCCTTTTACAATTTCCATTTGATTTAAAAATAAATCTGCTCTTCTTTGATATTGAGTTTGTATTTTAGCCCATGCATTTTTTACATTTTCATCTTTAGCTACTAAATTATTATAAGGACGAACGGTCAAAAAGGCTAATACAATAAGAACTCCAATTACAATAAATATTTTTTTCATATTATTTTAAAATTTTAAAGAACTAAGGTAAAATATATTTTTAAAAATAAATTCTAAAAAAGTTATAAAATTTAAAAAACTTATTATACATTTGAGCCATAAAACAAAATAAAAGTATATATATGAAAAAATTACTTATCTTTTCTTTAATGATTATTTCAGCTTTTTCGGTAGATGCACAGAGAAAAAGAACTAGAACTGCTACAACTCAAGGTAACGTAGTAGTAAGACTCGGAATGAATGTAGGCACAACAAAATGGGATCCAGATGGAGATGCAATCCACAGAGGAACATCTTTCTTATTTAGACCGTCTGTTGGTTATATGGTTATCGACAATTTAGAATTAGGAGCTAATTTCGGAGTTGCTTATGGTACTTATGAAGATGTAAGCGTACAAACTCCAACATTAATAAAAGATTTAAGAGATCGTACTGATGTTCATTTTGGAATATATTTACAAAAATATTTCCCATTAAATAATTGGTTCTCTTTCTACACTTATGGAAATATTGGTATTTCAACAGGAACTAAAAATGTAGATCACGTTGTAGGTTCAATCACTACTCGCGACAAAAGTTTATCAGGAAATAGAACCGGTGTTGGCGGAGGTGTAAATGTTGGTTTCACTTTTACTCCATACAACGCGTTTGCTTTCCATGCTGATTTAGCAGGTTTAAATGTAGTTACTTCTAAATGGGATCCGGATGGAACAGCGCCTGCTGATCCAATTGTAAACACAACAGATTTTAATTTTGATGTAATCGGAAATACAAATGCTAATACAAGTTCTGTAATCCGTCCTTTAACTTTCGGATGTACTTGGTACTTCGGTCGTGGACTTTGGAAAAAATAATTAGTACTTAAATAAAATAAAAAAGGCTGTTTCAAAATTGAAATAGCCTTTTTTATTTTATTTATACATGAATGATAAAATTTATTTTGCAATAAATAAATCATTCACTTGAAAATAAATTTTATCATGTAAATTCGTATCATGGAACAACCTTCAATTTTTCAACAGATTTTACAATATTTGTATCTTAAAAAGAAAAACCCTAATGCTCCTCATAATTTAAATATTAAATTTATGCATGGCATGAACAGAATTTCAATTTTTATGTTTCTGATTGGGGTTATCATAATAATTTATAAATTATTTTTCAAGAACTGATTGATATATAATTTCTGCAGCTTTTTCATTTGCATTTCCTTCTGATAAAAGCGTGGATAATTTTAAATAATCTGTTTCTATCTCTTTTTTTCTGTTATCGTCATTTAATAATAAATTTAGCTCTCGGTAAATGTTATCAGCTGTCATTTCATTTTGTATTAATTCTTTTACAGCTGATTTTTCTAAAATCAAATTCACTAAAGAAATATATTTTATCTTAATCAAAAATTTTGCTATTTTATATGAGAACAAATTAGCCTTATAACATACAACTTGTGGTACGCCAAATAAAGCCGTTTCTAACGTTGCAGTGCCGGATGTAACAATAGCTGCACTTGCCAGTTTAAGAATATTGTAAGTTTGATGTTGAATTAATTGTATGGAAGAATTAGGATGTAAATATTTTTCATACAAATTCGTTTCCAAATTAGGAGCTTGCGCAATAACGATTTCGTAATCTTTAAACTTTTCTATTGCTTTCAACATTATAGGTAACATCATTTCGATTTCTTGTTTTCTGCTCCCCGGTAATAACGCAATTATTTTTTTTGAAAATTTAAGCGGGTTCTCTTTTTGTTTTTCTTTTTGGATTATTTCTACACTTGGGTTTCCAACATAGTCGGCGGCATAATTCCATTTTGAATAATATTGTTTCTCAAATGGTAAAATGCAGATCATTCTATCTACATAATTTTTAATAGTAAAAACTCTTTTTTCATTCCATGCCCATATCGTAGGAGAAATATAATAAACAACTTTATAACCTCTTTTTTTCGCCCATTTTGCCATACGCAAATTAAATCCCGGATAATCTATCAATACTATAATATCCGGATGAAAAAAATCAATTTGTTTTTTACAAATAGAAAAATTCTTTATAATTGTTTGAATATTTTTAATGACTTCTACAAATCCCATAAAAGCTAAATCTCGAATATGCTTATGTATAATTACATTTTCACGCAACATATTATCGCCTCCCCACCCTTCGATTTGAGCTGTTTTATCTTTTTCACGTAAAAAAGAAATCAAGTTACCCGCATGTAAATCTCCACTAGCCTCTCCTACAATAAAAAAATATTTCACAATATTTATTTTTAAAAAATATGAAATTTAAACCCTACTGCTATAATAGAATAAATCATGATTGATACAAATATCCCGTACAAAGTTCTCACTCTTTTTCTTTTATTATAGTAAGCAATTAAAGGAATTAATGTGATACAACCCAAAGATACAAAGCGGGTAATATTACTTTGGTTTGAACTTAATAAATAAGTAAATTCATTTAATGATATATTTTGCGGTAAATATTTGATTGCATAAATAATTAAAATACCTATTAAAGGCAATATCAAAGACAAAATAAGCCCTAAGAAAAAATTATCTTTATTCATAATACAAATTAATAGCTGATTCCTAAATGTAATTGTATGCGTTGGTTTTTCCAAACATCATTTGTTTGAAAAGGATTTGTGTTATTTAATGAAGTAATGTATCTCGCTCCAAAGTTAAATCTTAAAACAGGTGCCTTCCCTCCAAATTGAAACCAAATACCGGCCACACCGCTATAGTTCTCTTGTTTTATAATATTGTTTCCTGATTTCAAAATATTATTTTTATCAATCATATCAACTGTTGCATCAAATTGCGGGCCTATTTGGACCCAAAACCATTGTGTTAATTTTATATTCAATAATAGAGGTACTGATATTGTATTAAATTGGAAACTACCTTTGGACAAACTATCATTGATACTATTTGTATATTGTTGATATAAACCATAAAAACTACTATCTATCGTCATTGAATTTTGAACAAATAAAGCCTCTAATTGAACGCCGGCATGTTTTTTATTGATATAAGCAAAAAATCCACCTTGTAAATTAGTAGAAAAATGTTGAGTCCATCCTTTACCGTTTATTTTATTAAAGTTTGCACCTCCCTTTAAACCAATGCTAAAATCGGTTCCATAATTATTTTTTGCAAACACAAAATCGCAAAAAAATATGAGTATAAAGGCAATGAATGTTTTTTTCATAAAGTAAAAGTAATTACTAATTTTAAAAGTAAAATAAAAAAAACAAATTCTGTGTTGCTTAATTAATATGTTATAAGCTAAAGGGGCTTAATTTCAAAGTCAATATTAATGTGCTAACTTTGCTCTTTAAAAATTAAAAAACTTGAAAAGCTTGTTTTTAGACAGAGATGGAGTTATCAATATAGAAAAAAAAAATAGTTATGTTTTAAATAAACATGAATTCATTTTATATGAAAACACTTTAGACGCTTTTAAAATCTTCAAAAAACATTTTGATAAAATAATAGTTGTAACTAATCAAAGAGGTATTGGTAGAGAATTGATGTCACATGATGACCTACAAGAAATCCATGATCATTTCCAAGAAATATTAAAAAAAATAAATTGCAAAATAGATGCTTTTTATTATGCACCTGATATAGAAGATGATGCTATACTACGAAAACCCAATATTGGAATGGGATTAAAAGCAAAAGAAGACTTTCCACTTATAGAATTTGAAAAAAGCTATATGGTTGGCAACAACCTTTCTGATATGCAGTTTGGTAAGCAATTAGGGATGAAAACAATTTTTTTAACAACTACTCAATCCTCTCCAATAGAAGATAAATTAATTGATGAATGTTATTCTTCGCTTTATGATTTTTCTAAAAGTTTATAGCTTTTTTAACCATTTCTTTAATACCAAAAATGATAACAGAGTTCTTAAATTTGTACATTTGAAATAAAATAATTTCTTTATGAAAAAAGCTTTTTTATTAATAGCAATATTTTTTATTACACAAAATGTTTTTTCTCAAAATCCAAACTCATACTTTAAAAGACAAGAAAAACAGGAGCGAACTATAAAAAGGGCCTACAAACGAAATCAAATTACAGAAACCGAATATAGAAAACTAATGAATGAACAAATCACTATTAAAAGATATTTAAAATCTGCGGATGCTGATGGTTATTGGAGCCCTTCAGAAAAAAAGCATGCAGATGGTAAACTTATTCGTGCTGCCAATAGAATGAAAAGATATAAAACCAATTGGGAAGAATAATTTTTTTATTTATAAAAAAAAAATTACGCTAACCATTTTTTTTAATATAGTTTAGCCAATTATTAATTTTAAAACAAGAACAATTAAAATATGAACTCTAACGAATTTAATAAATTTGCAGTCAAACACATCGGAATTAGTAGTGCCACTTTGCACAATTACACATCTCACTTAAATAGAAAATTTCCAACGAATCTTACCCCATATATCATTGAAGAACGCCCGATGAATGTAGCATCAATGGATGTCTTTTCTCGATTAATGATGGATAGAATTATATTTTTAGGAGAAGGAATCAATGATTATGTTGCGAACATAGTTACTGCACAAATGCTCTTTTTGGAAAGCACCGACAGAAATCGTGATATACAAATGTATCTTAACAGTCCGGGAGGTGGAGTGTATGCCGGCTTGGGTATTTATGATACTATGCAAATTATACAACCCGACGTGGCAACAATTTGTACCGGGATTGCCGCAAGTATGGCTGCTGTTTTAATGTGTGCCGGTGTGAAAGGAAAACGCACAGCACTTAAACACTCACGCATAATGATACACCAACCATTAAGCGGTGCCGAAGGACAAGCTAGTGATATGGAAATTACAGTAAGAGAAGTTCTGAAATTGAAAAAAGAATTGTATGAAATTATTTCATTGCATAGTGGTCAAAAATTTGCTAAAGTAGAAAAAGATTCTGATAGAGATTATTGGATGACTGCCGAAGAAGCAAAAGCTTATGGAATGATAGATGAAGTTCTTGAAAGAAATACGCAGAAAAAGATTGATTAATTTTTAATCATCTCAATTTAATAAAAAAAGGATAACTAAAACAGTTATCCTTTTTTTATTAAATTATTTTTTAGTCTTTTTACCTTTATCATTTAGAAGATTAAAGTAAGTTGCTTTAAAACGTCCATCAACAATGTCTCCTTGTAATTCAGCCTTTCTTACAGCTACACAAAAACCATTTTTATCATGAGGATGTCCATAATCTTTAATACCTACACCATCTACATAATAAGCTTTATCACCAATTTTTACTGCTAAATCACAATCATTTCCTTCCAAATCGAAATTACATTCACCGCAAGACACATCGGCTGTAATAAGTTTTTTATTTGGATCGGGTTTTGCACTTAATTTTGTTAGCACTTGGCTATTTATATTGATAGATAAAAATAAACTTGCGAAAAGTAAATAAAATAATTTCATATCTAATTTTTTTACAAAGGTAATTCAATTTGGATAAACATATCTAAAATTCGATAATTGAAAAAGCAATTGTATATTTGAATTATCAATAAAATAGAAATGAATTTGAAAAATACTTTAGTTATTGGTGCATCGGAAAAACCTGAACGGTACAGCTATAAAGCTATCATGAGTTTATTAAACCACAATCATCCGGTGTTTGCCATTGGAAATAAAAAAGGAAAGGTAAGTGATGTTGATATCATTACAGACAAAGTACAATTTGAAAATATTGATACGGTTACTCTTTATTTAAATCCCGATAGGCAAAAAGAATATTATGATTATATTTTATCATTAAAACCGAAAAGAATCATTTTTAATCCCGGCACTGAAAATGATGAGTTTGAAAATTTAGCAAGTAAAAATAATATTCAAATCCTTGAAGCTTGTACATTAGTTTTATTAAGTACAGGACAATATTAAAGATTATTCTATTTTGAGAATCGTTTTAGAAAATATTGAAAAAAAATTTAATAAGGATATATTATTTACGAGTGTAAATTTAATTTTTGAGCTCAATAATAAATATGCTTTAATTGGTGCAAACGGCTCCGGCAAATCTACACTTTTACAAATCATCTCATCTTATTTATCTCCCAACAAAGGTTCTATTTCTTATGTCATCAAAAATAAAAAAATAGAAGCCGATCAACTTTTTCAATACATATCAATAGCTGCCCCTTACTTGGAATTAATTGAAGAAATGACATTGATTGAATTTTTAGAATATCATTTTTCTTTTAAAAAAAATAAAATCGGTATCCATGAAATGATATCCCTCGTCAATTTGGATGAAGCTAAAAACAAACCAATAGAAAAATTTTCAAGTGGTATGAAACAAAGAGTCAAATTGTTACAAGCTTTTATGAGTGACACCCCTATCCTATTATTAGATGAACCTTGTAGTAATCTAGACCAAGACGGGATAAATCTTTACCATCAATTAATGGAAAAATATACAGACAATAGAATAGTCATAGTAGCCAGTAATGAGCAACAAGAAATAGCTCAATGCAATACTCATATTCGCATTGCCAGTTTAAAGCAAAAAGATGGAATTAAACAATAAAAAAACAATCAAAGCTTGGGCTTATTACGATTGGGCAAATTCAGCCTATTCACTAATCATTACCAGTGCTATATTTCCTGCTTATTATACTGCTATTGTACCAAAAGAAGTTGATTTTTTAGGGGTAAAAGTTTTATCTGCTTCATTAGCATCTTATTCTATTTCATTTTCATTTTTAATTATAGCCATATTATCTCCTTTGCTATCAGCCATCGCTGACTATAAAAAAAACAAAAAAGAATTTATGAAATTTTTTTGTTACATGGGCGCTTTGGCTTGCATAGGATTATATTTTTTTAAAAAAAATTCTTTAGAACAAGTTAATTTATCATGGGGAATATTTTGTTCTGTTATAGCATCTATTGGTTATTGTGGTAGTATTGTTTTTTACAATGCTTTTTTACCGGAAATAGCATCAAAAGATAAACAAGATGAAGTGAGTGCTAAAGGGTTTGCAATGGGTTATTTTGGAAGTGTGATTTTAATGCTTGCATGTCTAACATTTATATTATTAAATGAAAATTTAAATTGGCAATTGGGTTCATTCCCTACAAAAATTTCATTTGTAGCCGTTGGAATTTGGTGGATACTTTTCGCTCAAATTCCATTAAAAGTCTTAAATGAAAATAATAATAATACTATTGAACGTACTGCAAATTATTTAAGTTCCGGTTATAAAAATCTAATGAAGGTTTGGAATGATTTAAAGCATTATAGTGAATTAAAGAAATATTTATCTGCATTTTTTTTCTACAATATGGGTGTGCAAACTGTGATGTATATGGCTACTTATTTTGCAGCCGATGAATTAAAATTAAAAACAACCCAATTATTAATAGTTGTTCTTATTATTCAATTAGTAGCTATTGTAGGTGCTTGGATTATAGCTAAATTATCGAATCAGTTTGGAAACAAAATAGCTTTAATTTTATTAGTGCTCACATGGATTGGAATTTGCATATCTGCTTTTTTTATACAAACTATAAATCAGTTTTATATTTTGGCAACCTCGGTAGGTTTTGTAATGGGCGGAATACAATCCTTATCTCGTTCTACTTATTCTAAATTATTACCAACGACAGAAGACACTGCATCCTATTTTAGTTTTTTTGATGTATGTGACAAAATTGGAATTGTGTGTGGAACATTATCTTTTGGATTAATTGCACAAGTTATGGGGAGTATGCGCAATTCAGCTTTGGGTTTATCTGTGTTTTTTATAATAGGACTAGTTTTTTTATTTTCTATAAAAAATACTACTTTGAAAATGGCTAAATAATTAATTATTCAAAATTAGATTTTGCAAATCGAAACTAAAAATTATCTCTAAAGTCTTTACGCCTAACTAATTTTAAATCTTGTAAGACAGATGATTTTACATTCAATGAGAAATTATAGCTTTTCCTATAACCGAACGGATTAATATTTAAGCGCATTTCCCAACAATGCAAATCTCGGTAAATATCAAATGTTGTTAAAGTCAATTTTTTCATATTAAAATCATAACCGCTTCTAAAACCAATTTTCCACTTAGCAGTAAGATTTACATCTCCGTTAAAATTTACATCTTGGTTGAGTTGTAAAGTATCTTTTTGTTGTGCAACAAGATAGCGTTTTGTAATACCTAAACTATAATTAAAATTTAAAGACCAAGGGATATTAAAATCTGCATAATTATCATAATTCATTCCCAAATTTTTCATTTCATTTTGATTAGATTGAGCTGCTGAATTTTTATTTTTAGCTAACGGCAACCTACCTCCTATTGTAATATCAGCTCTATCAAAACGCATCAATTTTTTATTTAAACTATATTCAAAAGTTGGCAACACCCTCCCCGTTGTTTTGTCTATAGCATAAAGCGAATAAGACATACCGGCAGAAACCAATATATTATCAAAAAAAGTATTTCTGTATGACAGACTGATATTACTCCATTTAAAAGAATCTGCTGCAATATTGTAAAATGTTCTTATGTTCAACCCATCTATCAAACTTACTTTAGTAGTACCATTCACAGTATCTTTTTTGCTCCTAACTTTCATTTGTAAAGTGTTGCCTAAATCGAAACTAACACCCGCTACTTTACCATCAGGCGGCATTCCTAACAGAGCGCCTTCATAATAAGAGTATCGTTGCTTTAAATAATTTTGGTTGCTATATGTAGTGTAATAATAATTAAAAATACCGCTACCAAAATCGGGATTATACCTGAAACTAACCGTCGGGGTCATCACGTGCCGAATACCTTTTATACTTCCTTTTTTAAACATTTTTATACCATAAACTCTTGTAGATAAATTTGCCGATACACCAAAATCTCTTGCTGTAAAAAAGCCATGTTGCAAAGTTGTATCCAATTTCGAATCAATGAAATTATATTGTTTAAACATCTTTTTAGTGTACCAATATTCATTGTAAGTCGTATTAAATCCAAGATTAAAAAATTTAAGGACATTATAATTTGCACTAATAGGCAAGGAATGTACAAAGCCATTATTAAAATCACTCATTTTTAAATTATTGATATTAAAAATCGAGTCATAAAAATCTAATCGGTTAATCGCTCTAAATTGATAAGATAAATTGATTTTCTCATACCATCTTGGTTTTACAATATCTTTCCGGAATTGAAAAGGAGATAATTGATTAACCGAAAAATTTAACTCCGGCAAAGTTAAATTTACTAATCTGGTTTGTGTATTTTGAGAATGTCTTAATGCTGCTGAAAAATTAAATGGTCTATTTTTCCATGTTTTTGAATAGGAAATATTGGAGGTATAAACATTGTTTAAAAACAAATTAGCATCATAAGTATTATTTACCTGATAACGGCTACTACCTACATTGACACTTGCAGAGAAATTACTCCCCGGCAGTACATTTTGATTTAATGAATGATTCCATGTAATAAAAAAATTTTTGCTTATTTGATTTCCCGGTTCATAACTTTCTCCAATTTTATTATAAGCATAATTTATACTAAAACTTCCATTGAAACGATATCTGTAAATATAATTACTAACAACGCCAACGCGATAAGTCCCTAAGGCATATATATCAGCCAACGCCAATAAATCTATGTGGTCGTTGATAGCAAAATAATAACCTCCTTCTCTTAATCCAAAACCTAAATTTTCACTCATATCATAAGTAGGCAATTTGAATCCACTTCTTTGACCTTGTTTTAAAGGGAACATACCAAATGGTAAAAATAAAGGTGTTGGGATTTCTTCTATTACCAAATTCGCAGGTCCTGTAACAGCCACTTTATTAGGTATAATTTTTATTTTTTTTGCAGCGATTCCAAAGTGAGGAGTAGGCTGGTCACAAGTAGTATAAACGTTACGATAACCATTAATCGAATTGTCATTATTCCGTTTTACCTGGCTACTTAAAATAAATCCTTCACCATACTGTGAATAAGCATTTTCTACCAATGCTCTTTTTGATTTAAAATTAAAATATAAAGTACTAAAAGTAGATGATTCTTTCCCTTGAAAAATACGAGGTTTCTCTTTGGATGTATCTTCTACCTCAGGCTTGATTTCAAAAGCAGATAACAAACTTGAATCTTGCAAATATTCAATCAAATCTGCTTTTACCTTAATATCATCATAGCTTATTTCTGCTTTATTATAGAGTATTAATTTTTTCATTTCAGCATCATACACAATCGAATCTTTAGCAATATAATTTACTTCAAAATCAATCTTATCAGGTGATATAGGGATAGAGGATGTATCTGTTTTAATTATATCCTTTCCTTTTGTCGTATCTATAAAGGTATTAATGGATTTTTGTGATTTACTGGTATCAGGATAAGTTATCTTAACAGCCTGCGCACTTGTTAAATTATTCAGAAACAGCAAACAAATAACTAAAAATGAGAGCCATTTTATATGTTTAAAAAATAAAATATACCTATTTTTACGCACTTGTTGCATTTAAAATTTAAGCCCCAAAAATAAGAAACATTTTAGTAGTGAAATATTTTAAGGGTTAAAAGAAAACTAATGCTATAAATTATGAATAAAAACTTTTTTTATATATCAAAATATTTCTTCATAGTTGCCGCTTTTATATTAGTGAGCATTCCTTACTCATCATTTGCAAAAAAGAAAGTAAACAAAATAATTATTGATGCTGGGCATGGCGGAAAAGATCCGGGATGTAGAGGCACTTATTCTTATGAAAAAGATATAACACTTGCAGTAGCCAAAAAATTAGGAAAACTCATCAACAAAGAATTACCGGAAGTAAAAGTTGCCTATACAAGAGAATATGACTGGTATCCCGAATTAATTGAACGAACTGAATTTGGTAACAGAGAAAAGGGTGATTTGTTTATTTCAATTCATGTAAATTCTACTCCAAAACGAAACTCTCCCGTAAAAGGTACGCTTGTATTGGTTTGTGGGCCAACGCGAATTGATGAAAAAGAAGGCGCTATCGGTAGAAATGCCAATAACTTAGAAGATAATCAAGGATTATTAGACCCTAATGACCCTTTAACTGCTGTGATAATTGCTCAATATTCCCAAGCATTTTTAGCACAAAGTATTGTTTTTGGTACTAAAATAAATGATGAATTTGCAAATCAAGGCAGAGTTACAGAAGGGATAAGGCAACAAAGCTTACAGGTATTAGCCAGTAGTGCCATGCCGGGCGTATTAGTAGAAATAGGCTACTTAAACAATATTGAAGAAGAAAATTATTTAAACTCAGAAGAAGGTCAAAATGAAGTAGCAAGAGCTATATTCGAAGGGATTAAATTTTACAAAGCCGAATCAGAAAAAGAACCTTTACAAATCAAAATTGAAAATTAACAAAAAACATTACTTAAAATAATTTAAATGAAATTTAATAAAGAAATCAAACTAGGTATTATAGGTATTATCGCTATAATAATGTTTATTTTTGGTTATAATTTTTTAAAAGGAACCGGTGTTTTTTCAAGTACCAAAACTATAAAAGCAGAGTATGACAATGTACAAGGTTTAACACCGGCAAGTTACGTACAATTACAAGGGTTCAACATAGGAGCTGTTTCAAACATAGAATTATCAAAAAACAATCCCGGAAAAGTTATAGTTGAAATGAACATTGATAAGAATTTAAAAATCCCTAATGATTCAAAAATTAAAATCGTTACCCTCGATTTATTAGGAACAAAAGCTATCAGTATTACAAAAGGAAATTCTTCTACTGAAATAAAAAATGACGATATATTAACCGGCGAAATTGAATTAGGTACAATTGAAACTGTTGGAAATAGTTTAACTCCGGCTATTGATGATGCTCATGTTGTAATATCAAATTTAGATAATACAATAAAAAACATCAATAGCATTTTGGATAATCAAACGCAAAGTAATTTAAAAGAGGCTATTGCAAATCTTAATAAAACTATGAATGAATTCAGTCAATTTGCAAATGAACTTAATACACAAAAATCAAAAATTACTTCTATATTAAACAACTTAAACTCTTTTTCGGCTAACCTCAATAATAACAACAATCATATAAATAAGATATTAGAAAACGCTGAAAACACAACAAATAATTTGAGCAAAGTAAATTTTGATCAAACCGTAAATGAATTAAAAAATACATTAAACAACTTACAAACTACACTTAACAAAATTAATAATGGCAACGGGTCTATTGCTTTATTAATGAACGATGATAAACTTTATAAAAATCTAAAAAACACTTTAGCTACTGCCAACAATCTTTTGTATGACATCAACGCAAGGCCTTCAAGATATATCAATGTAAATATCTTTGGAAAGAAACAAAAAAATGAATGCCCACCTCAACCGGCACCCAATACAAATGAATAATTGAAAATAATCCATTCATATCTCATTTTGAAACTGCTAACTATATTATTCTTTATTCTTATTTTTATTTCGAGCGATAAACTTTTCTCTCAAATAAAAGTTGTTGAATTTGACACTACAGGTCTCAAGATAATAAAAATATCACACGCAGATACTGTAGTAGGATACAATGACGGAAAAAAGAATTTTCAAAGCCTTATAGGAACAGTCATTATTGAACATGATGGTTTTACTATGACGTGCGACAGCGCTCATTATTACCTTGAAAACAATTCAATAGAATCTTATGGAAACGTCAATATAAGCAAGGCGAACGGATCTTCAGCTCATGCCGATTTTATTAATTACAACGGCAATATCAATACAGCTCACATGAAAGGAAATGTGCAAATCATTGATGGTGAAAATACTTTAAACACCGAAGAATTAACCTATAATATAAAAACTAAAATCGGAAAGTATTATCACTCAGGTACTATCCAAACAAAAGAAACAACCATCAGTAGTGAAGAAGGTAGCTATAATGGATATAGCCAACAAACATACTTCAAAAAAAATGTATTCGTAACTAATACTGATTATACAATTGAATCAAAAGAACTTACTTACAATATAAAAACGAAAGTAGTAAAAATCCTTGATGAATCTACGATTATTACTAATAATAGCACTATAAAAAGTAAAAACGGTACTTATGATTCAAAAAGCGGACAAGCTATCTTCAATACTCGTACCAGTGTCGAAAGTGAAGATCAAATAATCATAGGAAACAAACTCAATTATAATGACAAAACCGGAGATGCCACAGCTATAGGAAAAGTTGAAATAACAGATATTAAAAACGATTCAAAGCTTTTTGCAGAAAGAGTAGATTATAATAAAAAAACAGGAAATGGTAAAGCAAGCAAAAACGTAGTAATAGAAAAAGAAAACGGAAAAAATAAATTATATGCACATGAGGCAGTTTATAATAAATTAGTTGGATATGTGAGAGCGGTTAATAATGTAGTTATTATCGACACTGAACAAAAAAGTATTTTAAAAGCCAATATAGTTGAGTTTAATGAAAACTCAAACTTTATGCTGGCAAGTGAAAACCCAAAATTGATTACATTGAATGATAAAGATAGTTTATTCATGAGAGCTGATACGTTGATGAATATTCGGAAAAGAGATTTAAACAAATTAAAGTTTATCAATATCAATAATAAAAAAAATGAAAATCCAATTTGGGTTTACAATTTGCTTTATGCTGATTCAACTTTCAAAAACATAGAAGGAGAAGAAGACCATAACACAATTATAGGAAATCATCATGTAAAAATTTTTAGTGATTCCATGCAAGCTGTTTGTGATAGTATTGTTTATCTACAATCAGACTCTACTTTTAAACTATTCAAAAAGCCTATCGTATGGAGCAAAGAACAACAAGCCGATGCAGATACTATATTTATTAAAACAACAAATAGTAAGTTACATGAAATTAACTTAATCGGAAACTCGCTTTTAATTTCTTTTTCAGGATATGAAGGTTTGTACGATCAAATTGGAGGTAACTACATAGACGCTTTTTTTGAAAATGAGGACTTATACAAAGTCCATGTAAATCAGAATGCAGAAAGTATTTATTATGGCAAAGATGATGATGAAAGATATGTAGGCTTAAACAAATCTGAAAGTAGTGAAATCGTTGTTTATTTTAAAGAGGAAAACAAAATAAAAAGAATCACCTTCATAGAAACTCCCAAGCAAGTTTTTATACCTATTGACAAAATAACAAATGAAAATAAATTTTTATCACAATTCAGATTACTGACGGATAAAAAACCAAAATCAAAATTTGAAATTTTACAAAACGAATAAATCAATTGGTCATTTTGAAATTTTTGATTTTATCTATAATTTCACAAAAAAAACATGAGCAACTTAGTTATTCAGACGAACGATTCTACACATTCAAAAATACATATATTAGCAGGAGTAATACGTAGGACATCTAATGGATGGGAGTTAATTAATAATAGCGGACATCGTTCTATTGGTTTAAATCCAACAATAACAGAACCTACGTTTAACACAATAGAAGTTAAATTTGATAGAAAATACTCACGAGTACTTACATGCACTATAACTGCCGACGAAACATATACTGAAAGAGGTTTTATGTTTGGAGCATCGGTAGGTTTGGATAAATTAATTATAAAACATTCAAAAGCAGGTTCTCCCACAAAAAATACAGATTTAAATATACCAAACAGCAATATTTGGATATATGTCATGATGTTCGAATAAAACTTATAAAGATTTTTTTTTAAAACAATTTTCATAAAAAGTATTCATGGAAATTGTAAATTTGCACGCCCAAAATAAAAACGGAAACAATATGTTCAATAATTTAACAGAACGATTAGAAGGAGCTTTTAAGCTATTAAAAGGTGAAGGAAAAATAACAGAAATTAATATAGCTACCACCATAAAAGAAATAAGAAGAGCGCTCGTAGATGCAGACGTAAACTATACCATAGCTAAACAATTTACCGATACCATTAAGGAAAAAGCTTTAGGAGAAAAAGTATTGACAGCTATCTCTCCCGGACAATTAATGGTAAAAATTGTTAAAGATGAAATGGCTACACTAATGGGTGGTGTTGAATCTGAAATAAACATCAGTGCCAACCCCACTATCATTTTAATAGCCGGATTACAAGGTAGCGGAAAAACAACTTTTTCAGGAAAATTAGCTTACTTTTTAAAAAACCAAAAAAAGAAAAAGCCACTATTAGTAGCTGCTGACATATACAGACCCGCAGCGATGGACCAATTGACAGTTCTTGCAAATCAAGTAGGTGTTGATATACACATAGAAAGAGAGAATAAAGACGCAGTCGCCATTGCTCAAAATGCAATTGAATTTGCAAAACAAAATGGAAATAATATCGTTATAATAGATACAGCCGGGCGTTTGTCTATTGATGAACAAATGATGCAAGAAGTTGCTAATATCAAAAATGCAACAAACCCGCATGAAATATTATTTGTTGTAGATTCAATGACCGGTCAAGATGCAGTCAATACAGCTAAAAATTTTAATGACAAACTTGATTTTAGCGGAGTTGTCCTTACTAAGTTAGACGGTGACACTCGTGGTGGTGCTGCTTTAACTATTCGATATACTGTCAATAAACCCATCAAGTTTGTAAGTATGGGTGAAAAACTCGAAACCCTTGATATTTTCTATCCTGAACGTATGGCGCAAAGAATACTCGGGATGGGTGATATTACAACACTCGTTGAAAGAGCACAACAACAGTTTGATGAAGAGCAGTCAAAAAAATTAGAAAAGAAAATTAGAGCTAATAAATTTGATTTTGAAGATTTTAAAAATCAATTAAATCAAATTAAAAAAATGGGAAATATCAAAGACTTATTAGCTATGATACCGGGAGTGGGCAAAGCAATAAAAGATATTGATATTTCAGATGATGCATTCAAAGGTATTGAAGCAATGATTAATTCAATGACAATTGAAGAACGCAAAAACCCTGAAATCATTGATCAAAAAAGAAGAATGAGAATTGCTAAAGGAAGTGGAAAAGACATTGCAGAAGTCAACGCCTTTATGAAACAATTCGAGCAAATGAAGGAAATGATGAAAATGATGAATAAAATGGGCGGTATGGGTATGAAAATACCCGGTATGCGATAATGAAATTATTTAAGCTTATCACATAGTTCGGGGATTCTTTTTACCAAAACCAATTCCTCCATCTTCTCTTTTGCATCTTAAATCGGAATAACCAAACTTATGACTTGTATCTTTTGCTGTTTTATATTTAGCTCAATCAACGTGAACTAATGAAGTACCTATCCTAATAGCTGCTTTAATGCTTATAAATTTTGCGTTTCTCAATCATTTTTTTTAAGAGATAATTATTTACAAAAATATTGGAAGAATAAAGTAACATTTACATTTGTAGGGGTGCTTTTGTTTTACAACATCTCAAGATTAAATTCAACCCAAATTATATATTTATAAAATATTTTTTGATAGGATTGAAATTAAATTATAATATATTTTTAAATATAATGTTAATGCTGAATGCAAAAAACTAAAAAAAATAGTTTAAACAAGTGTTATATTTATTATGAGTTATAGCTATTTATGTAATTTTATTTAAAAAATGATATAAATAAAAACATGTAACCTAGTATTTATGTATATATTTTATATTATTTTATATTTATATTTGCTAAATAATAAAATAAAATAGTATATTACAAAAACTATACCAAACTATGAAACAACAAATTTTATTAAAAAAAAATCAAATTAAAATGTATCAAAAAATTCAAACTTATTTATTATTTGTACTATGTTCCCTTTTCATTAGTACAAAAACGATTGCACAAAGTTGCAATCAAAATACGGGATTAATTTCAGGAAATTTTTCGAATCTATCAACGGCAAGCTCCGGTTGTCTTCTTTTATATGGTGCTTGTGGGGAAGCGAATTTGATTGATGCTAACACAAACAATTCAGCACAAATCATTATGACGGCTTTACAAATATTTCCTATGTGGCTTGAAGTAAGAGCTAATAGTGATATTTTTAATGCCGGAACTTATGCTGGTTTTGAAATATCAAGCAATAGTTTAGTTGATTTAGGATTGTTTGATGATATAACAATTACTACTTTTCTAAATGGTACTAAATTAGAAGAGAAAAGTGGTAGTAACTTATTCATAGATGGTACAGTTTTTGGCGCAAGTGGAAAACACACGATTGGTTTTGTTACATCGCAACCCTATAATAGAATCAGAATCACGGTAAGTGGGGTGAAATTAGGAGTAGCAACAACAAATGTTTATCAAGCCATCGTGAAACAATTTTGTGAAGGTCCTGCATTGCCATGCAATTCTTATAATATTTTAACAATCCCGGATTATCCATTAACAGTAGATGAAAGCAAATCAGGTGTTATAGGAATTGGTTTGGGAAATTCAATTGTTAATTTAAATAATATTTTAGATGCAAACAAATCAAATTATACTACTATAAATAAACCGACAGGTGGCTTAGCTTCAACGGTGATGATTGCTGTAGAAAAACATTTAAGCAAATTTGGTGCAAATACCTTTGCAGGATTTGATTTAGAAACGGTTGGTTTAGTTGATGTAGGAGTTTTAGATGCGATTAAGGTAGAATTATATAGAAATGATACATTAGTTCAAAGTGCAATAGGAGGTGAACTTGTTAATATCGGAATTCCATTAATAATTGGTTCTGGGAGAAGAACAGTTGGGATGCTTGCGAAACAACCTTATGATGAAATTAGATTATCTATTAATTATGGATTGGCAAATGTAGGATTACTTTCTTCTACTCGCGTTTATGGATTAGTTATCAATCAATTTTGTAATGGGCTCCCATTAACATGCAATATGCCTGCTTCTTTGTACTCACCCGACTATCCGGTATATGTTGACGGTAAGCATACGGGTATTTCGGGAGTAGGAAATGTTGGAACAATAAACAATTGGAATAATGCCATTGATAATGACCCTTTAACTGTTGCTACAATTACCCAAGTCGTAGGCCTTTTCAGCACAGCTACATTTACTATTGGTGATGCATTAACTATTTACCCTAAGAATACTTATGCGGGGATTGAAATCTCAACAGCCCAATTGCTCGATGTTGCACTATTAAATAATTATAAAGTTCAATTATTAAAAGATGGAAATGTTGTTCAAACATCTAATCCTTCTACTTTATTAGTAAATGTTAATTCATCAATATTAACCGGCACTACAAGACAAATTGTAGGAATCGTTTCTGACACTACTTTCAATGAAGTAAAATTAATTATAGAAAAACCTGTCGGAGTTGATTTAGGTATAGTAAAAGTTCATGGTGCAGTATTTGAAAACCTATGCCCTGCAGTCCTCACTTGTAACCAATCATCCATGTTACAATACGGTTCACATCCGGTTGTGATTAATGCTTCAAGAACAGGAGTTTTAGGTATTGCAAATGTTGGTTCCGATGTTAAAAACCCTGAAAACGTATTGGATTCTGATAACACAAAATATGCGGAAATTAGCACTGTTGCTAATGCCTTAACAAAAGCATCTATTTCTGTAGTCAATCCGATTCAAACATATCCTGCAGGTACTTTTGCCGGTTTCATTGTTCGCAATGCAAATGGATTAATAGATCTTGGTATTTTAAATGGAATGTCTATAAAAACCTATAATAATGGCGTATTGCAGGAGTCAAGAAGTGGTGGTAATTTAATTGATTTAACTCTTTTAATTAATATCTTTGGACCAGGGAATGAAGCAAGAAATATTGGCTTTATTACAACAAAACCGTTTGACGAAGTCCAAATTTCAATGGGTGAATTGGTTGGTGTGTTATCCACAATAAGAGTTTACGGAGCCTTTATTGACACAAGATCATCAATTGGTGATGGACTAAATTGTTATAGTACCTATCCTGACTTTAACGTAACGTATGTGAATGTACCTGTAACCGGAGATGTAAGTACAAATGATAAAATAGTACCCGGTACAACTTATGGAACACCTTCAATCAGAGGAAATAACCCAAGTGCAGACTTGCCCACAATCAATAATGATGGAACATATAGTTTTGTTACTTCAGTAAGCGGTACATATCAATTTAATGTTCCTGTATGTTTACCGGGACAAGTAAATGGATGTGCTACAGAAAAACTAACAATTACTGTATTAGACCCTTATATAAATAATAATCCACCTGTTGCAAATGATGATATAGCCTTTACTAAAGGTTCACCTTCAAATCCATCTCCTGTTACAATTTCGGTTAAAAGCAATGATAAACCCGGTAATTTAGATGGAACATTGGGAACACCAAGTGTGGTAACTCCTTCTGTAAATGGTAATACAACAGTAGATATAAATGGAAATATCGTTTATACTCCAAATGATAATTTTTATGGAAAAGATAGTTTTGCATATCAAGTTTGTGAAACACCTTCCGCATTATGTGATACTGCATGGGTATTTGTATATGTTTTACCAAATTCAATCCCAAACACTACATTAGCAGCAGATGATTATACAACAACACCTAAAAATAAACAAATAGTTGTATCTGCTTCAAATGGCGTATTATCAAATGATACAGACCCTGAAGGTGATAGTCAATTTGTAGTAGCAAAAAATGACACAATAGCCGGTAAAGGTATCCTCAACTTAAATGCAGATGGTAGTTACACGTTTACGCCTGAAACAAATTTTGTTGGACCTGTAGAATTTGAATACACAGTAAATGATGATAATGCAACGAGTGCAAGTGCAAAAGCTACCTTACATATATTAGTTACAGAAACTACATTATCTACCCGTCCTGACTTTAACGTAACGTATGTGAATGTACCTGTAAACGGAGATGTAAGTACAAATGATTTGATTCCAGCAGGTACGACTTACGGAAATATAGTTCCATTTGTAACAAACCCAACAGCAGATTTGCCGGTAATGAATAGTAATGGAAAATATACATTCATTACTTCTGAAGAAGGTAGTTATCAGTTTTATGTAAGTGCTTGTTTACCTGGACAATCAAGTGATTGCATGAAAGAGAAATTAACTATTTTCGTATTTGGATTAAATAATATAATTAATCCGCCATTGGCAAATAATGACATTGCTACTGTAATCGGAGATCCTATTGTACCGCATTCCGTAACAATTCCAGTAAAGAAAAATGATGCTCCTTCAAATGAAAATGGCATCTTAGGCACGCCGAACTATGTTACACCGCCTACAAATGGTATTATTTCAGTAGATACAAATGATAATATCGTATATACTCCTAATCCAAACTTTTATGAAAAAGATAGTTTTTCTTATCAAATATGTGAAAACTTATCCGGTCTTTGTGATACAGCATGGGTGTATGTTTATGTTTTACCACCAAATACTCCAAATTCAACATTAGCTGTTGATGACTATGCCTACACCAACATGGATGTTCAATTAGTAATGAGTGAAGAGAGAGGAGTTTTAGCAAATGATATTGATCCAGAAGGTAATAGACAGTATGTAATTGCAAAAATTGATACTGTGGATGGAAAAGGAATATTGAATTTAAATACAAATGGTAGTTACACATTTACACCAGCTCCAGGCTATGTAGGACCTGTTGAATTTGAATATTCAATTATTGATGATGGAATCCCGCAAGCGGCTTCAACTGCCACCATACATATATTAGTAGCCCCAAGTACTCCTTTACCTTTAAATTTAACTTCCTTTACTGCAATTGAAAAATCATGTGGAAACGTAGAAATTAATTGGGTAACTGAAAAGGAAATTAATATAAAACAATTTAATGTAGAATACAGTTTGGATAACTTAAATTTTAATACATTAAGAACTGTTCCTGCTAATAATAACATTAATAGTCATACTTATTCTGTAAGTAATACTCAAAATAGTAGAATAGCATATTATCGTTTGAAAGTGATAGATAATGATAACTCCTATTTTTACAGTCGAACTCAAAAAGTAACTAAAGCTGCTGATTGTAATGCGATTGATGCTGTTGTTCTTTATCCTAACCCAGCAAGCGACGTTGTCTATTTATCATCCTTAAAAGGAACAGAAACTATAAAAGTGTATAATTTAATGGGACAACAGGTTTTAACTGTAGAATCAAATCAAGGATTAAACATAGTTAATATCGCATCTTTGACAAATGGCACTTACACTTTAGTTATTATTGATGATGAAAATTCTGAAAAGTTAGTTTTAAAATTAACAAAACTATAAATTCAAATTAATTGATTTTAAAAGGGCTGTTAAAACAGCCCTTTTTTATTTATAATACTTAAAATCTCATAATTTCATGAATTGGTGAATATGTTTGAGTTGTGATATTTTTAGCAATTTTGGGGTGTCCCAGTGTTGAAAACTAGAATAAGAATGAGAATTGCTAAAGGAAGTGGAAAAGACATTGCAGAAGTCAACGCCTTTATGAAACAATTCGAGCAAATGAAGGAAATGATGAAAATGATGAATAAAATGGGCGGTATGGGTATGAAAATACCTGGTATGCGATAATGAAATTATTTAAGCTTATCCCAAAGTTCGGGAATTCTTTTTACCCAAACTAATTCCTCCATCTTTTCTTTTGCATCTTGAACCGGAATACCGAACCACACTTTACCTCCCGGTAATGATTTGCCAACGCCACTTTTTGCAAGCACTACTGTATTACTTTCAATTGTCAAATCTTTTGAAACTCCTACCTGACCATACAACAAAACATTATCGCCAATAATTACTTTGCCTGCAATACCTACCTGAGCAGCAAAAAGACAATTTTTTCCAATTATTGTACCATGTCCAATATGGATAAAGTTATCCAACTTTGTGCCTCTCCCAATTTGAGTTACTCCACTCACTCCTCTGTCAATGGCACAACATGCACCAATTTCAACATCATCTTCAATAATTGTTGTTCCACAACTTTCTAACTTAAGATATTTGACTTCCTCATGCTCTCTTTTATTAAAATAAAAAGCATCGCCTCCTATCACAGAGTTTGCTTGTATATTCACATTATTACCGATTGTCGTACCATCATAAATAACTACTCCGGAGTGAATTACACAATTCATCCCGATTTTAACATTATTTCCAATAAAAACATTTGGCTGAATGATAGTCCCCTCGCCTATTTCAGCAGTCGGACTTATCATTTGCGACGAAGGTTCAAACGGACAAAAATATTTAACTAATTTCACATAAGCAGCAGCCGGATCTTCACAAATTAATAAAGCTTTCCCTTTCGGACAAGGAACAACCTTATTCATAATAATAACAGCGGCTTCGCTTCCAAGCAACCTATCATAATATTTTTCTATATCAACGAAAGAAATATCACCGGGTGTAATTTTATGTACCTCGTTTATCCCATTAGCCTCTATCGTATCATCTCCTAATAATTGTGCATTTATAAATTCAGCTATCCACTTCACATTAACAGGAGCTTTCAATTTCATAATTAAAAAATATGTGTTTTAATAAGTTAGCAAAATAATAGAAAAAAAACGAACAATTTTGTTTTTTATTTTATAAATAATTACAAAAGACTTTAACAAATAAACTTTTTTAAAAAAAATAATGATAATTAATAAAATAGTTTTTTTGAATACAAAAAATTACTTACTTTTGCATTCCCAAAAAAATTAAGTCATGGCTCGAATTTGTCAAGTTACAGGTAAAACACCCTTAAAGGGAAATAAAGTTTCTTTTTCAAACAAGAAAAGTATTCGTCGTTTTATGCCAAATTTACAAAGTAAAAAATTCTATTTAGCTGAAGAAGATAAATGGGTGACATTGAAATTAACGACTAATGCAATGCGTACAATAAACAAAGTTGGTCTTTATCAGGTAGTAAAAGAATTAAGAGCAGCCGGCGAAAAAATTTAATCTTTTCATTATTAAAAAATAGCAAAAATGGCAAAAAAAGGAAATAGAGTTCAAGTGATTTTAGAATGTACAGAGCATAAAAATTCTAATATGCCGGGTACTAGCCGTTATATCACTACTAAAAATAAAAAAAATACTCCGGAACGTATTGAATTAAAAAAATACAATCCTATTTTGAAAAAATATACTCTTCACAAAGAAATCAAATAATTCATTAAAAAAAATTAAACTATGGCAAAAGTTGCATCAAAAAACGCGAAAGTAAAAGACGCTAAAGCGGCTGCTGAAGCAAAAAACTGGACTAAAGTTATTCGTGCAGTGCGTAGCCCAAAAACAGGCGCTTATACATTTAAAGAACAAATTGTGCATAAGGATAAAGTAGCAGACTTCTTAAAAAATAAATAATCGAATTAATTTATTTATAAAAGAACCGTTCACAAAGTGAACGGTTCTTTTTTTATAAACGAAAGTAAATAGAAATTTATTCTATTAAAAAAATAATAAAATGTAAGAAACAACTTATAACTCATTTAATAAGTTTTTTTTTTCAATAATTTTTAAAAAAAATTTGGTGAAATAAATCGTTCTATTATCTTTGCACTCCCAAACAACAAGTAGGGAGTGTAGCTCAGCTGGTTCAGAGCATCTGCCTTACAAGCAGAGGGTCCGCGGTTCGAACCCGTGCACTCCCACCCAAAATAAAAAAGTTCCAAAGTATGCTTTGGAACTTTTTTATTAAAGTCAATATTACACTTATTGCTTATGAGATATTATTATAAATTTATAGAAAATTCTTAATAAGGCATTCTTTTTATAAGTTCTTCCTAATTCAGAATTTCACTCCCTCATAAGCTTGAACAATTAATTATTAGAATTTAATTTTTCTTTAGAAACTTTATCATTCCTAATTAAAAACAATCTTTACATTTGCCTTAAAATCATATATTTTAAATAAAAAATAAAAAACAATGAGTCAATACCCTTATGTTCCTTATGGCGCAACTGTTCACGGTGAAGAAGAAATAGAAGCTGTCGTGAATGTATTAAAAACATCTACTCAAATGGGTAAGCATGTTAGAGAATTAGAAGATAAAGTTGCCAAACTATATAATAAAAAATATGGAATTGGTGTGAATTCCGGTTCAAGTGCTTTATATCTTGCAGCAGACCTAATGAATTTTGATGAAGGAAGTGAAATTATTACTCCGGCATTGACTTTTTCAACTACCGTTGCTCCTATTGTAAAAAAGAAGTGGATACCGGCATTTGTAGATGTTAAAGAAGGCACTTATAATATTGACCACAATAAAATAGAGGAAATGATTTCCTCAAAAACGAAGGCTATGATTATTCCTAATCTTATTGGTAATTTACCGAACTGGGAAAAAATAAGAGCAATTGCGGATAAATATAACTTGTTCATTTTAGAAGATAGTGCCGATACTATTGGTGCTGAAATAAACGGAGCCAGCAGTGGTCGATTTACAGATATGAGTACAACAAGTTTTTATGGTTCACACATCATGAATTGTGCAGGAAATGGTGGTATGTTGTGTGTTAATTCAGAGGCATTTTATAATCGAGGTAAATTATTAAGAAGCTGGGGGCGTTCCTCATCATTATTTATAGAAAGTGAAGCCATTGAAAACCGCTTTAATGTTGAAGTTGATGGTATTCCTTATGATGCAAAATTTGTTTTTGAAGAGCCCGGTTACAATATTGAACCATCAGAATTGGGTGCAGCTTTCGGATTAGTTCAACTTAATAAACTTCCAAATAATATTGATTTACGAACTCAACATTATCTTAAATTAAGAGAATTCTTTAAGCAATATGAAGATTTTTTTATTTTACCTAATCAACTGCCAAACTCGCGTACAGGCTGGTTGGCATTTGCTATTACACTACGTGATAATTCTCCTTTTATCAGAAGAGATTTACAAATCTTTTTAGAAAAAAGAAATATTCAAACAAGAACTATTTTTACAGGTAATATTTTAAGACAACCGGGCTTTAAAAATATACAAAGTAGAACTTCAAAAAATGGTTATCCCGAAGCAGATAAAGTGATGAGAGGAGGTATGCTTATGGCTTGTCATCATGGTTTAAATGATATTCAAATAAATCATATCATGGATAGCATTTCTACTTTTATGAAAATGTATATATAATTTTTTTTATTAAAATTAATTCAAATGCAATTCCATAATCAAACGAACTTTTACAAAGGAAAAGTAAGAGATGTTTATACTATCAAAGATGAATATCTTGTAATGATAGCCAGCAATAGAATATCTGCTTTTGACGTGATACTCCCCCACCCGATTCCTTACAAAGGTCAAGTACTTAATCAAATTGCATCTTATTTTTTAAAAGCAACGGCTGATATCGTTCCTAATTGGGTTATTGATGTTCCACTACCCAATATAACCATTGGTAAAAAATGCGAACCATATCCGGTAGAAATGGTCATAAGAGGTAATTTAACAGGACATGCTTGGCGTACTTATAAAAAGGGTTTGAGAACACTTTGTGGCGTACAATTACCGGAAGGAATGAAAGAAAATGACTTTTTTCCAACTCCCATCATAACCCCAACTACCAAAGCGCATGTGGGACACGATGAAGATATAAGTCGCGAAGAAATTTTAAAAAGGAATCTTATTACGGAAGAAGAATATTCTCAACTAGAAAAATATACATACGCTTTATTTGAAAGAGGAAAACAAATGGCTTTAAAACAAGGTTTGATTTTGGCTGATACCAAATATGAATTTGGAAAAATCGAAAATACCATAACTTTAATTGATGAAATCCATACACCGGACAGTTCAAGATATTTTTACGCTAATGCTTTTGATGAAAATCAAAAAAAAGGTATTGCACAAAAACAACTTTCAAAAGAATTTGTACGAGAATGGTTAATCGCTAATAACTTTATGGGTTTAGATGGTCAAAAAATCCCTGAAATGAATGATGATTTTATAAGTCAAATTTCTGAAAGATATATAGAACTTTTTGAGAAAATTACGGGTAGTTCATTTGTGAAAGAAGTTGAACTAAGTGATTCTGACATAGAACAAATCATAAATCAAAGACTTCAACTTTTATCATAATGCGTATTGATATTATCAGTGTTATTCCGGAATTACTCGAAAGCCCTTTTAGCCATTCCATTATAAAAAGAGCGCAAGAAAAAAAACATTTAGAAATTTATATTCATCCGTTGCGAAAATATGCAATTAATAAGTATGGGCAAATAGATGATATGCAATACGGTGGTGGGGCCGGGATGGTTTTGATGTGTGAGCCGCTTAGTAAAGTGATTGAAGAATTAAAATCACAAAGAGATTATGATGAAGTTATTTACTTAACTCCGGATGGTTCTTTATATAATCAAAAACAAGCCAATAATTTATCTTTGAAAAATAATTTGATAATTATTTGCGGACATTACAAAGGAATTGATCAACGAATCAGAGATTTATATGTAACACTTGAATTATCAATCGGCGATTATGTTTTAAGTGGTGGAGAGTTAGCTGCTATCATTTTAGTTGATAGTATAGGACGATTAATACCCGGCGTTTTAAATGATGAAACTTCTGCTCTTACTGATTCATTTCAAGATAATTTATTAGCACCTCCTATTTATACCCGACCGGTAGAATTTAAAAATTTGAAAGTGCCGGATGTATTATTAAGCGGTCATTTTGCGAAAATTGAAGAATGGCGTTATGAACAATCTTTAGCTCGCACCAAAGAAAGAAGACCTGATTTAATCAAAAAATAATTTTTAAATATTATACCTTTTTATTTAAATTATCAGAAATAGATTAATGATTTCAAACAAAATAAACATAATTAATTTGATATTTTAAATATCTTTGCCCGACATGAATGAAGGGAAAATATATCAAAGTATTTACAATTTAAAAAAAACTAATAAAAAAGGGTTTGCCGTCTTATTAGACCCTGATGAATTGGAATTAAATAAAATTGAAAACATCACTCATTTATGCAACGATGCACAAGTAGATTATATTTTTGTCGGTGGTAGTATAATGCTTACCGATCATTTAGACGAGTGCATAAAAAAAATAAAACAACATACTCAAATTCCAATAATATTATTTCCCGGAAGCCCTTCACAAGTTAGTAAATATGCTGATGCATTATTTTACCTTTCTTTAATATCAGGGAGAAACCCTGAATTATTAATAGGGGCACATGTTATTTCTGCACCTATGATTAAAAAATCGGGATTAGAAATTATACCAACAGGTTATATGATAATTGATGCTGGGGCACCTACTACGGTATCTTATATGAGTCATAGCGCTCCCATCCCTCACGATAAAAAAGACATTGCGGTGTGTACTGCTATGGCTGGAGAAATGCAAGGCAAAAAAATCATTTACATGGATGCCGGAAGTGGTGCTAAAAAACCAATCAGTGATGAAATGATACGTGCTGTTTCTAACAATATTGATATCCCCTTAATTGTTGGCGGTGGTATTAAATCCAGTGAAGAAACTATTCTTAAATGCAAAGCCGGTGCCGATATTATTGTTGTAGGTAATGCAATTGAAAAAGAACTTTCTTTAATAAAAGAATTGTCTTCGGTAATACATCAGTTTTAAATTTTAAGCATTGCTGAATAAGAAAGCTATACTATTAATTGGTGCTATCAGTTTCTTTTTATTATTGGTTTTGTCTATTGTTTTTTACAAAGAGCGGACATGTTTTGTAGATATTGCATTTCATTTATTTTATATTTTAAAAGATAACGATTTTGCCATTCAAAATTATCGTTTTGGTGCTTTCTTCACACAACTATTTCCTTTATCATCAGCTTACTTAGGGTTAAATCTAAAAAGTATAACTATTGCTTATTCAATGAGTTTTGTTTTATTGCCATTTATTGTTTTTTTATTGATTTTGCTTATATTAAAAAATCAAAAAATTGCAATAGCATATCTCTTTTTTGCAGTACTCATGACTACCCATACTTTTTACTGGATACAGTCTGAATTACCACAGGCAATGGCTTTTTTCTTTATTTATTTAGCTCTTTTTGATAATTATTTAGAAGGCAAAAAAAATAATCTTTATTTGTACTATTCCATCTCATTAATACTGATTTCAATTTTTGCATTTACACATCCTTTAATGCTTATTCCTTTTTCTTTTACACTATTTTATTTTTGGATTATTTATAAAAATAAAAGAAAAGAAATTTATATACAGGTATTTTTGTTTTCAATTATTTATCTAATAAAAGCTATTTTTTTCAAAACAAAATATGATAGTCAGGCAATGGATGGACTACATAATTTTAAAAAATTATTTCCTGACTATTTTACATTAAAATCTAATCTATATTTTTTCCATTATCTTATTAAAGATTACTATTTCCTTTTACTGTTTTTTATTGTCACAGTAATTTATTTCTTAAGGAATAGAAACTTCTTAAAATTGACATTGGTAATAGCTTATTTTATAGCAACTACATTACTGATAAATATTACTTATCCTAATGGCGCAAATCAATTTTATATAGAAAACCAATATCAATTATTAGCCTATATTGTAATACTTCCTTTTACTTATGAAATTTATAATTTTGCAAAAAATAAATCTATACAATTTGGAATAATCAGTCTGATTTCTTTAGTATGTTCCTTTCGCATAATTAATACATCCGACATTTATATTGCCCGTTTAAATTGGAATCGGAATATAATTTCCAACACAAATAATTTATCAAATAAAAAGCTGATAATTCCTAATACACAAGTTCCATCAGATACCTTAATGATGACATGGAGTACATCTTATGAAATATGGCTATTATCTACAATAGAGACCGACACATCACGATCTATTATAATAGAAGAACAAGAAAATGAATTTGATTATGCTTTATCCTCAAACAAATCTTTCTTAACAAAATGGGGTAGTTTTGATTATACGGATTTAAATCCTAAATATTTTCATTTTTTTGATACTACCAATTATGTAAAATTAAAATAGAAGAATTTTAATTACTATTTCTGACCATCATTTTGTCTCATAAATTCAAGAATACTTCTCGCTTCATCATCAACCAAATTTTGATTTGGCATTCTCACAAGACAAAGTTCTAATTGAGCTTGTACCTCCGGATCTTTATCAATCATAGGATCTGGATCTGTAATAAAATTCATAATCCAATATGGAGTTCTTCTTATTGTCACTCTCTTCCATCCGGGACCAACCAGTTTTTCATCCGTCATTTTATGACAAGAAACGCATTTTGTCTCTGCAATAGATTTACCTTTGGTTGCCATAGATGCATCTAATGGACCTAATTGTAAATTCGTAGAATCAAATTTTCCTTCACCTCGAGTAGGGTCATAAGATGGAGCAGGTCCGTTTGGTGTTTCTATCATAGACTTATCAACAACAGGCATATTATGAGTTTCTCCTCCGCCTCCAGAACATGAATACATAAAAAGCGGTAATATAATCAAAAAAGCAATCCCTAATTTCTTATTCATAAAAAGTTTTTTAAAATTATGTGTTTAATTTTCTATGTCAAATACAAATTTGATAGGGTAATATTAATCTTTTATTTTGTAAATTTGAAATATTATTGAAAGAAAAATTTATGAAAAAAAATTATGGTATTAAAATTAAAAGAATTTATGATGTTTATGAAGAAACAGATGGATACAGAGTATTGATTGACAGATTATGGCCAAGAGGTATTAAAAAAGAAAATGCAAAACTTGATGAATGGGACAAAGAAATTGCTCCTTCAAATGAATTGAGAAAATGGTATAATCATCAAGAAAATTTATTTGAACAATTTAAACAAAAATATATTGAAGAACTTCAGTCACATAAAGAGGATTTGAAGAGGTTAAAAGTTATTTCAAAATCACAGAATCTTACGCTATTATACGCAAGCAAAGTGCCAAATATTAACAATGCGAGTGTTTTATTAGAAGTTTTAAATTCTTTAAAATAGCACCTGAAATATCAATTATTACTGTTTTGCTCTTGATAGTAAATAAATTTTCCAGCCGCTATAAAGTAATAACAAACTGGCAAGTAAAAGGAACTCATTCAAGTAAAACACATTGATTTTATTTGCCCAACCAACTCCTTCTAATACTAATGAAAACTCATTAATCAAGAATCCAATTACGAAAAGGCTTATATAAAATTTGTTTTCAAAAGAGTAGCTTATAATAGATTGCTTTAGAGAATATGCATAAATGAATAATGAGAAAATCCCAATTAAAACTAAATGTAAATAGGCTATTACAAAAGGCCTGTATTGATATGCCAAATCATTTAATATAGGAAATACAGATAATGCTTGTAGAATAAATTTTAAACTTGTACTTACTAAAACAATTGCTCCTAAAATCAAAATTCCTTTTTCTAATTTGATTTTATAATTTTTCCAATATTTTATAATTTTTATCAGTATCCCAAACCATATAATTAATTGCGCCCATGCTGCTAGCACTGTTAAAAGATAAGCCCAAAGTGGTAATTTTACTTTTAAAATAAGTACGGATAACAGATAAGTAATTACGGTACAAGCGGCTAAAATCCAACAATCTCTGTTTAAATTTTTTATTCGATTAGAAAGCAAAGCAATAAACATGGCCATTGATGCAAAGAAAAACCAGCCATTATATTGGAAGTGTAAATAATAATAAATAGATGATAAATTATAAGTAGGTGTTGTTATTTTTTTTGCCATCAATAAGGCCAAAGAAAAGGGGCCAAAAATAGAAAATGCGTTAAAAAAAATAGAAGCTAATGTCCAGGGTTTGGCTGCAAAATCATTCGGAAGAAATTTACTATCTCTAATATAATATAACGCAAAAATAACAGCTACAACAATTGACATTGTTGAAAAAGTAATAGATACAGCTTTGTAACCTTGAATACTGAATGCAATTAACATTCCATAAGCGCTAATCAAATTCGCTATTATAATTCTATTATAAATTTTTATTTTGGCAGAATTTGTATTTTTCAAAATTATATAACTTAATCCAACATAAATAAAATGGCTAATCCATCCCCCAAACGCAAAATGTGAATGTGCATGAAGTAAATTTTGCTGTTGAAAAAAAGGTAATTCATGCAACATATTATATCGCATCATAGTCCCCCAAATTGCTACGAATATTATATTAATCAATCCAAATCGTATCCAGTCATAAAAGAATACTTCAATTCCTCTATTTGTCTTAAACATATTATATAAATCTGTATTCTACAAATGAAAAACTGTGTTATAAGCCTAACCTTATAACACAGTTTAAATTAAAAAAAAGAAAATGTCAGGCTGAATTAGTCAACAATAAACTTACCTTTCATCATAGCAGAGTGACCGGGGAATGAGCATAAGAAATCATAAGTTCCTTTAGCGGGTGCTGGGAAGCTAATTTCAACCGATTCACCACCACCAATTGTTTTAGTATGTGCAATTACGTCTTTTTCCTTAGCTTTTGGAATATAATCGTTGTCTTTTGCATTGATTGCTTCTTTTGCAAAGTCTTCCAAACTAACTCCTGATGCTAATAAAACGAAATTGTGTCCCATTGCAGTTACCGGCATTTTACCAACGTGATGTAACGTTAATTTTACAGTTTGACCTTCTTTAACATTGATTTCGCTGATGTCATATTTCATGTCATCTCCGGCGTTAAGTGTTACAACTGCTTCTGCTGATGCTGGTTCAGGCGTTTCTGCTGGTGTTTCCGCAGGTGCTTCTGTTGTTGCAGGTGTTTCAGATGTTGTTGCTTCTTCTGATGGACCTCCACATGCTGCAAATAAAAATGCGACTGTTGAAATTGCTAAAATTGTTTTTTTCATTTTTTTTGTTTTTGTTTTTAAGTGAATAAATATTTAAAAAGTTTAATTATTAGTAAATTGTTCTTCAAGTTTTATTGATTTAGGAAATAAAATATTATTTTCTAAATGAATGTGCAAATGTAAATCATCTTCAAATTCTTTCAAAAGAGAAAGCGTAACTTTATATGTATTGCATGCATCAGTCGGTGGTGTATATTGATTACACAAACTTGAAATTTTTTTAAAACGCTCCCCTTCATTATCATGTTCTTGCATCATTGTTTTTATTGGATTTTGTACAGTTCCAAAATGGGCTTGAACACTTGTGCCATTTTGTTTTGCATCAACCATTTTTCTAATAAACGGAAAAAGAATAAGCTCTTCTTTTTTCATGTGCTTTGAAAGCTCAGCAGCGGTTTCTTTAAAAAGTTTATTAATTTCAAATAGCTCTGTATGTCTATCCCCATGGACTTGGGTTATTTTATCTAAATATGGTATAATCTCGGGTAATTTAGTTTCTACATATCGATGATGTTTTTTCTCGATATAATCTGCCAATAAATCTAAAGGCCATGAGTTATAATCTGTACCTTGATTGTCGCTTTGAGATAAAGCATTTGATATTTCATTTTTTAATTCTTCAATTGAAATATTGTTTTGTGTGCATGCTTGTTCAATACTTTTATTACCATTGCAACAAAAATCTATTCCATACTTTTTAAATACAGACGCTGCTTTATAATCATTTGCTACTATATCTCCAATAATTGATTCGTTTGTGATATTCATCGTTATTTAATTTAATAAATTGGTATGGAGGAAGTCCCTCTATAATGATTAATTTTTGATAAAAATAATTCTGCCATTTTTCCTCCTTGCCATTTTGCTTTTTCTGCTTTTTCTCCAATAAAATAATAATCTACCGTTTCATTAAATAAAGTTACCCATTGTTCAAAATGCTCTGCATCAACCGGTAAATTTGCATGTGGTACAAATGGGGCTCCATAATAGGTATGTTCATCTAATAAAACAGTCTGCCAAAATTTATACATTTTCTCTAAATGTTGAGGCCATCTATCCTGAATAACATTATTAAAAATATCTTTCAACATGTTATCTTCTCTAACTTTTGTATAAAAGCTATCAACTAATATTTTTATATCATCAAGGTTTTCTATTTCTTTTCTTTCACTCATTTTTTATTTTTTATCTTACCAATACTGTTTTACCTGCATGTAATCCAATTGCTAAATCATATATTGAAGTATTAATCAACATATTTTTTAACTCTTCTCTGATTTTGGTAAAACGGCTATGCATCGGGCAAGGCTCTTTATCACTACATTCGCTCAACCCTAAAGCACAACCATTATATATTTCATCTCCATCTATGATTTTTACGATTTGATTTATTTTGATTTCTTGCATTGTATCTTTTGAAATAAAAAAACCACCATTAGGACCTGTTTGAGAATTAACGATATGATGTTTTGTTAATAACCCTAAAATTTTTGCTGTAAATGCTTCGGGCGAACCGGTTTTTTCAGCCACATCACCAATTTTGACTCTAATGCCTTCTAAAGACTGAGTAGCAATATAGGTAATTGCTTTTAAACCATACTCACAAGACTTTGAAAACATTTACTAATGAATTTGAGTGCAAAGGTAACAATATTTTATTTTAAGACAAATATATCCAAATATCTTTTTTTAACCTATTGTTAATTGCTTTCATTCCAATAATAACTATCAGGATAAAGTCTTTGACCAAAAATAGCAGTTCCTACTCGAATCATTGTCGAACCCTCTTCAATGGCTATTTCTAGGTCGTTGCTCATTCCCATAGATAATTCATTTAATTCAACATTAGGAATATTTTCTTTTATTATTTTTTCTTGTAAATTTTTTAATAATCTAAAGCACCTTCTCACTTTTTTATGCTCTGCGCTAAAAAGACCGATTGTCATCAGGCCTTTTATTTTTAAAGTATCCAGTTCAGCAATTTGTTTAATCAAATCGAGTGTTTTTTCAGGTTCTACTCCAAATTTACTTTCTTCAAATGATGTATTGACTTGAATAAAAATTTCTAATTTTTTATTTTCAAAAAGAAGTCGTTGATGAAGCTTTTCTGCTAATTCAAACCGATCAACAGATTGGACACAATCAACATCATATTTTAAAATATCTTTGATTTTATTTGTTTGCAAATGACCTATGAAATGATTTGTATGATTTATATCTTTTAAGGCTTCATATTTAGCTTTCAGTTCTTGTACTTTATTTTCAGCGATGAGTGTTTCACCTTCTTGTAAAGCTATCTTGATTATTTCAGGGCTTACAGTTTTAGTCGCTAATAATAATTTTACTTCATCGGATTTTCTTCCAATGTTTTCACAAGCATCTTTTATTCTTTTTTTTATTTTGGTAATATTTGTGACGACATCATTTATCATAATTTTAAATACTAAAAAATTATTTTACATACCAAATCGAACCATTTTTTATATTTTTTTTCATTAAATATCCTTCTTCTGTCAATTGATTTAATTTTTGTTCTGCATGCTTTCTATCTATATTACTTAATTCCGAAAATTCTTTTGCCGTCAGGCTTTCAAAAAAATGAAATAAGTTTTCCCACTTATTGTCATAAGATTGTTTTTTAGCCTCCGGTAATAGTTTATGAATAGCTTTTGTGTAATCTGTATAAGGTTTAGCTCCATAAATAAGCTCATTTTGCTCATATTCATTTTTAAAAATCATTGTAGGAAACCCTCTTACTTCTAAAGCTTTACCTAATTGCAAGTCATTTTCAAATAAGTATTTTGCAGCGCTTTCGTAATCATTTTTTAGTTTAGAGGTATCTAAATCTGCTGCTATTGCAGCTTCTTGAATATACTCCCATTTTGTTATATTTTTTTTATCTAAAAAAACAAACTCTCTCAATTTTCTCAAAAATAAAATTGCATTATTATCATCTTGCATTTGGGCAGCTTTAAAAGCAATTGACGGTGGATACGATGAGTTTAGAGGATCACTTAGCCAAACATCCCCATCAATTGGCATATCATAGTAAATACTAACTTCGTCCCAATGCTTTGCAACATCAGAAGGTTTACTAATACCGCTACTATTATAACTCCAGTCTGGTAATAAACCGCCCATGTGATATTCTATATCAAGCAAATTTCCATACTCTAATTTCATTTTCCTTAATTGAGCTTCTATTGCCCAACAAGAAGAACAAATCGGGTCTGTAAAATATATAACTTTAATAGGCTTTTTATGCTTTTCATTTATAAATGAATTTGATGATGATTTATCATTTTGTGGGGTTTCGCAAGTTCCATCTATAGGGTTACATAGTAAAGGATTAATGTTTTTCATATTTTTTTTCTTTTGAGCTTCGATACTAAAAACACTCAATATTATTAATAAAGCACTTAATAAAATTGTTTTTCTCATCTTAATAAGCAAAATTAAATTTTATACATTAAAATAAAAAAGCATTAGCTTATAGTGTATAGACTTATTTTCTAAAAAAAATATATTTATTTTGAGATATATTTAAAACTATAAGATTTTCTAAATAAGCAAACTAAATAATGACAAGTGCTAAAATATTATATAAAGAAAGGGATGAAAATTTAATTTTAACATGTAAATTTTTATTTGAAATGTTACTAAATTGAAAAAAAAGTCGTATATACTTGCATCTATAGTTTATGATTTTTACCTTTGCATTGAAACCAACCAAAAGACTAAATTTATGAATCTTAAAATTAATTTATTTACTGTATTAATTTTTGCATATTCTATTATAATTTGTGCAATTTTCAAAAAAGATGACAATGTAAATTTTTCAAATAATAAAACCATTCACACTACAAAACAATCTACAGAAAATAGTGCAAATAAAGTAACGGCTTCTAATGCAACCGATTTAAAAAACCCAAACCAATAATTTAATTTATATAAATTATTAATTTCTCTATTTTATTTTCATTTTTTGCAATCCTCTCAAAAAATTTAATTAAATATATAAAATTAGTATATTGCAGAAAAATACAATGTGCGTATTGTACCAGAATTTATAGTTCATTTTTTTACAAAAGAAAGTTATTTGTACAAAGAACTTCAGTCTTTGTTAGGTTTTATTCCGATTAATATTAATTTATACGAATCTGCATTATGTCATCGCTCAAACAATAAAAATATAAGCGAAAACAATGAACGATTGGAATACTTAGGTGATGCTATTTTGGGTGCTGTCATTAGTGAATATTTATTTAATAAATATCCTACAAAAGATGAAGGTTATTTAACAGATATGCGTTCAAAAATTGTAAACCGAAAAAACCTAAACCAAATAGGTTTGGATATAGGCATTAAATCTTTAATGAAGTTTAATGAGCAAGATACACAATTAAAAGATTCATTAATTTTTGGAAATGCACTAGAAGCCTTAATTGGTGCTATTTATGTTGACAAGGGGTTTGCAAAAACAAAAACATTTATAAGGAAAAAAATTTTAGTCCCTTACGTTAATATGAATCTATTGGAAAATATAGAAATTAACTCAAAAAACAAACTAATAGGCTGGGCAGCTAAACAGGGTAAAAACATTGAATTTACCGTATTGGATGAAAAAGGAAATTTGAATAAAAACTTTTTGATTGCAGTCAAAATTGACGATGTTATTATTTCAAAATCAAGTGCACGAACAAAAAAAGAAGCCAGTAAATTAGCTGCTGATGAAGCAATAAAAATTTTAAATATTTCATAATATTGAAAAATGCATTGAATTTCTAATTAACTTTGCTTTGCAAAAAAACGGGGCCGCCCGGTTTTGACAGCATAGGTCTTTGAAAGTGTAAGCATGTAGTGCGTTGGATTATTAGCACTTAAATCTGAAAATTCAAACTTTAAATGGCGAATATTCTTTCGCAATGGCTGCTTAATTAATTTAAGTACCCATTATGGACTTTCATTTCGGGTCAATTTATAACCTACGTTGAAACTCCTTCGATAGAAAATATAAATTGCGGCATATTTAAGTTGTATAGTATGTCTAAGAAAAGTCAACTAAGGAAATAAAAGGTTTGTTTTGCCCCATTTATTTCTCGAAAAACAATGCAAAAATAAACATGTAGAAAGCTTTTGCAGAATATGTTTGGACAGGGGTTCGACTCCCCTCGGCTCCACTTTGACATTTTAGTTTACTTTTTTTTATTTTAAAATTAGATAATACAGATTTTATAATCCATATAAAAAAATAGTTCAAATAAAAAACACTTTTCGGATGAAAAGTGTTTTTTATATTCAAGCGTAATATTTATACGTTACTCATCATCTAATTGGAATGTAATTGGTAAACTATACGAAACTTTCACCGCCTTACCATTTTGTTTACCGGCAGACCATTTAGGCATTTTCCTAACAACAGCCATTGCAGCTTCGTCACAACCATATTTTAATCCTCTAATAATTTTAACATCTGTAATTTCACCGCCTTCATTAACTACAAAACCTACAACTACCCTACCTGAAATATTATTTTCTCTCGCTTGTGCTGGATAATTAAGATTTTTTTGTATGAATTTCATCATAGCTTCCTCGCCACCCGGAAATTCAGGCATTTGTTCAACGAATTCAAATATTTCAGGTTTTGAAGGTGCTGTCGGTTTAGGTTCTTCAATCACTGCAGGACCTTTATCAGGTATTACCGGTGCATCTAATTTAGCATTTTCGTCACCTGCCACAGTTACAGTACTTGCTGTTGCTTTTTCAAGTTCTTTCTTTGGTGGTGGCTTTTCTTCTTCCCTCACTTCTTCTGCTTTTTTAATAACAGGTGGCGTGAATTTCACTTGGGGTTTTACAGGAGGAGGAGGAGGAGGAGGTGGTGGTGGTGGTGGCTTTTTCTCATCCACCGGTGGTGGTGCTATGAGTTCTGTTATTTTAGTCTTAGGAGCTTCTTTTTTAGTTTTTTTACTATTTACAAGACTAGCAATAACAGGAATTGAAGCTAAAACACAAGCAGTAGCGAAGCAAATTATTAATGCTTTTCTTGCTCTAATTCTATAATTTTTTCTCAATTCATAAGCACCATATTCTTTATTTCTCCCCTCGAAAATAATATCGAGGATGTCTGAATTTAATATGTCTTTGCTATCCATTTTGTTTTTTTATTTAATGATGCGTTTTTTAATAATTTTCCATAAACATTTAAATACTATTATTCGCCGTTGGCTTGTTCTGTTTTTTCAATAAATTCTCTATCAACTGATGTTATATCAACTAATGCATAAGTATTTATTCCATTGATATTCATTTCATCTAAAATATTTACTACATCTTCATATTGTGAGTTTGTATCCGGTTTAATAAGTATTACCGGTTCATCCGTGATATTATGCCCGGGTTGCCCATTACCTCTTTCTTCATAAACTTTTTTTCTTAAATTAATAATAGCATCTCGAATTCCATTTTTGATTTGAAAATATGTTACTTGAATATTAGGTGGGTTCATTGGATCATCAGCTAAGCCGGTGTAATAATATACTCTATGGTCTTTACTAAGCAATATGGTCATTGCTGTATAGTCTTTCACTTTATTTTTCTCATCGTCTTTAATATCTTCCCTATCCACCGGCATATTAATTTCCATTGTTTTGGGTTTGCTCATGGTTGTGGTAAACATAAAGAAAGTTATGAGAAGAAAGCCTAAATCCACCATGGGAGTCAAGTCGATTCTCGTAGAAAGTTTTTTCCCTTTCTTAACCCCACCTTTCTTTGGTCCACCGGACTTTTCTTGTATTTCTGCCATGTCTCTTTTATTTTGTTGTTTTAGCGTTTTTTTCATCCCAAGCTACTGTACCGGGAGGAATAGCTTCTAAAGTGGTTAATAAATTAAATCGATCAATATTATTTTTTGTTAATGTTTTAATTACATCTTTTACTTTTGGATACTGAGTAGCTGCATCACATTTTATACAAATACGTGGTGGGTGTCCTTCTTCTTGTCCGGCATATCTTGCAGCGGTTATCCAATATCCTAATTCATTTGTTTCGGCAACATAAGAGGTATCAATAGGAATTCCCGTTTGATTAAAGTTCTTTTGATCTAAAGGGGGCATGTCCAAATATGATTTCATCTGATTAAAAGGTAATCCAAAAGAGGCTCCATTTACAAAAGTATTTTTTTCATCTTCTGTAAGGTTTAATCCTTTTTCTGAATTGACATTATCAATAAGTATTTTTTTTGCTTTTTTATTGTCATAGTCAAAATATACTTGCCCTTTATTATCTACTGTTAGTAAAATAGCATTTTCGGGCATGATAATATCAGAAATAGAAGATGGAGTTCTTACTACTACCGGCTCATCGGGTTTAAATTTTGTTGCCAACATAAAGAAAGTAAGCAATAGAAATGCCACATCGCACATAGCAGTCATGTCTATATGTGTACTTTTTCTTGGTAATTTATGTTTTGCCATTTTTTATTATTTTTTGTATGACTTAATTAGTCAGTGGTTAATGAAAATAATAAAAATACTATTTGTAATTCGCTTTGAAACTTTGCTCTAATGTAAAGCCACTTTCATCAATACCAAATGTGATATTGTCGATAATTGTAGTAAAGAAATTATAAGCAAGCATTGCTATGAATGATGTTCCAATACCCAGTGCAGTATTAACAAGAGCTTCAGAGATACCGGCTGCGAGTGCATTAGCATCAGGTGCACCTGCATTTGCCATAGCTGCGAATGCTCTAATCATACCCATTACCGTTCCAAACAATCCCAATAAGGTTGCAGCTGAGGTAATAGTCGATAAAAATACTAAATTCTTTTCAAGCATTGGTAATTCTAAAGCGGTAGTTTCTTCTACTTCTTTTTTAATTTGTTCTACTTTTTGATCGGTATCAAATTCAGCATTGGTTGTCATTTCTTTGTATTTTTTCAATCCTGCTTTCATAACATTACCAACGCTACCTGCTTGTTTATCACATTCGCTTATAGCAGCATCTATGTTTTTATTTGCTAAATTATATTGAACTATTTTTATAAATTCAGCATTAGAAACTTTACCTCTTGATTTAAAGATTGTAAGTGCTCTTTCAACCACAAATGATAACATTACTAAAAAGGTTGACATCAAAATAGGTACTACCCATCCCCCGAGGTACATAGTCCCCATTAAGTTTTTAGGTTGGTGTCTTGCAGCTCCGTCATTGAAGTTTGACTCACTTGCAAACACGGTATGAAAAATAGCATGTCCTACTACAATACATACTACAACAATTAATAAATTTAATAACATTGAGTTTGAGCTTTTCTTAGCGGGATTTGCTTTGTTTGCTGCTGCGTTTGTTTTTACGTCTGCCATAAAATTTTGATTTTAATTTGTTTTTAATTTGTTTTTAATTAATAAAATGATTTTCGGTTTAAAATTTTGAGGAGTACAAAGTTAATTTTATAGTTGAATTAAACAAGTTTTTTTTATCTATGTTTTATATGTTAGTTTTAGTAACGTCTAATAATTTCATTTTAGTATATAATTGACTTGTTTTTTTTGCTTTTTTGAGACAAAATCAAATATTCTTTTTGTGAAATTATTAATACAGATAATTTGGCTTTAAACATTGTCAAGCCTTTTAGATTAATTTTAACTTTCGAAAATTATTTGTTCACTATTATTTTTTTGTTTATGATGTTTTTTCCATTCGAAAGGCTGAACATATAAGTGCCATCACTCAAATTATTTACATCAATAGTTATGTAGTTAAGACCTACTCCTGCTTTTATTTTTTTATCTAAAATAATTTGACCATAAGTATTTATCAAACGATAGGAATATTCTTCTATGTTGTTTGCAGTAAATTTAATTTGAGTCTCATTCATAGTAGGATTTGGAGCAATACTAATTATATTAAATTGATTATTTTCTACTTGTTCTATACCTGCCGGATAACAAGGATTTAAAATATTAATTTTGTAATATTCAACATTTGCTAATGTATCAGTGGGTATAAGATTCATAACTCTTAAATAAGCTCTAACAGTTACAATTAAAGGGAATGTACCGGATGTGCCCGGAGGTATATTTCCCGATATACGAATACAAGCCATTGAATCTCCTTTTATAATCAATCTATCAAAGTTTGATTTTGGTGTACCGGGTGCAGCCGGTATTAAAGCAGGAACAGTTTGAGATGTCAAAAAATTAGGCAAACCAACAATAGTCCCATCTACTACAAATGAATCTATTGTAGCACTAACATTATTTCCGTTATATGCTACCTGAGTATCCTTTGGTGCTTTAATGTATATTATTTGTTCATAAGGTTGTCCTGCACACCCAATTTTAAAATTCGTTGCACTATCAGGTATAATATAACCTGCCTGCGGCTTCGTTTCTGCTCCGGGTGTACATTGAGCTTGAATAAATTGATTTGATAAAATCACTAAGACTAAAGATAAAATTATTTTTTTCATTTAAAAAAGTTTTGATAAAGGTAATATTTGTTTTAATTTTCTCAAATTTTTTTAATGAAACGATTTTTTTATTTTTTCTTTTTTTTAAGTGTTTCAATACACCTTAAAGCTCAAAATGCTTTAATAAAAGGTTATGTAAAAGATAGTAACACTAACGAACATTTAATCGGTGTAAATATAATTTTAAATAATAAAAGCGGAGTTAAAACGAATGAAGAAGGTTATTACCAAATGAGTGTACCGGCAGGGAAACAAAAGTTATTAATAAGCTATACCGGTTATGAGCCTCTCAGTAAAGAAATTGATTTGAAAGAAAATGAAGTTTTGATAATTAATTTTCCTATTCAAAGCAAAGCCAAAGAATTAAATCAAGTAACAATCAGCGGTAGTAAATTTGCCAAAAGAACAGCTGAAGAAATCGTCTCAATAGAAGTAGTTAAGCCTACTCAAGTTTTAAATTTAGGAAATAATTCTATGGATGATGCTCTTCAAAGAGTACCCGGTGTAGATGTTATAGAAAACCAAGTCAATATAAGAGGAGGTGCGGGTTGGAGTTATGGTGCTGGTAGCCGTGTATTAGTTTTAGTTGATGACATGCCGATGCTTACTGCTGATGCCGGTGATGCAAAATGGGATTTTTTACCTTTAGAAAATTGCGAACAAATTGAGATTATAAAAGGGGCTTCTTCATCTTTATATGGTTCATCTGCATTGAATGGAATTATTAATTTTAGAACAAGTTTTGCAAAAAACAAACCCAAAACAAAAGCTATGCTATATAATGGGATGTACGGAAATCCAAAAGACAAATCATGGGCTTGGTGGGGAAAACAACAACCCGGTTTTCAAGGTGGTTATTTTATGCATTCTCAAAAGTTTGGAAATTTAGAAACCGTAATAGGCTCTGCTTGGTATAGTGAAGATTCTTATTTGCAAGGTGATTTAGAAAGAAGGGCACGAATCAATGCTAACATTAGATATAATAGTAAAAAAATTGAAGGATTGTCTTTTGGCATTAATACTAATTTTCAAAAAATCAAAAGCCAATTATTTTTCTTTTGGCAACCTGATTCCAATGGTACTAAATATTTGCAACCTTATGGTGGACTTGATGATTCATCATCAACTATTAATAAAAATAATGGAGACCGCTTTAATATAGATCCTTATATCCAATACGTTTCTAAAGGAGGAACAAAACATATTTTAAGAACTCGTTTTTTCAGGAGTCAAAATAGAATACCGGAAAAAAGACAATCTTCACTTGCTGATACTTATTATGGCGAATACCAATTTTTCAAATCGGTTGTTAGTGATAATATATTGTTAGACAATCTAAATATTGTTGCCGGAATAGTAGGTAGTCATAATAATATAATTGGTGAACTTTATGGCAATCATGTTTCAAGCAATGTTGCTCCATATCTACAATTAGAAAAGAAAATTAATCGACTATGGCTTTCGCTTGGAACAAGATATGAATTTAATTTCTTAGATACATTTAAAGCTGAACAAAAACCTGTATTTAGAGCCGGGGCAAATTATGAATTAGACCAAGCTACATTTATCAGAGCAAGTTATGGTCAAGGGTACCGCTATCCTTCTATTGCTGAACGTTTTGTAAACACATCTTTTGGTGCTTCTCGTGTTTTTCCTAATTTAGGTTTACTTTCTGAAACCGGCTGGAGCGCCGAACTGGGCATAAAACAAGGTTATAAATTAGGTTCGTGGCTTGGCATTATTGATATTGCAGGTTTTTGGACTGAATATAAAAATATGATGGAGTTTAATTTTGGATTGCATTTGCCGGAAGACTCCACACTACAGCAAGTAGGGCCAAGAGTATTAGATTATATAGGATTTAAATCTATCAATGTAGGAACAGCTCGTATTAATGGTGTTGATATTTCTATTTTAGGTCAAGGAAAAATAGGACAATTAGAATCAAAACTGATTTTTGGATATACTTATATGAACCCAATTCAAGTAAATCCGGATTCTGTAATTAAAGCAAATATGAGTGGTCATACCAATACATTAAAATACCGTTATCGCCATAGTTTAAAATTTGATTTTGAAAACTCCTACAAGAAAATCACAATTGGAAATACGATACTCCATAATTCCAGAATGCAAAACATTGATGAAGTTTTCCAAAATACGAAACCGGATGAAAATGTTTTTGGTGTTCTTTTTGAAATAGGCAGTAAAATTCCTTCAAGTGTAGATGAGTTTAGAAAGAAATATAACAAAGGAACACTATTATGGGATTTTCGAATAGCTTATCAATTATCTAAACAAGCAAAAATTGCGTTTATCATTAAAAACTTAACAAATACTGTTTACAGCGAAAGACCTGCCATCATAGCCCCTCCAAGAAATTTCACATTACAACTTGCTGTTGATATTTAACAGAAATAATATAAAGAAAACAGTTTTACATCAAATTATATTCTTTCATTTGAATTTTAAAAGCTTTTAAAAACAACGCTCCCATATTTTTATGCGGAGGCACATAATCATTAAATTTATCGACTAATCCGGGAGATTTCATTTGTACACCCACTTCATTCCAAATATCAATCCAATTAATGTCTTTACCTGATAAAATCCTATTTTGTACTGCATTTATAATTGGCTCTGTAACATACATTGTACCTGTTTGTTTACTGGATACGATATGTGCATCATCTGATGAGCTTAATATAGTAGATAAATTATGATAACCACCACATGAGCCTAAAATAACAATTTTATTATCTGACTTTAAATATTTTAGTGTGCCGGGTAAGTGATAACTATGACCTCTATGAATAACGACTGTCGGAGAAATATTATTTTTTTCCATATAAGCAACCAAAGCTGTTTGTGCTGCTTCATCTTCGGGTTCGTTCAATGGCAAATTGGCAAATATTTTTACAGGTTTTCCTTTAATTGAATTTATTTCAACCCATTTATCATTTTTTATTATTTTCCATTCATCCGGTTTGTAATTAGCAATAAAACTGTTATAAGACATTTTTCCATCTTCATCACCATAAAAATATACTTGTTCAACCACTACCCCATCTTGATTTTCTAAATTCTTTTCTGGCATAAAGGCAATTGGCGGGACTTTCAATTCACTTTGTAAATCTTCACTGGTTTCATCCGGGTTAATAATGGAAACAGTAAGTGTATGAAGTAAAAAGTAAATAATCAGTCCTCTTTTATTATTCTCTAAATAGCATCTTTCATAGTTTTGTTTTAATTGCCCTAATAAATAATCAACTAAATTTTCATCTTTAATACTTCCTATTGCATCTGCAACATCCACTGCATCTTCAAGGTCATTTGTTTTATTTTTATCAATATCATTTACAAATTTAGCCATTAATGTATTCTTATTTGCTTCATCAATAGAACTTAAAAATTGGCTTAATTTGTTATAGCCAGCGCTCATTCTGATAAATGTTCTAAATTTATCCATGTTTAGACTTTCTAAAAAAGCATCTCCTTTTTGAGGCGCCATTTTAGTCATCATTCTATTAAAAGCACCAACGAAACTACTAGTATAAATTTCATCTCCACATAATACCAACAAATAATATATCTCTTTTGCATTTAGAGGCTCAATGCATTTAAATCGAACAGCATCCTGTGCATCATGAAGTTCATTCATTGTTCTTACATATTCTAATGCTTGTTCTTTACATTCTCTATCTAATATTTTTTGATTTACAGGATTATCTTTTTGTCTTTGTTCTAGAAGTGCTTTATAATACAATGCATTATCAGCTGTGATTGTATTAATTTGTGCTAAATTTATTTTTCCATTTTGCAAATCATCAACGAACACAATTGCTCTTAATGGTCTTTTTGCATTATCAGCAATATCAATTATTTTTAACACAAATGGGTCTTTACTTTTTCTGACAATATTTCTCTCAAAAGATGTACTGGTTGCGTAGTTTAATATCATAGATGGGTTTTGTTTCGCAAAATGATTCATTAAATCAACTGCGGCCTCTCTGTCCTTAAATTCATATATTTTAGAAAGCATCTCATCAGGATATGCTTCAACCATCTTTTCATACACCTTATTCATTGCATCATTATCTTCTTTGTACATATTAATATTTGCATATATGGCTTTATTAAAATGTCCATCAATATAGGGGGCTAAAGGTTCGTTATTTTGTTGGATTTTTAAAATTTTCTCATATTCATCAATGACACCTTTATAATAATTAGCATCTGCTTTACCATTAATATAGTCATTATAAAATGCTTTTAAATCGTTTTCTAAATAACCTAAATATTTTATTTTCCCCCAATGATCTAAGCCTAGATTTTCAATGATAATTTGTAAATGGTCAACTTTATCAATAATAGCATTAGTCAATATTTCACTACCTTTTTTGTCTTTTAAAATTGTAATCTTATTGTCTAATTTTAAATCAAACTCGTCTGATTGCTTTTGTAATCGGTCAATTTTATCGTGCGATAATTGACGATTTATTGGAACCGATTCCCAAAGTTCAGTAGAAGTATAAGGGTCTTTTTTAACCTTTATATCTTTTTGAGCAAATGCCAAATTAGAAATACAAAATAGAGAAATAAACAAAAAATATTTTTTCATTATTTATTTTTAATATATACAAAAATAAAAACTAAATCCTACAAGTAAGTTGTCTTATATTAACTTTAACTCATTAAAAAGAATAAAAAATAACTAAGCTAATGCATTATTCAAATCTTCTATCAAATCATCCACATCTTCAATGCCCACACTTAAACGTATCAATGAATCAGACAGTCCATTTTTAATACGTTCTTCTCTCGGAATGGCAGCATGAGTCATTGTCGCGGGATGCCCTATCAAACTTTCTACTCCACCTAATGATTCGGCTAAAGAAAATAATTTAGTCTTGCTTAATACACTCATAGCATCTTCAATTTTATCGCCTTTTAAAACAAAAGATATCATTCCCCCAAAACCTCTCATTTGTTTTTTAGCCACCGCATGATTTGGATGATCTTCAAAACCTATCCAATACACTTTTTCAACCTTAGGGTGATTTCTTAAAAAATGAGCAATTTTTTCTCCATTTTCACAATGACGTTGCATACGTACATGCAATGTTTTAATACCTCTTAACACGAGCCAACAATCGTGAGGTCCCGATACAGCTCCGCAGGAATTTTGAATAAATTTTAATTTTTCATGCAATTCATTATCATTCAAAATAACGACACCATGTACCACATCTGAATGCCCCCCTAAATATTTAGTTGCAGAATGTACAACTATATCTGCTCCTAGTTTTAATGGGTTTTGCAAATAGGGTGATGCAAAAGTATTATCCACTACTAATATTAAATTATGTTTTTTGGCAATAGTTGCACATGCTTCAATATCTATCACATTTAATAAAGGATTTGTTGGTGTTTCAACCCAAATCATTTTAGTATTCGGTGTTATGTATTTTTCTATATCTTGAGCATTGCTCATTCCAATAAAGTTGAATTTTAATCCATATCGTTCAAACACTTTTGTAAAAATTCTATAAGTTCCTCCATATAAATCATTGGTAGATATCACTTCATCATTTGGGTTTAATAACTTCATAACAGCATCGGTTGCTGCTAATCCTGAACCAAAGCTCAATGCGTATTTTCCTTGTTCTATAGTTGCCAAAGCATTTTGCAATGCAGTTCTGGTAGGGTTTTGCGTTCTTGCGTATTCATAACCTTTATGTACACCGGGAGCAGATTGCACATAAGTTGAAGTTTGATAAATAGGAGTCATTATAGCTCCGGTGCTTGGATCCGGTTCAACACCGGCATGAATTAATTGTGTATTTAATTTGTAATTATTTGTTGTTTCCATTTAAAAAAAATTATTGCAAATATAGATTTAATATTCTTTCAAGAATATAAAGATTTATAAATAAAAACCGGCGTATAATGTAGTAACAAATATATTTACAATTAACCCAAATTACGAAATAATACCAAAATGATGAATACAATATTTCAATAAGGTATTATATTTTACGTCTTTTTTAAATTTAATCTTTACCCATTCCCTTAATTCTGCAATATCTATTATGTCGTTTTTAGGATTGTGTAACAACACCGATAGTTGATGATGTTCTTTCTCCGTAAATACAGAAGGTTTAAATCCTTTTTTATTATGTGAAAGCAGTTTATTTAATCCTCCTTCTCTGTATAATGTTCTCCAATTATGAATAGATTGACTACCGGCACCTATTCTATTCATTAATTCTCGTTTAGAAATTCCTCTTGCACCTTCCTTTTTCATCTCTATCAACATTTTAATACGAGGAACAAAAATGGGCTGTGATTTTTTAAGCAGTTTCCGTAAGTCCTGAATTGATTCTTTTACTGGAATAATTAATGCAAATGATATAATAAATTATAGGTCAATTTATTATTTCACTTTTGTATAAAATGAATAATATATTAAACTTGATCTGGCTGAGTTCCTATTTATATAGATTAATTCGCCTAATTTAAAACCACAACCCAACAAAAGTAAACACCACCACTTACACATCCACATTCCATATTTATTAAATACTTAACAAAGTTCTTTTCTATTTTTACAGCGGAAAATTTTACATCACAATAATTTAATGAATATATGCAAATCATCGCTTGGATAGGCGTTAGTCAGGCTTTTTTTGCTGCAATTTTAATGCTTTCAAAAAAAGAAAATAGTGTATCGGATAAAGTTTTGTTTTTATGGTTGGTTTTGCTTGCTTTAGATTTTTTGTCTTGTGGTTTGGATTATGAGCTATTCCAAAAACCTTTGTTATCCAGTTCATTTTTATTGTTTAATCCTGCTTTGTATTTATATATTAAATCGCTCACCAATAAAAATTTCAAATTTGATTTCTATCAAATTTTACACTTAATCCCCTACTTAACTTTTAAAATCATTGCATATATTTTAAAAGAACCTTTTTCAATGAATACTTTTTTCAATGTTGATGAAAATTTAGTTTATAGAATCCTTTTTGGTGCTGCCACAACTTTGTCTTGTGTCGTTTATAGTATTCTAAGTTTAAGCATAGTGCATAGACATAGAATGAAACTTCAAAATGAGCAATCCAATATTAACAGCAATGATAATTTGAGTTGGGTTTTATTCGTTTCCATTTTTTATGTTGTGTATTGTATCGTTGCTTTTATAATAGCCCTTTTTGCTTATTTTACAAAATCATATCCTTTATCTCCTCATATCTATAATTATTCTTTACTGCTTTTTTTAATTTACGTTTTAAGTTTTTACGGTCTTTATCAACATCGCTTGAGCCCTCAAATATTAGAAGAAGAACCTGCCAAAACGCCTTATAAAAATTCATCATTGTCAAATGAGTTGAAACAACAAATAAAAGAAAAAATCGAAAAATTAATTGTAGGTGAAAAATTGTATTTAAACTCTGATTTAAATATGGATATGTTGGCAAATAAATTAAATATTCCCAAATATCAAATCACGGAGGTTTTAAATACGGTGATCGGTCAAAGTTTTTTTCAATTTGTAAATTTTCACAGAGTAGAAGAAGTGAAAAAAATGCTTGCCGATAAAAAAAACCTGTATTCAATTGAGGCTATTGGTTATGAATGTGGTTTCTCGAGTAAATCTTCCTTTTATACTGTTTTTAAAAATTTAACCGGACAAACTCCTGTTTCATATCGAAATTCTATTCAAAATCAATAATTTTTGTCCGAGTTTTAAAGTCTGGACTACTACTTTAAGTCCATATTTACTTAGATGGACTCTTTGTGATGAAGTCGTTTTTATCATTGCATAAAATTCAAAAACTCATGCATACAAAACACATTTTAATCACAGGAGCATCCGGAACAGTCGGTTCTGAAGTTTTAGAAATGGTTTCTAAAAACCCATCATATCAAATAAGCTGTTTTGATATTGAAAATAAAAAGAACAAAAAGTTTTTCAGTCGATATAAAGATAATGTACAATGGATAAAAGGAGATATTAGCAATGAATATGAAGTTAAAAAAGTCCCTTCTCAAATTGATGTCGTGATACATTTGGCTGCTTTGATACCACCCATTGCTGATGAGTATCCTAAATGGACACATAAAATAAATGTCGTAGGTACACAGCTTTTAGTAAATCATATTGAAAAAACATCCCCTAATGCGTTTTTTATTTATAGCTCATCCATTGCTGTTTATGGAGATAGAATTGAAAATCCTTATATCAAAGTAACAGACCCTATTAAAATCAGTGAAGGAGATTATTATGCTCAAACAAAAATTGAAGCTGAAAAAATTATTCAGCAAAGTAAATTAAGATGGACGATATTCAGATTGGCTGCTATTATGAAAAACCATAAAATATCCAAATTAATGTTTCACATGCCATTGGATACAAAATTTGAAATTTGTACTCCTCGAGACACTGCAAGGGCTTTTGTGAATGCAATTTCAAAAGAATCACAACTTAAAAATAAAATATTTAATTTGGGAGGTGGGGAAAAATCAAGAACAATTTATAAAACATTTTTAGAACGTTCCTTTAAAATAGCCGGTTTAGGACATTTCGATTTCCCAGAAAATACATTTGCACATAAAAATTTTCATTGTGGTTATATGCAAGACGGCGATGAATTGGAAAATATTTTGCACTTTAGACAAGACACTTTAGAAACATATTTTAAGGCTTAATAGACATTTTTTAGGCTCAAAACTTCCGAACCTATTATTATCATTAGCTTTGAAGCAAATCAAAGGTTA
>JBDHYI010000013.1:0-56883 GCA_039811265.1 Chitinophagaceae bacterium | reverse complement strand
CAGTAAAAAATACAGCCTAAAAAATGTCCACTTGAACAAAAGGTCTAAAAAATAGCCTAATTTTTGTCTATTATACCAAAGTTTAGTATTTTTGATAAACAAAAAACCAATAAGGATGAATTATGAAAATAAAATTTTTACATATTTTTAAAATCATCTTATTTGTGTTGTTTTATTTTGATGGAATATCACAAATACCTACAATCACAAGTTTTTCACCCACATCTGGTTGTGCCGGCACAGATAGTGTAGTAATAAGCGGGACTAATTTTTTAGGTGCATCTTCTGTTGAAATAGGGGGGACAAATGTGCAATCTTTTGTCGTAAATAATGATACGCAAATTACTGTTATTTTAGGACCCGGAACTACGGGTAATATATCAGTTACAACGCCGATTAGCATAGCCACGAGTGCAGATACATTTACAGTTATAAACCCGGGAATTTCCATTATTGCAAGCCCTGATTCAGTTTGTAAGTTTGGAACTGCAACTCTTTCCACTACATGGACTAGTCCATCACCGATAATACCACCTATACCATATTGTAATAGTATTTTTAAAAAATATTCTTACAAATATGAATATATTACAAATGTAACTTTTGCAGGTATTAATAATACAAGTGAAGCTAATGGCCCATATCCTGTAAATTATTTAGCACAAACAGCCAATGTTACAGCCGGCAATACATATCTTTTATCTGTTACTATACATCCTTATGAAAATGAATATATATATGTATGGATAGATTGGAATCAAAATGGAATTTTCGAAACCCCCGAAGAAAAATACACTCTTGCATTAGATGTAGATAAACCAGGACCTTATGCAGCATGGATAACCGTACCGGTAAACACACGCAATGGAAATACGCGAATGAGAGTAATGTTGGCATATTATGGTTGGGGGTATCCTTGTGTTGAAACAAATTATGGCGAAGCCGAAGATTATACGGTGCATGTAAGCGGAGGTTATTCAAGTGGTTTGTCAAATATTTCATGGACACCGTCCACATACTTAAATGCTACTAACATGATGAGTGTAACCGCATCAAATGTTACGTCTCCAACAACTTATACTGTTACCGCAACAAGCTCTGAAGGTTGCACAACTTCAAACTCTGTAACTTTAACTGTTAACCCTTTGCCAACCGTAACAGCAACGCCTGCATCTCAAACGATTTGCTTAAATGGGGAGGCAACAATTGCAGGTGGTGGGGCAGTATCTTATTTTTGGACAGGAGGTATAAAAAATAATAAACCATTTGTTGTAACAGAAAATAAAATTTATACTGTAACCGGAATAGATGCGAATGGGTGTTCGAATACAGCAACAGCTGTTGTAAATGCAATAAGAACTATCATATTAAATAATAATCCAATTGTTTCAGTTTGCCAAAAGGCAAGTGTCACACTGAGTGGAAATGCATCCGGAGGTGAGCCTCCATATACTTACGAATGGACTGGCAATGTGATTAATGACATCCCATTTGTAGCAGAGGTAAACTCTAGTCACACTTTAACGGCAACTGATAATATTGGATGCAAGGCTGTGAGAAGTGTACTATTGAAAGTAACACCATTAGTAGAACTCTTAGCACCGTTTACCTCAACCCATTCACAAAACCATGCAGATGGCTTTGATATCAATTACTATGATGGAAATTGTTATTTGATTGCAACAGTTACTGATGGGAAGGGAGGAAATGTGTTAGGCTTAACAACAGCAACAGTAAATGTAGATTCAACAGCAGGTGTGTATGATGGACAATTATTTGTAAGAAGATGGTATGAAATAACCCCTACAAGTAATGGTCAGGCAGGTATAAAATTGGGTATTTATCAAAGTGATTTTGATGATTACAATTCAATAGAGACGGTACCTTACTTGCGATTACCGACCGGGGCTACCGATACTGCCGGAATAGCAAATATCCGGATTACAAGAATTGATGACGGATTAGGAAATAATTCGGAAGAGATTATACCTTTAGCTTATTGGAATGGAAGATATTGGGAATTGACTTTCAGTACAACCGGTTTCGGTCAGTTCAGAGTACATAGTGTGAATGCGAATAATATACCAATATCGGCTACCGTTATTAATTTCAGCGGAATTAAAAAAACTAATAGCGATTTATTAAGCTGGGCAACATCCATTGAACAAAATAATGGATACTTCAATCTGCAACATAGTACTGATGGTGTCAATTTCAACACAATAGCTAAAGTGAATAGTAAAGCACTAAATGGTAACAGCCAAGAAAGATTAGATTACAGTGTTGAGAATACACAACCACAATCAGGTCATAACTATTATCGTATAGAATATGTGGACTTGTACGGACGGGTGAAAGCACATGAGAAAGTGATAGACTTAATTTGGGGAGCAGATGGTAGTAGCAGCGTGAACATTTATCCTAATCCAACAACGGATATATTGAACATTGATTTAAATGCATCAAAATCACAGAATACAATAGTGAAAGTATTTGATATAAGCGGTAGGGTAGTAAAACAAGCAGAAGTGAATACCCAAGCAGGATGGAATAATATACAACTTAGTTTTAGAGATTTGGCAAGTGGTCTTTATACTGTAGGGCTATATTCAAATAATGATTTGATTTTCATAAATAAGGTAAGAAGAAATAGGTTATAATTTATTTTTTTATTATCCTAAATTTATCCAACAATAATTTCAAAATCATTGTTTTGCCATCTAAGTTTTTATTCAATATTTTGGGTTAAATGAATTAAATTTTAAGGCGAATAAAAATTCATCTAACATAAAAAAATAAAAAAAATTAGGTTAATTTTATGATAATTCATAATTACATAGTAATATTACACGTACTTTTTAAGCAAAAGACTATGTTAAGACGATTACTAATTATTTTACTTTTAATACCATTTATATCAATAGGGCAAAGGCACCATGAAATGGGTATTTTTGGAGGAACATCAAGTTATTATGGCGATTTACAACATAGATTATTTCCAAAAGAGGGTTATCGCGCTGCCGGCGGATTGACTTATAAATATTTTATGCATCCAAATATAGGTTTGCGATTTGGGGCAACTTATGCAAGTTTATATGGTGCCGATAGTACCTCAGAATCACCGGTAATCCGAAATAGAAATCTCAATTTCCAAACCAACTTATTTGAAGTACACGGCGGTTTTGAAGTTAACCTATTACCTGTTGATTTTGATGAATTTAAATTTTCACCCTACTTATTTGGAGGGCTTGCCATTTTTTATTACAACCCTTATACTATCGGTGCAAATGATGAAAAAATATATTTAAGACCTTTAAGCACCGAAGGGCAAGGATTAAAACAATATCCTAGCCGAAAAGTATATAGCCTCGTGAATGTAGGCCTTCCCATTGGTGCGGGTTTAAAAGTGTTCGTCGGTAAAACAGTTATGATTAGTACAGAAATAGGTTTTCGATATACTGCAACGGATTATTTAGATGATGTAAGTAAAACTTATGTAAATATGGATACGCTTTTCCGTTACAAAGGAAAACAAAGTGTTGACCTATCTTATAGAACTGATGAGTTGGCAAACTGGGATAAAAATTACCCTAATGACCAATTTGTAAGAGGAGACAATATGAAAAAAGACTGGTATTGGTTTGCCGGTGTAAATGTGGCTATTTATTTTGATGCTTTTGGTAATTTATTACCATATAAAGCGACTCGTTGCCCTCGCAGAGTGTTTAGCAGATAATCTTTCTATTTTACCATTCTTTAGTTGTATTTCATAAAAATAAATGTGAGTAAATTCCTGTTTAAGGAGTATAAGTTTTTAATGTATTTTATTATTTTTAAAATACATTTGCTTGTAAATTATCAAAAAAGAAAATTTTGAAAGAAATGAAAATAAAATATATTTTACTAATAGCCATTAGTATATTTATCAGTAACCTACTCTTCGCACAAACGGCTATAGTAAAAGGAATCATTATAAGAGAAGATACCAAACAACCTTATCAAGAAGTGATTGTTACATTGCCACAAGTGAAAATAACCACCACCACCAATGCCAATGGGGAATTTGTTTTTAGTAGTGTTCCTTATGGTAATTACGAAATGGTAATAACTCCTGATGGTATTTATGAAGAAAAAATTCAAATTAATGTGGCAAGTTCAGTTGTTGATATGGCTCCCTATGAAATAAAACCTATTTCGACAAGTACAAACAATACTTATTCACTTGATAATTCTGGTGCAAATATGGAACTTGCAAGTACACAAGATGAAAATTCAATAAGCTCCGCCGGTCAAAGTGTTGCCAGTGTTTTAAATGCTTCAAGAGACCCTTACATGAATGCAGCTATTTTTGGTTGGGGATCTTTCTTCTATAAAATGCGGGGCTATGAAAATGATCAAAACACTTTGTTTTTAAATGGAATACCACTAAATGATTTAGAAGATGGAGGTGTATTTTATAATTCTTTTAGTGGTTTAAATGATGTGTTCAGAGGGCGATCTGTATCATTAGGCTTGTCACCTAACGAAGCCACTTTTGGAGGTTTAGGATTGAACACAAGTATTGATGCAAGTGCTTCTAATCAAAGAAAAGGAACCCGATTGACTTATACACTCACAAATCGTTCTTATCGTAATCGTCTTATGTTGACGCATAATTCAGGATTAATGAAAAGTGGTTGGGCTTATTCTTTATCATTTTCTAAAAGATGGGCTGTAAATGGACCAATTAAAGGAACATTTTATGATGCTTATGGCTATTTTGCAGCAGTCGAAAAAAGATTTAAAAAACACGGAATCAGTTTGAATATCATTGGCGCCCCTGTCAAACGAGGAAAGGCAGGTCCTGCCACAAAAGAAGCATTTGAATTAGCCGGTACTAATTATTATAACCCTTATTGGGGATATCAAAATGGGAAAGTGCGAAATACCAGGGTTTACAATAGTCATGTTCCAATGTTTATCTTATCGCACGATGCCAAGCTAAACAGCAAAACAATTTTAAATTCTGCCATTTCATATCAACAAGGAGAAACTTCCACAACCGGTATTGATTGGTATAACTCTGCTGACCCAAGACCCGATTATTACAGATATATGCCAAGCTACCAAAGTTCTCCTGAATTGACGAATGAGCTAGCACAATACATCAAAAAAAATCCCAATTATTTGCAGGTAGATTGGGATGGAATGTATGAAGCAAATCGTTTAAATAAGCTTTCAGGAAATAATCGTTCACTTTATATAGTAAATGATAATGTTGAAAAAACGAAAAAACTAAATGCTAATATAAATTTAGAAAGCAATATTAGTGATCATATCCTTCTCTATACAGGTATCGCATATCAAAACCAAACAAATCACGACTTTGAAAGAGTGAACGATTTGATGGGAGGGGATTATTGGATAAACACCAACCAATTTGCCGAAGATGGAATACAAGGGCAAGTCGTATCTACTTCGTTTAATGTAGGAGAAAAAGATAGTCTTAGAAAAGTTGGAGATATATACGGATATAATTATAAAATGCATTTTCAGAAGATTGCATGGTTTGCTCAAAGCGTTTTTACCTACAATAAATTTGATTTCTTTTTAGCAGCCGAATTAGGAAATTCATCTTTCTACAGAGAAGGACTATATAGACACGGTTTATATCAAGACAATTCATTAGGAAATTCAAAAAAATTAAGTTTTACAAATTATAAAGCAAAGGGAGGTTTTACATATAAATTAAATGGTCGAAACTATCTTTATGCCAATGGTGCTATTGGTAATAAAGCTCCGTTTATAGACAATATTTTTGTGTCACCCCGCACAAGAAACCAAATAGTAGATAAGCCTCAAAGTGAAGAGTTCAAATCAGCAGAACTTGGTTATTTATTAAGAACTCCTTTCGTAAAAGCAAGATTAACTTTCTATGCAACGGATATTAAAAATGCAACTGATATTAAACGATATTATGACGATCAGGGAGCATCTTTTTCAAATAATGTTTTACAAAATATCAATAAAAGATATACCGGAATTGAATTTGGCACTGAAGTAAAAATTACACCAACGCTTACTGCATCTGTCGCCGGAGCGCTATCACAAGCTTATTATACAGATCGTGCAAATTCTACACTTTATAGTGATAATGATTATGCTTTAGGCGTAACTGAATTTGATAGCAAAATCGTTTATATGAAAAATTACTATGTCCCTGCCGGACCACAAAGCGCATTTCAGGCCGGACTACGATATAACTCAAAACGATTTTGGTTTGCAACAATTTCGTTTAATTATTTGGCAAATAATTGGATTGATTTTGCACCTGCAAAAAGAACTTTAGATGGAGTAGATTTGATTAAATATAATTCATCTGAATGGAGTGCTGCTATTGAACAGCAAAAATTACCTTCTGCTTTTACAATAGATATTTTTGCAGGAAAGTCATTTAAAGTAAACCGATACATTAAAAAGGCAAGTAACAATACTTACTTAAACTTAAATATGGGCTTAAACAATTTATTAAACAATAAAAATATAATTTTATATGGATTTGAAAATTTGAGACTGGGTAGCTCAAAAGCCCAACCGGACTGGTTTGTACCAAAATATGCTTATGCACTCGGTATCCAATATTTCTTAAACATGACACTTCGATTTTAAATTTAAATAATATTAAATAAACATAAAAATGAAAAAAATATTCACTTACTTATTTTTGTTTGCATCATTAACCGCAATAGTTACATCATGCATTAAACAAAAATTCGACTCTCCTCCGGACACATCAAATTATGATCCGAATCTCACTGTAAATTCAAGTATATGGCAGTTAAAACAAAAATTTAATGCAGTAAGCGGTTTGCCTGTAAAGATTGAAGATGATATTACTATATCCGGAATAGTGGTAGCAGACGATCGCTCCGGTAATTTTTATAAACAAATAATTATTCAAGATACATCAAGTGGTATTGTTGTCTTAGTAGGTCGTAGTAATTTATACAACGAATTTCCTATCGGTCGAAAAATTTACATAAAATGTAAAGGACTTTATTTAGGAGCTTATGGTAAATTTATACAATTAGGCAGCACTCCTGACGACAAAAATAATTTAAGCGATATTCCAAATCCGCTTGTAAGCGAATATATCGTAAAAGGTCCTTTCTTACCCGATTCAATCAAGCCGGTTCTTGTTACTATTAATCAATTAAGCAGCCCCGATGCAAATGCCAAACTTTTAGGTACGCTCATCAAATTAAATGACGTTGAGTTTGAAGGTGCCGCAATAGGACAACCGTATGCACAAGATCCTAATATAGCATCCGGTACTGATAGAAAAATTGAAGATTGCTCACTTTCTACAATTGTATTGAGAAATAGCGGATATGCTGACTTTAGAGCATATCTTTTACCAAATGGGAAAGGTAGTATTCAAGCTATTTATTCACGTTATAACAATACTGCACAATTGATGATAAGAGATACAAATGACGTAAACATGACAGGTGTGAGATGTGGAGGTAATTTGAATATTGTATCTATAAAATCAGTAAGAGAAATGTTTCCCGGATCTGGTAATTTTACCCTTCCAAATGAAATTAAAATTCAAGGAACTGTAATTTCAGACAAATCAAATGGAAATATTAATAGCCAAAATATCGTTATTCAAGATGAAACCGGAGGCATCATCGTTCGTTTTTCATCAGCAAGCGGACTGCCAAGCTTAGGAGATAAAGTAGAAGTAAACATTTCCGGACAAACTTTATCTGAATACCCAACCACAGGAGGCGGAGTATTACAAATAGGACCTGTTGCAAATACTAAATTCTTAAAAATTGGCACGAATACAATTACTCCAAAAATTGTAACTTTTAAACAAATCAGCGACAGTTTGGAAGCATGGGAATCAACTTTAGTACAAGTAAACAATGTTACATTCCCCGGTACAGGAACTTACTCAGGAAGTAAAGTGATTAGTGATGCTACCGGTTCTATAACATTATATACTATGACCGGTGCATCTTTCGCTACAACTACTATGCCTATGACTGCAACATCTATAACCGGTATCGTAGGGCAATATACTGTAACCAAGCAACTATCCATTCGAAAATTAAGTGACGTAGTTCAATAATTTTTTTTAATTTTAAATTCTAAAAAAAACAAACAATTAAAATTTTATGAAAAAAATATTTTTATCACTATGTATTGCTATCCTATCAAGTATAGTAACAGCCCAAACGCCTTATGTTTTATCAGGGAGTTCTTATAATCAAGACTTTGATAATATTGGCAGTGGGATGCCTTTAGGCTGGAGAGTAGATAGTATTGTAAATCCAAATGGAGGTTTAGGGAATAATGCTATTTCAAAATTTTCTACGACACCAAGTACTTGGGGAAATACCGGAAGAGGGTTTAAAAATTTAGCATCAGCAGACGGTTTAAACGCAAATGCAACTACTCAAGATCAAAATAACAGTACTGATAGAGTACTCGGAATTCGGCAAGTAAGTTCTGCCGGCTGGGATGATAAAGACAGTTTGGTTTCAGCTTCTTTCCAAATAGCCAATACAATAGGATTGACTAACTTCAATCTAGAATTTAAAATTCAATCACTCAATACAGGGGCAAAAAGATATAATAACTGGATTGTTCAATATGGTTTTGGTTCTAACCCGGCAAGCTTTACAACCGCCGTTACAAACCCTGCTACCATTACATTAGACAGTAATTTTACAAATACTTTGGTGACGGTTAATTTTGGTGCAAACTTAGATAATAAAAACCAACCGGTTTGGATAAGAATTATGCCATCCGATACAACACAAGGAACCGGTAACAGACCTCATGTTGGTATAGATGATTTTAAATTAACTTGGACAGGAATTGCTGTTAATAATAAGCCTCAAGTTATCACACTGACTCCTGCAGATAACGCTACCGGTGTACCTGCCGGCACATCAAGTCTGTCAATAGAATTTGACAAAAATATTACAAGCGGAACAGGTGATATTACTATTTATAACGTAACAGATGCTACTAATCAAGTAATAGCAGCTGCTAACGTAACCGTTAATGGTGCTGTTGCAGATATCCCGGGAGTTGTTTTACTTGCCGGCAAAGACTATGCAGTACAGTTTGACTCTACTTGTTTCAAAAGTGGTGTTTATAACTCTTATGGAATTTATAATAATACTGAATGGAATTTTCAAACAGTACCAACTGTCAATCCTCCACAAACATCATTAAATGAAACTTTTACCGGATGTTTAGCACCTAATTTAGGAAGTTTTGTTCAAAAGTCTATCATAGGAAACCAAACTTGGAAATGTTCAAAATTTGGACATACAGACACCAATGCGGTATATATGAACGGATTTGGTAATGGGGCTACAAATGATAATGAAGATTGGTTGATTTCACCTAATTTAGATATGTCCGGTATGTCAAATCCATTTCTGCATTTTTGGAGTAAGAAAAGATTTAATGGGAATAATACCAAAGAAGTGTTTATTTCAAATGACTATGCCGGTGATGTAGCAACCGCAACTTGGACTAACTTAAACATTGATTTTTCAAACTTAGATTCTGTTTATATAGCTTTTAATAATATTGATATCAATGCTTATAAAGCAACTCCTTTTTACATTGCCTTCAAATACACTTCATCTGCAGCCGGCACAGCTGACGAATGGAGTATTGATGATGTTATGATTACAAATGGACCTACTAACATTAAAACATTTGAAGAAGATGGACTTTTCATTCAAGTTCTTGGACAAGCCAATGAGCAATTACCTTTATATATTGAAACAAATCAAACTGAATTATTTGAAATTTCAATTATAGATTTATTTGGTAATACCATTTATAAAACAAATTATCAAGCTATACAAGGAAAAAATCAACACAGTATCAATATTAACTATTTAAGCAATGGTATGTATATTGTGAAATTTAAAAGCAAAACAAAAAATACATCATTAAAATTCAATAAGCTTTAATACATATAATCCCATCAATGCAAGCCGCTTTTTTAGGCGGCTTTTTGTATTTTATAAAGCACCTATTTATTCAAAATAAAAAACCGTATCAAAATTTTACTAATGATACGGTTTTATTTTACTCTCTAATCAAACAACATAACAATCATATTTTTTGAGCAATAATAACTATTGCATTCATTTGTCTTTGATATTTCCTAAAGCACCTTCTCATTTCAAGTACTCTCTTAGTTGCTTTAGAATTTGAAAAAATATTAAACCCTATCTTTAAAGTATTGAAAAAACCTTCATCGTCTATCATTCTTGCGACATCTAAAAGTTTCATTCCATTGGTTTCAATTTTTTTTATTTTAAACCCTTCTTTTTCTAATAGATTTACCCACTCTTGCTGTGTCAATGGTCTTGCATTTACTTTTATACAAAGAGCTAAATCTTTTTGAATTTGTGCTTTTTCTTCAGGGCTTATATCATTAGGTGTTAAACCCAATTCGTGAATGGCATATAAACCTCCTTTTTTTAAAACACGATGTGCTTCTCTAATAATTTCTGCTTTCCTATGGTCAGCGTGCATCGTTAGCATAGCTTCCCCATACAATTTATCTTTACTTTCGCTTGGCAGTTGCGTTTCGGCTGCATTAGATAATTTAAATTCACAGTTTTTATTTGAAAACTTTCCACTTAAATTTTTCACGACATCTTCATCAGCGTCGATTCCTGTATATGATAGAGGATTTAACTGCATGACCATTGAGGCTGTATAACCTATACCGGGCGCAAATTCGACAACCTCATCATTTGCACATATTTGAAGTGATTTAACTAGCTTAAGTGTTAGTTCTTTGCCTCCCGGTCTTAAAACTTTTTTACCCATTTTGGCTAAAATCCAGTGCCCTTGTGCTTTTTCTAAATCTTCAGTAAACATAGTGTTCATTTTTTGTCAGTGCAAATGTATTTATCATAAATAATTATGGATAATGATATCCGAAATCAAATTTATTAAATCGGGAAATTATTTTTACGAGAAAAAAGTAATTCCTAATTTTAATTATTTATTTTACAACTTCCATTATTTTAGGATAATTACCTAACTATATTAAATGATAAAAGAGATACAAATAAATTATCCGGCTGCCGATTTTCATGAAGAAAAAAAATTCAAACAATATCTTATTTCATTTTTAGGATTAAAAAAAAACCAATCTTTTGAATATGAAATTATTAGAAAATCACTTGATGCTCGAAGTAGAACTATATTATATAATTTGAAAATAAGGACTTTCATTGATGAACATACATCTAAACTAGATATTGATTCTTTTGTTCCGAAAAAAATTTCACATAAAAAAGAAGTACATATTATTGGTGCCGGTCCCGCGGGTTTATTCTGTGCATTACAATGCATTACGTTAGGATTAAAGCCGGTTATTTTTGAAAGAGGAAAAGATGTGAAAAGTAGAAGAAGAGATTTAGCCGTTTTAAACAAAGAAGGAATTTTGAATACCGAAAGTAATTATTGCTTTGGTGAAGGAGGTGCAGGTACTTATAGCGACGGTAAATTATATACTCGGAGTAATAAACGAGGAAAATTACAAACCGTTTTGGATTGGTTAGTTCAATTTGGAGCTGAAACCAATATCCGATATGAAGCACATCCTCACATTGGTACTAATAAACTACCTCAAATTATTTCTGCTATTCGTGAAAAAATTATTGAATGTGGTGGTGAAATTCATTTTAATGAAAAACTTACAGATATTGAAGTGAATGCAAATACCATTCAATCGATTACACTAAATAATCATACAAAAGTAAAAATTAAGAGTTTAGTGTTAGCAACCGGTCATTCCGCAGAAGACATTTATCAACTTTTATACAAGAAAAAAATTTTTATTGAGGCAAAGCCATTTGCTCTTGGCGTCAGGGTAGAACACCCACAAAATTTGATTGATACAGCACAATATAAATGTTCAATTCGCCCTGAATATTTACCTCCTGCAAGTTATAGCTTGGTAGAACAAGTAAATAATCGAGGAGTGTTTTCATTTTGCATGTGTCCGGGTGGTATTATAGCTCCTGCATCTACTCAAGAAAACCAGTTAGTCGTTAATGGATGGAGTCCTTCAAAACGGAATAATCCTTATGCAAATAGTGGAATTGTGGTAGCTATAAATGAAAAAGATTTTTCAAATGAAAACCCACTAAGTGCATTAAACTTTCAAAAGCAAATTGAAAATAAAGCATACATGGCAGGAGGTGGAAAATATGTAGCACCGGCTATGCGATTAAACGATTATGTAAATAAAAAGTTTTCAAATACTCTACCAAAATGCTCTTATTTACCGGGAGTGAAAAGCACTTTAATTCATGAAATATTTCCGGAATTTGTAAATCATGGACTACAAAAAGCGTTTCAATTATTCGACAAAAAAATTAAAGGGTTTAATACAAATGAAGCAATTATAGTTGCAACCGAAAGCAGAACTTCCTCACCTATTCGTATTACTCGAAATCATGATACATTTCAACACGTCCAAATAAGTAATTTATATCCTTGTGCTGAAGGTGCCGGTTACGCCGGGGGAATTGTAAGTGCTGCAATGGACGGAATGAATATTGCTGAAAAAATCTTTCAACTATGAAAATCAATAATCCTTTTCAATAATTAAAAAATATTACAAACTCATTGTATTAATACAACGTCTGTGTCCAAAACGATTTTTTATTTATTAAAAAAAAAATTATTTTTGTAAATATATATTTCATGAATATGAAGAACTTTTTTATAATTTTACTTTTTGGCAACCTATTTCTGTTGTCAAAATTAGGTTTTACTCAACCTCCTCCACCAAATTGCCCTCCCTCATATTCAGCAGGATTTAATATTATAGGTGACTCTATTTCATATTGTAATGATGGTGTAAATTTAACGATACAGCCATTTTCGGATTTATTTGGAACAGATTCGTATGCAGTAGATCAAATACCCTATAATCCTTATCCTTGGGTTGGAGCAAACCCAATTTTGGTTGGCGTGGATGATATTTGGAGTGGTGTAGTTCAACTCCCTTTTCCTTTTTGCTTCTTTGGACAAAAATATAATGCAGTGGTAGTTGGTGCCAATGGTCAAATCAGTTTTGATTTAGCACAAGCCAATCAATATAACCCGTGGGCTACTCAAGGTTGGGTAGCACCCTATAACAGCCCCGGCATGAATAATACCATAATGGCTCCTTATCATGATGTAAACCCGGCTGTTTTTTATCAGGGTGCAAAAATTACTTGGGACATTTATGGAACAGCTCCTTGTCGGTATTGTGTAATTTCTTGGGATAGTATTCCTATGTTTTCTTGTACTCAAATGTTAGCATCACAACAAATTGTACTTTTTGAATCTACATACCTTATTGATATAAATGTTAAACAAAAGCCCGTTTGTGCAGGTTGGAATGGGGGAGTAGCACATGAAGGAATTCAAAATGCTAACGCTACTAAAGCTTTTATGGTACCAGGTAGGAATGGGACTGTGTTTTCATTGACGAATGACAGTTATCGTTTTACTCCTAAAGGGACTCAAACTCTTAATTATAATATTACATGGAAAAATGCTGTTACCGGTGCTGTATTGGGAACAGGCAATACTTTAAATAATTATTTTCCACCGGCAGATACCAAAGTAACTGCAAGCATGACGGTTTATACAGATTGCGATACTTTAGATGCAGCTTTAGTTGATACTATTGATGTTATCGTAACAGGAAGTGCAACTGCAAATTTTAATTACGATATTCATTTAGGGTGCAAAAACGATACGGTTATTTTTACAAATACCAGCACTCATGATTCTTTAGGTACACCAACCTATTTATGGTGGTTTGGAGATGGTGCTTATTCTACTTTATTAAGCCCTACTCACATCTATCAAACTCAAAATATTTATAATGTAACTCTAATAGTAACACTTAATGGCTGTTCAGACACAATGATAAAACAAATAGATATTCGTCATCCGATAGATGCTGTTTTTGGAAGTCAAGATTCAATATGCATTACAACTCCACTAATGCTATCAAGTACCTCAATTCCGACAGGTTTCATACAACACTATTGGAATTTTGGTGATGGGCATGATACTATTACAGGTACAGGAGCTTTAGTAGCACATAATTATCAACAAGGCGGGAATTTTAATGTCAAATTAATTATTACTGATACATTAGGTTGTAAAGACAGCATGTCAAAAGTCGTGTTTGTAGATTTACCGACTTATGTTGATTTCAAAATGAGTGACAGTCTAATTTGTGCAGGAGATCCTATATTTTTAATTGACACAATTCATCCAAAATTTGTTGATTTTTACTGGGACTTTGGTGATGGTCAAACGCATAAAAACAATCACAATCCAATACATGTTTGGGATAACCCCGGCTCATACATTATCACTTTATCTACCCAAAGACTCGTATGTCCTGAAGGAACTAAACAAAAAAATATAACCGTCAATTCATATCCTAATGTTTCTTTAGGTCCTGATACTTCTATATGCCCGGGTTTAACCAACCCTATTGTACTAAGTGATGTAAATAATCCTGGTGCAGTACATCTTTGGAGTACAGGAGAAACAAGCAGTAGCATTACGGTCAGTGAGCCCGGTAGATATTGGGTAAAAGCATCTAATGGGAATTGTGCAACTACTGATAGTATATGGATAAAGCGAGACTGTTATATAAATATTCCTAATTCATTTAGTCCTAATGGAGATGGTTTAAATGATTACTTCTTACCGAGAGAATTACTTTCAAGTGGTTTGAGATCCTTCAAAATGGATATCTTCAATCGTTGGGGGGAAAATATATTTTCTACTAACACGGTTGACGGAAGAGGATGGGATGGCAAATACAATGGAGTACCTCAACCTATTGGAGTATATGTGTACTTGATAGATGTTGAATTTGTCAATAATGTTAAGAAAACATACAAAGGTAATGTTACTTTAGTGAGATAAATTTTAAATGACTGATATTAAAAAAGCAACTCAAAACAGAGTTGCTTTTTTAATATTATTAATAAACAAAAATGATTATTATATATTTGTTCGATAATCAATGAAGAAATGAAAGATAAGTTTTTATTAAAGGTTACATCTACTGTTGCAATATCAGTTTTACTCATACATATCTTAAACTATAAATTTAACTTTACGAATGATTTGATATTGATGCCTGCCCGAATTTTTTCAGCAGTCTTATTTATCTATTATGCAATATTGAAAAAAAACTTACCTGTTTGGATATTAGTATCCATGTTGATAGGAATTGTTGTGGGATATGATTTTCCTCAAATTGCGTCAAAGCTTGATATATTGAGTAAAATATTTTTAAAATTAATTAAATCAATTATAGCACCTTTAATTTTTGCTACATTAGTTGTAGGGATTGCAGGACACTCTAATTTAAAACAAGTAGGTCGTATTGCATGGAAATCTTTAGTTTATTTTTATTTTGCTACTACATTAGCACTTTTTATTGGATTGATTTTCATTAATGTTTTTCAAGCAGGTAAAGGGATTCACATGCCGAATGATATTGAAGAAATGCCCAAAATCCAACAGCAAACATGGCAAGATATTATATTACATATTTTTCCGGAAAACATTGCCAAATCAGTAGCAGAAGGACAAGTGCTGCAAGTAGTTATTTTTAGCATCATTTTTGGAATAGCATTAGCTATGCTTAATGAAAAATTAAAAAAGCCATTGATTGATTTTTCAGAAAGTCTTGCAGAAACAATGTTTAAATTCACAAACATAGTTATGTATTTCGCACCATTAGGTGTAGGTGGTGCTATAGCTTACACAGTAGGTAAAATGGGAATCGGTATTTTATTAAATGGTATATATTTAGTACTTACTTTATATGGTTCTTTAATTGCATTTGTTTTGCTTGTTTTTTTACCTGTTAGTTTCTTTGCCAAATTAAATATCAAAAATTTAATCAAAGCAGTATCTGAACCCTTTACATTAGCATTTGCCACTGCCAGCTCTGAAAGCGCTTTGCCTAAGGCATTAAAAAACATGGAATTGTTTGGCGTACCAAGAAAAATTGTTTCATTTGTGCTACCACTAGGTTATAGTTTCAATTTAGATGGCACAACACTTTACCTCTCTTTAGCCAGTATATTTGTAGCACAAGCATGTCAAGTTGATTTAACTATAGGGCAGCAATTATTTATTGTGTTCACTTTAATGATTACCAGCAAGGGCGTTGCGGGAGTACCAAGGGCTTCCTTCGTAATACTATTGGGAACAATTGCTTCATTTGGATTAAAAGAATGGCCGCTATATATCATTTTAGGTATAGACGCTTTAATGGATATGGCCAGAACAAGTGTAAACGTATTAGGAAATTGTATTGCCAGTGCTGTTGTTGCAAGATGGGAAGGCGAATTAGATGAAAACAAAATGAATAGTTCTGATATTTTTTCAAATAATATTGAAAGTTTTGACAATTGAAAAAAGCATAAAACGTTTAAAAATCATTTATACTCCTCAAGAAAAATATATTTTATAGATTTAATTTTGTTAAAAAGAACACACTGTTTATAAAAAATCGTTTAATTATTAGGAAATAACAATTTATGTGCTTACCTTTCTGAAACTAAATTATAAAAGCTATGATTTTCAGACGCAGCTACACTTTTAAAAGCTCTCAAAGTGTTGAAAAATTAAAAACTGACTTTCTTGGCAAACACTTATCCATTCACAATATTGACTTTGAAATTTTTGATAAAGATGGTGCCATTAAAGTAATACCTCATGCGGAAAATGATGAAACGGTACACACATTGCCTATAACGGAATTAAAATTTTCTCAACAAGGAAATGGTACAATTATTAAAATGAGAAGTAAACCAAGAAGAATTGATATTGGAGGTATCCAACTCATATTAGTCTTTTCATTTTTCTTGTTTTTAGCATCTATAATTGTTTTTTTAACATTAAAAACATCTTATGGAAATGTGGCTTATATTCTGTTTGGACTCTCAGCTGTTATATTTATTGCTGTTTGGTTGCGAATGGAACAAGGCTATTTTGATTATATTAGAAAAATAAAAAGTTGGGTAAAAAAACATATTTAGTTTTCAAATAACTAAATATGTTTAATTTTTATAAAAAAGAGTTGTACTTAGTTAGTACAACTCTTTTTTGTTTTGTCGGGATGACTAGATTCGAACTAGCGACCACACGCCCCCCAGACGTGTACTCTAACCGGGCTGAGCTACATCCCGCCATGTTGCAAATCTAATTATTTTTCTTTTCAAAAAAAACTAAAAAATAATGGAACATGCAAACAATCCAACGATAATAATATTATTTATTTTATTATTTTTGTTACTTCATAAATTTTGAAATGAGCAATTATTTACAATTCATTTCATTAACTTTTTTTATAGATTAAAACATAATAAATATGAAATTATTTCAAATTCTACCACTAACAATTTTAATTATCATGAGTAATTTAAAAGGTTTCACACAAAGTAAACCTAAAAATAATCCACTGTTAGAAAAAAGCAATTTACAATATCAAGCACCTCGATTTGATTTAATAAAAGATGAACATTATGAACCCGCTTTTGAATATGCACTGAAAGAACATGATGAAGAGCTTGAAAAAATAATAAATAATACTGAAAAAGCTACTTTTGAAAATACCGTATTGGCACTTGAAAAAAGCGGTGAGGACTTGAATAGAGCCACTTCTATTTTTTATAACTTGACGAGCTCCAATACCAATAAAAAACTTCAAGAAATTGAAGAAAAATATGCTCCTATTTTTGCGGCACACAATGATAAACTCTTTTTGAATTCTAAAATCTACAACAAAATAAAATCATTGCCGTTAACGCAATTTACCGGTGAAAAGTTACGCTTAATATTATTTTACTTGCAACAATTTGAAATGGCCGGAGCTAATTTACCGGAGGATAAAAAAGAAATAATGAAAAAAATAAACCAAGATTTGGCAACACTTAGCACTACTTATTCAAATAGATTATTAACTGCCAGAAAAAACGCCTCTCTTGTATTTGACGACATCAAAGCATTAGACGGTTTAAGTAAAGATGAATTAGAGGCTGCAAAAATAGCAGCTAACGAAGCAGGTCATAAAGGCTCATACTTGATTACTATGCAAAACACAACACAACAACCCGTTTTGAAATATTTAAAAAACAGAGCAACAAGAGAAGCTATTTTCAAATCATCATGGACTCGCGCAGAAAAAAATGACGAAGGTGATACAAGAGATTTGATTTTACAAATGGCAGCATTGCGATTGCAAAAAGCACAACTCATGGGCAAGAAAAATTTTGCAGAATGGAAACTAACAGATCAAATGGCTCAAAACCCTACTAATGCCATGAAACTTCTCGAAGATTTATCAAAATATGCAGTAGCTAAAGCTAAACAAGAATCAATAGAAATTCAAAAATTAATAGACGAACAAAAAGGAGGATTTAAATTAGAACCATGGGATTGGGACTTCTATGCCGAACAAGTTAGAAAATCAAAATACGATATTGATGAAAATATGATTAAACCTTACTTTGAACTAAAAACAGTTTTAGAAAAAGGAGTATTCTATGCAGCAGAAAAAATGTATGGAATCACTTTTAAAGTAAGAAACGATTTACCTCTGTATCATCCTGATGTGGTAGCTTATGAAGTATTTGATAACAACAAAGAAAGTATGGCAATTTATTATCTTGATTTTTATACTCGGGATAATAAGAGTGGAGGAGCTTGGATGAATAACTTTGTAACACAATCTCATGTACTTGGGCAAAAACCGGTTATTGTAAATGTTTTTAACTTTCAAAAACCGGCTCCCGGCAAACCTTCATTAATTAGTTATGATGATGTTTCAACAATGTTTCACGAATTTGGGCATACCCTACACGGACTTTTTGCAAATCAAGACTATCCAAGCCTTTCAGGCACAAGTGTACCGCGCGACTTTGTAGAATTTCCTTCACAAATCAATGAACACTGTGCTTTAGAGCCTGAAATTTTAAAAAATTATGCAATTCATTATGAAACCAAAAAAGAAATTCCGCACGAACTAATTCAAAAAATACAAAAAGCAGAAACATTTAATAAAGGTTATGAAGTTACCGAATTATTAGCTGCTTCTATCTTAGATATGGCTTGGCATACAATAGAAGATAAAGAAGATATTATACCGGTTTTAGACTTTGAGAAAAATGCATTGAGTAAATATGGTTTGTTAGTTAAAGAAGTACCGACAAGATACCACACTCCTTATTTTGCCCATATTTGGGGAGGTGGTTACTCAGCAGGTTATTATGCTTATACATGGAGTAAAACGCTTGATTACAACGCTTTTGATTACATGCAGGCACATGGGGGTATGAATAAAGAAAACGGAGAACGATTTAGAAAATATATTCTATCGGTTGGTAATAGCGTTGATTTAAATCATGCTTTTGAACAATTAGTTGGACATAAGATGGAAGTGAAACCTTATATTAAATATGCAGGTTTCTAATCTTATTTAATTGTATATTTTAAATTTTAATAAAATAAAGTTTTATTTAATTGAAATAAATTAATGTTTGTGCAATTGAAAAAATGAAAAAGATTTTTAAAGAATTAAACCTGTTGAATATTCTTAATTAAAACCTTTCTTGGATATTACTTTTTAATAATATCAATAAAATTATTGCTATCACACAAATTACTTTTACCTAATAAGTATTTACAATAAAAAAGAGTTGCCATTTTATATTGACAACTCATTTTTATTGTATAAATTTTAAAACTAATTTTTAGGAGGTGTTTGCACAGATGGATTAATTTTTATTGATTTATCTGTATTACTTGCAGAGATAACATTTCCTTTTATTTGAATTTCATAACGTTCTTTATCACTTTTGGCATTTGAACGAATGAAAACAGTTTTATTAAAAGAACCGACTCTATCTTTAGTTGTATATTTCACTTTGATTGAACCTTTTTGTCCGGGCATTACAGGCTCTTTTGTCCAATCAGGAGTGGTGCAACCACAAGATGCATTAGCTTGCATAATTATCAATGGTTCTTTTCCTACATTGGTAAATACAAATTCAATTTGTGCTTCAGGGCCTTCTATTATATTCCCAAAATCATGAACCTCTTCAGTGAATTTGAAAATAGGAGCATTAGGATTATTGTTTTGAGAGTTTGCATTAAAAGCGATTAATAAAATCCCCAATAGAGTTAATAAATACTTCTTCATCATTTCCTAAAAATTAATTTTTATATTATTTAGTGTTTCATCATACTATTGTCGTTGCTTGGCACTGATGCATCCGGTGCTTTTTCAACAGTTCCGGAGATTTTAAGAACTTTTGTTCCAACATTTGAGTTAACAGTAATTGTTTTGGTAAATGCACCCGGACGGCCTTGCGTATTATATGTTGCAGTGATTTTTGAAGTTTTTCCGGGTAATATTGGTTCTTTAGACCAATTTGGAGTTGTACATCCACAACTTGCTTGTACGGTACTTAAAACGATTGGTTCTTTTCCAATGTTTTTAAATTCAAAATCATAACTAACTGGAGCCCCTTCCGGTATAGTGTTAAAATTATGCTCTTCAGTAGCAAATTTCATAAATTTATCAGGGTTAAGCTCTGATGATTGTGTTTGCATTGAACTAGCAGGTGTTGTCGCAGTTGTAGAAGTTGTTGTCACGGTTGCTGGTTTAGTTTCATTTTTTTTCTGTGCAAAAATTGCAGAAGATAATAATGTAAAAGCGCTGAGTAATAAAATTGATTTTTTCATTTTAATATTTTTTTATTTGTTTACCCAAAGATATTTTATCAAAATATATTTATAGTTAAGTCATGGTTAAGCCTTAGGCTTTTAACTTTTTTTTTAAAATCATAAAAAAATTGTGAATCCCTTTTTGAATAGTACATTTGCTTGTTATCATTGTTTATTTTTTTGATATAAAAAGTATATGGCACAAAACAAAGTGAAAGAAAATATGATGGATAAAATTTCTTATGAAGATTTTAAAAATGAAATTTTAAATGACTATTATATTGCTTATAGTAGTCGTGAAGCTAGTTTATTAGGTCGTAAAGAAGTTTTAACCGGCAAAGCTAAATTTGGAATATTTGGTGACGGAAAAGAAGTGGCTCAAATTGCAATGGCAAAAGTTTTTGAAGAAGGTGATTTCCGTTCAGGTTATTATCGTGATCAAACATTCATGTTTGCAAGCGGCATGAGTGATGTTCAAAAGTTTTTTGCACAGTTATATGCAATCCCTGATGTAGATGAAGAACCAAGTAGTGCAGGTCGTCAAATGAATGGACATTATGCTACCCGATTTTTGAATGAGCAAGGAGAATGGCTTGATTTTACAAAAATGAAAAATTGCAGCTCCGACATATCTCCTACTGCCGGTCAAATGGTAAGAGGATTGGGCTTAGCTTTTGCATCTAAATTATACAGAAATCAAGAAGGTCTAAAAGACAAAACTACTTTTTCTAATAATGGTAACGAAGTTTGCTTTACTACAATAGGTGACGCTTCTACAAGTGAAGGATTATTTTGGGAAACAGTTAATGCTGCCACTGTTTTAAAAGTTCCATTAGCAATTTTTTGTTGGGATGACGGATATGGAATTTCCGTACCAAGAAAATATCAAACAGCTAAAAATTCTATATCCGAAGCTTTGGCCGGATTTGAATATGATGAAGAAGTTGGAGGTTTAAATATTTATAAAGTCAAAGGTTGGGATTATGCCGCATTGTGTGATACGTTCAAAAAAGGTATCAATAAAGTTAGAGAAACACATATACCGGCTTTATTTCATGTGCAAGAAATTACACAACCACAAGGTCATTCTACATCGGGGTCTCATGAAAGATATAAAAGCAAACAGAGACTTGAATGGGAAAAAGAGATGGATTGTATAAAAAAAATGAGAGAATACATCATTGAAAATTCTATTGCAAATGATGATGAATTAAACGAAATAGAACAAAGAGCGAAAGAGGATGTACAACAAGCAAAGAAAAGAGCATGGGAGTCATTTTTAAATCCTATAAAAAAACAAATTTCAGAAACCACTAATTTAAGTAATGAAATTGTATCAAGTGGCAGTGCTAATAGTGATAAAATATCATCTTATTTAAATGAATTAAATTCAATAAGAGAACCTCTCAGAAGAGATGTGATGAAAACGATTGCAAAAATTTTATATTTAGCAACTCCATCAAATGAAAAAACAGCATTAGAAAAATATTATCAATCTTTAAAAGAAGATGCATTAGAAAAATATTCTTCTAATTTATACTCTACTTCATCTTCAAATATTCATCAGGTAAAAGAAGTTAAAGCCGAATATGCTAATGAACAAGTTTTTTTAAATGGGTTTGAAATATTGAATAAATTTTTCGACCATACATTAGCTACCAGACCTGAGGTATTTGCTTTTGGCGAAGATGTAGGATATATCGGTGACGTAAATCAAGGATTTGCCGGCTTGCAACAAAAACATGGAGGGTGGCGTGTATTTGATACAGGTATTCGTGAAGCAAGCATTATGGGGCAAGGATTAGGGATGGCAATGAGAGGATTAAGACCTATTGCAGAAATTCAATATCTTGATTATTTATTATATGGATTACAACCATTGAGTGACGACGTAGCTACATTACAATATCGAACGAAAGGCGGACAAAAATGTCCACTTATAGTACGCACACGTGGGCATCGTTTGGAAGGTGTATGGCATAGCGGCTCACCAATGGCAATGATAATTAATTCTGTTAGAGGTATGAACGTTTGTGTGCCTCGTAATATGGTACAAGCAGCAGGCATGTATAATACATTACTGCAATCAGATGAGCCTGCAATTGTTGTTGAATGTTTAAATGGCTATCGTTTAAAAGAACAAGTTCCTTCTAATTTATATGAAATGACTGTACCATTAGGCATACCTGAAATAATACAACAAGGTGAAGATATCACTATCGTTTCTTATGGCTCTACATTAAGAATAATACAAGAAACTATTGATGAATACCTTGCACCCGATGGCATAAGTTGTGAGGTTATAGATGTTCAAACCTTATTACCTTTTGACAATCAACATATCATTTTAGATTCATTAAAAAAGACAAATCGTATTGTATTTATTGATGAAGATGTGCCGGGAGGAACCACCGCTTATATGTATCAACAAGTAATGGAAATACAAGGAGGCTATCGATGGTTAGACGTTGCCCCTCGAACAATAAGTGCTAAAGCACACCGCCCTGCTTATGGCAGTGATGGCGATTATTTTTCTAAACCAAATGCAGAAGACATTGCTACAATCATAAAAGAAATGATGAATGAATAAATTATTTTTAGGAATGTTTATTTTAACACTCGGACTGTATGCTTGTAAGCCACAATCTGATTCTAAAAAAATAATTGGAAAATGGCAAAGCGATGATGATTGGTTTGAATATTTCGAAAATAATTCATACAATTCCGGAAGGGCTTACATTGAGATGGTAAAAGGATTTAAGTATAGTATAGATGAACAAAAAAAAGAACTTAATATGTACACAGACGATAAAAATCAAACATACTATTTGGAATATGAGTTTGTTGGAAATGATACATTAAGACTAAATAATATTTTAAACACAAAAACTCACTTTGCTACCTTTTACAGAGTAAAAGATAAAAAAAAATGATAATAGTAACTTAGATGAAGTTAAAGAAAGAGGATACATATAAACATAAAGGTCTTCGAAATAAACTGATTGAAACCATTAAAGAAAAGGGCATTAAAAATATGGATGTATTAAATGCAATTAATGAAGTGCCAAGACATTTTTTTCTTGACTTAGCATTTGATAAAATTGCTTATGAGGATAGAGCATTTCCTATTGGTGAAGGACAAACTATTTCACAACCTTACACTGTTGCTTATCAAACAGAATTATTAAACATGAAACCTCGTGAAAAAATTCTTGAAATAGGGACAGGTAGTGCGTATCAAGCAACTATTCTAGCTGAATTAGGTGCGCAAGTTTTTACAATAGAAAGGCAAAAAAAACTTTATGAAAAAAATCAATTAGATTACCCTTTTAAATCTAAATATAAAAATATAAAATTTTTCTACGGAGATGGATTTAAGGGGTTACCTACTTATGCCCCCTTTGATAAAATGATTATAACTGCGGCTGCACCTTTTATCCCTGATGAATTAATAAAGCAATTAAAAGTAAATGGAATTATCGTAGTGCCTCTTGGAGATAATGATGAACAAACTATGTTAAGGCTAACAAAAAATCAAGACGGCTCTTTGACAGAAGAAAGATTTGACAAATTTGTCTTTGTGCCTATGCTAAAAGGAAAAGTTTAAAATTTTAATAAATCAATATCAAATACTAAGTTAGAATTTGCAGGAATCATCCCGGATGCTTTACTCCCATAAGCCAAAGATGGGGGTAAAAAAATCTTGATACTTCCGCCTATGCCTATTAAAGGAATAGCTTCTTGCCACCCAATAATTAAATTAGATAATAAAAAAGTTGCATTATTACTTTGATCAAAAACGGTTCCATCCAATAAAGCTCCCCTGTATGCGACAGTTATATTATCACACACCGTTGGCTTTGAACCAAAAGTACTATCTGTAATTATATAGAAAAAACCTCTGCTGTCTTCATTTGCTTGAATACTATTTGCTTGTAAGTAGTTTTTTAGGTTATCAATTTCTGATTGAGGTGCTTTCGTTGTTACTTCCGGACATGATTCTTTTTTCTTGCAAGAAAAAGTAAATAAAAGTATTAAAATAATAAGCGATAATTTTATTTTCATAGGGGCAAATATATTGAATATTCTTAATCAGCAATTAAAGAAAACAATTTGTTATGTGCTTTATTGCCTTTGTTTATGAAAGCATAATTATCAGAATCGTTTAAGTTTTTATTAGTTAAACTAACCATATTTCCATTATAATCTATACCGTTCATAACATATTGCAATTCTTCAAAAAAAGAAATGAGTTGTTCTTTTTTTAAATGGTTATTATGCAAAATAGGTTCACTAATCTCAATTAAAATAATAGGCTTATATTTTTTTAATGTTTCTTTTAAGCCTTGAAGAGCAAAATACTCAGCTCCTTCAATATCCATTTTTATTAAATCCATTTTTGGGATTGGGTTGTTTGAAAAATATTCATCTCCTTTTATGGCTTGCACAATTTCTGTTTGCCCGTTTTTTTCATCATGTTCAAAAATGCTTGACATTCCTAAATTTGAGTTAGCCGAAATAACAAAATTCAATTCTGTGGTTTCATTATATAAGGCTTTTTTTTCTATTTTGACTTGATGTAAATTATTCAGTTGTATATTATATTTTAATTGTTCATAAACTTTTGAAACAGGCTCAAAAGCGATTATCTTTCCATTGTTTCCTACTTTATTTGCAGCCATCAAAGTAAAAGCACCAACGTTAGCACCTACATCTACAAATACATCATCAGTATGTAAATATTTTTTCAAAAAAAGGATTCCGGGCTTATCGTAATAATCTAAAAAATAAATTTGTTGTTGTATAAAATCTTCTAAATGTAATTTCATTTTTAGATTTCCGTCATAGTTTGCCATTTTTTGCTTATTCGCAAATAATGAATATTTTGAAAATAAATATTTATAAACCCCATAATAATATCGTCGTAGGAATTTTATTTTAAATAAATATTTAAAAAAGACTTCTAACATAAGTAAGCAAAAATAGATCGTTTCATTTGTTTTTTGCTATGCTGTAAAAATTACAATTGAATTTTATTGATACTTCCTTTTTCTTCATTTATATAAAATAAAGTATCCGGTATCAATGGTAAATTTTGTTTAAGAAAATCATTTGCAATTACCCTAAACAAATTCACATTTGTATGAATTTTTTTTAAATGTACAGTGTCTATATCTTTTGAGTAAACAACAAGTAAGTTATTAAATGATAATTTTATTTCACTTGGTGTATTAAAATCCCTATAACCGTGATCGCTCATTATAATAATCAAAGCATTGCTATCACTGGATTTTATTTGATTGAATGTTTCTTTTAATTCTAAATTGGTGTATTTTAAATAATCTAAAAATTGTCGTTTTTCTGTTTCAATATTTCTGTCTTTATTTAATTTTAAAGTGCCTAAACTATCTGTAAAATAAGGTTCATGAGGCATCAACAAATGCGTGTAAACAAAATAAGGTGCATTAGATTTATATTGTTTTGCATAAGCAATTTGATTTTTTATTTGATGAAATTGACCTAAAACTATTTTATCGTAAACGGAATTAATTTTAAAACGATCTTGTGTAAACTTCCACAAATTATCTTTCATCAAACGATTATAAAAGGTGTTTCTGTTTATTAAATCTTCATAAGGAGTAAATTTTAATTGAGCGTTTAAAGGCTGCATATTTTCTATTTCAAAGATTGAATTGTTATAGAATGTGTAACCATTTTGAATTAATAATTTTAAAAATTGATTTTCATTAATTTCTTTCAACTGCTGTAAAACGGTTGAATATCTTTTTATATTTTTTTCATTAAGATATTGTATATGTTGAAGATTCAACAGTGAATTCATAGAATAATAAGTTTGTATGTAATTGCTGAAAATCGTATCAAAAACGTAACAATTATTCTTACGAAAGAAATTTTTCAATTCATTATTTTCATAATTAAATTGCTGTTTAAGTGAAATAAACCCCGGATAAGCATCCAATAAAATCAAATGAATATTTGCTTGTTTTTGAGGATAAGCAGTTGCGAATGTATCTTTTTTAAGTTCAATATAATGTGGTACTGAACGGATGAATAAAACTATTTGAACCACAAATAAAACCAATATCAATTTATTTAAAAATCGGAATTGAGGTTCTACATAATTTTTATTTTTTCTTAAAATGAGATAATTAAAAATCGTTATTAAAATAAAAAGACTGATTAAGAATTTATAGGAATAAAGAAATGGAATATTTACAAAGCTATCTTTAATATTACCAAAAAAAAGAAAGAGAAAAAGAATATCAAAACTAATAACAGCAGTGGTTTTTACATTTTTATTTAGTAAATAAATAAGCCCAAACAACAAGCCTATTGCAGTATAGTAAACAAAAATTGTTTTTATTAAATTGAGTGAAAGTTGAAATGAAAATCCCGTTCCATTAAAAATTAAAAAATAAATAGGCAATAGAATAAGAAAAAGTGGGATGGCTTTTATTTTCATTTCAAATTTATTTTTTCTTCAATAGGAATAATGTTCTTGAAGATATTGAGCAATTTTGTTCTTCAATAATATTAAAATATTGACTCAACTCTTTTATAAAATTTTCTTTAGTGTAATCCGAATAAATATCTTTACGATGCTGTAATAATGTAGCAACCTTTTCATCCTCTTTACTTACAAATTCAATCAAAACATAATCTCCTAAAGTATGTAAAAATTGCATTACTTGATTAATACTTAGATTATGTGCTATACATAAATGATGGATAAGAGCTAATGCCAACACTACATCGGGTTTAAGTCTTTCAATAAAAGATGGTCGTTCTTTATTAGCCCAACCTATTGCCGGTGTAGGTGCACTTAAATCAATGATGAGAGGCAATACATTCGGAATTTTATTTTTTTTACAATGTAAATAAAGACGCTCAATACAAGTCTTGTCTTCATCTACTGCTATGATTTGTTTTTCTGTATTTTTATATAATAAAGAAAATTCGCCATCATTTGCTCCCAAATCAAGTAAAGAATTAAAATCCATTTTTGCAAGCATCTTACTTACTATCTCTTTTTTTTCTTGTAAATAATTTTTGCTGATAATTGTCTCTTGATAATAGTTATCCCAAGTGGTATTTTCTTTTTTTACTTTCAGAGATGCTACAAATTCTAATAAACCATTAATAAGCGTTTGTAATTTTTTCTTAGAAAAATATGTTTCATTCGATTGATTTTTGTTTGATTTTTTTGCTAACGAAGTTTGTAAAAAAATATGCAAAGCCACATTCATATTAGCTTTTGAGCGAAGTGGCAATAAGCTCGAACAAATATTTAACGGTATTCCATTCGGGTAAGCAATCAATAATTTATTTAACGATGAGTTGTTATATTTCATCAATAAAAGTGGTGCCAAAAAAGATTCACAAAATTGCCGATAAGCTATCCAGGGTTTTCCTTCTTCATAAAATTCAAAAGATAATGTATCAATCAGGAGAGATTTATTTTCAAAAAATTGAATATTAAAAGTAGGAGCATCTTTAAGAACCATGTTATATTTTAATGCTGTAAGAGCACATTTTAAGGTGCAAATTGCTGCATCTTGTAACATCGAAAAACTCCATTCATAAGCATAAGATATTGTTGGAATTTGAGTTGGTTTAATAATTATTTTATATGGTTCTCCTATCCAATTTTCTTTTATTTCTTCATGTGGAATCAACAACTTATTTTTTATTAATTCATTATACAATCCGCTATTCATCAACATTGTATAATCTTTAATAAAGCTTTGATTTATGGCTCTATAGATGACATTCTCATTTTCAAAAACATATCCACTTGGGTCTTTATAAGATGATGGAATTCTATTCATTTTTTATTTTGTAATTTCTATTTTTGGAAAAAACTTCCCTAAGTTCAAAAATACAATGAAAGTTTAAATGCTTATTTGATAATCAACTAAAATACGATTTGGGAACTTAGAAATGAATGAAATTATAAAAAATTATAATTTATTATAGTTTTTGAACAATTAAAATAAATAATTTGTATCAAAAATCAGGAACCCACAAATTAGATCTATCACAAAGTAAATTTCTTACTATATTATCTGATTTTAATTACAACTGCAACCATTCTTTTTGTTTTATATTTGTTTTATGAAGAAAATCTTACTCTTATTGATTTTATTCCCTTTAGTTAATTATCCTATTTATGCTCAAAATTTATGTGCCGAAGGCAAAATAAAATCGTATCAAAATGCACTAAAAAGAAACAGAGCAGATGCTTTTTCAAAACGATTAATGGAAAAATACGATGCCCATTTTTATTATCTCGATATTCATGCTGAACGTACTTCAACGGTGATTGACGGTAATGTTACTATTGGGGCAACCTTAATGCAACCAATTGATACTTTTTGTTTTGAGTTGAACAAAGATTTAATTATTGACAGTATTTTATGTAACAATAAAAAAATTAATTTCAAACGGTACGAGCATATTTCCCATGCTTTACTTGATTCTATTTATCCAAAAGGAAAGGATATCAATATTTGTATTTTTTATCATGGCGATGCGCATATCAATGGTGAAGCAGCTATTGGAAGCGGATTCACCGTTAATAGTTCAAATGTTTGGGGCGATACTGCTTTGTTTAGTTTAAGCCAGCCTAACAGTGCCTATGAATGGTTTCCTTGCAAACAGTTTTTAGAAGATAAAGCGGATAGTGTTTGGGTGTATGTAACAACTAATCGAGAAAATAAAGTTGGTAGCAATGGACTATTATTTGGCATTGATACTATTAATGGAACTGACTTAGTAAAATATAAATGGAGAACATATTATCCAACAGATTATTATCTGATTTCGATTGCTGTAAGTAAATATTTGGATTATACATTTTATGCTTATCCTCCTTCCTATCCAAATGATTCAATAAAGGTTGTCAATTATCTTTATAATACAGACCCTAACACATTCACAACTATCAAACCTCATTTAGATTCAGTTGCTTTAATGTTAGAGTATTTTTCAGAAAAAGTAGGTATTTATCCTTTCTATAAAGAAAAATATGGACATGCTATGACTCCCTTTGGTGGGGGTATGGAACACCAAACAATGACGAGTACAGAATATACGGCAAATTTTAATTTATTGGCACATGAATTATTTCACCAATGGTTTGGCGATTATGTAACCTGCAAATCATGGAAAGATATTTATGTCAATGAGGGAATGGCATCTTACGGCGAATACTTGGCTTTAGAAGGTTTAAAAGGTCATGATTATGCACAAGCAAGAATGAACGAGGCTCACAACGTTGCATTGCAAGCAACAGAGGGTAGTATTTATGTCCCTGATACATTAGATGTTGGTCGAATTTTTAATGGGCATTTGACATACAATAAAGGCTCGGCTGTTACACATACCTTGAGATATTTATTAGGCGATTCCTTATTCTTTTTATCATTGAGAAATTACTTAAACGAATATGCTTTTTCTACAGCTGGTATAGAGGAATTTAAAAACGTATTTCAAAATACAAGCGGAAAAGATTTAAATGATTTCTTTCATCAATGGTTTTATCAAGAAGGCTACCCGATTTATTATGCTGATTATTATTCTGACGAAAGCAATATTTATTTTGTTTTAAAACAAAGAGGTTCAAGTGAAAAAAGTCCTTTATTCACAACGCCGATAGAGGTTCGTTTTGCAAATAATCAATTCGATACAACCATCGTATTTACACCTAAAACAACAAAAGATACTTTTATAATTAGCTGTAAACACAAAATCAATGAAGTGACGATTGACCCTAATAATTGGATACTAAATCATACAGACACTATTAAAATAAACTATGACTTACTAAAATTAAGTATTCCTGATTTGGACGAAAACAACACGATTTTATTCCCTAATCCAAGTAATAATTTTATAACACTTTACAATATAAATGAAGCTGAAACCAATGCGACTCTTTATGACATATTTGGTAATACACTTCTTCAATTTTCATTTCAAAAAAAGATACAAATTCCTATCGAACAATTTAGTTCAGGACTTTATTTAATAAAAATATCAAATAACAATAAATCAAAGAATCTATCATTCTTTAAACGATAATAAATATAAAATTACATTTTAACGCTTTATTATAGTTATCAAATAATATATTTGCCCTCAATTTCCTTGTATGATAAAATATTTTTCAGGTACTTTATTACTTATTTTCACGTTTGTTTATTGCGGTATAGCTCAAACAAATTCTAAATCTATTTACTCAAAACCATCTCGGGACAATGTGATGTTACAGTTTGGTTATGATAATTGGGCCGGTGCTCCCGATAGTATTAAAATAGGAGGGGTAGGCCGGGCTTTTAATGCTTATGTAACCTATGATTTTCCAATTTCTAATTCTAATTTTAGCTTTGCTGCCGGTTTAGGTGCTAGCATCAGTAATATTTATTTAAAAAATCAAATTATCAATAGAAAAGACTCTTCAATACAAATTTTGTTTCAACCGGAAATAATAGATTATAAAAAATACAAACTTACTAATACTTATATCGAAGCTCCTTTTGAGTTTAGATACTTCTCGGATAAAAATGACAGAAATAAAGGAGTAAAAGTCGCATTAGGATTGAAAGTAGGTGCTTTAGTTTCGTCATATACTAAAGGAAAATATATTTATAAAGAAAAACCGATTATTGACAAAGTAAGTACAAAACGATATATTGAAACGATGCGTTATTCAGCAACTGCACGTATAGGTTATGGTAATTTTTCAGTATATGGTCAATATAGTATTGGGGGTTTATTTAAAACAGGAAGCGGACCTGAAAACGTAAGACCATATCAAATAGGTATATGTATTTCGGGGCTATAATAAAAGCTTATTATAATGCAAGCTCAATTTCTTTGTGTCGATAATTTTTTATTATCCCGTTTACTAAAATTTCAATTTCACCATTTTCATTTACTTTATATAAGATTCCTTTCTTTTTTTTATTATTTTTTAAGAAATAAATTTCTTCTCCTTTCAACATCAAAAAATCATTATAATTTTCTAAAATCAAACTATTATTATTTAAGAAATAATTCAAAAGAATAGAAATTTTATTAAATAATCGGGACATTAAATCCTTTAAATTCAACTCTACTCCCAATTCTAACTTTAATGAAGTGGCAGATTTTAAAGAGCCGAATTCCGTCTGATTAACATTCAAGCCTATTCCCAAAATTGAATATATCCATTGTTTTCCTCTCAATGTATTTTCAATCAAAATACCGGCAACTTTCCTTTTTCCTGCATAAATGTCATTTGGCCATTTTATACTGACATTTGGTATATCATAATCTTGCATTAAAATTTCGGCTACTGCAACACATGCCAAACAATTCAATAAAAAGTATTGGTTACCTTCAAACTCTTTAGTATCAATAATTATAGAGCATAAAATATTTTTGCCCTTTTCTGCTTTCCAAATATTTCCCAACTGCCCTTTCCCTTTTGTCTGAAATTCAGCACTTACGACCATTCCATGCTCTGCCATTCCTTCATTTATCAGGTGCATGGCATAGTTGTTGGTACTATCAATTTCAGGCAATTCTATGATTGTTTCACCAATGGTCATTTTTTGCTGCATTTACAAATTTTGTTTTAGATTTGTAAAATAAAGAATTAAATATTAAACAAAAATATTTTCATTGAAAACGAGTTCAGAATTAAAAGTAAAACCAATAAATAAATTAAATACCAATAGCAAAATCATAAAAACAATCATAGAGGCTATCATTGAAAAAAAAGGTACTGAAATAGTTTCATTAAACTTAAAAAAAATACCCGAAGCCGTTAGTGATTTTTTTATCATTTGTGAAGCCAATAACCCTAACAATTTAAAAGCAATTGCTGATAATGTTGAAAAAAGAGTATTAGAAAAATGTGGCGAAAAACCATATCGTTTTGAAGGAAAACAAGGAGAAAAATGGATTCTTATAGATTATATTAACGTTGTTGTGCATTGTATGATGAGCGAAGCACGTTACTTTTACAACCTTGAAGAAGTATGGCACGATGCAGAACGAAAAGAATATAAAGAACCGGAAAAACAAACTCAAATAAAATACTAAAAAATTAAATTAATTATAATAATAAGAAAAAAGACAAATGGAAGATAATAACAGAAAAGATTTTTCTCCTCTTGGAAGAAACCAAAACCCTTCCCAACAGCCAAAAGGTCCAAAATTTAATCTTTGGTGGGTTTATGGATTCATTGCCTTTCTATTAATTTTTATTAACTTTTGGAGTAAAGATTTTTCACATAATGCAATAGAAAGTACCTTTCAATATGTAAGTAAAAATTTAATTAGCAGAAACTGGGTAGATAGCATGGTCGTTTATCCAAAATATGTTGATGTTTACCTCAATAAAGATAGTGTGAAAAATTCAAATGAATTACCAAATGCTAAGCTAAAACAAAATGTAAATGGTCCTCAATATACATTCACAATCGGTAGCGTTGAACAATTTAGCAACGACCTTAGAGAAGAGCTAAAAAATAATCCTGATAATCACATTCAAATAACTTATACCGATGATGCAAAAAGTGGTATTTTATATTTTTTAATTCAAATTATTTTCCCAATAGTACTCATTATCGGTATTTGGGTTTTACTAATGCGAAAAATGGGAGGTGGTCCCGGTGGTGCCGGATCCGGTGGGATATTTAGTATAGGAAAATCAAAAGCACAATTATTTGAAAAGGGAACAAAAGTAAATATCACATTTAATGATGTAGCCGGCTTAGATGAAGCCAAAACAGAAGTAATGGAAATTGTAGATTTTTTAAAAAATCCTAAAAAATACACTGCTTTAGGTGGTAAAATTCCAAGAGGTTGTTTGCTTGTGGGACCTCCCGGAACCGGTAAAACACTTTTAGCAAAAGCAATGGCAGGCGAAGCTCAAGTGCCATTCTTTAGTATGAGCGGTTCCGATTTTGTTGAAATGTTTGTTGGCGTTGGTGCAAGCCGAGTTAGAGATTTGTTCAAACAAGCAAGAGAAAAAGCACCTTGTATTATTTTCATTGATGAAATAGATGCAATCGGAAGAGCAAGAGGAAAAAACCAAATGATGACAAATGATGAAAGAGAAAATACACTTAACCAAATGCTTGTCGAAATGGATGGTTTCAGTGGAGATAGCGGAATTATTGTATTAGCCGCAACCAATAGACCCGATGTATTAGATGCAGCCTTGTTACGCCCCGGGCGTTTTGACAGACAAATATCCATTGATATTCCTGACTTGGCTGGGCGTGAAGCTATTTTTAAAGTACATTTAAAAGGAATAAAAACTTCTCCAAATTTAGACATTCATAAATTAGCCGCTCAAACTCCCGGATTTGCCGGAGCTGATATAGCTAATGTTTGTAATGAAGCTGCCCTCATCGCAGCACGCAACGGAAAAAAAGAAGTGAGTATGGAAGATTTTAATGATGCCGTTGATCGTATCGTGGGCGGATTAGAGAAAAAGAATAAAATTATCTCACCCGATGAGAAAAAAGTTATTGCTTACCATGAAGCAGGACACGCTGTGGCAGGTTGGTATTTAGAGCATGCTTATCCTTTGGTAAAAGTAACTATCGTTCCTCGTGGTGATGCGGCTTTAGGATATGCACAGTATTTACCTAAAGAGAAATATCTAACATTGAAAGAAGAATTAGAAGACAGAATGGCTATGGCTTTGGGAGGAAGAGTTGTAGAAGAATTAATGTTTGGAAAAATTTCAACCGGAGCTTTATCCGATTTACAACAAGTTACAAAAATGGCTTACGCAATGGTTTCGATTTATGGTATGAACGATAAAATCGGAAATATTTCATTTTATGACCCACAATCAGAAGGCGCTTTCCAAAAACCATATTCAGAAGAAACCGGCAAACTCATAGATGCAGAAGTTAGAGCATTATCAGACAATGCTTACAAAAGAGTTAAACAACTTTTGACAGAGAAAATGAATGAGGTAAAAACCATTGCAGAGGCTTTACTCGAAAAAGAAGTATTGTATCGTGATGATTTGGAACAATTAATTGGCAAAAGACCTTTTGATGAACATGAGCATAATAACAATCAAAACCAAAATAATGAAATAAACAATTCTATTGAACCTATTCTATCAAATGAAAAAAATGAAACAGTAAACAATGGCTAATGCAAGAGAAGAAATTTTAAAAACTATTCAAAATGCACTCAAAGAACAACCTTTGGAAATGCCATTTCCGGAGGTTGAAAATATAAAAGATTACTATTCAAAAGATGAATTGAACTTAGAAGAACGATTTGCAACTGAATTTTCTAACTTAGGTGGTAAGTTTGTGTATTGTGCAAATATGAATGAAATGATAACTCAATTACAGACTCTTGCTCATAATCTTAATTGGGATTCGATTTCAACTAAAGATCAATTCTTACTTGACTATTTCTCTAAACAACATCTTTCGTTAGTTCAAGATGCAGGAGATTTACATGATATGAAAGTCGGTATTTCTTTGTGTGAATGTTTGATAGCCCGCACTGGGAGTGTGCTGTTAACAGCAAGGCAAGAGTCAGGAAGAAGTTTACCTGTTTATGCTCCCATACACATAACTATTGCTTTTACCAAAGATTTAGTTTGGAATATCAGTGATGCTATGTCCCTTTTAAAAGAAAAATACCAAAACAATTTACCATCTATGATTTCTTTGGCTACCGGTCCAAGTAGAACAGCCGATATCGAAAAAACGTTAGTTGTAGGGGTTCATGGACCTAAAGAAGTATATGTATTTTTAGTTGATGAGCCTAATGAATAGCATTTTTTCTGATGATTTTTTTTGTTGTTTCATTTCGAGTAATTCTATTTCAAACTAAAAACCATTACGAATTACGCTTTCACTATGAGCTTTAAAAACAAAAAAACTTATCTTTATAAAATAAAAAATCCTATTCATCATTTAATCCTATAAATCGTAGTTCAGATGGTTTTTTAGTATTGATTATTAAAAATTATATTTATCATTGCTTTTATTTTACATTTGAAAAAGTATTTTTCAAGACTAAGATGAATCAAAGAAAAATAGCAATATCGGCTACTTATTTCAGCATATTTACGAATATCATATTGAGCATTGCTAAGTATGTTGCAGGCACTCTCGGAAATTCTTATGCACTGATAGCAGATGCTATTGAATCTATCAATGATACATTATCTTCATTGCTTGTTTTGCTTGGGCTAAAATATGCCAATAAGCCTGCCGATGAAAATCACCCTTATGGTCATGGTCGCATAGAACCTTTGGTAACGTTTGCTGTAGTAGGAATACTTATTTTCTCAGCAATTATTATAGCTTACAATAGCATTATAAATATTCAAACACCGCATGAGTTACCTCATGCATGGACATTGATAGTGCTTGGTATAATTATTATTTATAAAGAAATTGCATATCAAATCATTATTCGCAAAAGCGATCAAGCTAATAGCTCTTCTTTAAGAGCAGATGCATGGCATCATCGAAGCGACGCACTTACTTCAGTAGCAGCCTTTATTGGTATTAGTATCGCTTTGGTTTTAGGGAAAGGATATGAAGCAGCGGACGATTGGGCGTCACTTTTAGCTTCTGTTTTTATTTTATGGAACAGTTATAAAATTTTTCGACCGGCTTTAGGTGAAATGATGGATGAACATTTTTATGATGAATTAGAATTAGAAATTCGAAGAGTATCCAAAACTGTAGAAGGAGTCGTTGATACCGAAAAATGTTTTATTCGTAAATCAGGATTAAAATATCTTGTCGAGTTACACGCTATCGTAAATGGTGATATTTCGGTCAGGAAAGGTCATGAAATAGCACATCATCTCAGTGATACCCTCGTCTCTGTTATTCCCGAAATTAAGAAAGTAATGGTACACATTGAACCCAGTGATTCAAATAGCCAATTATAATTTTCTAAATATGAATTCATAAATTTCTTTTATTTTCTTTTTATCCCTTTTATTCGTTTTACCTTTACGATATGAAAAAAAACATTCTTATTGGAATCATTCTTTTCTTCTTTTCTATTTCCTCTTTTGCTCAAAATCAAAAACAACTTTTCCAATATGTGAATCCTTTTATAGGAACTGGTGGTCATGGCCACACTTTTCCCGGTGCAACAATGCCTTATGGTGCATGTCAATTAAGCCCTGACACTCGTTTGGAGGGTTGGGACGGATGCAGTGCATATCATTATAGCGATTCCGTAATTTATGGATTTAGCCATACTCATTTGAGTGGAACCGGTTGTAGTGATTATGGTGATATTTTATTAATGCCTACTAACAAAAAAATAGATTTGGATAATTACCAATATGCTTCTACTTTTTCTCACTTGTCCGAAAATGCCCATGCCGGTTATTATAAAGTATTTCTTGATCAACCTCAAGTGCAAGTTGAATTGACTGCTACTTTGCATGGAGGCATACACAAATATTCATATCAAGGTCAAAGTCCTCAGTTTGTTGTATTGAATTTAAATCATCGCGATGCTATTATTGATAGTCGGATAAATCAAAAAAATAATTTTACTATCAATGGTTTTCGTTTTTCAAAAGCATGGGCTGCCAATCAAAAATTATTTTATGAAATTCAATTTTCAAAACCTATCAAAAAGATAAGCTATCTATATCCAAAAGGCAATAATGGAGGTTCATCTTCCAATTTAAAACCCTTATATTGCTTAATCGAATTTGAACATCAAAAAAATACAAATTTTAACCCAAAAATAAAAACGAATGAGTTGCTGGTAAAGTGTGCAATTAGCGGTGTTGATGAATTAGGAGTCAATAAAAATTTATCAGTCGAAATGCCAATATGGGATTTTGATTTTTATAAAAAAAATTGTGAGCAAACATGGAATAAAGAACTTAATAAAATTAAAATTCTTGATGAGCAAACTCAGTTAGCTGAAGAAAAGTGGATAACATTTTATACAGCTTTATACCACTGCATGATACACCCAAGTATTTATAGCGATGTGGATGGACGATATAGAGGACGCGATGATAAAATACATAACACGCAACACAAATTTGATTATTACACGGTTTTCAGTTTATGGGATACATACAGAGCGTTGCATCCGCTGCTTACCATTCTTGATCCAAAAAGGACAAATGATTTTATAAATACTTTTATTCATCAATATCAAGAAGGAGGAAGATTGCCGGTATGGGAGCTTAGCAGCAATGAAACCAATTGTATGATAGGTTACCATGCAGTGAGTGTGATTTGGGATGCTTATGAAAAGGGAATTAGAGGGTATGATGCTGAAATTGCTTTTGAAGCAATGAAATCAATAGCATCCCGACAAAGTGACTATGAAGGAAATGGTATAGATAAAAAATTAAAAGAAAGTGCAAAAGCAAAAGTAGCTGATGCAGAGGCTTTGAATAGTTATTGTAAATATGGTTATGTACGAAGTGATGATAGTCATGAAAGCGTCAGTAAAACACTGGAGTATGCTTACAATGATTGGTGTATTGCTCAAATGGCAAAGGCTTTAGGAAAGGAAAAAGATTATTATTATTATATTGATAGAAGTTCTCAATGGATCAATGTTTTTGATTCGTCGAGTGGATTTATGAGAGCAAAGAAAAACGGAAGTTTGTATAACCCTTTTTCTCCCTATACGGTTGATAACAACTACACCGAGGCAAATGCGTGGCAATACAGTTTTTATGTTCCTCACGAGATTGATGGTTTGATAAATATTTTGAAAGGAGAACAAAATTTAGAGAAAAAATTAGATGATTTATTTCAAGCAAAAGAACAAACAGAGGGGCGTACACAAGCTGATATTACCGGGCTAATCGGACAGTATGCCCACGGGAACGAACCCAGTCATCACATTGCTTATTTGTATAATTACACAGCGAATAAATCGAAAACTTCTTTTTATACCAATAAAATTTTTAATGAATTTTATACTGATAATCCGGATGGACTCATCGGCAATGAAGATTGCGGACAAATGAGTGCCTGGTATGTATTTAATGCTTTAGGGGTTTATCCGACATGCCCCGGAAATCACCAGTTCGACATAGCCGAACCTCAATTCAATCATCTACGAATTAATGACTCTATTGACATCATTAAAAAAGATAATCCTACTCTTCAGGATAAATATTTTAGTACTATACAAAATAAATCACAACTGAGTTTTGATGCATTTAAGTCAAAAGAACCTATTATTTTAGTCGCCAATCATCACAGAGAAAATTCAAAAGAAATCACGAACCATTCTCATGAAATAAAAGCAATTCCTTATATAGAGAACGCATCACAAACATTCAAAGATTCTCTTTTAGTTGAAATAAAATCACTTGGGAATTCGCCAATATTTTACATAATAAATAACGAAGCTCAACAAAAATATAAAAAACCTATCCGAATTGTAGAAAATACAATACTCCACTTCTTTGCAGAAAATACAGCCGATAAAATACAAGAAGCTAAATTTACCAAATTACCATCAGATAGAATCATTATCTTAAAAAATCAATATAATCCAAGTTATCATGGAGGAGGCGCTGATGGCTTGATTGATGGTATTTATGGAAAGCTCAATTGGAGGGCAGGAGATTGGCAAGGATATCAAGGCCAAGATGTAGAAATTATCATGGAGTTCAAAGAACCAAAACCAATAAAATATTTAGCTGCTAATTTTTTAGAAGATCAAAATTCATGGATTTTTTATCCTAAGCAAGTGGATTTTTATGTAAGTAAAGATAATATTAATTGGACTATGGTCAATTCAATTGTAACAAACAAACCAAGTGAAAGTCATGAAGTGAGCATCACCAAATTTGATACAAAGTTTATTGAATTTAAACCTGAAAAATATAAATATGCAAAGCTGGTTGCTAAAAACTTTGGTCCTATGCCTCAATGGCATGAAGGTAGGGGTAACCCAACTTTTATTTTTATTGATGAATTTGAGGTGAAATAATAAAACAAATTCCGAAATAGAATCTTTTATATTTAGGCTTTTTTCACAAATTCAGATTTAAGTGCCATTGCACCAAATCCGTCAATTTTGCAATCTATATTATGATCGCTGTCCACCAAACGAATATTGCGCACTTTAGTACCTGCTTTTATACTCTGGCTACTCCCTTTAACAGGCAAGTTTTTAATAACAACTACCGTATCGCCATTTTGTAAAATATTTCCATTGCTGTCTTTTACAATAAACGCATCTTCTTCTTTTGATTCATTCGGATCCCATTCATAGCCACATTCAGGGCAAGCTAATAAATTATCTAATTCATAAGTAAAGGTAGATTTACATTGTGGGCATGGAGCTAATTCGTTCATTCTTTTCTGTTTTTACAAAAATAATAAAAAAAATTAATGAGGGTTTTTATTGTTCAAAATATCAATTGCTTTCAATATAGCTTTATCTTTTAATCCGCTTATCAAATACTCTTCATTTTTAGAAAACCGAAATAAGGCAAACTCGGATAAGAGATAATTATCAATTAAATTTTGATGTTTATTAAATTCATTTTTGGAAAAAGACGGAATTTCTTTTTGAATATAATTAAATAAATCTTGATTGATAGAGTCGCTTATTTTTAAATGAATCAAATCGCTTACTGTTTTTATATTATCGAAATAATTTTGCTGCAAAAAATAAAATTTCGATGAAAACATTTCGATTAAATTAAATTGATATAATGAATCAAATGCAGTACTGAAACCTATGCTATCTTCTATTATCTCATAGTCGGGCGTTATTCCTTCGTTTCCAAACACGGGACGTTTTTTTGTTGTAAAAAATTCATTTCGTTTGTTGTCTGTCAAACTATCATTTTCATTAGTATGGAGTGGATGCATTCTTGTATATACTTCTGTTAAATAAGCTTCTTTTCCATGGCTATAATCTTTTTGAATACAACGTCCGCTTGGTAAGTAATAACGAGAAACAGTAATACGCAAGGCACCTCCATTGGGCAATGAAAATTGTTCTTGCACTAAACCTTTTCCAAAACTACGACTTCCGATAACATATCCTCTATCTAAATCTTGTATGGCACCGGCCAAAATTTCACTGGCAGAGGCAGAGCCTTCATCAATTAAAACACATACCTTTTCTTTCTCAAAAATCCCATCTTTGTTGGATTCTATGATTTCAGAAGATGATTTACTTTTAGTGGTTAAAAGAATATGCTTACCGGCAATCAGCTCATCTAAAATATTTGTAACGGCACGCATATACCCGCCCGGATTTTGACGAACATCTATGATGAGTTTGTCTATGTGTTGTGCTTTTAATTTTTCTAAAGTTTCTTTAAATTCTTTATAAGTATTATCAGAAAATAATTTGATTTTGATGTATCCAATATCGGGATTAGAAGGTAAAATATAAGCGGCATCTATACTGTTAATAGTAATTTGCCCACGTTTTAGGTTAACTTGCTCAGTGTCATGATTGGGATGCAACAAGGTCAATAATACTTTAGTTTGTGCTTTACCTTTTATTAAGCTGACAATATTATCGCTATTTAAATTTTTCCCGGCAATCAAACTGTCATCTACTTTCAGAATGGCATCGCCGGGACGAATAGCTGATTTTGATGCAGGGCTATTGGGCAGTATAGATAAAACACGCGCAGTGTCTTTGTACATGGCAAATTCAATTCCCACACCATAGAGATTTCCTTCTAATTGTTCATTAACTTCTTGTGTTTTTTGAGGCGGAATATATACAGTGTGTGGGTCTAAAGAACTGATAATTCCTTCTATCCCATTTTCAAGTAATTTATTTCTATCAATACTATCTACATATTTGTTTTCTATTAAAGAGATAATATACTCTAAATCATCTTGCCGATTAAAAACATTTTTAAAAAGCATTCCTTGTTTTACATAATAACTGGATGCAATTTTAAAACCCAAAAACATTCCTAATATTAGGACAAAAGAGTAGAGTATTGGTTGAAAAAAAGAATTAGATGAATGGTTTTTATTTTCCACGATGTTAAGTTAGTTCTTCTTTAATATAAGAACTATTCAACTGTATAGGATTTAGTGGTTGATTTTGCTTTTGAAAAATCTTGCGAAGTAAATTCGTAAGGACCAACATAAAGCTTTGTTTCAAAAGTGCCGGTTTGGGTTGTAATTAACTTAGTATCTTCTCTTATACTATCTATAACACCACCGTCTAAAACCCACATGAATTTTTTAAAATTTTCAGAACAGTTTAATAAGTATAGAGTATCTCCGACTTTGAGTTTGTCTTTTGAAAGTTCAAAACAAGCTTTTGTCGTTGTACTCTTCATACATGAACTCATTATGATAATGCCTACTAACGATAATAAAAATACTATTCTTGACATATTCAGATGGTTTAAAAAATATTATGGGTAAAAGTAAAAATAATTTTTGTATATTTTAAAAAAAATAAAAAGAGACTTTAAATTATTAATAATTCTCTTTTTTTAAATTGTTGAGAATCAAACTCGAAACAATTAATGACTCCATTCATTTTTCTTATAATAGAAGTCAATTGAATTAACATTTCCGGTCGAATAATGCTTCCTTTCATAAGCCATATAAAATCTATTTTAGGGTTTTCGTTAATCAGATAATTGGTTCTTATTCTATTGACATAAAGATAATGTTCAGTATTTCTAATACTGTCTTTATAATCAAAAACAGGAAAAAATTGATTGTCATAATTGATTTCATAATCATGATTTCTTTTAAAATTATAACCGAGCCCTTGTTGTATTTGAGAAATAAAAGTGTAGTACGCTGATGGGCAAATCACTCCAATAAGTTTTGTATCTTCAAAAAAAGATTCAATCAAAAAGGTATTATCAATGGTGTTTTTGCTTGTTTTCTTTTGATTCATTGGGTGTCCAGCATAATTTTTTAAAATTTACAATTGTATCATTTTTAACTTTAGTGCCTTCAGCTTCTAAGAGTTCTTGCATCATAGTTGGGCTACCAAAGTGGTGTTTTCCCGTGAGTTGTCCGTTTCTATTTACAACTCTGTGTGCCGGCACGGCCGGTTTTTGATGACTGCTTGCATTCATAGCCCAGCCAACCATGCGTGCAGTAGCTTTAGTGCCTACATGTTCTGCAATAATTCCATAAGTACTCACTCTGCCTTTTGGTATTTTCCTTACTAATTCATATACTTTAGTTATCCAATTATTGTTGGGAGTGTTTTTCATTTTTACTCAAAAAATCTTTTTGTCGTTGAAGTAAAATTTTCCTTTTCTCTGCATCTTTTACATTTTTATATTCATAAGGGCAATGCAAACATCCGTTACCACAGCAGTATCCTCGTTTTAATAAGTATTCTGTTGTGAATACATAAAGTCCATCATCATTGATATAAAATTCTTCATCATCGTCAAATAATGTTTTCTTCATTTTTTTTCTTTTTAGGTGGAACTTGAATAGCCGATTCCGGTAAACGAAAACGAATATATTTAATGATACGATTATCGGCAAGATGCATCGTTTCATAAAAAGTTTTTATGTTTAAGGGAAATGCAGGTTCTCCGTTTTTGTATACATTTTCTATATTTTCAATGATTGTACACTGATGATGCGAAATCATTTCAAGTGTGAAATCGTATAATTCTTTTGAATCGGTTTTTAAATGTATAATGCCACCGTCAATTAATAATTGCTGATATATTGCTAAAAATTTATGATGAGTTAATCTGTTTTTAGCCCTTGATTCTCTCAAAAAGGGGTCAGGGAAAGTTATCCAAATTTCACTTATGCTTTTCGGTTTGAAATATTGAAGTATTCCTTCTATTCGGATTCTTAAAAAACAGACATTTTTAACCCCATCTTGGAGAGCTTTTTGAGCACCTACAAACATGCGATTCCCTTTAATGTCAACTCCAATAAAGTTTTTTTCAGGAAATTGTTTAGCCATATTTACGGTATATTCTCCTTTGCCACACGCAAGTTCTAAAACAATTGGGTTATTATTTTTAAAAATTTCATTCCATTTTTCAGCTATATTTTCTGGAAATTCAAAAACATTTTCAAATGTTTTAATAGCAGCAAATCGGGTAAGTTTTTTTGCTTTCATTCTACAAATTTAATAAGAATAGGGTGAAAAAATAATTAAACCTTGTCTCTCAATATAGAAACAAGGTTTAAACTTAAATTTTTGAAGATTTTATTTTTATAAAAAAGAGCAAATTTATTTCTCCATTTCTAAATGAGCTTTAAAAGAGCTTATCGCATTTACTAACTTTTCGCAAATTTCTTTTTTACTCAAATCATTGCTGATTACTTGCATGTCATTTGAGTTAGAAATATAGCCTAATTCTATAATTGCAGTAGCTACCGTCAACCCATTTAGTTGTGCTTTCTTTTGGATGTTTACACCATTAAATTTCATGTTTTGTACGTTATAAAGTTCAGCCCCGATAAATTTACCTAATACTCTGTTTTCATAAGTGTTATTATCAGTTGGAACGTAACATTCAAAGCCTCTTTTGTTAATGTCTTCGCTATTATTGAAATGAAGGGATAAAAATAAGTTTGCTTTATTTAGGGTTAAAAATTCTTTTCTTTTGTTTGGGTCGAAAAGTCGGTCTTTTTCACCAGCTAAAACAATATTAAAATTTTTCTCTTCGGCTAATTTTTTCAGTTCTAGAATATAATCATTTGTAAGTTTATCTGATAAAGCATTTTCAATAAAACCGCTACCTTTATAAAGTCCGTTTTGCCCTGCTTCTATTACAATAGTGAATTGTTTATTGGGTTTTGGAGCAGCGAATAAATTAATATGAGCACATAAAATGAATAGGATAGAAGTTAAAATAGTTTTATACATAATTTAATTGAGATTTTATTTTGTTTCTAATAGATAGACTTACTTTAAATATTTTTAGTTTGCAAAGATACTATTTTTTTGTTTTAAATTTTTCAATGGCATTTCTGGTAAATTGGCTTAGTACTAATTTTCCACTCATAGCTGCTCTGTCTTCTAATAGTGAATCCCAATGCTCGGTACCGCTCCAAAATACTTTTTTGAGCATTGCCATCGCCTCGGGGTTACTGTGTGCAAGTTTATCGGCAAGTGTATTCACTGCATCATCTACCTCTTCGATTGATTTATAGATTTCAGAATATAAATCATGTTTTTTAGCCCATTCGGCAGTTCTCCAACCACTGGCATCAATTGCGAGTTGTGCGAAACAAGAGTTACCCATTTTACGTTCAACAGCCGGACCGACAACAAATGGTCCTATGCCAATCGCCAATTCACTTAATTTAATAGAAGCGCCTTCTGTAGCAATCGTATAATCACAAGCACAAGCCAATCCGACACCTCCACCAACTGCTTTACCTTGTATTCTTCCTATGACAAATTTATGTGCTTTGCGAATTGCATTTATGACATTTGCAAAACCCATAAAGAATATTTTACCTTCTTTTTCATTCGAAATGGCAACTAATTCATCAAAGCTTGCACCGGCACAGAATACACCATTACCGGATGATTTTAATATGATAACTTTGACACGTTCATCTTGACCGGCTTTATTAATAGAGGAGGCCAAATCGGCTAATATTTTAGCCGGCAAGGAATTACTTTGAGGGTGAAAAAATTCAATAGTAGCAATTCCATGATTTAGTTCTGTGTGTACATATCCGTTTTTGTGTTCACTCATTTTTTACTTTTTTTTTGTAAATAAATAATTTTTTTTTCGTTTTTCAATTTATAAATAAAAAAATTGTCTTTACTGAATTCTAATAAAGACAGTATATGTTTTTTCACCTTCAATAAAAATAACTCTGATTTTAGGGCTGTTTTTATCATTTTCATTTTCAAATTGAATATCCTTCACTTCGGTTTTAAGATTTGAATATTCATCAATGCTTGATAAATCATCTGTTACCCATGAACTTCCTAAACATTCGTCAAGCGTATTTTGGATGGCATCAAATTCTTTATATGCCAAGTCATAGTCTTTTCCTGATTTAATTTCAGAGATGAAGGCTCTTTGTTTTTTATACCAAGATAAATAATTTTTTTTAGTGCCTTTTAATTTTATTTGACTTTCATTTATTTTTCCATCTTCACTTGTCGTTTTTCCTTCTATTGTTTTAAAGTTTGACTCTTTTCCGCTTTTAATGATTGCTAGTAATTGATTGCAAAAATCGTTTGTTTTCCCGTCTTTTTTGTTATTATCACTATCGTCGTCATTATCTTCTATCAGTTTATTTCTTTTATTTTTTTGTTTATTTGAAACGCTCATTTCATCTTCGTCAGTATCATTATTTTTATTCGTTTTGTTTTTAGGGGGATCAACTTCTTTCTTTCGTTTATCTTTTTGTTTTGTATTTTCTTTTTCTTGAGTTGACTCAACATCGGTTTCGTCATCATCATCTTCATCTATTTCTTTTTTATTTATTTTGGGAGACGGCTTATTTACAGGTGTTTGCTTAGGCTTTAATAATGGAGCTTCTCCTTTTTCATTCAAAAATAAGGTGCTTTTTACTTTTTCATTATTTTCTTTATAATGATTAATAAGTTCCGTCATGTTTTGTAGAAAAGTATTGGCTACCTGAGCTTCTACAAATTGAATGGCGGTAGTTTGAAATTGCTGGGATGAAGTATCATTTTTTTGAAAAGTAATACATCCAACATCTGAAGGACATTTGATATCTACTGAAAAACCGGCATCATTTTTATTAACCGCAACACTTTCTAAATCGGCTAATTTAATTTTTTGTATAGTACCTAAAGATTGATATGCTAAAACGCCGTTGTGTTCATATAATTGTATATGAGAGCCTTTGGTGTTTGAGTTAATATTTAAACATTCCTGAAGTAAAAATGTTGTTTTTTTTAAATCTAATTGAGCAAAAATCGTATTGAAAATCAGCATTAAGATTAATAGTAGAAGATTTTTTTTCATAATAGCTTGAAAAATATTTTTAACAATATTACTATTTTTTTTATTCGTATAAAACTACAAAACCAAATCAATATTTTTTTTGAGATTAAAAATAAAACCTAAATATTATCTTTGATTTTGAAGTATGAAATTTTTTTTAACTCTTCCTGTTTTAGTTTTAACTTTTTTTATTCCGATTTATACTAAGGCACAATTAGATAATCGTTTTCTTGAATCTCCAATTTCTTTAAGTGATTCAATAGAAGAAAATCTATTATTAAACATTCAAACGAATAGTTTTTTTAAAAATAATGAATATTTTAATGACATAAGTACAGGTTACACTTTAATGGGTTCGCAACTATTTGCTCAAATGGCATACCTGCCAAACCAACACTTCCGAATTCAAACCGGAATATTTTTATATAAAGATTTTGGTAATGATACAATGCTTAAAATCAGACCATTACTCACTATGAAATTTCAGAAAAATGGCTACTCTTTTTTATTTGGAAATTTGGAAGGTAGTTATAGTCATAGAATGTTAGAGCCTTTGTACGATTATGAGCGATTTATAAATCAACCTTTAGAAAGTGGAATACAATTTAAAATTGAAAAAGACAAAGTGTGGAGTGATACTTGGCTAAATTGGGAAAAAATGGAATACCTTGGTTCTAATTATCAAGAAAGGTTTTCGCTTGGACATCATTCTAATTTTACAATTTATAAAAACAAAAACGCACAATGGAACATACCTTTCCAGTTCATATTCAGTCATAGGGGAGGGCAAATAGATAATGACACTACGGCATTGCAGACTATTGGAAATACATCAATTGGTTTTATGTATTCATTTCAATTAGAACATCCTTTTTTAAATGAAATCAAGACAGAAAATTATTATAATTATTTCTTCGATTTGTCACCTACTAAGCAATTGCCTTATAGCACCGGTCATGGTTTTTATTTGAATGCAAGTGTCCGATTGATAAAACACGCTCGATTAGCATTATCCTATTGGAATGGAGAGCATTTTATCTCATCCAGAGGGGGGGCTTTATTTCAATCAATATCATCTGTATATGGAAAACAGGGGTACATAGAGCCAAACAGACAATTATTGTTTTTGAAAATTCAATACGCTAAAAGAGTATTGAATGCATTCAATGTAGATGTACGATTTGAGCCATTTTATGATTTCAATGCCTCTACAATAGAATATTCTTATTCATTGTATTTAACTTATAAAAATGATTTTAGAATTTTTAACTTTTATAAAAATAAATAGTCAAATTACTGAAACAATTTTGTAAAAATTTTATAGAAATGAAATATAACTACCTTATACTTACTTTATTGTTTGTTAGTTTTTTTAACAACTATTCATATTCATATTATAGAATTGTAAACAATGAAGCATTTAAAAGAGGCGAAAAGTTGAAATACCGCATTCACTATGGTTTTGTAGATGCAGCAGAAGCAACCATTGAGATTACGGAAGAAAACAGAAAATTTTTTGATAGAAATACTTTGCATGTAGTTGGGATAGGACGCTCAAAAGGGACTTTTGATTTTTTCTTTAAAATTCGTGATCGTTACGAAACATATATAGATGAAGAATCAATCATACCATGGTTTTTCGGCAGAAGAGTGGATGAAGGAGGGTATAAAATTGCACAGGATTATGCTTTTAATCATTCCATAAGAAAAGTGAATGCAAATGGAAGAACACTTGATATATGGCAAAATACACAAGATATGTTATCGGGATTTTATTACGCCAGAACGCTTGATTTTAGTAATGCAGAAGAAGGAGATGTTTTTTCAGTGCCAACAATTGTAGATGGAGAAATGTATAATTTGCAAATTAAATTTAAAGGTAGAGAAATGATTAAAACAGATTGGGGAAAAATCAATTGTTTGAAGTTTGTGCCAATATTACAAAAAGGAAGAATTTTTAAAAATGAAGAAGATATGATTGTGTGGTTAAGCGATGATAAAAATCATATTCCAATACGCGCAAAAGCAAATATTTTATTCGGTTCATTAAAAATGGATTTAGTTAATTATAGTGGTCTTACAAACCCTTTTCAATTTCAATAATTAATCTTTTTTCATTTTATAAAAATAATTAATGATAGACAGTAAATCGACTGCTATTATTTTACTCTTTTATTTCCACAAAGTTCGAACGTTGTGTTTTTAGTATGTATTGAAAAATATACAGTTTGTGTATAATGTTAAGGGGTGTACATTTAACCCGGATTCTATAATAGAAAAAAAGTACTAATAAATGTACCATCATTTCAAATGCGTAGCATTGGAGTTTTTAATGACATTTTTATTGGAAACACAATACCCAAAAAGGTTTTAGTATGGTTCGAAATTTAAAATTCAATCTTAATTCGTAATCTGGGTTTAATAATGGAGAGCAACTAAAATAAGAGAAGTTACACATTTATTATTACATGAGATGAAACAGAACAAAGTCTGCAATTCAATGCTGTAAATATATAATTTGAAAATATTCCTTCTCCATTGCTTGTATCAAATTGCAAATAGTTATGCCACTTAAAAATTTCTGTTCCATTTGTGGTAGGTGTTCCATGTGTCCACCCCCACTTCCAATCTGGATATGATGGGTCAGGGTATTTTATAGAATTAAATGTGCAAACAGTATGTAAACCGTCAAAGTGATCAAAGAAATATGATTGACCTTTAGCACTTTCATATAAAATATTTATTTTCCAAAATGGATATTCTTTCTTTAAGTTTCTCATTATCTTTTTTTAGTTGTATCATATACAGTGTCAATTCTTCAATTTTTTCCAAAAGTTTTGCATCTATTTTTGCAATATCTAAACCGGTATTTACAATGTCGCTAGCGCTGTGCATATTTGGTAAATGGTGATTTTTTTTAATAAAACACTCAACTTGTTCCAATGGCAATAAGCTATAATCTTTATCAAAAACATAATCGCTCCAATCCGTAGTACTTTTCAAAGCAATCTTTAACTTTTATGTTAAAATACCATCTTCTACATACAATCTATACCCATTGGGTTCATTGCTATACCAAGGTATCGTGTAATCATATTGATTTGGGCCAATAATTACTTTTTCATCGCTTCTAATACTAAAATTTATATTATCTAATACATTAGCATCCGTCATAGTTCCACTTGTAGCACCTGTTGAGGGTTTTCAGGAAAACATAAAATCTCCACTTATTGTATTCAAAAATACGCCTGCTCCATTGTTAGTACCGTCATGTGTATATGCCCATCCTCCTGTACCACAATTGTTCCGTTTTAAATTAAAGCCTAAATATGCAGTACCGTATTTACTTGGAACAAATCCATAATCAGCTACGTAATTTGTGTAGCGGACAGAAAGTCAGCCTAATATAGAAATTGAAATCAATACGACTGCTTTTTTTTAATGAATCTTAAAACTATGATTCAATAGAAAAAAATACCGATAGCCGAATAAAATTAAATCTGAATAAAATAAAATGTGTCAATATTTAGTTCTATTTTTAGCACCTCTAATATTTTAAATATGGCAATGAAATTACTTGAAAAGAAGGTTGCTTTAGTCACAGGAGGCAGTCGAGGAATAGGGGAAGCTATCGTTCTGAAATTTGCAGAAAATGGGTGTAATGTTGCTTTTACTTATATTAGTGAAAGTAGCAAAGAGCGAAGTATTTTATTAGAAGAAAAATGCAAAGCTATGGGCGTAAATGCGAAAGCTTACCAAAGCAATGCCGGTCATTTTTCAGATTGCGAAACCTTGGTGGGTGAGGTTTTGAAAGATTTTGGAGCAATTGATATTTGTGTAAATAATGCTGGAATTTCTAAAGATAATTTACTTTTAAGAATGAGTGAAGAACAGTGGGATGATGTGATAAATGTCAATCTAAAAAGTGTATTTAATATGACAAAGCAGGTGATGAAACCGATGATGAAAGCTCGAAGTGGAAGCATTATCAATATGAGCTCTGTAATTGGAGAGATGGGTAATGCCGGACAAAGCAGCTATGCCGCAAGTAAGGCAGGAGTGATTGGGTTTACGAAATCGATTGCGAAAGAAATTGGAAGTCGCAATATTCGATGTAATGCAATAGCACCGGGCTTTGTAGAAACGGATATGACTTCCTATTTGAAAGACGGGGATGGAGCTGAAAAATATAAAGCAGGGATTCCGTTGGGACGATTTGCCTCAGCTGAAGACATTGCAAATGCTTGTTTGTTTTTAGCAAGCGATATGGGAAATTATATCACAGGACAAGTGATAAGTGTGTGTGGCGGATTAAATATTTAATCGCTATTTAAGCCTAGTCCAAGTGTCCGTTCGACCAATCAGCGTAATGCCAATATAGCCTCTCACTTTAATTGCATTATTATCTTTCATGGTGATTTTGCAGGAATATTCCTTTCCATTTTTAGGGTCATAAATTTTCCCATTTTCCCAATCTTGGTCACTTTCATTATAAGTAAAACCATGCATATTTACCAATCCCAAAGTAGGATTTGTGCGTTTAGATTTATCCGGATTTCTTTTGTCTAATTTGGGTTTGCCGGTTTCAGGATCGATGGGTTCTTTCAACCATACAATTTTACCGGCATAATGTCCTGACGTTGTTTTGTAGATTTCAATTTTGCCGGTTCCTTCACCATTAAGCCAAGTCCCTAATATAGAGTTGGAATGAATTTGAGCAAATAGGATTGTGTTAAGAAATAAGAATAATATAGATAAGAAAATGGGCTTCATGTTTTTTAGTTTTAAGTGCAAGATAGAAAAAATATATAATATAAATTTTTCGCAAATAGTATTTTTACTTTTAAAGAAAAATAAATGATACATCAAATCATGAAAGATAAATCGGTAAAACTGTTTATAGTATTAGCCGGTTTGTTTAGTAGTACCGCCATTGTTGCAGAGCTTATTGGAGGAAAAATTTTTTCTTTAGAAAAAACAATCGGAATTGAGCCGATAACGTTCACTTTGTTAGGTGAGCAGGGGCTTAGTTTTAATTTGACAGCCGGTGTTTTATTGTGGCCAATCGTATTTGTGATGACAGATATCATCAATGAATATTATGGTATGAAAGGAGTGCGATATTTATCCTATTTGACGGTAGTCCTCATTTCGATTGCTTTTGTTTCTACCTATTTTGCCATTCGATTGACACCGGCAGATTGGTGGATTGTCGCATTTGAAAAAGATGGCGTTCCTAATATGCAGCTTGCTTTTGAGCAAATATTTGGACAGGGCATGTGGATTATCATTGCTTCGATTATTGCTTTTTTGATTGGTCAACTTTTAGATGTTTTTATTTTTCATAAAATCAAACAATTTACCGGGGAAAAAATGATATGGTTGCGTGCTACTGGTTCTACTCTTATTTCGCAGTTGATTGATAGTTTGGTTGTGATTTTTATTGCTTTTAAACTTGGTCAGGGGTGGAGCTGGGCAAAAGTATTGGACATTGCACTTGTGGGGTATTTTTATAAATTTTTTGTGGCTATATTAGTCACTCCTCTTATTTATATCATTCATGAATGGATTGAACGATATTTGGGAAAGCCATTAGCCGAAAAAATGAAAAAAAGTGTAATGGAATAATTCTTTCCTAAATGGTTTGTTTTTTTGATGATGTATTGATATTGGGCGTAAACGATTTGGGCAGCTGTTATTGGTGTTTAGCTCCTGCCCAATGTGCTTGTTGTTATTGTTTTAAATTATATGCTTGTAGTATTGCACTATGTAAAATATTAAAAGAGGTAGATATAGCCCACCTCTTTTATCTTTGTGTGTATAATGCTATATGATAGTATTAGATTTTACTAAATTTTACAGCCTGTAAAAATTCGCCCTGATGAACCACCAGATAGTAGTAAGCAGGTGTTAGGTTTGAAATATCAATATTACGAAGCTCTCTTGCGTCTGTGCATGTTTTTTGCATTTGCATGCTTCCGTTCATGTCAAGAATAGATACTTGCGATGGTAAGGTATGGTCAAATAACTCGGAATGAATATCAACAGATACCGTATTGCTTGCAGGATTAGGATATAGTGTAATCTTTTGAGAGGGGGTAGAACTTGTACCTGGTTCTAGTGGGTCGAGTATGTGAAACTTAATTTGTTGGGATACTGTGTTGCAGCCATCGCTTACCTGAATAGTGCCGTCGTTAAAGTTGGATATTTGGTTAATAGAAAATGTATTGTTACCTGCACCTGATTGTGATGTTAACCAGCTGCCTGTGAACGACCATGTGTAATTGCCTTGACCACCCGATGCCGTAAAATTTCTTGGCAAGCCTCCAAATACAGAATTGCCTATAACTTGAAAGTTGAAATTACCTGAGATTTTTAAACCCGCATTTATATCTAATATTTCATTTATAAAGGCTTCGGCTATGGGATTATCTACTGCTACATGGTCTGTGCGGTAATTGTTTGCATATACTTTATCGAAAGGAGTTGTGCCTGCGCATTTGCTAAGTGTGATATCGGTTAAATCAGCTGAAATATTTAATGGGTTTGTCTGTATATAATCTACACCGCTTACTGTAGGGATAAACGTAAATTTGTTTAAATTATCTAATTCTATTTTATTAAGCGGCAACCACCCTAAATACTTTTTAAGCATGTTTTGCTCTCCGGTAAAATCCACGCCAAAGTTACTTCCCTGACAACGATCGTAACTGTAAGAGTTTGGCAATGCGGTTGAGTAATACTTGGTCATACCAAAAGGAATACCCCCTACCAAATTGCCTAAAGGCCAAAAAGTAAAAAGTTTTGCAACTTCTTCTGTGTCATAGTCAGAAGTGCCATATACCTTCCAATCTAAATCTTGGTTTGTTGGTGGGGTAATAACAGGAGGCCACCACCAGTGGAACGGATTGGGAATGATTTGAATAGGTATATGCAAATGGTGTTTAAGCCTCAGCAGCTCGAAAAAATAAGTTACATAAGGGTTGGTAGCAGCAGATTTATTGCCGTTTATGATGGCTACGTTTCGTATGCCTTGTGCATAGGTGCCTGCTGCCGACAGATTGTTTAAAAAAATATTTCTTTTATAATTGGCAAGCGGAAACGGAGCTCCCGTACTTACATGATGTACTATCATTTGTTTGGCGGCATCGTTATTATACATGCTCGTTTTAATTGCAGACAGCTTAAAGCCTGTGAGTAAATTAAGCGTGCCACTTTGCAGGGCGTACTCTACTAATTGTTGTACTCCAAAAGCTACATTGGCTCCCTGATGCGGACCGTCGAATGAGATAAATGTGCGTGTATGATGCGCTATATTGTTTGCCTCCATATAAGCCAATGCAAACTGCCCAATGAGTGCGCCCATGCTGGGACCTATCACTACAAAATCTTTTTGAAGCCAGTTTTTATGCTCATTGTATAGGGTTTGCAGCAGTTGGTTTACTACCATAGCGTTTTTTTCTATATAGGTGCCGCCATCATCAAAATCGAGTATGATTAAATCGTAACCCAAGGAACGAAGATAATCCGCGAGTTTAACTGGATTGTTGTTCAATACTATATCTTTATTTATGTATCTTGTATAAATTCTGGGTGCGTCGCGATCGTTTGAGGGGTCGAACCCATCGAGAAAAATAATGGGTTTTTTGATACGGTGTTGGGTATAATTAATACCATTATTGTTGGTAGCGTAAAAGATGTAGGCTATACCGCCTACGGGTGTAGAGGATGCCCCATAAGCCGACATATTGTAAGGACTGCCCGTAATACTCAAAGTGTCGCCGCCGTGAATACCACCCATTACAATGCAGGTATCGCAAAGCTCGGCGTTTCGCTTGTTTTCATGGTTCGTGCCATACATACTGCCTTCTACTACATTAAAAGCCGCTTTGGTATGCAGCACAGCACTGTCCATAAATTCTACTTCAATGTTTAATGTGTAAAGACCTGTGGTGTCAAAATCGAGCTCGAAAGGGGAAACGGTATGAAACTGGCTTAGTGTAAGCGAAGATACATTCCGGGTTTGAGGCGGGGCATTGCTGTTGAGCAAAGTAAGAGTAACGCTCTTAATGGGTTTGTAATTATTACCCAAAATAAATGCTTCATCAAGTGTAAAGGAATGTGTACCAATATCAACATGCTCGCCGTTTGTAAGCGGTGATGCCACAAAAGATTCTTTAATGTCGTAAGGCGATGCAGCACCCGGCACCTCGTATAGCTGCCCGTCTGTAATACGTAATAAACTGTCAGTTATTGCATTTTGCTTAATAGCAGCATACTGCATAAACAACAGCCCCAAAGGATGCGTAGCTCTTGCATAATTGTTTATTATGTTTTCGATAATGCTGTCGGGTGCAACATACAATTGCTTGTTAAAAGCAGACTGATAAAACTCAAAGTATGCCTGCTGAAACTGTAGCGGACTGCAAATAGCCGAATCGTTTTGACCGTTATGCAAGAATAACTGAGCAAAAGGAACTACCATATCGTACAGTATGCCTGTAGGAATATTATTTTTGTTTAAATGCTCAATGATAAATTCAGATTTCTGAATAACAGAGCTATCGCTGTTTGATTGCGATGTGGCATTGTGCAGTAAGCCCAATACCATAAAGGCTATTAATGTAATTGTCTTTTTCATGCTTATATATTTGTGTTTTTTAGTGTAATTGATATTTTAATTTGAATTTACCGTCAGTAATATGTACCGTATCTTTTTTTATTGCATTGTATGCCTTAAAATGAAAAGTACCGGATATTATTTCATTTTGATTATCTATTAAGGAAATATTAATTATTCCAGAATGTAATGAATCTGTTCGATAATCATCAGCATCCAAATCACTATCATAAACAGCTCTGGAAAAGTAACTTGGCGTATTAAACAGTTGGTATTGAGTTACTCCTATCTTATTAATAGAATCCTTTACCCATAGAAATAAACTCTTTATACCTTTGCTTGCACTAATTCTAAAATCAATACCATCATATAATAATTTTGCTGTTAGTGGATATTCACCTAATCCACCCGGCTTTTCGGGTTCAAAGTATTGCCCGTTTATGTAGCAGCTAAAGTAAAAAGTTTCGGTGGTTTTTCTTTTGCAGGCGGTAATGCCAAGCAATGCAAAGGCTATAAAAAATAGGAATAGATTTTTCATAATGTAACAATTTAGTGTAAAGGTAAAGTATAAAGATTATTTGGGTATTCATCTTGTATCAGATTGATAATACTTTCGGGTGTTGTGAGCGATTGTTTATTGAAAGCAGATTGATAAAACTCAAAGTAAGCTTGCTGAAACTGTAGCGGACTGCAAATAGCCGAATCGTTTTGCCCGTTATGCAAGAATAACTGAGCAAAAGGAACGACCATATCGTACAGTATTCCTGTAGGAATATTATTTTTGTTTAGATGCTCAATGATAAATTCAGATTTCTGAATAACAGAGCTGTCGCTGCTTGATTGCGATGTGGCATTGTACAGTAAGCCCAATACCATAAAGGCTATTAATGTAATTGTCTTTTTCATGTTTATATATTTGTGTTTTTTAATGTAAATCGTATTTTAGTTTAAATTTGCCATCGGTTATGTGTACTGTATCTTTTGTTGCTGCATTATAAGCATCAAAATAAAAAGCACCTGCTACTATCATATTTGTTTTATCTAAAAGCGTAATATTAATAATACCCGGATTTGTAGAATCTGCACGATAGTCGTCAACTCCCAAACTTTTATCATATATAGCTTGCGAGCGATATGGAATATTTGCTAATTCATAGGACTGTATTTTAATTTTTGCCGAATCTCTTACGCCCATAAAAACATTTTGTATTCCTCTATCCGCATCAATTCTTAACTGCGTATCATCATTTATTAACTTTGCAGTAAGTGGGTATTCACCAAGTCCTTGCTGTTTTTCGGGTTCAAAATATTGCCCGTTTATGTAGCAGTTAAAGTAAAAAGTTTCGGTGGTTTTTCTTTTGCAGGCGGTAATGCCAAGCAATGCAATAGCTATAAAAAATAGTATTGGTTTTTTCATAATGTAATAATTTAGGGTAAAGGTAAAGTATAAAGATTATTTGGGTATTCATCTTGTATCAGATTGATAATACTTTCGGGTGTTGTGAGCGAT
>JBDHYI010000012.1:0-61011 GCA_039811265.1 Chitinophagaceae bacterium | reverse complement strand
AGATTAAAAGTGTTTGCGGATTTGAGTATGTATTTGCAGGTTTATTTTGGTCTATATAATATGTATATTTGGTATTAAGTTAAGGTTTTAAGCCATAAGTAAAATAAATCATTTTAGATTACTCCTTTTTAGGGTAAACTCCCTTAAAAGCGGCTATCATCATTTTGAATTTGATAGTCAAAGTTTTTCATACATCATCCAAGATGGGTATCTGTTTTTAGATAAAAAAAGAAAGTCAGGAATTGTCATAAGAATTCAAAAACAAATCACTAAATTTGGTTTGATAATGATGATTGGTTTTTGTAAGTAATTGATTAAAAAAAAATATTTATATTTAGTCAGCGATGTAACGAGACTACTTGAACAAACATTTCAACAAGAGAATTTATTAAATTTGCAACATGGAATTAGGGAAAATATATAACGAAAGTTGTTTGATTACAATGAAAAATATGCCAAATAACTATGTTGACTTTGTAATTACATCACCACCTTATGACAATATAAGAAATTACAATGGCTATCAATTTGAATTTGAAAAAATTGCAAAAGAATTGTTTCGTATCATAAAACAAGGAGGGGTAATTATTTGGGTTGTAGCTGACGCAACAATTAACGGTAGTGAAACAGGAACTTCATTTAAACAGGCTTTGTTTTTTAAAGAAATTGGATTCAAGTTACATGATACTATGATTTATTATAAAAATAACCCAATGCCACAAACAGGGAATAGATATCATCAACATTTTGAATATATGTTTGCTTTTTCAAAAGGTAGTCCAAAAACATTTAAACCAATAACAGAATCTACAAAATATCAAGGACTTGCTAACATGAAAAATAGAGGACAAAATGGAACTCTTAATTATGAAAAGGTTAAAAGGACAACAGAAAAGAAAGTAGGTAATGTGTTTTTTTACTCAGTTGGCGGTGGAATTTCAACAAAAGATAAGATTGCATATAACCACCCCGCTATTTTTCCTGAAAAATTGGTTGTTGACCAAATTAATACATGGACTAACGAGAACGACTTGGTTTATGACCCTTTTATGGGAAGTGGTACTACTGCAAAAGTTGCACATTTATTGAATCGGAAGTGGATTGGCTCTGAAATCTCAAAAGAATACATTAAAATTTCAGAAGAAAGATTAAAGGAACATACAATGAATAATTTATTTACATCAATATAACATGAATTTAGTAGAAAGAGGTTCACAGACAGCAAAAGATGGATTTAAGAATGAAGATGATATTGTTAGAAAGTTTAACGATTGGAAAAAAGATAAAGACGCTCAAGCATGGTTAACCCTAATGAAATATAGACTTTCAGAAATAGATTATGTTGAAGCTGTAAAAATATCTGGATACAAAACTGATGTCCAAATACAAGTAACCATTAAACTCAAGAAACTAATTGACGTTGAAAATTTATAAGTTAAATTGGTAAGTAATCCAAAAGGTTTTAATCAAATTGAAAAGCGATGGGTTGATAAATACACAGAAATGTGGAATATTCCTACGAAAATCGTTTCAATTTTAAAGAGATATACTGGCGAAGAAAAACCTACGGTAAAAGATCCTATAGATAAAAGAAGAATGTTTGCAAATGAATTTTCAGAGGATGAACAGAAAGTTGTTTTAGAATGGCTAAATAAAAATAAATCTTTTATTGTTTCAGATATATTGAAAGGACAGGGGAAGTTTGCAGCAGAATGGATGTTGGTTGCTCAAAAAGTTGAGAAAAATGCAAGGTGGATTCTTAAACCTATGAATTTTTGTATGAACTATTTCGGAAATGGAGAAATTGTAATTACTAGCAGAGGAAATTTCAAAATAGGAAGAATTACTATGCAAAGAAAAGGTGGTAATGGAGGAAGAGAAACTGCAAAGATGTTGCAATTTAAAATTAATCCTGCTGAATTATTTGATAATGATTAAAATACACTAAATAATATTTTCTATATTACTTTTAATATCATAACCCTCCATCTCTGCACTTTCAGCATTACGGAAGTTCACGATTAATGTAAAAAAATAAGTAAATGAGTTGGAGGGTATTGTCTGATAATTTTAACTTGCATTAAAGATTCATCATTCAAATACAGCAATGATATTATCTTTTAAAATAAAATCCAAAATTTCACAACCACCTTTATTGTAAGAATATACTACTCACGTCTCCTTTCCAAAATAACCAACCTAAACCCCACCAATTCCTTTACCATTTCTTTCAAGAAAAATTTGTTACTTAAGTTAGATTATTTTTTCTATAATCTGAATAGAGTGGTTGTAAAAGGTTTTAGTGGTTTGCTGAAATACTTCAGTATAACGGCTGACATAAAATTCGTTTGGTTTGGTTTTAATATCAGCTAATAAGTTTTTTTCGCTTAAATATTTTTTTATTTCATTGGCTAATGGTTTTGCATTGTCTAAAATGGTTTTTTTATGATTAAAAAAATCATCAATCTCCTGCTTTATAATTGGATAATGAGTACATGCTAATATAATAGCTTCTTTATCAATAAATTGTTCATCTTTCAAATAGTCTTCCAAAACATGATTGAAAGTTTCACTACCTTGTTGTCCACTTTCTATCATTGGAGCCAGCAAGGGTGTTGCTTTTTGATAAACCTCTATATCCGCATTGTATTCTTTGATGATATCTAAATAGATACGACTTTCAACTGTGGCTTTTGTAGCAATAATTCCAATTTTTTTCAACTGTTTTTCTATACACCTTTTTATAACCGGTCTTATCACTCCAATTATTTCAACCTGTTTCCAATATTGAGCTCTCAAAGCACTTGCTGCAACAGATGATGCGGAGTTGCATGCAATCACAATTAGTTTTACATTTTTTGAAATTAAAAATTCAACAATTTTTTTTGAATACTCGATAATTTCCTGAGGTGATTTATCGCCATAAGGCATGTGTGCCGTATCTCCAAAATAAATAAATTGCTCATTAGGCAGTTCATCAGAAAGGGATTTGGCAACAGTCAGTCCTCCAATTCCGGAGTCAAAAATTCCAATTGCTTGATTTTTTTGCATCAAGTAACAAATATAATAGGGTAAAACATTTTTTTAACCTAAAAGAAAAAAATATTAACTTCGCATGTTTAAAATTATTAAAAATTAAGTAAGTATATATTCGACAACATTTTCGAATAAAATTATTTATGAAAAACGCTAATATAAAAAATGGATTCAACAATAATTACACTCATAGTAGCAGTGGCTACACTTATCATAGGTTTGATAATAGGAAAGATTTTATTTACCAAGAACTCACAAAAACTGATTGATGAAGCTCAACAACATGCAGATAGATTAATTAAAGAGGCTGAAATACAAGCTGAAACTTTAAAAGAAAAGAAAAAATTAGAAGCTAAAGAACATTTTCTTCAATTAAAATCAGAACACGAAAAACAAGTTAAAGAATCTGAGAAACAAGCCAATCAAAGAAACCAAAAATTAAACGAAGGAGAAAATCGTATTAAGCAAAAAGAAAAAGACTTAAACGATAAAACACAAATTGCTCAAAAACAAATCCAAGAATATGAAAATAAAAAAACGAACTTGGATAGACAAATAGAGATTATCGAAAAAAAGCAAGAAGACTTAGACAAACAACATGAAGAACATATAAAACGTTTAGAAAAAATTTCAAATTTAAAAGCAGAAGAAGCGAAGGCAGAGTTGATAGAAGCCATTAAAAACGAAGCACATATCGATGCAATGGCTCATGTGCAAGAGATTATGGAAGAGGCTAAACTCAAAGCAAATAAAGAAGCCAAAAAAATTATTATCCAAACCATTCAACGCACGGCAGCCGAAACAGCTATTGAAAATGCCATTACCGTTTTTAACCTTGAAAGCGATGATATAAAAGGACAAATCATAGGCCGTGAAGGTAGAAATATCAGAGCATTAGAAGCAGCAACAGGTGTTGATTTGGTTGTAGATGACACTCCCGAAGCTATTATTTTAAGCAGTTTTGACCCTCTTAGAAGAGAAATTGCACGTTTATCTTTACAACGCTTAGTGCAAGATGGGCGTATGCACCCTGCAAGAATTGAAGAGGTAGTGGAAAAAACCAAAAAACAAATTGAAGAACAAGTGATGGAAATCGGTGAAAGAACGGTGATAGAGCTTGGTGTTCATGGTTTACACAAAGAGCTTATCCGTATGGTAGGGCGTATGCGATTTCGCTCTTCTTATGGGCAAAATCTTTTAATGCACTCACGCGAAACAGCTAATCTATGTGCCATAATGGCTTCAGAATTAGGCTTGAATCCTAAATTGGCTAAAAGGGCCGGTTTGTTACACGATATTGGAAAAGTACCCGACGAAGAATCTGAATTATCACATGCTTTGTTAGGAGCAAAATTAGCTGAAAAATACGGCGAGCATCCATCCGTTGTAAATGCTATTGCAGCTCACCACGATGAGGTAGAAATGAAGTATGTAATCTCCCCAATCATTCAAGCTTGTGATGCTATTAGTGGTGCAAGACCGGGGGCACGACGGGAAATAATGCAAAGTTATTTAGAAAGAATAAAGGATTTAGAAACACTTGCCATGTCCTACAAAGGGGTAGAAAAAGCGTATGCAATTCAAGCAGGACGTGAATTGAGAGTGATTGTTGAATCCGAAAAAGTGAGCGATGCAGAAAGCGAAAAATTATCTTTTGAAATCGCTGATAAGATTCAAAAAGAAATGCAATATCCCGGACAAATTAAAGTAACCGTTATCAGAGAGAAAAGAGCTGTGAATGTTGCACGATAGATAGATATTTATCCATTTAATATTTAACTTTGTCATTATATGATTTTACCGATAGTCGCTTATGGCAGTCCGATTTTAAGAAAAGTATGCCGCCCTATTGATTCAAACTTTAAAGACTTACCTATTCTTATTGAAAACATGTGGGAAACCCTTTACCACTCAAATGGTGTTGGTTTAGCTGCTCCTCAAATCAATCAAGACATTCGTTTGTTTTTAGTAGATAGTTTACAAATTGTTGAAAATGCCGATGAAGATGACAAAGAAAATTATAAAAACGAAAAAGCAATAAAGCAAGTTTTTATAAATCCCCAAATACTTTCTCTTGAAGGTAACGATTGGAAATACAATGAAGGGTGTTTAAGTATTCCAAAAATTAGAGAAGACGTTATGCGGCAGGAAAAAGTAAAAATAAAATATCAGGATGAGAATTTCCTCGAGCATATTGAAACATTTGATGGAATTACTGCCCGTATTATTTTGCATGAATACGACCATATTGAAGGAAAACTCTTTATAGACTATCTTTCTCCCGTTAAAAAAAGATTGATAAAATCGAAATTAGAAAAAATAACTAAAGGACTTGTAAGCGTTGATTATAAAATGCTATATCCTAAAAAATAAAGCCATTTATAAATAAAAGTAAAGACTTATAAAAACTCTAAATATAAAAAGCTTATTTATGTCAAATGCTTACTAAATCTGCATTTCATGCTATTTCTTTTATCAAAAATTTAAAAAATTCCTTATTTCACAACAGATTAATACTTCTACCACTTTTATCAAATATACAATTAGGGTATATTTGCACCATTAATAAAAGTAATAAAATATTTTAATCATGAAATTTCCGATTTATTTAGATAATAATGCTACGACCCCTTGTGATCAAAGAGTATTAGATGCCATGTTACCCTACTTTACACAACATTTTGGTAATGCAGCCAGTAGAAATCATTCGTTTGGTTGGGTAGCTGAAGAAGCTGTTGACTATGCAAGAGAACAAGTAGCCAGATTGATAGGTTCAGACCCTAAAGAAATTATTTTTACTTCCGGTGCTACAGAAGCTGACAACTTAGGGCTGAAAGGCGTTTTTGAAATGTATTCTTCAAAAGGAAATCACATTATCACAACTACTATTGAACACAAAGCTATTTTAGATACTTGCAAACATTTGGAAAAATTAGGAGCCGAAGTTACCTACCTTAAAGTGGATGAGAAAGGAATGATTAATTTGGAAGAACTTGAAAAAGCAATTACTCCTAAAACGATTTTAGTATCCATTATGTATGCAAACAATGAAATAGGTACTATCAACCCGATGCGTGAAATATCGGCTATCACTCGTAAACACGGAGTATTATTGATGTCAGATGCAACACAAGCCGTCGGTAAAATACCTGTAGATGTAAACAAAGATGGTATTGATTTAATGGCTTTCTCGGGACATAAAATGTATGGACCAAAAGGAGTAGGTGCTTTATATGTAAGAAGAAAAGGACCACGTGTGAAAGTAACAGCTCAAATGGACGGTGGCGGACATGAAAGAGGTATGAGAAGTGGAACTCTAAACGTTCCGGGTATTGTAGGCTTAGGGAAAGCTTGTGAAATATGTATGAATGAAATGAACTCAGAAACCGAAAGACTTATCAAACTCAGAACCAAACTCGAAGACGGATTATTAAAATTAGATGAAAGTTATTTAAACGGACATAAAGAACAACGTTTACCTCATGTTGCCAATATTTCATTTAAATATGTAGAAGGTGAAGGATTGTTGATGGGTATAAATAAAAATATCGCTCTAAGTAGCGGTAGCGCATGTACATCTGCATCTTTAGAACCTTCTTATGTCTTGAAAGAATTAGGACTTGGTGACGAGCTTGCACATAGCTCTTTGCGTTTTGGATTAAGCCGATTCACTACAGAAGAAGAAATTGATTATACAATCAACGCCGTAACTGAAACAGTTAATAAACTAAGAGAAATGAGTCCATTGTGGGAAATGTTTAAAGATGGTGTTGATTTAACTAAAATTGAATGGGCAGGGCACTAATTTTCAAAAAATAAATTAACTTTACCATCTATAAAACAAAACGAAATGAAAAAAATTATAACATCAGGATTTATTCTTTTAGCGATTATCATTTTAAGTAATTGCTCTCCAAAAGCCGGCAAACAAGTAGCCAGTGATGATACAAAAAAAACAGAATCAACTTCGGTTCCTGCATCTAAAAAAAGCGTAGTTATGGAGGCACAAGAAAATCGTACAGATGCTGAGCAGGTTGATTTTTTAATGAAAATGTCACAAATCAGACAAGATCAAGGGAAACAATTGTATGAAGCCTCTTGTGGTAAATGCCATAAATTATATAAAACCGATAAACACGATGCTACAGGTTGGGTAAAAGTTATGAAAAGAATGGGACCTAAAGCTCGCCTTCAAGCATCACAATACAATATGATTTCAGCTTATTTGGTACAAAACGCTAAACATTAATTATCTTAATTAAATTTTACATTTAAAAAATCCCGCTATTAAGCGGGATTTTTTTTAATATATAGAAAAATATTCTTAAGGAGTAATCGTTATTGTTGTTTCATACCCGGCAGACACAGATCCACTACCCCAAATCGTTACCGCTTGATTTAATTGATTAACAAAATCACAGTCCACATAATAAACCCCAGCTTTTAAATTAATAAATTTTACTTGACCGCTATTGTCTGTTACTTTTGAATCGGAGTATAATTTATTATTAAAATCTGCCTGATTATTATAAAGATAAATTGTACTTCCAATTAATGATGTCCCCACACCATCTCTTGCATTGACTATTAAATCTCCGGTTGTGTCTTTTTTTCTACAACTTGTAATATTAATTAAAGCAAATAGTACAAGAACATAAAAAGTAATTTGCTTCATATTTAGTTATTTTAAAAGTTAATTTTTATATTTAAAATGCTGCGTTTATACGAAGCCCAACTATTGGTGTATTTTTTGTTTTATAGAAATTATGGTTACTAATATCCATCGTAGGGTTAAGATGTATTTTGGTAGAACCTTTTTTACATTCTCTACTATATTTTCCAAATTTTCCAAATGAAATCGGTCCAATAATCATAAATGGAATTGAGCCAGCAGCTAAAACACCTCCAATTATCATTTTTTCAAATGCAATATCATCATTATATACATAATCTTCTGTAAGACCATTTTCAAATAGTACAATTCCTGTTGTAAGCATCACAACTCCTATTGAAGTAAAAGCAATCCCTTTTGCTAAATATTTATTTTTCAATTTACAATTATCAATATTTGGTTTGTATGCATAAGAAAATCCTTTCGAATAAGATTTTGTTTTTATTACGAGCGATTTATTTGAAGCAAGTGTAACATTTGACATATCAGAAGTATTATCTGTCATATCATATTGAAAATTATTCGTCGATACGTCACTTCCCTTTGTTAAATATTTAGAATCATATTGATTACCGATGTTTAAATCAGTGATTTTTGGATCTTTTCCATTAGTATTGAAAGCTAGATCTTGACCAAAAGATATTTTTCCTGAAAATATCAAAATAATAAGTAGAGATTTTAATAAAGCAGTATTCATATAAATTTTTTTTCTTTGAAAAAAAATTTATATGAATACTGCAAGTTTTTTCTAAAATAAATTCAATACATTTTTTAAATAATATGGAGATTCTTCATCAAGACTTATCCAATTTAGCAAAGAATGAAAACAAATAACACCCAATTTATTTAAATAAACATTTATAGGGAATTTAAATGCTTATTAAATACAAATTTAAAAATCATTACCCAAAGTATTTTTCTATTTAAAACAAAAAGAATGTATTAATCTAAGAATAATCATAATAGATTTTTTTTAATTTAACTTTTTTAAATACCTATTTTAAAATCAAAAAATTAAATTTGTGATGTGCTTAAAGGGCAAATCGTATATATTATCTTTTTTATTTTTTTGAGTGCATATTCTTTTTCGTATGGGAATAAAAAAATCAATTTACATTATAATCTAAATAAGCCGGATAAAATAATTAAGTTACCAAAACCCTTACATGAAATATCCGGATTGAGCGTTGTTGATAATCAGAACTTAGCTTGTATTCAAGATGAGAAAGGAATTATTTATACTTACAATCTTCAAGAAGAAAGAATAACACATGAAGCATGGTTTGGTGAAGATGGCGATTACGAAGGGCTCGCTCTCGTTGGAAATACAATGTATGTTTTGAGAAGCGATGGTGTTTTATTTGAAGTAGAAAATTATACAAGCGCCCAATCCAAGACAAAACAATATCCTACAAGAATTTTAGCAACAAATAATGAAGGATTATTTTATGACAAAGATAAAAATCGTTTGCTCATTGCCAGCAAAAGCAATGAAAGAAAAGGCGCTCAATATAAAGACAGACGTGCGGTTTGGAGTTTTGATATAAAAACGAAAATGACTGACCCCAAACCGGTTTATGAATTTAATATTCAAAAAATAAATTCATTTATTGCTCAAAATAGTATCTCATTCTTTTCTAAAAACAAAATAACTAAAATCAAATTCAGACCTTCAGATATAGCAATTCATCCCTTTTCAAAAAATATTTTTATTCTATCAGCTGTAGATTATTCTCTTTTTATCTTTGATAATGATGGGACCTTAAAACACATTGAACCCTTAGACCCGAAACTTTTCAGACAGGCAGAAGGTATTGCTTTTATGAGCGATGGTACACTATACATAAGCAACGAAGGGCAAGACAAACATCCTACACTTTTAATATTTAATTACATTCAATAAAAACAAAATAACCAAAAAAGTATGCCGGAATTTAAAAGTGGATTTGTTGGAATTTTTGGAAAACCGAATGCCGGAAAATCTACTTTATTGAACAGCCTGCTAAATGAAAAATTAGCCATTGTTTCTCCTAAGGCTCAAACAACACGCAATAAAATTTTAGGAATTCTTACAGAAAAAGATTACCAAATAATTTTTTCAGACACTCCCGGAATTTTAAAAAGCAATTACAAATTGCACGATAAAATGTTGCAAGAAATTGAGCATGCCAAGCAAGGAACTGATGTGATTTTATTTGTTGTGGATATATTAGACGATGCTCAAGAAAACATTGAATTAATAAAACAATTCAAAATAAAATCGCCGATAATTTTAGTTTTGAATAAATATGATAAAATCAAAAAAGAAGAGCTGCACCTCTATCAAAAAAATTACAAAGACCTAAAACAAATCAAAGCAATCATAGCTATATCCGCACTTAACAAAAGCGGCATGAACGAACTTCTTCAAAATATTGTATCCTTACTTCCTGAAATGCCTCCTTATTATGATGAAGATACTATTACGGATAAACCCATGCGTTTTTTTGTTGCTGAGTTGATTCGTGAAAAACTTTTTTATTTACTGAAAGATGAATTACCTTATCATGCAGCTGTGGTCGTAAGACAATACAAAGAAGAAAATACTATTACAAAAATTCAAGCTGATATTATTGTGAGTCGTGAAACGCAAAAAGCAATTATCATTGGTAAAAACGGTTCTATGATAAAAGAAATTGGTCAGGCTGCACGCTTGGATATTGAAAAGTTTATAGACAAAAAAGTTTTCTTAGAATTGTTTGTAAAGGTGCGTAAAGACTGGCGCAACAATGACCTATATTTAAAAGAGTATGGTTATTAAAAAACAATTTATGGAAAAATCAAAAATTAATCACCCTCTACTTAATGAAAAAAACATCACGCTGGATTTATTACGTTTAGATAAAATACATCCTATCATATCCGGAAATAAATGGTATAAACTAAAATATAATATCGAAGATGCTATAGCCAAAGGGAAAAGAACATTACTTTCATTTGGTGGAGCTTATTCCAATCACCTGCATGCTTTAGCTTATACAGGAAAAATTTTATCTTTAAACACAATCGGTATTGTAAGAGGTGAAAAAGTAGAAAATGAAACTTTAGCAGATTGTGTTGCTTGGGGTATGAAATTGGTTTTTATCAACAGACAAGAGTATAAAAACAAGTCAGAAAGGGAGTTTATTAAAAAACTCGAAAATACTTATCCCGATGCTTATATTATACCTGAAGGTGGTGCCAATCATTTAGGTCTTTTAGGATGTAAAGAAATGCTTTCAATACAAGACAAAGAAAATTATGATTTGTTTTTTTGTTCAGTTGGGACAAGCACAACCTTTGCCGGAATCATAGACAGTTTACCCTCTCATAAAAAAGCCTATGGCTTTTGTGCAATAAAAAATGGAGCTTATTTAAAAGATGTAATAAAAAAATTTACAAAAAATACCCATTTTGAATTAATCACAGACTATCATTTTGGAGGTTTCGCAAAAAGAAATAAACGACTCATTGAATTTATGGATTCCTTTAAAGCGGATAATAATATTGAGCTCGATTTTGTATATGATGCCAAAATGATGTTTGGTATTTTTGACATGATAAAAACAAGCCATCAATTTGACAATAAAAAATTATTAGTACTTCACACCGGAGGTTTACAAGGGAATAGAAGTTTAATAAAACAAACAGATTAAATTTTTTAAAAACACATAAATAAAATATCATCTATCTTCGCAAACGTAAAATGGAATATGAACAATCTCTCTAAATTTTTTTTATTTTTTTTATTAACCATAAAAAGTATTCTACTAAATGCGCAAGCTCCACAGTTGCCCGCAATGAATATTGTAACAGATAAGGCTATTAATATAATAAGCTGGACTAATCAATATGATGGAGTAAAACTCATAGCTGTTCAACGTTCATCAGATAGCGTACAAAGCTTTACAACCATAGGCACATTTCCATCGCCCAAAAAAGGGGAAATGAGTTATAAAGATTTAAGACCTATTCCCGGTAAAAATCATTATAGAATTTTAGTTCTTTTTGCCGGAGATGTGGAATGGTATTCCAATACCTATAAAGTAATTTTAGATTCTGCTTTAATAGCAAAATCAATTCTAAATTCAATTGAAAGCGGTAATACTAACAGTAAATCAAGTTATTCAAATACGACAAATGATAACAGCAATTCTACAGCTACTGATTTTTATTACACACCATCTAATAGGGTATTTACCAATCCATATACAGGTCATATCAATATCCAAATTGATGATGCTCCTCAAAAAAGATATCAGTTAAAATTTTACACTCCGGACAATAAAGAAATCTTGCGTATATCAAGAATATCAAAAAGCATACTCATCTTAGATAAAAATAATTTCAATGCAAGAGGAGTTTACTCTTTTAAATTATTTGAAAATGAGAAATTAGTAGAATCAGGCTATGTTACGATATACTAAACAACTTCACAATAGTCTAAGTTGTAGAAGTTGATAATTTCTCCTGCATAATCTTGCGTAAAGTAAATCTTAGGTGTATATTTTCCAAACACAGGATATTTTATATTTTCTTGTTCCCCTTCTTTTGATTTAAAATTATATCCTACTAAAAATAAGTTGGGTTCGCTTTTCATTCTTATTTTATATATCCTTCTATGCGTAGCTGTTTTTAGCCATTCTAAAATAGGTTCAATTTCAAAATCAATATTTTTTTGAAGTTTCACTTTATACACCTCATCACCTTTATCGTAATGATTTGTAAATATCAAATTAAAATTATGAACATAACAAGCCAAACAATAATCTCCTTTAATAACAGCAGGCGTCTCCATGTCTCCTATTATTTCGACATCAAGACCCAGTTTCTCCCAAAATTTTGACAACCTGTGGTTTCTTTTTTGAATCGTATCCTTGAGTTCTTTACTCATTTTTCGTTTCATTGTAGTGCGTTCCATAAACTGTTTTATCTATTTAAATAAATTTAGATTAATATTATTATTTTATAATTTATAAGTATATACTATTTGTAATACAATATATTATACATAAGCAAATAATCATATATTGATTTTTCAATAACTATTTTAACTCAAAGATAAATACACATTTTGATATTGTAATAAAAAAAAGTTTAATTTATCTAAAAATTCGATGAAAATATAAAATAAGCAAGCCATGATAAAAAATAAGCCAATATCCCCATTCCTAAAAATTGGAATATCGGAATTTTCCAACTACCGGTTTCCCTTTTTACAATAGCTAAAGTACTCATACATTGCATCGCAAAAGCATAAAACACTAATAGCGAAACACCTGTTGGAATCGAATAAACCAAAGCTCCATTACTAAGTCTTGCTTTAGCCATCGTTTCTCTTAACGTATTTTCATCATCACTTTCAACTCTGTATAAAGTAGCCATTGTACCTACAAATACTTCTCTTGCGGCGAAAGACGTAATAAGAGCTATGCCTATTTTCCAATCATATCCTAGTGGTTTAATTGCAGGTTCCATTTTTTTTCCAATAATTCCGGCATAAGAATTATCCAATGATGCTTTTTCTACTATGGAAGTTTTTCCCGGCCCGTAAGATGATAACATCCACAGTACAATTGATATCATCAAAATTACCTTACCTGCTTCTATTACAAATGTTTTTGATTTTTGCAACATGACTATCATAGCGTTTTTCCAACGAGGAACCCTATACACCGGCAATTCCATTAGGAAAATTGTTTTGTCTTTTACTTGTATAAATATATTTAAAATTGCTGCTGCAAATAAAGCCATAAAAAAGCCTAACAAATACATTCCCAACAAAACTAATCCTTGCACGCTTATAAAACCGAAAACATAAGTATTGGGAATAATTAAAGATATTATAATCGTATAAACCGGTAATCTTGCACTGCAACTCATAAAAGGAGTTACTAAAATGGTAATAAGTCTTTGTTTTTTGTTTTCTATAGTTCTTGTTGCCATTATAGCCGGTACTGCACAAGCCACTGCACTAACAAGCGGCATGACCGACTTCCCATTTAAACCTACTTTTCGCATCATGCTATCTGTAAGAAAGCTAATACGTGACATATAACCGCTATCTTCTAATAATGAAATGATTCCAAACAAAATCATAATTTGTGGAATAAAAATAACAATACCACCAATCCCTGCTAAAACACCATCTACCAATAAATTGGTATAAAAATTACTTGGCAAATGCGCCTCTAAATAATTTACAAAAGCAGTAAAACCACTATCTATCCAATCCATCGGAAATTTAGCTATCCAATAAACGCATTGAAATATCAAAAAAAATAATGTTATCAGAATAATATTTCCATATACAGGATGTAAAAGAATTTTGTCAATATTCTCACTCCGAATTTGTCTTTGTAAAGGAGTAACCTCAACAACGCAAGTTTGCATTATTTTTTTGATAGCTGCATATCGTAGCAACGTTTCCTCAGCTTGTACTTTCGTTTTATTAAATCCTATTTTAGCAATTTCTTCATCAAAAAATTTCTTCTCTTCATTTCTTATTTTTTTTATTTTATGATACACAGAAGCATAATGCAAACTAAGATAATCCGACGTGAAATTCTTTTTATTTTTAATTAAATCAATAATCTCAGGTGCTAATGAATGGTTATCTATAAAGTCATTTTGAGTAGGTATAAAATGGGATTTCAAACTTATTTCAATTTGTTTTTTCAAATTAGAAATACCTTTCCCCCTTCTTGAATCGACAGCAACTATTGGGACTCCCAATCCTATAGATAGCAAATGCAAATCAATGCTTATACCTTTTCGTGATGCAATATCCATCATGGTTAAGGCAATCACTACCGGTTTTTTTAAATCTATAATTTGAGAGCAAAATAATAAATTCCTCTTTAAACTAGACGCATCAGCAACTACTAAAATTAAATCAATATCATCTTCATTAATATTTCCAAATAATACATTATGAGTTACAACTTCGTCTTCACTTTTAGGATACAAACTATATGTTCCGGGCAAGTCAATAAAATGCACAACTTCTTTATTACTTAATTGACTTGTGCCTACTTTCTTATCAACGGTAACACCGGGAAAATTCCCTACCTTTTGATTTAATCCTGTAAGTAAATTAAATAAAGAAGATTTCCCACTATTGGGATTGCCTACAATTGCTATATTTTTATTTTTATTCAAAAGAGTTGCAAAGATATAGACACATTAAACTTTGATATTGTGAAAAAAGAAAAATTAATTTTAAATAAATAATATTTATCTGTTATAAAATAAGCCCTAAAGAATAACCAAGCATTTTAAAAGATATACTAATATAAATGTTCTACTAAAAAATCTTTACAATTAAACAATAAAAAAAACTAAAAAACAAGCGCCAACTTTGATAATAAGCTTGGTTTTAAACTCTATCATTGATTATACCAATAAATAAAGACTAAAAAGTATTATATTTGCATTTTTAAAACATATATAAAATATTTAAATAGTGAAAAAATCAGATTTAGTTAATGCAATTGCCGATCAAACCGGTATTCCTAAAGTAGATGTTTTAGTAACATTAGAAAGTTTTTTTGCGAATGTGAAAAAGAATTTAACTGCAGGTGAAAATATTTACGTGAGGGGATTTGGAAGTTTTATCACTAAAAAAAGGGCAGCAAAAATTGGTCGTAATATTAAGAAAAACACTTCAGTACATATACCCGAACATTACATACCTGCTTTCAAACCTGCTAAGGAATTTGTAGAAGAAGTTAAAGCGTCGGTTAAAGCACCAAAAAGCTAATAAGATTAACTTTATTTAAATTCTATAAAAATTTAATTTTCTCCTCGTGAAAGGAAAACAAGTTTTTCTCATAGCATTTTCTATACTATTGGTATGTGTTATTTATTTTTTTGGTAACTTTAAAGGTAAAAAAAAGCAAAGTACTCACCAGCATAATACCGATATGAGCCAAGTGCCACAAAATCCTATTGAATCAGTAGAGGCTTTAGATTTTAGACAATTTGAAAAAGAAAAAGAAGATAAGTTACCTGAACAAAAAAAGAAAACACTACAAGAGTTAAAGACTAAAGTAATAAAAAAAGAAACTGCTCATGAATATAAAGACGTTGCAACGTTTTGGGAAGCAGAAAAAGAACTAATTTTAGCAGCTTTTTATTATAAAAAAGCAGCTTTTTTGGAAAATACAGAAAAAAGCATCACCTTTGCAGGAAATTTATACTTAGCTCTCCTTCAACGTGAAGCAGATCCAAGTAAAATTAAGTGGCTATCATTAGAAGCGATACCTTGTTTTGAAAAAGTTATAGAACTAAATCCTAATAATGACGAAGCCAAAATTGCTTTAGCAACTTGTTATACCGAAGGGATGGGTGAAATCATGAAAGGTGTTACCCTCCTTAGGGAAATAACTGATAAAGACAGTACAAATATTCCGGCAAATTTAATGTTAGGAAGAATGTCTGTCGAATCAGGTCAATTTGATAAAGCTATAAAAAGATTAGAACTAGTTCTTTTAAAAGATTCGGAAAATACAGAGGCATTGTATTTTTTAGCAGAAGCGTATAAAGGGCAGGGTAATAAAGAAAAAGCCATAACCCTTTTTGAAAAATGCAAAAGCATCATAAACAATCCGGAATTTTCAAAAGAAATAGACAACTATATAAAAACATTTAATTAATTTTTTAACAAAAAAACATTTTAATCATGCCTTGCGGAAAAAAACGTAAAAGACATAAAATCGCAACTCACAAACGCAAAAAACGTTTAAGAAAAAACCGTCATAAGAAAAAATAATTAGCATAGACTAATTATACCTTAGATGCAATGATAAGTTATATTTCTTCTAATAATATAACTTATACTGCTATGGATGTGTATGATAATTTGTTGTAATAAAAACTATTACAGCTTTGAACAAGGAACTTATTATTCAATCTACCGAGTCGGGCATTGAAATTGCCCTATTAGAAGATAAAAAACTTGCTGAACTTCATTTTGATAACTCAGGGGGCAGTTATAATATTGGAGATTTATACTTAGGAAAAGTAAAAAAAATCATGCCGGGGCTTAATGCCGTTTTTGTTGACATCGGTCATGAAAAAGACTCATTTTTACATTATACTGACCTTAGCCCTAACTTTAAAAGTTTATTGAAATTTACCGAAATGGCAATCAATGACAAATCAGGCAACTCGTTTGATATGTCGCAATTTGTTATTGAACCCGAAATTATTAAAACCGGAAAAATTTCAGATGTAATTCAAGGCAAACCCAATATTCTTGTCCAAATACTCAAAGAACCTATTTCTTCAAAAGGACCTCGTGTGAGTTGTGAACTCTCAATACCGGGTAGGTTTATCGTGGTAACTCCTTTTAATAATTTTGTGAATGTATCCCGAAAAATCCACTCGGTTGAAGAACGTAAAAGACTGCAAAGAATAATCGAAAGTATTAAACCTGCTAACTTTGGAGTGATTGTTCGTACTGCTGCTGAAGGTCAAAGTACTGCAGAATTGCATAAAGACCTCTTAGCTGTTATCGATTCATGGAAAAGCATACAAAATAACTTGAAAGGAGTAAAACCTCCATGCAAAATATTAAGTGAACAAAACAAAACTACTTCTCTCTTACGTGATTTGCTCAACGATAATTTTAATAGTATAGTAGCAGACAGCTCATCAATAGTAGATGAAGTCAAAAATTATATTGCAAAAATAGCTCCCGATAAAGAAAAAATAATTTACCACTACCAAAATACACAACCTGTATTTGAACATTATGGTGTTGCCAAACAAATAAAAGCATCCTTCGGGAAAACAGTTATGCTTGAGAGTGGGGGTTATCTTATTATCGAACACACAGAAGCTCTTCACGTTATAGATGTAAATAGCGGACATAAATTTTCAAATGAAAACCAAGAAGAAACAGCATTCAAAACCAATGTGGAGGCTGCCAAAGAAATTGCAAGACAACTTCGGCTTAGAGATATAGGAGGGATTGTTGTAGTTGATTTTATAGATATGAAATCACCCGACAACAGAAGAGATATTGCAGAGCTTATGAGTCAATTAATGAAAGATGACCGAGCAAAACATAGCGTCTTGCCTCTTTCAAAGTTTGGAATTTTACAAATTACTCGACAAAGACTAAGACCCGAAATAAATATAGCAACTGACGAAAATTGTCCGGCATGTAACGGAACAGGAAAAGTTCGTTCAACCCAACTTCTTATTGATGATATTGAAAAACATATCAAATATCTTACTTCTCATTTGAATGTAAATCTGGAGCTTCATGTAAATCCAATTATTAAATCTCATTTGACTTTTAAAAAAGGATTATTAAGTAAATCTATTTTCTCAAACTGGAAAAAAATATACGGACATTTTGATATCATTAGTGATGATTCACTTGAATTAGTGAAATATTCATTCTTCGACAAAAACACAAACGATGAAATAAAGTTTTAAATTCTCTATTTCATTTTATAGCAAATTACACATTTGAAATTTAAATAAAAGGAAATTTGAGTTTAACTTCACTTAATAAAATTTCATTTCGTGAAAACAACTCAATCTTTTTCCGGTATAAAATATTTATCCGATATCAAAAACAACGTCGTGGATGAACTCACTGTTGAAGAAATATTAAACATCTATATCAACAATGAGCCTTATACAATGACAATGAGAACACCCGGCGACGAAGAAGCTTTAACAAGAGGAATTTTATTGAGTGAACAAGTTTATACTAATCCCAATCAGAATCCGATTTTTTCAATTTTAGAAAAAAATAATAATGGGTATATTACAAAAGTGAATGTTATCATTCAACCTGATGAATTGAAAGATGGTATTCACAACAAACGCAACTTAATTTCGGTAAGTAGTTGTGGTATGTGTGGTAAAAACGAAATGGACTTAGCATTACAAGGTGAAAGAATAAAAGCAAAAGAAAAACTTCAATTGCATACTATTCCTAAAATGTTTGAAATGATGACAAGTAAACAAAATACTTTTCAAAGCAGTGGAGGTTCCCATGCAGCTACTATTTTTGATAATAAAATGAATCTGCTTTCAATACATGAAGACATAGGAAGGCATAATGCCGTTGATAAAACAATCGGTGATTTATTGTTAAAAAATAAAATAAACGATGCATTTTGTCTTTTAGTTAGCGGAAGGGTTTCTTATGAAATCGTGAGTAAATGTTTTTATGCAAAAATTCCTTTTTTAGCCGCTGTTTCTGCACCGTCTTCAATGGCTGTTGAATATTGTGAACAAGTTGGTATTACGCTTATTGCTTTTTGTAGAGAGGACAGATATACTGTTTATACCAACACTCATCAAACAGTATAAAAGAGGGGCTTTTGAAAAAAAGCCCCTCTTTTCCCTTTTATTTTAATAACTATTTATTGTTTAATAAATGTTGAATGATAGTTTTTTCCATTACTTGATTTCAATAACAGATAATAACTACCCTTAGATAAATGATTTAAATTTAAATGGAATTTATTTGTTTGATTATTTATTTTTTCGGTCAATATTAATTTTCCCATAACATCATATAATTTAAAATACAACATTTCAGTTTCGGGTAAATCAATTTCAATATCCCCTTTTGTTGGATTTGGATAAATTTTCAAAATTGGACTTTCATCTATATTTGAAACAGATGAAGTAACCAATGTTAAGCTATCACAGTATGTACAGGTAATAGGTTGTTGCTGATTATCATATCCACTTACAGCCATACATACATAATACATACCCGACTGATTATATGTGTGAGAAGGATTCGCTAATGTAGAGTTTGAGCCATCCCCAAACGTCCAATTATATACAGGATTATTAAATCCTGCCGGTAAGCTTGATGTGAAATTTACAGTAAGTCCATTGATCGTTTTTGTAAAATTCACTGCATTGCATAAGTTTTGATTTGCATTATTTACTGAAACACTATCACAGTATGTACAGGTAATAGGTTGTTGCTGATTATCATATCCACTCACCACCATACATACATAATACATACCTGACTGATTATATGTGTGAGAAGGATTCGCTAATGTAGAACTTGAACCATCCCCAAACGACCAATTATACACTGGATTATTAAATCCTGCCGGTAAATTTGATGTGAAATTTACAGTAAGTCCATTGATCGTTTTTGTAAAATTCACTGCATTACATAAGTTTTGGTTTGCATTTCCTACAAAAATACTATCACAGTACGTACAAGTAATAGGTTGTTGCTGATTGTCATATCCACTCACCGCCATACATACATAATACATACCTGACTGATTATATGTATGTGATGGGTTGGCTAATGTAGAGTTTGAGCCATCCCCAAACGTCCAATTATATACAGGATTATTAAAACCCGCCGGTAAGCTTGATGTGAAATTTACAGTAAGTCCATTGATCGTTTTTGTAAAATTCACTGCATTACATAAGTTTTGATTTACATTCCCTACAACAATACTATCGCAGTAAGTACAATTAACGATAGCAAAATTGGGGTCAAACATAGTAACCGTCAAACAAACATAATATATCCCGGCAGTATTATAAGTATGAATAGCCAAAGGAGCAGTATCGGTGCCACCATCTCCAAAATCCCAGTTATAACTAATTGGTAAATAGTTAGCAGGTATATTCGGGGCAAAAGTTGCTGTAAGCCCTATTTGAGTGGTTGTAAAATTAAATCCTGCACACTGTGCTGAAGATTTAAAATTTATACTAGTAAGTATAAAAAACAAAATGGCTGAAATAAATATTTTTACTTTCATTATTAATATTTTATAAAAAGACAATAAAAATTATAAAAAGGTTTGATTTATTTTAACAAAATAAAAATCAAAAGACTTTGTAAAGCTAATATACCATCTGCAAAAATCAAATAATCTAATTTTGTTCTTTCCTTTTTTAAAAAATACTTATTTAAAAAAATACATAAAATACTAATAAAAAAATATATCAATCCCAACTTCCACTCAACACTCCCTACTATTAATAATGATAATAAAATCAAAATGCCAATCAAAGGATTGCAATATTTTTGAGCCGACTGTTTTAATTTTTGATTTTTTTCATCTCGAATAAAAAACAATAAGCATGAAAACGACATGATTGCAACTCTATATAATAGCATTACAAAAAAGAAATAATTAAAATTTAAAATATGAAGTGGCAAAAAAAACGTACAAAATACCCAAATTGAAATGAGTAAAATTAGTTTTTGTATGGTAAAATTTTTATTTTTTTCAAAATTTAAAAAAACAGGTAAGATATAAAGAAATGACAAAAAACACAGCAACAACAGCCTTTTATCGAAGTATAATTTCAATTTTAAAAAGTAAAAAAGCATAAAACAAAATGCAAATAATGATAGCCTCCAAAACATTTTTGCATTTGAGCCTTTGACGTAATAAATATTATATGAAAAAAGAGTTGAAAAAAAGACAAATAAATAAAAGTCTAAAGACCGAAATGAATGTTGAAATAAAATGGCTGTTTCAACACTCAGCAAAACGGCAATTAATGAAATAAAAAAATGTGTTGTAAAAAAATATGACCAGACTGCGCTTTTCAAGCTCGATGCTTAATATTAGAGTGCAAAATTATAATAAATAAACAATTAATTTCTCAAAGGTTTTTGTGCTGCTTCTTTCGCTTGATATACCGGAAAAAATTTCCTTTTCGTTTTATCAAGATACATTATCATAAATAAGCCTTGCAATTTCGATGGTGCCTTAAAGCGAAGGAATGCTTGTGTAGAATCAATTTGATTTGAAAAATATTTATATAAATCTTGATTTACTTTAATAGTGTATTTTCCGATAGGTAATTTTCCATTTTGTTTTTCTTGTTTCTGAATATCATAAACATCACATGGGACCGGCGTAGCACCAAACCATATTGAGTCAATCGTTAAATCATTTTTGTTGGTTTGAATGATAATTTCATAAATTCTTCCTTTATTTCTTACATGATTTAAAACATTTACAAATTCAACTTTTTCGATTAGTAAATCCTTCGTTTTGCTTCTCTTCTTTTTAGCTTGAATTTGGAATGCCAATAAAAAAAACAAAAAACAAAATACTAAAACTCGTTTCATTATTTATAATGTTATAAGCTTATAAGAAAAATCTTTCAACATATTCATATTGTTATTGGCAATATTGATTCCTATCGCATTTAGATTATATTGATAAATAATATGAATAGCTTGCTTAGTCTGTTCGATATTATAAGATTGGCTTGCTTTATGATAGTCTTTTATAAAATAAGGTGAAACGCCTATGGCCTTAGCAATTTCTGCTTGTTGTAAATTTTTTGCATAATGATATTTATATAATTTATTGAATTCATTATATAACATCGCCGTAATAACCACCATAGGAGCTTCTTTAGGATTAGCTATAAAATAATTAACAATTTTAAAAGTAAGAACTGCATTACGCTCTAACACAGCTTTTGCAAATTGAAAAACATTGTAATCTTTACTTATTCCAATATATTTTTCAATAAGCTCTTCATTCAATTCATTCCCTTCTTTTAAATTAATTTTTATTTTATCAATTTCATTCGCAATTTTTTGCAAGTCTGACCCTAATTGGGATGCCAATAATTCGGCATTCATAGGATTTATTTTTAATTTATTTTCTTTCACAAAACTTAAAATCCAATCAGCTATTTGATATTCTTTTATTTTTTCAAAAGTAACATAATGAATTTTATTTGCTCCTTCTTTTGATTTGATATATTTTGCCAAAGCACTACGCCCATCTAATTTTTTATTTTTATATGCAATGACTAAAATGGTTGTGTCGTTTACATTTTTTAAATATGTTTCCAATTTTTCAAAATCTTTAAGCTGTGCTGCCTCTTTTAATATAACTAATCTCTTTGATGAAAATACAGTAAAACTATTACATTCATTAATAAGCTCTGCCCATGAAGTATCGGCACCATAAAAAACTTTATAGTTAAAATCTTTTTCATGGTCTAATAAAATTTTTTCATCAAATAAATTTACTATTAAATCAATATAATACGGTTCATCCCCATCTAAAATATAAACCGGTTTCACTACGCCCAATTCTATATGTTTCTTTATCTCATTAAATTCTTTCATCTCAAAAAAATAAAAATATTAATCTGTCAAATTTAGTTAATATAAACTATATTTTCTTTTTCAATAATTGGCATTGAATGTAATCTCAAAATAATTTGAGCCACTGTTTCTACATCTTTGATACAATATTTTGCAATACGATTCAAGTCTTTATCCTGCCAATAAACTTTAGCAACTTCACTTCCGTCAATGTCCGTTTTAGGACTTTCTATACCTAAAACATGTGCGAGTAAATCCACTGAAGTAAAATGTTTGTACTCTCCAAATTTCCATAACTGCAAAGTATCAATCATTGGGTTTTCCCAAGGTTTTTTATCTTGCAAATCAGCTAATATTTTTGGCAAAGAAATTTGATGTATCAAAAACCTTCTACAGATATAAGGAATGTCAAACTCACGAATATTATGACCGCAAAATTTCTTTTCATTATCCTTAAAAAAAATAGAGCAAATCTTCTTGAATTGATTTAAAATTTCTTTTTCATCGTGTCCACTAATCGCTTTTAATTTTAACTTCCATATCCCGTTTTCTTTAGTAAAATATCCCAGCCCTATACAAATTATTTTCCCAAATTCAGCATAAATACCAGCTCTTTCTTCAAACATGCCCGGCGTATCTTCATTTTCATTATTGAGAAGATACGCTTTTTTATCCCATAATTTTTGTTTCGAATCATTTAACTCATAATATGTTGCCAATTCTGGAACAGTTTCAATATCAATCAACAGAATATTTTGCAAATGTATCATAGCAGGTTTAAAGAAATTTTAAGCTTTAAATTTATAACAAAAGTTTTCATATTAGAAATAAAAAAAATTTGAATCTTGATTTAAATTTGTTTAAGATTTAATTTTATGGAAAATCAAGAAAATCGAAAAGGTATCAGTTTACATTGGATTTACGGTGGTGTAATCGCATTGTTAACCATTGCAGGAGGATATTTGTTTATGGATAGAAATAAAACAATGGATAACAATGAAACCTTAATGAATCAAAATGAAATTGTCAAATCTGAAAAAGCAGATATTGAAGCCGACTATAACGCAGCCTTAGCTCGTTTAGACGAAATGAAAAATCAAAGTGCTCAAATGGATAGCCTTTTAAATTCAAAAAATGATGAAATCCTTGAGTTGCGAAAAAAAATTGACAATATCGTAAAAAATAAAAATGCAACAGATGCAGAGTTAAAAGAAGCTGCCAAACTCATCAATGAATTAAAATCTAAACTCAATACTTACCAAGAACAAATCAAAGCACTGAAAAGTGAAAACATTCAACTGACTGAAGAGAAAAAACAACTTACACAAGAGAAAAAACAACTCGTTCAAGAATCTGAAAAATTACAAACCGAAAAAAATGAATTAGAACAAAAAGTTGAATTGGGTTCTGTACTGCATGCATCTGGGTTTAAATTAGAAGCCATCAACAATAAAAAGAATTTTTTAGGTAAAGAAAAAGAAGTGAATACTCAAAAGGCAAAAAAAGTTGATTTAATGCGTATCACTTTTGATATTGACGACAATCGAATCAGTGAAAGTGGCGATAAAATTTTATACATTCTTATTAAAACACCAAGCGGTAAAATAGTAACTACCCCAGGTAATGTATTTAAACTAAATGACGGCACAGAAATTGATTATACCGTATCCAAAGTTATTCCATATTCTAAAGGCGAAAAAATAAATGGAATAAAAACAGAATGGAGACCAAATGAAGATTTTGAAAAAGGAACTTACACTGTCGAAGTGTATCATCAAGGCTATAAAATAGGAAACGAAAAAGTAAATTTAAAATAGTAAAATGTACAAAATATCAATCGGTTGTGATCATGCTGCCGTAGCTCATCGTGAAGCAATAATTAATTATCTCCAAAGCAAAGGACATCAAGTAACAGATTACGGAACCAAAACAAATAATAGTGTTGACTATCCTGATTATGCACACCCCGTAGCGCAAGATGTAGAAGACAAAAAAGCTGACTTTGGCGTTTTACTTTGTGGCTCAGCAAATGGTGTTACTATGACTGCCAATAAACATCCGAATGTAAGAGCTGCTCTCTGTTGGAAAGATGAAATTGCTGCTCTTGCCAGGCAACATAATAACGCAAATATTATTTGCATTCCGGCACGTTATACAACCATTGCCGAAGCTATTCTGTTTACTGAAACTTTCTTAAATTCTTCTTTTGAAGGTGGAAGGCACGAAAATAGAGTGAATAAAATCAACTGTTCTTCTTGCTAAAAAATCCTTTTCTCAAAGTTAATTCTGTCTTGTAAGAATATATTTTTTCTATCTAAAAACGAGTAATTTAATTTATTCATAAAAAAAAATTGAATCAAATCAATATCAGAAAATTATCTTTCAGATAATTTTCTGACAACAAAGAATCATACGCTTAATTAAGGTTAAATATAGGTATTCGTTTTATCTTTGTACTCTCTGAGTTGATTCTAATAAAGTAGAAAAATTAATTAAGTAACAATCATCAAACTAATAAAAATTATTTTATGAAAAACAAAAAACAAATTGGATTTGGTTCAAGTTGCATACATGCCGGATTTGAAAAAGAAAAACATAATAGCCACATCACGCCAATATATGCATCCAGCACATATTTATTTGACTCAGCAGAACATGCAGTTAATCTTTTCACAGGAAAAGAAAAGGGATATATTTATGGTCGTTTTGGTAATCCTACAACAACTCAAACTGAAATTAAAATTGCCGCATTAGAAGCATATAACTTACAAAATAAAGATAAAAATCCCTTAGAATTAAAAGCCATACTTCACTCATCCGGAATGGGAGCTATTTCTACTTTAATGCTTAGTAATCTCCAAGCCGGTGAAAAAATATTAACGCACTTGTCTCTTTATGGTGGCACACAAGAGTACTTTGATAAAATACTCCCAACTTGTAATGTTGAAACAATTTTAAACAATTTCAGCGATTTACAAAAGATTGAAGATCTTCTCAAACAAGATAATGCTATTAAAATGATTTATCTTGAAACGCCTGCAAACCCGACATTGCATTGTATCGATATCGAAAAAGTAACACAAATTGCTCATCGCTATAATTGTAAAGTTGCCGTAGATAATACATTTGCCACACCATACTTACAACAACCATTCCGCTATGGAGTAGATTTTGTTATGCACTCAACTACTAAATTTTTAAATGGACATGGAACTGCCATTGGTGGCGTTTTGATTGGGAAAGACCTTGAATTTATGAATACCAAAGCAACTAAATTTCATCGCTTATTAGGAGCAAATACAAATGCCTTTGATGCATTTTTATTGAACAATGGTTTAAAAACCCTCGAAGTAAGAATGGAGCGACATTGTTCCAATGCACAAAAAGTAGCCGATTTTCTTTCCACACATCCTAATATATCATTTGTAAATTATCTAGGACTGACAGACCATCCCGATTATGAATTGTGTAAAAAACAAATGAAACACCCGGGAGCTCTATTAAGTTTTGAAATAAAAGGAGGTTTTGAAGCCGGTAAAAAATTTATCAACAATCTTACTTTATGCAATAGTGCAGTATCATTAGGAACTTGTGACACCTTAATTTCTCACCCTGCCAGCACAACACATGCCGGTGTCGCTCATGAACTCAGATTAAAAAGTGGTATCACAGACGGTTTAATCAGAATGAGTGTAGGAATTGAAAATATTGAAGATATCTTAGATGATCTTAATAATGCTTTGAAATAATTTTTGTGCATAGTATAGAACCATATTATAATTGGAGGCATTTATATACTGCTGAAGATGATGAAAAATCACCCTTTTATGGTCATCAATACAGTGAATTTGAATTTTCAAACACCATATATAATTACTATATACACCCTCAATGGGATGAGATAGGCTCACATACTTTATATCTTAAAATCATATATGCCGACTATGATTTAAATATGGCTTTTATAGAGCTAATCGGTGAATGGAACGACATTATCGAAAACGATATTGAAACTTTAAAACGCACAATTATTGAACATTTAATATCAAAAAAAATTTATAAATTTATTTTTATAGGAGAAAATGTTTTAACCTATCATGGTGATGGTAACGATTATTATGCAGAATGGTTTGAAGATGTGAATGAATTTGGAGGATGGATAAGTTTCATCAATTTTTCAGAACATACAATACAAGATTTTAAACAAGAAAACATTCATCATTTTGTTCATTTTTTTGAAATTGAAAATTGGCGTACCATTCAACCGGAACTCCTGTTTCAAACTATTGACAATATGATTTTAAACATTTAAAAAAGAAATTTTTTTAAATCAAAAAATTATATCTTTGCTGGACAAAATACAATTAAAACAAAGGACAAATAACTTGTTTGTATTTTAAAATTATTTTCTTCGCTTTTATTGACATTGAATACAAATAAATTAAAAGCTTTTATTTTTTATATAAAATATGCAATACAACACTTCTAGAGAAAGAATGGTCATTAAAGAATACGGCCGTAGTATTCACGAAATGGTAAAATACCTTTTAACCATTGAAGACAAAGAAAAAAGGCAAAAAAATGCTGAAGCGGTTATTGAAATTATGGCAACGCTTAACCCTCATTTAAAAAACGCTGAAGACTATCAACACAAGTTTTGGGATCACCTTTTTATGATTTCAGATTACCAATTAGATGTGGAAAGCCCTTATCCAAAACCAACTAGAGAAATAAAACAACAAAAACCTTCGCCGCTACCATATCCAAAACAAAAAATAAAATGGAATCATTTAGGGAAATCATTTGAAACTCTTTTTGAAAAAGCAATGAAAGAAACCGATGAAGAAAAACAAAAAGGATATGTTTCTGTGTTAGCTTTATTTATGAAAGTAGCTTACAGTAATTGGCATAAAGAAACAGTTCATCAAGATATGATAAAAGATGAGTTGATGGTCATGAGTAAAGGGGAACTTGTATTTGAGCCCGGTGTAAAATTTAATGAATATGTTGATACCAGTACATCATTAACAATTCAAAATATAAAAAACACAAATGGTAAAAAAGGACAAAGCAACTCAAATAGCCAACAACGTTTTGGAAGTAAAAATGGGAATGGTCGCAATAATAAATTCAATCGTTTTAAGAAAAAAATTTAAACTTTTCTTCCTTATTCACAAACTTGATTTAGTATTTTAGCAAAGTATGAGTACAAGTTTCGAAATAAGAGGAGGCATACCGCTTAATGGTGAAGTAATTCCTCAAGGAGCAAAAAACGAAGCCCTTCAAGTAATATCCGCCGTTTTGCTAACTTCTCACCCTATTACTATCAGTAACATTCCTGATATTTTAGATGTACGTTTACTTATAGAACTGCTTCAAGAAATGGGGGTAGAAGTGGAAAAGCACTCACCCAATCAATATACTTTTTGTGCCAAACAAATAAATCTAGAATATCTAATCAGTAACGAATATAAAAAAAAATCAGGTCGCTTAAGAGGTGCCGTAATGCTAGCCGGCCCTTTATTAGCCCGATTTAAAAAGGCCTATATTCCTCAACCCGGAGGTGACAAAATAGGTAGAAGAAGATTAGATACACACATTTTAGGTTTTGAAAAATTAGGTGTTGAATATAGTTACCATGACGAAGAACATTTTTATACACTAAAAACAAAAGAACTAAAAGGTACATACATGCTTTTAGACGAACCTTCTGTTACCGGCACTGCCAATATTCTCATGGCGGCTGTTGTTGCAAAAGGGAAAACAAGAATCTATAATGCGGCGTGTGAACCTTATATCCAGCAGCTTTGCAGAATGCTTAACCGTATGGGGGCGCGTATATCCGGTATTGGTTCAAACCTACTTACCATCAACGGTATAGATATTGAAAATTTCAAAGGTTGCAATCATGAAATTTTAGCTGATATGATAGAAGTCGGTTCTTTTATTGGACTTGCAGCGATGACCGAAGGTGATATCCTTATAAAAAACTGTAATATTAAATATTTAGGTTGTATCCCTGATACCTTTTCAAGATTAGGTATTGAAATGGAATTTATTAAAGATAGTATTCATATTCCGGCACAAAAAAATTATAAAATAAAACGATTTATTGGAGGAGATATCCTTACAATATATGATCATCCATGGCCCGGTTTCACACCGGACTTGTTAAGTATTGCTTTGGTTGTTGCAACACAAGCTAAGGGCACTGTTCTGTTTCATCAAAAAATGTTTGAAAGCCGTTTGTTTTTTACTGATAAATTGATTGATATGGGAGCTCAAATTGTTTTGTGCGATCCCCATCGGGCTGTTGTTGTAGGATTAGACAAACAATTTCCATTAAGAGGTAATACCATGAGTTCTCCGGATATACGTGCCGGATTGGCTCTCTTAATTGCAGCTCTTTCAGCTCAAGGAAAAAGTATTATTCAAAATGGTGAACAAATTGACAGAGGTTATGAAAATATTGATATTCGATTACAAAAGTTAGGTGCAAATATTAAACGTATTTAATTTTTTTTTAAATTCGTTTTAAAAATAGTGTAAATGTTTAAAGCCTACATAATTGAAAATGAAAAATATTATCAATTCCAAAAATATTCTTTTTGGACTTTTCTTGTATTCAATCCTATAATGTACATCATATTTGCCTCATTAAGGATAAGAGATGAATGGTTTGTTTTTACAATATTTCTCTTTGTCATAATTATGGTTTTATTAGCATTAAAATTTAAGCCGTCTAAAATGATTAATCGACATAAAATAGTTATCAGTGAAAATCTAATTCAAATCTTAAACAAAAAAGGTGAAGTCATAGAAGAGTTTGCTATTGATGAGAACAGTGAAATGACTGTAAAAAGTAACTATAATTTAGATGTAGAAGAAATATCTTTTCGTAAAAGAAAACAAAATACTATTGGCAATTATATCATTATTAAAAATGGAGATATTGTAAAGAAAATTTATTTTGTAATAGATACATATTTTATGCTCAACCGCCTTAATGGGTTAGTAAATAAATGGGAAAACATGGGATTACATTTAGAAAAAAATTCTTGATTTTTTAATTTTCTATTTGCATAAATGGATAAATGAAAACAGAAATACATTTATGAAACTGAGTAGAATAAGAAAATATTAAGATAAGGTTATAATTAATAAATCTTACGTAGTAATAGATTTTAACACATCATTGCTAATAAGTTTATATTATCAAACCTGAATGAAATAAGTAGTTAAATTTCTTATCGAACAATTGTTATTTTAGTAACGCCCGGTTTTACCATTTTGGAAAGTTCTTCTACATCCTTATTTTTTAATGCTACACATCCATCAGTCCAATTATGTTTCATATCTATTAATTGGTCGCCTCCTTTCCAAATACCGTGAATACCTACCAAGCCCCCAATACGTGCATTGGACGGTATTTCTTTATTTATTTTGCAACGTTCAAAATTTGCATAAGACTCTTCATTGGGATAATCAAGCAACATAAATGTATCCCATTTGTCATGTTTTTTTACATTTAAAATAGTAAAAGTTCCTTCAGGAGTTCTACGGTCACCTTCTTGTTGTTTTTGTTGAAGATGATTTGGCCCAAAAACACTTTTATATGTTTTTAAAAGTTTCCCTTTATAAAAAACCTGTAAACTGTACTTTGATTTAATTACTTTTAATGTTACAGAATCAGCATTAATTGTATCAGGATTAATTGGTTTATTAAATGAGCTTGGTATAGTTACAACAGTTACTTTTTCGCCTTTTTTGGTTTTGAATGATTCTACTTTATTCCCTTTACTATCATACGTTACTACCGTCGTAGATTGAATATACTCTTTGTTTTCGGCTTCTTGTTCTTTTTTCTTAGCTTCTTGCAACATTTTTTGTTGATATTGCAATTGCTTCAATCTCAAAGAGTCCGCCTGTCTTTTTTGTGCAAAGGAATTCAATCCGATATTAATTAAAACAATCAAAAAAAGAAACCCTTTATTCATAGCAATTGCGAATTTAAAAAAATTATAATTAAAAAAAGCTTAAAAATATTTTTTTGCAAACTCCCATATAACTATCCCTGCACTGACTGAAATATTTAATGAATGTTTTGTCCCCAATTGAGGTATTTCAATAAATTTATTGCAATGCTTTAACGCTTGTTCACTTACGCCCTCCACTTCATTTCCAAAAACCAATGCGTATTTTTCACCTTTATTGATATTTAATTGATTTAGCGGTTCGCTATCATGTACTTGCTCTACTGCACAAATCATATATTCTTCCGCTTTAAGTTTTTGTAAACAATCTTCTATATTATCATTGGCTTCCCAATTAACAGTTTCGGTTGCCCCCAATGCTGTCTTTTGTATGTCACGATGGGGTGGAGTTGGGGTAATTCCACATAAAAAAATTTTTTCAACTAAAAAACTATCACAAGTCCTAAACACAGAGCCGACATTGTGCAAACTTCTTACATTATCAAGAATGATAACCAATGGTATTTTTACACTATTCAAAAATTCTTCCTTTGATATTCTTTCAAGTTCATCCATTGATTTTTTTTGAATATTCATATTTTTATTGACCTTGTTATTGAATAATTTTATTTACAAATTGTATATCATTCAAATCTATGTTATAAATAGATAAGTTCATAAGAATAGATATTTAATTGTTGTAAATTCGCAATTGTAAATTTCTTAAATTTTAAAAAAATAAAATATTATGTCATTCACATTACCATCATTACCTTATAATTACAATGCTTTAGAGCCACATTTTGATGCTCGCACAATGGAAATCCATCATACAAAACATCATCAAGCTTATGTTGATAATTTAAACAAAGCTATAGACGGCACTGAATATGCATCAAAAAGTATTGAAGAAATAATGGCCAACATTTCAAAATTATCTACTGCTGTTCGAAACAATGGCGGTGGTCATTACAACCATTCTTTATTTTGGCAAATACTTAGCCCCAACGGGAAAAAATTACGTGAAGGTGCATTAGCAAATGCTATAGCTAACGATTTAGGCGGTATGGAAAAATTAAAAGCTGATTTTGCAGCTGCAGGTATGACTCGTTTTGGTAGCGGTTGGGCTTGGATTTGTGTTGATGCCAATAAAAAACTTTGTGTATGTTCTACACCTAATCAAGACAATCCTTTAATGGATATTGCTGATTGCAAAGGAACCCCTATTTTAGGTATGGATGTTTGGGAACATGCTTATTATCTACATTATCAAAATCGTAGAGGAGATTATATCAATGCATTTTGGGAAATTATCAATTGGGAAAAAGTAGAAGAACTTTATAATGAAGCGGTGAAATAATTCACCGCTTTTTTATTTAAAATCATACTTAGCAACGATAGGCATTTTACGCCCTGTCCCAAATGATTTAGGAGATATTCTTAATATTGGACAAAATTGGTTTCGTTTATATTCGTTTCTTGAAACCATGTTTAATATTCTCAACACTAATTCTTTTTCATATCCTTGTGCTATCAATTCAGATGAGCTTTTATTAAGTTCTATGTATTGATATAATATTGCATCTAATGTGGAGTAATCCGGTAGTGAATCGCTATCTTTTTGGTTAGGCCTCAACTCTGCACTCGGTGCTTTGTTGATAATATGCTTTGGAATAATTTCTTTTTCTTTATTGATAAAATTTGCTAAAGCATACACTTGTGTTTTGTATAAATCCCCCAATAAAGCCAATCCTCCGGCCATATCGCCATACAATGTTCCATAACCCACAGCACATTCGCTTTTGTTACTTGTGTTGAGCAAAATATAATTAAATTTATTTGCGATTGCCATGAGCAAATTTCCTCTTGTGCGAGCTTGTATATTTTCTTCGGCAACATTAAAAGGTAAATCTTTATAAAGCGGTTTTAATTCTTCTAAAAACGATTCATATATATTTTTTATTGGAATAATTTGATAAGGATTTTTCAAGTTTATAGAAAGTTGTTCTGCATCACTGACTGAATGTTCACTTGAGTATTGTGATGGCATTAAAACAGCCATTACATTTTCTTCACCAAGTGCATTGCAAGCAAGTACTAATGCTACAGCCGAATCAATTCCTCCACTTGAGCCTAATATCGCTTTTTTAAATCCCATTTTATCGAAATAATCTTTTATTCCTAAAATAAGTGCTTCGTATATTTCTTCAATATTAAAATTACAATCTAAACTCTGAGGTATTAATTCATCTTCGCTTATACAAGAAGATTCTTTAACAATATTTTGTTCAAAATTACCTTTATCATTGAGTTCGAATATTGAAATTTCTTCTTTAAAATAAGAGGCTTCTAAAATAATATTTTGATGTATATCAAAAGCTAAAGAACCTCCGTCAAATATAATTTCTGTTTGTGCACCTATGGTATTGCAATAAACTAAAGGCAGTTTATATTTTTTTACATTTTTCTTTAAAATGGCTTTTCGAATTTCACGATGTGTATAATCAAAAGGTGATGCACTAAGATTAATCATTAAGTCCGGATGTTGGGTAATGAGTTTATCCATAGGACAAATTTTATATAGAGGATCATCTCCCAAGTTCCATAAATCCTCACAAATAGTAACGGCGATTTTTTTGTTTTTAAAATTCATAACATGCCATTCATCGGCTTGTTCAAAGTATCGGTATTCATCAAAAATATCATAAGTCGGAAGTAGTGATTTATGCACAACATCTATGACTTTGCCATTGTACAAAAGAAAAGCACTATTGAATAGATTTTTCCCTTCTTGCTTTGGATTACGGGAAGGACAGCCAACCAAAGCACCTATTTCTTGAGTGTGTGATGCAATTTCAAGTAATGATTTTTGACATTCGTTAATAAAATCTTCATAAAATAAAAAGTCACGAGGAGGATACCCGCAAATACATAATTCTGAAAATACAATTAAATCTACTTTTTGTGTTTTTACTTTTTCAATAGCCTCTATTATTTTCTTTTGATTGTATTCAAAATTACCGATATGATAGTTTTGCTGAGCAACTGCAATTTTCATTTATCAAAAGTAAAATACTTTAATGAATATTTACTTTTGGTTTTATGATTCTAATGTTTATTAAACTCCCAAATTGTGCTGAAAGCTGTTCAACCTTAAGAGCTTCATCAATAGAGTAGTCTCCAATTTTTGTTCGTCTGAGAGATTTTAAATAAGCGCCGGTGCCTAATTCTTTTCCAAAATCATTTGCTAAAGAACGAATATAAGTTCCGCTACTACAAGCGATACGAAAGTGAATATCGGGTAAAGATATTTTGGTTATTTCAAAAATTTCTATCGTTGCTTTTCTACTTTTCATTTCTACGATTTCTCCTTTTCGTGCTAATTGGTAAACAGGTTTTCCATCTTTTTTAATAGCCGAATGTACAGGAGGAAATTGCACAATATTGCCAACAAATTTTTTGACATTTTCCAAAATCATTTCATTTGTAATATGTGAAATATCTTTATCATTTTGCGGGATACTTTCTAAATCGTATGTATCCGTAGTTTGACCAATTGTGATGATGCCGGTATATTCTTTAGGCAGTCCGATAAGGTTAGTTAATTCTTTTGTTAATTTTCCTGTACAGCAAATCATAAGTCCGCTGGCTAAAGGGTCGAGCGTTCCTGCATGTCCTATCTTAGCTTTAGTCCATCTTTTTATTTGAGTAATAAGCCCAAATGAAGTCCATCCGTAAGGTTTATCCAATAGAAGGAATGCACCTTCTTTTATCTCTTCTAAAGTTAAATTCATGAATTAAAAAATACCTTATCGCAAAAATTAGAATTACGTTTTTTATGAAGTGAATCTTAATTTTATTTTGGCAATTCGCCGACCATGTTTTCCGGTTTCACCCATTGATCAAAATCTTTTTCACTTACATATCCTAATTTAACAGCCATTGCTTTTAATGTAGTGCCTTCTTTATGTGCTTTTTGAGCGATTTCTGCGGCTTTATAATATCCGATTTTTGTATTTAAAGCTGTTACAAGCATCAAAGAATTATCTACATGCTTTTTAATATTTTCTTTAATAGGCTCGATACCTTCTGCACATTTGTCATTAAAAGAAACACAACCTTCGCCAATAAGTCTTGCACTATGAAGGAAGTTATAAATCATCATTGGTTTAAAAACATTTAATTCAAAATGTCCCATGCTACCTCCAACATTTATGGCTACATCATTTCCTAATACTTGGGCTGCAATCATAGTGAGTGCTTCACATTGCGTAGGATTTACTTTACCCGGCATGATAGAACTTCCCGGTTCATTATCAGGGATAAAAATTTCACCAATTCCGGAGCGTGGGCCTGAAGATAACATACGAATATCATTTGCTATTTTCATAAGTGATACAGCAACGGTTTTTAATGCTCCGTGTGCTTCTACAATAGCATCATGTGCTGCTAAAGATTCAAATTTATTTTTAGCTGTTACAAAAGGTAATTTAGTAAGTTTTGCTATATGCTTTGCAACATTCACAGCGTAATTTTTTGGTGTATTGATTCCGGTACCAACAGCAGTACCTCCTAAAGCTAATTCGCTCAGATGTTCTAATGAGTTTTTAATTGCTTTAAGTCCGTGGTCCAATTGAGATACATAGCCGCTAAATTCTTGCCCAACGGTTAGTGGGGTTGCATCCATAAAGTGAGTTCTACCAATCTTCACCACTTTCATAAATTTTTTACTTTTTTTATCTAAGGTATTACGAAGTTTGGTGATACCGGGTATTGTAGTTTCAATAAGCATCATGTAGGCTGCAATATGCATAGCAGTTGGAAATGTATCATTGCTGCTTTGGCTTTTATTGACATCATCATTTGGATGTAAAAATTTTGTTTTGTCTTTAAGTTTCCCACCTTTCAAGACATGACCTCTATAAGCTATTACTTCATTTACATTCATATTACTTTGAGTGCCACTACCTGTTTGCCACACCACTAAAGGAAAAGCGTCAGCATGTTTTCCATCAAGAATTTCATCACATACTTTGCATATCAAATCGCATTTATCTTTTGGTAAAACTTTTGCATCATAATTTGTCAATGCTGCTGCTTTCTTTAAGTATGCAAAAGCTTGAATAATTTCTTTCGGCATACGATTGATATCTTGTGCAATTTTAAAATTATCGATAGAGCGTTGGGTTTGTGCCCCATAAATTGCATTTGCCGGTACGGATACTTCGCCCATAGTATCTTTTTCAATTCTGAATGTCATAATATTTTAATATAAAAAGTGATAAAATAAATTTGGGTGCAAATTTACTGTTGAAAATTTTTATTTTAATTTTTTATTGGGAATATTCCATTTCAAAATTTTGCATTAAAGCAATAAGTGTTTTTACTTGTTCTAAAGTAACCGCATTATAAATAGAGGCACGCAACCCGCCACTTTGTTTGTGTCCTTCTATTCCGACAATATTATTTTTTTCGCAAAAAATAATAAAGTCTTTGTCCATTTCGGGGTTTTTAGCATTAAAGCAAACATTCATAAAGCTTCTGTTATTCAATTCAACATTATTTTCAAATAAAGTATTTCGGTCAATTTCATCATATAAAAGCGCGGCTTTTTGGCGATTGATTTTTTCAATTTTTTCGACCCCTCCTATCGAAGACAACCATCGCATATTAAGCAATGCTATATAAATATTTAATACCGGAGGAGTTGAATAGTTTGAATTGTTTTTTGATAAATTTTTATAATCATAGATTGGTGGTAAATGTTTGTTTGATTTTTTCAGAAAATCTTTTTTAAAAATCAGTACACTAAACCCTGCAGGTCCAATGTTTTTTTGAGCACATGCAAAAGCCAAATCTATTTTGGAAAAATCTCTTTGAATACTTAAAATATCACTACTCATATCCACAATCAATGGACAATGTGTTTTTGGTAAGGTGTGAAATTGCGTTCCGTAAATGGTATTGTTTGAAGTAAGATGAATGTATGTTTTGTTATAAATTTCCGGTATGTTCGGCAAACGCTTGTAATTATCCTCTTCACTACTTGCAATTACTTCTACTTGCCCGTAATAAGAGGCATATTCCTTTGCTATCTTAGACCAGTAGCCGGTTTCAACAAATGCGGCCGTTTTATTTTCTGTCAAAAAATTCATGGGAATTTGAGCAAAATGAGCTCTTGCCCCTCCTTGTAAAATCAGGATTTCATGTTCGTCCGATAGTTTTAATAAAGAAAATAACAAAAGCTTTAATTCTTCTAAAATATCTATAAAAACAGGGCTACGATGTGAAATTGTCGCAATAGAAACTCCATTATTTTGATAATTCAGAATACCTTCTGTGGCTTGTTGTAAAACGATTTCCGGCAATGCCGATGGACCGCTGTAAAAATTTATTTTATTCATGAACTAAATTAGAAGAAGAATTTATCTCATCATTTTCATCATCATCATAACCTGTTACACCGCCACTCACAACCATTTTCATAGCATCAGCCGGATTCATTTTTACAGGTGTAATATTATCTTTATCTACAAACACAAGTACACCACTCACTGCATAAGAATGTGGCAAATAAACAGCTACTTTTTCATTTAGGTTAAGTTTGCTCAAATCATTTTGTGTTATAAATCCCATTTGATATACATCAGGGTTATTTCTCATTTTAACCAAAACAGGGTGAGTAAATTTTTTTTTATCTCCCATAAAACTTTCTACAACATCTTTTACAGAGCCATATATAAATTTTAAAAAAGGTGTTTTTTCTAAAATACTATCAAAGATATTTATCAAAAACTTCCAAATAAAAAATGTACTCCCCAACCAACCAATAATGACTAAAGAAGATATAATAATTAAAAAGCCACCCCCTCTTGGTAGAGAAGGAATTGCAACATCTATTGTATCAAAAATGGAGTAGGCTGCCCATACGGTAACTGCTATGGGCGATATGATTATAATACCTTGAAAGAAATATCGTACAATTAACGATGCTATTTTTTTCATAGTACAAATGTAATATGTGTTATTCAAAAATTAATCGTTTCAATATCGTATTGTGATTTTGTCAAATCTAATAAGGAATTGATTAATGAAATTTTTGAGAATGATTTAATATCTTTTACTTTGATTTCTTGTTCTTCAATTTGTTTTTGTTGCAAATAATATTGTCTTTTTATTCCGTTTAGTAAAGGTGTAATTGGCGTTATCCATTTATTGTTTTTCAAAAGACAAATATTAGAAAAACTGGTGTCTGTAATCTTTCCATTTTTGACAATGATAATTTCATCTGCATTATCAAACTTACTTTTTGCCTGTTCAAAAAAACTTCTATCTGCATATTTTAAATGGTAATCATATTCATTATTTTCAATTAAATGGAAATTTTTAATTTTTTTAATTTTATAATATTTATGAAAAAATGAATGTTCATGAAGGTTGTAATAAATTGACAATTTCGTTTTGATTTTTGTTTCTTTTGCAAAAAACAAAATTTCATAATGTAACTGTTGAATATCTTTCTTCTTTCCATAGTATTCGACACAAGTTTGTTGGATGCGGCTCAAATGATTTTCCAACAGAAAAACTTTATGATGTTCTATATGTATTGTTTCAATAAATGGGTACATAAATTTTATCAATCATTTCTTGATACTCTTTTTTAGCGTCACTTTGAATTGTAATTCCACCACCGCTTTTATAGAAAAATTTATTTTGTTTCTTTTCGATAAACCGAATGAGAACACAACTATCTAAAAGCGCTCCATCATAATAAAAAGCAACTCCGGTATAAAAGTCCCTTTTATAATTTTCTGCTTGGTGGATAATATCTATTGTTTTGTTTTTTGGGGCTCCCGATATAGAGCCTGCCGGTAACAAGGCTAATAAAATATTGCCTAATTGTTCATGATAATGTGAAGGCAATTCTCCTTTTATTATAGAGCTTACTTGAAGTAAAGCTCCTCTTTCAGTTTCAATTTTATCTATATATCTAAATTTTTCTACATACACATTTTTAGAAACAGTACTTAAATCATTTCGAATTAAATCTACAATCGTATAATGCTCTGCTTTTTCTTTTTCATCATTCAAAATAATATTTTCAGCATTAGGTATTTGTGCATTAATAGTGCCTTTCATAGGAAATGAAAAAATTTCATTTCCTTGAATTTTTATAAATGTTTCGGGAGAGAAACACACCCATTCGTCTTTAAAAAATATTTTATATTTTGCCGATGATTTTTCAAAAATTGAGTATAGAGAATGTGAAATTTCAATTTCGGTTTCACAAGTATAGTTTGTCAAAAATGAGTTTCCATACATTAAATTTTTCTTTACAATATCGTATCCATTTTGATATAATTGAAAACTTATCGGGTATTTATTTTTGATTGCAATCCTTTTTTTTAAATCGTTTGTTTTTTTATAATTTGAATAATTAGGAAAGTCAACAAAAATATTTTCTTGTTCTAAATCTTGTGGTTCTATCAATAAAGGTTGTTTCATATCAAAATCGACAAAAAGAAAAAAAGGTTTATGCTTTTTTCCAAAAAGGTTTACTTTTTCTGCAAGAGAGTTGCTTGTATTCAATTATTCGATTTTAATTTGTGGTAAAAATATAAAAAATTGAAAATTTTTGTTGTAGATAATTATGATTCGTTCACGTTTAATATTGTGGAGTTATTAAGGCAGTTTAATGATATTGAATTTAGTATTTATAAAAATGATGCAATTCCGTTTGATAGAGTTCGTTTATTTGATAAAGTTATTATTTCTCCCGGACCTGCTACTCCTAAAGAATCAGGAGCGTTAATGAGTTTCATTTCTGAGTTTCATAATAAAATACCGATGTTAGGTATTTGTCTTGGGCATCAGGCATTAGCTGAATTTTTCGGTGCTAAGTTAAAAAATCTTCAAATGCCTTTTCATGGTTATCATACAACTATCAAAATTATCGGACAACATAAAATATTTTCAAAAATTAATGAAGAAGAAATGAAAGTTGGTTTATATCATTCGTGGATTGTAAGTCAAGATAGTTTTCCATCTTGCCTTGATGTTACTTCTTATTCTAAAGAAAATCATATCATGAGCTTTAAACATTCAAAATATGATTTGCATGGCATACAATTTCACCCTGAAAGTTATATGACCGATAAAGGTAAATATATTTTAGAAGGATTTATAAATTAACCGCCAATTGAAATCATACTTCTGTTCTTCAAAGTATCAGTATTAATTTTAGAAAAGTCTTGCTGTAATTGACCTCCTTGTGCTTTTGCTTTACTGTAAATATTTTTTATAATAATTTCTTTTACATCTTTCCCTTCTCTGAGTTGCGTCAACAGGTCGTCTTCATTTTTCGAGAATAGACAATTTTTTATTTTGCCATCAGCTGTCAAACGAATTCGGTTGCACGTTGAGCAAAAAGGTTCGCTCATAGTACTAATGACTGCAAATGTTCCTTGATGATTTAAAGCTTTATATTTTTTGGCAGTTGCATTTTTTTCGTCTTGTAGTTTTATAAATTCAAATTCTTGACTTATACTTTCTATAATTTCTTTATAGGTAAACACTTTTTCACTCATCCAACGATTAGCTGTAAATGGCATAAATTCAATAAAACGAATATGCAATGGCAAGTCCTTTGTCCATTCAACAAACTTATTAATCTCATGCTCATTTACACCTCGCATAACCACCATATTCACTTTTACATAAAAATTATTTTTCAGCAGTAAATGAATATTATTAAATACGGTTTGAAATTCATTTCGTTTTGTTATAGAAAAAAAATTTTTCGCATCTAATGAATCCAAACTGACGTTTATAGAATGGATGCCTGCTTTTTTAAAATCATCAATATATCGGTGTATAAGCATCCCATTGGTTGTAATAGTTAGTTCTATACCAAATGTAGCAAGCGATTGAATTATTTCTCCAAAATCTTTTCTAACTAAAGGTTCCCCTCCGGTTAAACGAATTTTTTTAACTCCTAACTCAACAAAAATTTTTGCAAGTTGATAAACTTCTTCTTTCGTCATTAATTTATCCTGAGGGCTGACTTCAATTTCTTCATTAGGCATACAGTAAAAGCATCGAAAATTACAAGCATCTGTAAGCGAAATTCTTAAATAATCATGCACTCTATTAAACGAGTCTATCAACATAATTGTAAAATTAAATGATTTGTTTGGTAAAATGAGAGTTCTTTATTTTTCATTAATAAAACCTTATATTACTATGCTTAATTTTTGAGTAAATTGAATTCTATCTTACATTTACTTGATAATAGTTTTATGAAGTGGATTGATACAATATCCATATCGAACGACTCGATAAAAACCAATCGTTTAAGAACGAGCCTAACTATTGCAATTATTGCCGTTGGTATAGCTTCACTAATTAGTATATTAACTGTAATTGATATTTTAAAATGGAATATCTATAATAATTTTTCAGGTATGGGGGCAAACACTTTTACAATTATTAATACAAAAGCTAAAGCTAAAAAACCGATGGAAGAAATTCAATATAAAGAAGCTATTAGCCTGCAAGAAGCAAGGCAATTTAAAGAACGATATGAATTTCCATCGATTGTCAGTATTTCATATATCGCTGACAATGCAGCAACATCAATGTATTTTCAAAGAAAGACAAATCCAAATATCTTAGTGATGAGTGTAGATGAAAATTATTTAAAAGTTTCTTCAAGCAATTTGGTATCAGGAAGAAATTTCTCTTTAAACGAAATAAGTGGTAATGAAAATATTTGTATTTTAGGAAATGCTGTTGCTAAAAGATTATTCAATTCTTTATCAAATTCTAATTTTATAAACATCAGAATTAATAATAAAACGTATAAAGTTATTGGAATATTAGAAAGTAAAGGCGCCAGTTTTATTAATCGTATGGACAATACCATTTTGATTCCTATTTCAAATGGAATAAAGAATTATGGAACTCAAAATAAATCTTTTGTAATAACCGTTTTAGTAAATAAAGCAAGCAATATGAGTTTGGCAATTGATGAGGCTGAGAGTTTAATGAGAAGTATCAATAAAATTCCTATCGGGAAAAAAAATAATTTTAGTATTCATAAATTTGATGAATTAGCCAATATGTTATTTAGCAATATCAAACTTATAACACTATCGGCAAGTATGATTGGTCTTATAACATTACTTGGTGCTGCTATTGGCTTAATGAATATTATGCTGATAAGCGTTGTAGAAAGAACACGTGAAATAGGATTGCTCAAATCATTAGGGGCAAATAATAAAGCTATATTATATCAATTTTTGCTTGAGTCTATATTAATAAGTATAAGAGGTGGTTTATATGGAATAATCAGTGGTATAATGCTTGGGAATATTTTATCTTATTTTTTAAAATCCCCTTTTATAATCCCTTGGGTATGGATATTGACAGGAGTAATTATTTGTTTTTTGGTTGGTTTGCTTGCGGGTGTACTTCCGGCGATAAAAGCAGCAAAATTAAATCCGATTGAAAGTTTACGCTATGAATAATTTTTACATCTGTAATTTACTTCCAAAACTTAAATCACCTGCATCTCCCAAGCCCGGTACGATATACGCTTTTGCAGTTAATTCATCGTCAATATCTGCAGCCCATATATTAAATTCCGGATATTTTTTCTTAACAGCATCTATACCTTCATTGCAAGCAATTACTACTACAATATGTACTTCCGAAGGATTACCAAATTCAAGTAATTCATCCAAAGCTAATAATAATGATGAACCGGTAGCCAGCATAGGATCAGCTATTATAAGTGGCCTGCCTTCTAAATCAGGGCAAGTAACATACTGTTGATTTATAAAAAAACTACCGTCTTGTTTGTGTTTGCGATATGCTGCCACAAATGCACTATCCGCTTTATCAAAAAAATTCATCATCCCATTAAACAAAGGAAAGCCGGCTCGAAATATAGTTGCAATTACCGGTTGTACACTTAATTTCTTTGCATTGTAAACACCAAGCGGTGTAGTAATTTCTTCATTTTCATATTGGAGGTTTTTACTAATTTCATAAGCAATTACTTCTCCAATTCGTTCCATATTTCTCCTAAAACGCATTCTATCTTCTTGCACTTCTACATTTCTTAATTCATTAATCCAACAATTTACTAATGAGTTTGTCAGTGCAATATGTTTTACCATATAAAGTTTTATTTATTTTCAAATATAAAAAATAAATGTAAAATAAACACTTCATTTTTGTTTATTTCATTCAATTGACAAATCAAAAAAAATATTTTTTACACTATCGTAAAAGCTCTAAATCTCCCTTTTCAATTTTACTTTTACCCTCTACATCATTATAAAGAAGCATATAAAAATAAGTGCCAATTTCACATGGTGTCCCTTTATAAAATCCATTCCATCCTAAGTTAATATCGTCACTTTTAAACAATAGCTGTCCATAACGATTATAAATTGACAAAGAAAGAAATTCAATATTTTTTGCTTTTATTTTAAAATCATCATTCTTGCCATCTCCATTTGGGGTAAAGGCATTTGGTATAAAGACAGTACTTTTTAAAGTATCCAAAACATTCACACATTTTGTTATACTTTTTGAACAGTTTATTTCATTAAATGCAACTAAGGTATAGCAATGTGACCCTTTACCGGGATTGTTTATATTCAAATCAATTGACGTTCCAAGCAATGTATTATTTTCATACCATTCATAGTGATCTCCTCCTATCGTATGATTTTCTAATTTTATAATATCGTCTCTTAATGTTGGCGCTGTAGGTATAAACTCAAAATCAGGTTCCGGAGGAGGTAAAATTGTAATTGTATAATAGGTAGTATCGTTTGTTACACAATGGCTTCGATTTACAATGGTATAAGTCGTGGTTGTAGTCGGAAAAAACTTAACCAATGTTGAATCCGGAGCAACCCAAATACTATTTGATGGATATATTTCAAAATTATTCTTTATCGTTTGAATAGCAAGAAGCGTATCGCCTTTACAAATTTTATCTTTTGTAGGTAAGTTAAATAATTCAGTTGGTGTGCCTGTAAAGAAACTTTCAACAAATGTAGGAAGTCCAAGATTTGCTTGACCGGGGGCTATATTGATAGCATTTGCCTGATAATTACAGGCAAGTCCGGGTAAATTTGGGTCATTAATAACATCTAAGGCTGTTCTATATAATTTAGATATATATATTTTACCGTCACTACCATTTTGCAGAGCTTCATAATCATCTATTGACGATACTTTTATTTCCGTCTTAGAGGCAGCGATAGCTGCTTGAGTTGGATTAGTCAAATCATATTGAACAACTTTATTATTTCCATTTATAGACTGAATACTTATATAAAATTTTGTATTATCTGGTGAAAAACTGCATCCATAAGGACCAAATTGTATTGTTTCAGTATAAAAACAAGAAGTGACCTCTCCTGTTGAAAAATTAAAGTTGAATAATTCAATTAAATTTTGATTTGTATTATTAACGAGTCCAAGCATTTTACCATCAGAAGAAAACTTCATATAGCCAACCGGCTCAGAAACTATTCCTCCTGTTTGACTTTTATGAACTGAACCCACTTTACTTTTAACAGGAGCAGACAAACCACTTGTAGTTAATTTAAAAGCATAGAATGTATCTGAATTCCAAGGATGGCCAACTATCCAATATACAGAGCCACTGCAATTGCCAGTAACAGTAATTTTTTCTGTTGATGAATCCATTATCGGGTTATTGATTGATGTCAGATCCCCATTTCCACCACTCAATGCCATGTCCACAATGCTATAACATAGCGTAGGTGGTTTTCCCGACAATAAACCTAAAATTGCCGGTGTTGTAAATATATAGAATATGGTTGAACTTCCCGGCTTTGGTACAATTACAGCACTTTGCGTACTGGATAAATCTCCATTAAGGGGTGTTGCAACGCACGCCGGCATCGGTGTATGGTTTTTATTCCAAACTTTTATACCATCTGTATAAAATAATAAACTTCCGGTAATTGGGTCAGCAATACTGGAACAGCCTTCAAATGTAACAATTTGACCATTGCTTAAAGCCGAAGGCGGATTTGTATTAAAATCTAATCCGGCATGTTGCCCAAAATACCAAATATTACCGGCTTTTTGTGCAAACAAAAATATAGATGGGAAAAAGGATAAGAATAAAAGTATAATTTTTTTCATTGTCTTTTTCTTTAATGAAATTTCAAATTCATAGATGCAATACTCATTAAATTCGTTAGAAAGATACATTTTATATTTTTATAAAAGAAACTTTTATTGCAATTTTATTAAACTCAAATTACACATTTGAAATTTGGGTTTAAAGCAAGAATCAACTTTATATTTGCTCTTATGATTTATTATGTAATAGGAACAATGAGTGGGAGTTCCATGGATGGTTTAGATATAATTCATGCTACTATTGAAGAAGTAGCAGGAACATGGACTTATACAATCAATCATTTTTCTTGTATTCCTTTTGATGAAAAGTGGCAAACCGTTTTACCTCGCATAGCCAAACTGCCGGCTAAGGAATTGCTTTTAGCACATACCGAGTTTGGTCATTGGATGGGAAATGCGATTCATGATTTTATTATTAAAAATCATCTCGAACATAAAGTACATCTGATTGCATCACATGGTCATACTGTATTTCATGAACCGAAACAACAAATGACTTTTCAATTAGGCGATGGGGCTGCTATTGCTGCCATTAACCGTTTACCGGTTGTCTCTGATTTAAGAAATATGGATATCGCACTCGGTGGACAAGGAGCTCCTATCGTACCAATTGGTGAAAAATATTTTTGGAATGATTTTACTTATTTTTTGAATATAGGTGGAATTTGCAATATCACTATTCGCCAAGATGATACACATTTTGCTTTTGACATTTGCGCAGCTAATCGAGTTTTGAATTTGCTTTGTAATGAATTGGGAAAAAGTTATGACGAGAATGGAGAAGAAGCTGCTAAAGGAAAATTGAATCCTGAATTATTAGACACACTTAATGATTTTGACTATTATCAAAAGCCTTATCCTAAATCTTTATCAAACGAATTTGGAGTTGATTTTGTTTTTCAAAAAATTCAACAATACTCAATTTCAATTCAAGATAAATTGAATACTTACTGTGAACATATCGCTATACAAATTGCCAACGTTTGCCCTTTAAAGGAAGAAACACAAAAAATGATGATAACCGGAGGGGGCGGTTTTAATAATTATCTTATCGAACGAATTTCTTTTCATTTAAAAAATAAAAATATTGAAATTGTTTTACCGGAAAGAAGTTTAATAGAATATAAAGAAGCTTTGATAATGGCATTGATTGGCGTGTTGCGTTGGAGAGAAGAACAAAATGTATTAGGCACAGTTACCGGAGCACAACGTAGTAGTATTGGTGGTGCTTTATGGATGGGGCAAGACTAAGCATTCTTTTTTAGATTTCGTATCGTAACATTATCTTTGCCCCAATTTAAAAAATATAAATTGCAAACAATCAATACCCAATTTATTTCTCTTTCTGATATAGAGAATTATTTAAACACCCAAATTTGTTTAGACGAATCAGGTATTCAAAATATAAAAAAATGCAGAGAGTATTTAGATTCAAAAATGAAAGAAGAGGGCAAAACATATTATGGTATTAATACCGGTTTTGGCTCATTGTGTAATGTAAAAATTTCAAAAGAAGATATAGAGCAGCTACAAGAAAACCTTGTGTTAAGTCATGCTTGCGGTATAGGTAATGAGGTTCCTCAGGAAATAGTCAAATTGATGCTCTTGCTCAAAATCAAAAATTTTGTTTATGGACATAGTGGCATTAGTTTAGAAGTAACCAACCGTTTGATTGAGTTTTACAATCAAGGAATATATCCGGTAGTATATCAATTAGGTTCATTAGGTGCAAGCGGTGATTTAGCTCCATTAGCACATTTGAGTCTTCCACTGCTGAATAAAGGATACGTCTATATAGACGAAGTAAAACGAGCCGCAGCAGAATTAAGTTATGCTCCTTTAAAACTTCAAAGTAAAGAAGGACTTGCCTTACTTAATGGCACACAGTTTATGAGCAGCTATGCAGTTTGGTGTTTATTAAAAATAAAAAAATTAATACAATGGGCTGATGTCATTGCCGCAATTTCATTTGAAGGTTACGACGCAACTAAAGAACCTTTTACAAAACAAATTCATACTATAAGAAACCATCAAGGACAACAAGATGTAGCAAGTAATTTTCTTAAATTAATAGAAGGAAGTGAAATCGCCAATAAAGCAAAAACACAAGTACAAGATCCTTACAGTTTTCGATGTATTCCGCAAGTGCATGGAGCTACAAGAGATGCTGTTGCTTATGTTGAAAAAATTGTTGAACAAGAAATCAATGCAGTTACAGATAATCCTTTAGTATTTCCGGATGAAGATATGATACTGAGTGGAGGAAATTTCCATGGACAGCCATTGGCTATCCATTTAGATTTTTTGGCTATTGCCATTGCAGAGTTAGCAAATATTTCTGAAAGGAGAATTTATCTTTTGATTAGTGGGCAAAGAGGACTCCCTCCATTTTTGGTTGAAAGCGCAGGCCTTGACAGTGGCTTAATGATTGCCCAATACACTGCTGCAAGTATTGTAAGCAAAAACAAACAGCTATGTACACCGGCAAGTGTGGATAGTATTGTAAGTAGCAATGGTCAAGAAGACCATGTCAGCATGGGAGCAAATGCTGCTACCAAGCTTTATGAAGTTGTGAAAAATACAGAAATGGTACTTGCTATTGAATTATTGAATGCAACACAAGCCATAGAATTTAGAAAACCATTAAAAACATCACCTTATTTACAAAAAATCATATCGGCATACAGAGAAAAAGTGTCCTTTATGAAAAACGATCGTATTGTGCATGATGATATTATTAAGAGTGTTGAATTTTTGAACAATTATAAACTATGAAAGAAAAAAAACAACACATTAAATTATCAGAATTACCCATAAAACAAAAAGCAATTATAAAAAGTTTTGGTGATACCGAGCTTTATGTAAAATTATTAGAGATGGGCTGTATTCCTGAAGAAGAAATTACGGTTGAGTTAATTGCACCATTTGGCGACCCTTTAGCTATTTTTGTTGCAGGGTATCAATTAAGTATCCGTAAACAAGATGCTGAACATATACTCGTTGAGATAATTTGATTATCTGTTTTTTTATTTATTTTTACACTTCTTAAAAATACGCATTTTATGAAAAAACTTTTTTTGTCACTACTTCTCATGATAAATGTCATTTCTCTTTTTGCTTATAACAGAATAGCATTTGATAAAGAACAAGCACGACAAGAAAATATTATTCAGTTAGCTTTCAGCAATGGTAACTTAACTCAAAATGAGTATAATAAATTGATGCGTCAACAAGAGATTATCAAAGAGGCTATCGAAGATGCAGACATGGATCATCATTGGACAAAACTCGAATATGATGAGGTCAATCGCATGTTGAAAAAATCTGCTAAAAAAGTAAATCGCTATCAGCGTAATAAAGAAAAATTTTAGTTCGAAATTTTAATTTTTCTTTTTTAAATACAATTTGTAATAACTTTTTCAATAACATTTTCGCCAAAAGCATAAGGTATATAATTTAAAGAAGGTATTGGTTTTGTAATAATCAGATTTGCTGTTTTCCCTACTTTTATCGTTCCATGCGTTTCGCTCATTTCGAGTGCGGCTGCAGCATTGATGGTACAAGCATTTATCGCTTCTTCAGGTGTCATTTTCATTTGAGTGCAGGCTAATGATAAAATAAAATTCATATTACCACTTGGACAACTTCCCGGATTATAATCGCTTGCCAGTGCAACAGGAAGTTCTGCATCAATTAATTGACGTGCCGGCTGATATTGCATAGCCAAAAAGAAAGCAGCACCGGGTAATAAAGTTGGAATGGTATTGCTGTTTTTTAAACATTCAATTTCTTCATCACCCATCGTTTCTAAATGATCAACACTAACAGCATGATGTTTTACTCCAACCTGCACACCTCCGCTATTATATAATTGATTGGCATGAATTTTCGGTTTTAAACCATACTTAGCACCTGCTTCTAAAATGATTTCTGTTTCTTCTACAGAGAAAAATCCTTTTTCACAAAACACATCTATATAATCTGCTAATGAATTTTCAGCTACTTTGGGCAACATCTCCTCAATTATTTTTTTAATATAGCCCTCATGATTTTCTCTATATTCAAGAGGGTAAGCATGTGCTGCTAAAAAACTGGATTTTATATCGATTATTTTACAATCTTTTAATCGTTTTATCACTCGCAGCATTTTGAGTTCGGCATCTGTATTTAACCCATAACCACTTTTGATTTCAATCGCACCCGTTCCCATTGCTACTACCTTTTTTAATCGTTTTAATGAGATTTCAAACAATTCTTGTTCACTCATTTCGTTCAATTTTTTGGCAGAATTTAAAATCCCACCGCCTCGTTTTGCAATTTCTTCATAAGACAACCCATCAATGCGATCGACAAATTCTTGCTCTCTTGAATGAGCAAATACCAAATGGGTATGTGAATCAATCCAAGCCGGTAAAATAATTCGTCCGCTACAATCTATTTTTTCATCAAAAGGTATTGATATATCTAGTGTTTCCATCGAACCAAAGCCTTCTATTTTGCCCTCTTTTACACTTAACCATGCATTGTTTATTGATGGTAATTTTTTCATATCATTTCCTTTAACGATATTTTTTTTCTCTTCTTTGTTTTCTATTTGAACTAATTGTTTGATATTTGAATATAGAGTGCGCATGGTACAAAGATAAAGTGTTGATTTTTTACTTTTGTAGATTAAAAATTTAAAATTAAAAGACTAACTCTTTTATAAAATATTCCAATGAATGAATTAGGTAATTTATTTAAAGTATTATCCTTTGGTGAATCACACGGGCCTTATGTTGGTTGTGTAATTACCGGTTGTCCGGCCGGGCTTTTATTGGATATGGAAAAAATTCAATCAGCAGTTAATCGTCGCAAAACAAATCAAAATTTTTTTACATCATCACGAAATGAAAGTGATAAAGTAGAAATCATTTCGGGTGTTTTTGAAGAAAGTACTACAGGAGCTTCTATTTGTATTTTAGTCAAAAATGAAGATGTCCGATCTGCTGATTATGATGAATTAAAAAATATTTTTCGTCCCGGACATGCCGATTTCACTTATTATGCAAAATATGGAATCCGTGACCATAGAGGTGGAGGAAGAAGCTCTATAAGAGTAACAGCCCCTCTTGTTGCTGCCGGTGAAATTGCACGACAACTTTTATCTAAATATTTTAATTATGAAGCTATTGCTTATGTTTCACAAATAGGGAGTGTTCAAATACCTGATTTGGAAAATATAGACCAAACAATCATTAATGAATCTCCCATCAGATGCCCTCATAAAGAAAGTGAAACATCAATGCTTGATTTAATTGAAATAACACATAAACAGGGTGATACTTTAGGCGGAGTGATTTCTTGTACAATAAAAAATTTACCTGCCGGTATCGGAGAGCCTATATTCGGAAAGTTACAAGCACAATTAGCTCATGCAATGATGAATATTAATACCGTTAAAAGTTTTGAATATGGAGAAGGAATGAAAAGTGCAAGCATGAAAGGGAGTGAACACAATGATGTTTTTATAAATGAAGATGAAAAAATAAAAACCATAAGCAATCATCATGGAGGAATTTTAGGAGGTATCAGTACCGGAATGGATATAAATTTCAAAGTGTATTTTAAACCTATATCGAGTATCAAAAAAGAACAAAAAACAATCAACCAAGAATTAAAAGAAACAACAATTCAAATAAAAGGCCGTCACGACGTTTGTGCAGTGCCACGTGCTGTACCCATTGTGGAGGCCTATACACATATTACTCTCGCTGATTTATTTTTACAAAGCAAAACTTCAAAAATTTAGAAATGAAACCTTATTTATTTATTCTTATAATTTTCCTTATTCCGTATTATTCGTTTTCACAAAAGAAAAAAACAAAAAAATTGAGCATGGAAGAGCAAGTTGCTATTGCAAAAAAACAAGCTGAATTGGCATCCTATAAACTTTTGGCTCAACCGGGCGCAAAACTACCAGCCTTTCAAGTTTTAGATAATGAAAAAAAAATAATTACCGATGCGGATATAGATAAAAATGCTCCTTTAGTAATTGTATTGTTCAATCCCGGATGTGACCACTGTATGATGGCAACAAAAGCATTTTATGAACGCAAAGACGAATTTAAAGATGCAACCATTCTGTTTATTACAGGTGCTCAACTATGGGGACAATTATCTAGTTTTATGCGTTTTATCAATTTAGATTTGAGCCAAGCTACTCATTTTATTATATCAGCTGACAATTCTAATGTTACAAAAGATTTGTTTGAAAGCAAAGGTATCCCTCAAGTGATGGTTTATAATAAAGAAAAAATTCTGCAAAAAGTTTTTCATCAATTTATATCTATTGATAGCGTACTTGATTATTTGCCAAAATAAATCATTCTACCATGTTTTTCCCAATTGGAGATACAAATATTGTTAGTAACAAAAAGCCTTTTATTACTTATATTTTAATTGCTATCAATATAACTATTTTTCTTTTTGAAACATCATTATCCGATTATGCTCAGCAAAATTTTATATATACCTATGGTTGTGTTCCTGACGAAATCATGTATTCTGAGAATTTATATACACTGTTTACAAATATTTTTTTACATGCAGGCTGGATGCACTTAATTGGCAACATGGTGTTTTTGTGGGTTTTTGGAGATAATGTTGAAATTGTTATCGGTCGTTTTAAATTTTTAATTTTTTACATTTTAGGAGGCGTGTTAGCAAGTTATATGCACTGTCTTTTTAATCAATATAGCGATATTCCTTGCATAGGGGCTTCCGGTGCAATAGCAGCCTGTCTGGGTGCTTATTTAGTGATGTTTCCTAAATCAAAAATTAAAATATTCTTTATCTTATTTTTTACTTCTTTTAGAATTTCAGCAGTTCTTTTTTTAGGAATTTGGATTTTACAACAATTCATGAATGGCTTAGGTCAATTTTATACTTATACAGACAATGTAGCTTATTGGGCGCATATTGGAGGTTTTGTTTATGGAACGGTTATCGGAATTATTGTTCGAAATAAAAAAGAAATGAGTGATTATATTTTAGAATAAAAAAAACCTTTCAAAAAGTTGAAAGGCTTTTAAAAAATTGGGGACAATGATGGGTCTCGAACCCACGACCCTCAGTGCCACAAACTGATGCTCTAACCAACTGAGCTACATTGTCCATGTAAAACGGTGTGCAAATATAGATGATATAAAAAGTATTTCAAAAAAAAATCTACAAAAAGGAATTGAATGAGTAAAACAAGAATCTTGGTTGACACCAAATTAATAATTTATATTTAACGATTCTGTTTTTATTTAACCCAATCTTAATCCATAAATACAAAACATATTGATTTTAAATATTTTACAAAAATGACTCATTTTTAAAAAAAATAAAGTAATTTCGCACCCCCTATAGAATTAATTATTATTAACCGCCAATGGATTATAAGATTAAAAGGGGCTTGTAATTCGGAGGCATAAAAAACAAAAAATGGAAGAAACAACTATGTTGAACCAAAACCTACCAACAGGTCATGTTGGCGCACACGATGATTTTGATTGGAGTGTTGACAAAAGAAATGTATCCACTTACAACAAAAACGATCGTGATTCGTATGACAAATTATACGAAGAAACTTTTAAACAAGTAAGTAATAATGAAATGGTAATCGGTACCATCGTAGGGCTTACTAAAACAGATGCCGTTATTAATATTGGCTACAAAAGTGATGGGCTTATTTCTTTAAACGAATTTAGAGATATGCCTAATGTAAAAGTGGGTGATGAAATTGAAGTGCTTATTGTACAGAAAGAAGATAAAAACGGACACCTTATTTTAAGTCGAAAATTAGCTCGCCAACAAAGAGCTTGGGAAAAAATTGTAGAGCTTTTCAAATCCGGCGAAATTATAGAAGGACATGTAACTTCTAAAACGAAAGGTGGCTTAATCGTTGATTTATTCGGAATGGAAACATTCTTACCGGGTTCTCAAATTGATGTAAATCCTGTTACAGATTATGATCAATATGTAAACAAAACCATGGAGTTTAAAGTGGTTAAAATCAACGAAACTATTCAAAACGCAGTTGTTTCACATAAAGCAATCATTGAAAGCGATCGTGAAGCTCAACGTTCTGAAATTATTTCAAAACTTGAAAAAGGACAAATCTTAGAAGGTACCATCAAAAACGTTACAGAGTTTGGTGCGTTTATAGATTTAGGTGGAGTTGACGGCTTGCTTTATATTACTGACATTTCATGGGGACGAGTAAATGATCCTAGAGAAGTATTACAAAACGGTCAAAAATTAAACGTTGTTGTTCTTGATTTTGATGAAGATAAAAAACGAATTTCTTTAGGTCTTAAACAACTAAATCCTCACCCATGGGATAATCTAACTGAAACATTTGCAGAAGGTGTAAAAGTAAAAGGTAAAGTTGTAAATATTGAAGATTACGGTGCATTTATAGAAATTGAACCGGGAATTGAAGGACTTGTTCACGTTTCTGAAATTTCATGGAGCAACCAGCCTATCAATGCTAAAGAATTTTTCAAAATGGGAGATGAATACGAAGCCGTGATAGTATCTATAGATAAAGATGAAAGAAAAATGAGTCTTTCAATCAAAAAAATGACTCCTGATCCTTGGGAACAAATCGAAAGTAAATTTTCTGTTGGTAGCCAACATCAAGGAATCGTAAAAAATATCACGCCTTATGGTGTTTTTGTAGAACTTGAAGCAGGAATCGGTGGTATGATTCATATCTCTGATTTAAGTTGGGTAAAACGTTATAATCATCCAAGTGAATTTACAAAAGCTGGTAATACATTAGATGTAATTGTATTAAGCGTTGATCAAGAAACTCGCAAACTGTCATTAGGTCACAAACAAATAGAAGAAGACCCTTGGAATACATTTGAAACCGTTTTCCCAATTGGTTCAATCCATGATGGTGTTATGGTTCGCAAAGAAGAAAAAGGCGGTATCATTCAATTACAATATGGCTTGGAAGCTTTTGCTCCTACAAGACATTTGAGAAAACAAGATGAAAAAATGATTGCTCTTGATGAAACAAATCAATTCATGATTCTTGAATTTGACAGAAACGAAAGACGCATTTTAGTTTCTCATACTAAAGTTTGGGAACAAGTTCTTGAAGAAGAAAAAGAAACTGCCCGTAAAGAAGCCGGTGTAGAAGCTGAAAACACTAAAAAAGCGGTGAAAAACATCCAATCTAAAGTTGAAAAAGCAACTCTTGGTGATATCGGCGCATTAGCTGACTTAAAAAGAAAAATGGAAGGAAGAGAATAATCCATATCATTCAATAAAAATAAAAAAGGTTACTTATTAAAGTAACCTTTTTTATTTTTATCCCATTTTAAAATTGAAACTAAGAATCGATGAAACTATTATTGATACAAGCTCTTGTACATACCCAAGATTATAAAAAAAGTGTACTTTAAAAGAAAGTAAAATTTATTGCGAAATCAACTTTTATTAAGAAAACAAATGATGAATATTTAATTTAGATTAAATTTGTTTCCGTAAACGTGCAACCGGGATATCTAATTGTTCTCTGTATTTTGCAATAGTTCTTCGTGCAATATTATATCCTTTTTCATTCAACAATTCCATTAATTTTTCATCAGAATAAGGTTGTTTTTTATTTTCTGACTCTACAAATTCACTTAAAATCTTTTTCACTTCCCTAGTCGACACTTCATCGCCGGTATCGGTTTTCATTGATTCTGAAAAGAAATATTTCAATAGAAAAGTTCCATATTCTGTTTGTACGTACTTACTATTTACAACCCGCGAAACCGTTGAAATATCTAAGCCCACTCGCTCTGAAATATCTCTTAGTACCATTGGCTTTAATGTTGCCTCATCTCCTGTTAGAAAAAAATCTTCTTGGAAACTGACTATTCTTTCTATTGTCAGTTCAAGCGTTCTTTGTCTTTGATTAATGGCCTCTATAAACCATTTTGCCGAGTCTAATTTATGTTTTATAAACAAAACCGCATCTTTATGCTGTTTATCTTTTTGAGTTCCTTTATTATAGTCTTTAAATAACTCTCTATAATAACTATTGATTCTTAACTCCGGTGCATTTTTAGAATTTAAAACAATACTCAACTCTCCATTATCATTATATACATAAAAATCAGGAATAATATATTGTTCTGTTTGTACTGATGATGAAAATACAGAACCCGGTTTAGGATTTAATTTGATAATAATATCTATTATTTTTTTTAATTCAACTTCTGAAATAGATAAGCCTTTTAGAATTTTTGAATAGTGTTTTTTAGTAAATTCAGGAAAATACTTTTCTAAGATTTTAATAGCTAATTCTATATCTAATCGTTTAGTTTCATCTGCTTCACTGATAATTTTCTTTTTGAGTTGTAATAAAAGACATTCTTGTAAATCGTAAGTGGCAATACCGGCCGGTTCAAACTCTTGTATAAGATTCAATACTTTTTTTACGGATTCAACACTAACATTTAAATTAAATTTTAAATGTAAATCATCTTTTAACGACTCTATATCTCTTCTTAAATATCCATCATCATCAATACTACCGATTATAAAATCTGCAATTTTCCTTTCTTTTTCATCTAAATTCAACATATTGGATTGATTCATCAAAAAGTCAAAGAAACTGACTTCTTGTTTTTGTTGAAACCCAACTTTTTCTTCTCCTTCATTATTATTATAAAATTCATAATTTTCATTATAATCCGCAGTTTCATCATCTCCCTCTTTTACATATTCTGAAATATCTAAATTTTCAAATTCATCATTATTATCATCATTAATATAATCTTCATTTTCGTCTTGTGAAAATTCATCTTTTATTTCTTCATTTGTTTTTTCATTAAGGCTTCTATCTTCTTGTGTTTCTTTTCCCATCTCTAAAGTCGGGTTTTCTTCCACTTCTTCTCTAATTCGTTCTTCTAAAGTTGCAGCAGGATACTCCAATAGACGAATCAGCTGAATTTGTTGAGGGGACAGCTTTTGTGTTAACTTTGTTTTTTGTACTTGTTTTTGCATGTTATATTACAAAAGTAGCCATTCAAAATCAAAATTATATTTTAATTATTCAATTAACAATTATAACTTTAATAGTTTTCACCTCATTTTATAAAACACATTTCCATTTATAAATATTTTTAAAGAACATCTGATTTTGCAAGCCTTCACTTAATTAGTTTTAATAAATTGAAATACCTCAAATCTTTAATCTTCATTATATTTGCCGATTATTCTAATCGCTTATGCTAAGCAATAAACATATTTTACTTACAGGTGGAGCCGGTTTTATTGGCAGTCATTTAGCTTCTGCTCTTTTAGATTTAGGAAATAAAGTTACTGTTATTGATAATTTCGATCCTTTTTATTCTAAAGAAATAAAATTAAAAAACCTTCAATCCTGTGAGCAGAATCCTAATTTTAAATTTCAAGAAGTAGATATCCGTGACATGGAAAAACTACAAACTTGTTGTAATGAACACTATGATATTATTGTGCATTTAGCAGCAAAAGCCGGTGTCAGACCTTCTATTGAAAAACCTTTGGAATACCAGTCAGTGAATGTGGCAGGTACACAAAATTTATTAGAGTTTGCCAAAGAAAAAAAGATTCCTCAATTTGTATTTGCTTCATCAAGTAGTGTATATGGTGTAAATCCAAATGTCCCTTGGAAAGAAAGTGATTATGTATTGAACCCTATAAGCCCTTACGCCAGTACAAAAATCAGTGGCGAATTATTAGGCCATGTATATAGCCATCTTTACAAAATACGATTTGTGGCTTTACGATTTTTTACTGTGTTTGGGCCTCGCCAACGCCCGGACTTGGCCATTCATTTATTTGCAAAAAAAATCATGAATAATGAACCTATCAATATGTTTGGCGATGGCAGTACAAGAAGAGATTATACTTATATTGACGATATTGTTGCCGGCATAATCGGCGCTTGCGAATATGATGAAAAAATGTTTGAAGTCTTCAATCTAGGGAATAGTCAAACTGTTACGTTAAAGGAAATGATTTCAACAATCGAAAATGCACTTTCTCAAAAAGCCATTATCAATCAAATGCCTGAGCAACCCGGTGATGTGCCAATTACTTTTTCAGATATTTCAAAATCAAGAGAGAAATTAAATTTCAATCCTAAAACTTCATTGAAAGAAGGGGTTGAAAAGTTTGTTGTCTGGTTGGCTGAAAATAAATAAGAATGAAACATATTGCTATTATTCAAAATATAGGCTGGGGAACTTATAATTTTCGTAAAGATCTTATTACTTACTTTATTCAAAAAGGTCATAAAGTAAGCGTCTTTACAAAGTTTGACGACTATGTTCCTCAATTGAAAGCTTTGGGGTGTGAGTGCTATCCGCTTGAAAATATGAATTTGAAAGGGCTAAATCCAATTCAAGATTTAAAGCTGACTTACGAGTACTATACTCTTTTTAAAAAAAATAAAATTGATTTTGCATTGCTTTATACTCCTAAAGTAACAATATATGCATCCATCGCAGCGCAGTTTTCTAAAACAAAAAGTATCGCTACCATCAACGGCTTAGGTACTATTTTTAATCCAAACCAATCTTCTTTTATTCAAAAAATAGTCATTAATCTTTATCGCTTTGCTTTCAGAAAATCACCTATTACTTTTTTTCAAAATACTGATGACCGTGCCTTTTTCTTAGAGAAAAAAATTATTCCTTCTATTGACAAAACGCTTGTTGTGAAAGGCTCCGGTATTGACTTGCAACGATTTTATCAAAAACAATATGATGAGCATAAAGAAAAAATCGTTTTTGCTTTTGCCGCTCGTATGTTAATTGAAAAAGGTATTTATGAATACATTGATGCTGCTACCAAAGTAAAAGCAAAGTATGGCGATCAGGTTGAGTTTGCCATCATTGGTTCTACTTCTTTTTTCCCCGGAAATATTGACCAAGAAAAAATTTTATACGCTGAGAAAAACAAAATTATATCTTTTTGGGGTGGCACAGATAATATGTCAGAAACATTAAACCAAGTGGATGTTTTGGTTTTACCTTCTTACTATCGTGAGGGAGTTCCTCGCATTTTAATTGAAGGACTAAGCAAAGGACTTCCCATTATAACCACCGACAATGTTGGCTGCAAAGAAACGGTTGATGAAAATAAAAATGGGTTCTTGGTAAAAATAAAAGATGTAGATTCTTTAGAAAATGCATTTTTAAAAATGCTTTCACTAAGTCCAAAAGAACGAATTGATATGGGAATGTATAGTCGAAATAAGGCAACTACGGAATGTGCCAATGAAATTATTTTTGATAAGTATGAAGAATTTATCGAAAAACTGAGTTGAGATTTTTCATAATTGCATAAAAAATTACCAGTCTTTATCTAAACGCACAGGCAATCCATTTTCTTTATCTTTTTTCTCTTTGAGTTTTTTCTCTTCCTGATTTAAGGCGTTTAACAATTGATCGGCCTGCTCTTTACTAAGTTTGCTGGGTTGGGGTTGAGGGCGGTTTTCTTCTTTCTGATCGTCTTGGTTTTGTGCTTGATTGTTTTGTTGATTTTGTTGGCCTTGATTTTCTTTTTTGTCCTGGTCTTGTTGGTTTTGATTTTGTTGCTGGTCTTTATTATCTTTATTCTGCTGTTGTTCTTTATTATTTTGATTTTGTTGATTTTGTTGGTTTTGTTGGTTTTGCTTCATTTTTTGTGCATAAGCAAGGTTATATTTTGAATCAAAAGATTGAGGATTTTGCTTTAAAGCTTGTTTGTAAAATTGAATAGCTTCATCCCATTTTTTCTGTTCTAAAAATGAATTACCTATATTATGATTAGACATTGATTTTAATGTTTTGTCATTCCCTTTATTGGCAACAGATGCAAATTGTTTATTGGCTTCATCATATTTCTTTTGTTGATAATAAGCATTACCCAAATTATATTGAATGTCTTTATTGGCTTGCTTTTTCAAAGAAGATTGATATTTCAGTTCTGCTTCTTTATAGTTTCCTTTTGCATAAAGTTTATTTCCTTCATAAGCATCCTTTGAGGCTACTTGTGCAATAGTCCATTGAGAAAAAAGAATTAATATAAAGGCACTCCAAAATTTCATACAGTGATTGTTTTTTTTCTTGTAGGAATAAAAAATTCTATGATTAAACTTGCCAATGCTATAATCAAAAAATATTGAAAATAGCTGTTGTAACTTACATAAAGGCTATCGCCAAAATCTCTTTGTTCAGAAGTGTTTACTTGTTGTACAATGGCTTGTGCTGCTGCATCGGTATTGGTTAATAGCTGATAGATTCCTTGTCCTTGTTGTGCTATTTCTTGCAATTCTTTTTCATTTAATTTTGAAATAATTTCATTGCCTTTTTCATCTTTTTTATTATCGTTCGTTTCCGGGTCCCAAATAGGAGAACCATTGGCTGAACCAATACCGATTGTATTAATCATAATCCCTTCTTGAACGGCTTTTTTAACTTCTTGCAATGCCGATTCATCATGATCTTCTCCATCAGAAATCAGAATAATGGATTTGTATTTTGTCTCTTTTGTATTGAACGATTGACGAGCCATGCTGATAGCCTCACCTATGACCGTACCTTGCGTAGGTACTAAATTTTGGTTAGCCGCCATCAAGTTCATTTTAAAAGCCGAAAGGTCGATCGTTAAAGGAACTGACATATAAGCACGACCGGCAAATAAGACAAGTCCTATTCGATTGTTCGGCATTTTTTCAATCATTCGAACAATAAGTTGTTTGGCTTTTTCAAGTCTATTCGGTTCTATGTCTTTTGCCAACATACTCTTACTCACATCTAAAGCAAAAACCACATCAATTCCTTTGCGTTGAATTTTTTCAGAACGAGCTCCCGATTGTAAATTGGCTAAAGCAACCACTCCAAAGAAAAAACTTATCAGTATCAAAATAAATTTAAACAAACTGAAGTTTTTACTATAAGTAGATAATTGTTGTTCTACCAATGAAAAATCTCCTAATTTCTTTAAATGTTTAGTTCTGATTTTTTTAAATAAAATAAAAAGTAATATCAATAAGGGGATAATAATTAAACCCCATAAATACTCAATATGCTGAAATCGTAACATATACCTTGCAAATGTAAATGACTAAAAAATGTGTTTTATCAGTTTAAAAAAGTTTTAACGATATAGATATTTTTTATAAATGATATGTTTTATTTGTGATATATAAAATCTGAAACCATTGATAATGCGATGTTTATACAGAAAATATCCTTTTTAAAAGCTGTTTAAAATAAAAGTATTTTATTACTTTATTTACTCATAAAATTTTTTAAAATGATTATGCCGATGTACCTTTGTTACAAATAAAATATTTTATTATGGCTTATTCAGATAAAGTGTTAGATCACTACAGCAACCCAAGAAATGTAGGAACTTTAGATAAAAACTCAAATGATGTTGGTACAGGCTTAGTTGGTGCTCCGGAGTGTGGTGACGTAATGAGACTTCAGATTGAAGTAGATAAAGAATCCGGCGTCATTAAAGATGCTAAATTTAAAACTTTTGGTTGTGGCTCTGCCATTGCATCTTCGAGTGTAGCAACCGAATGGCTCAAGGGTAAAACAATTGATGACGCTGCAAAAATTGATAATATGGATATTGTAGAAGAACTAAGTTTACCACCTGTAAAAATTCACTGCTCAGTTTTGGCAGAAGATGCTATTAAAGCAGCTATAAATGATTATCGCTTAAAAAATGGATTGGAATCTTTAGCAACAGAAGAAAAAATCGTTCATTAATTAATTTATTTTTGTTTTGTAAAAGCATTTGCCAGAAAGGCAAATGCTTTTTTATTTCATAAATAATAAATAAAAAATTAGGATTCATTTCTTTTTTGTACTTTTTTGATAAGAGTTATTGAGAGGTTTCAATAGTAGAAATTTAAATGGTCTTTTAAACCAAAGTGAAATAATAAATTGACCGATAATTTGTTATTTTGATTTAATGCTTATATTTGGTCTTTAATATAA
>JBDHYI010000011.1:0-73061 GCA_039811265.1 Chitinophagaceae bacterium | reverse complement strand
TTCTGATTGAGTCCTTCAAAACGTCTGGAAAACAGTTCCACAAATTTCTTTTCTTCGCTTGTTCCGTAGTTGGCATTATAGGCATACCAAGGTTCGTTGGCTACCAAAGTTTCTTGTCCGTCTGCCCGTTCGCTGTATTTGTCAACCTTGATTTCTTTGTCCTTGAATACTTTATGGATTGGTTCTTTGATATAGTCTGAACCTTCGTATTCTGTAGTGTTGCTCTTTATGTCTGTTTCAATGTTTTGCAAAAGTCCGTTTAAGGCTTGTAAGTAGTCGAAATGGCTGATTTCTTTCAGCCTGTTAGCTGTTCCACTAAATGTTATTTCCAAACCTGCTAAAAAATCTGTGCTTTCAATGAAATTGGAAATTGAACCAATGCTTGGAAAATAATGAGATAAACTGTCAAAATAGAAAAATGGGTTTTGGCTTAAAGCAAAACGAATGGTGTTTTTCGGAATTTTGGTGAGTTTTACATCTTTGGTTTTGATTGCTTCCGATTCAGAAGTATCAGCACCTGCAAACGCACCTGTCATACGACCAACTCCCGAAGATAAAGTATGACGATAGTTGGTTTGCATCACACCCAAATCAGCAAATGATTTAACATTTTCAAAACTTTTTGGGATTTTCTTATTGAAGAAAACCTGTCCTTCCCGATAGAACTCTGTTTTCTTAAATTCAGGTTTTAAGAACAAATTGAGTTGAACCAAATTAGCATCATCTTCATAAATTCCTGAATCAACAAGAGCTTTCTTCAACTCTGAAATATAGCGACTATCTTCTTTGGTGTGGTAATACAGTTCTTCCAAGATCTTTAAATCATTGGAAATATCATCATCAAATTTTCGGGTAAACTTGTCTTGACCTTCTTCTAAGGCAAAAGGATAATACCTTGCACCACGACCAATTAACTGGGCTTCTGAAAGTGTGGTTTTTCCTGGCTTCCCGTCTTTGCCGTCCCGGTCTTCGTAAAGGCGAACAATGTCAAACAAATTCAAAACGTCCCAACCTTCATTTAATTTCTGCACGGCAAAAACGGCTCGGATTGGATTGTTGGGTTCCTCTAGTGTGTTTAATAGTCTATCACTTTCAGCACCTTCTTGCTGTTTCTTCTTGTCCTTACTATTGGATTCATTTGCACTCAAACAATTTTCTAATCTGAAATTGGCCTGAATTCGTTTTACAATCTCGTTGGCTGAAATGCCTTTGGCTTCAAAAAACCGGAAAGCCTTCTGAACAATGGAAACGGTAGAAGTCTTTTGGATTTTCTCCACCATTGCTACCGAAAAATCATCAATCAGTTTATGAAAGTTCTCTTTGTTTTGTTCGGATTCTTTGATTCTTCTTTTGGCTTTGAACAGAATTACCGGCTTCAAGTTTATATTGTTTGAAGTGGCTAATTCCTGACGATACAAGTTTAAAATCAATGCCTGAATGATTCGGTCTTTTTCATCGTACAAAGAACGAATCAGATTGATTTCTTTGGAATATTTATCAATACGGAATTGGGCAAGATCGTATTTGAAAATAACTTTGCTCTGATAGTGTTTTACCAGTTCCGCTGTATAGGTGTCAATGGTCGCTGTAAACTCTAAAAGGATATTTTCAAAATTGGATTCGTGAATTTTCTTTACGGTATCTTCCCAACTACCAAACAGATTCCCCGATTTGGTTCCTGCTACTAAGTGGTGAGCTTCATCGGCAATCAATACAATTTTCTTGTTTTCAAAATCTTCGTAGCTTACGCTGTTTTCTTTAGTGTTGTTCAGGTCAATATGCAACTGTTGAATAGTGGTAAACTTCAAATTGATATTTTGCCCGTCTGCTTCATCAAAATTTTCGATTTCCTTTATAAAAATTTCTTTTCCATCAATGATAATTTTGTTCGTGAATAAGTATTTTGAAGCCTGGGGATTGAGAAAATTGTCTTTGGTTTTCTGAATGATATTGTTGCTGTTGACAAAAAACAAAAAGTTGCGATAGTCTTTTTGATACAGATGCAGTATCAAGCCCGCCATTATCATTGTTTTGCCGCTACCCGTTGCCATATTGTAAAGCAGGTGATAGGGGCGTTTGGGTTTTTCTTTAAAATCCTCTTGTTCCAGATAGACATATCGCTTAAAGGCTTCCACCTGATAAGGACGCTGCTCAAATTTCAGATTGTCGCTGATCCAATTGGGTACATCTACCTGTGCCAAAGCTCGTTTAGCAAACGGATTGTCAAATATTTCGTATAGAAATGCCATTATTCTATTTCCTTGTTTTTGTTGGGTAAAATGTTTTTTGCTGATAATTTAGAAACCACTTTTTTTCCTGTTTTTTCTTCAATTTCTTTCCGGGTATTGCCGGCAATGGTACCACCTTGTTGGGCAATTTTTTTGCTTTCAGCAAAAGATTGAGGTTTTTTCTCTTTACTGATTTCTGTGGTAGTAGCTTCTGCCAGCATATTAAGTACCAGCTCTAAGTTGGTCATATTATCACGCAGATTTTCCTTTTTCAGATTTTTGTGTTTTTTGTATTGCTTTACCGAAAATCCGCTCCAGGCTTTGGTAATTTCATCGGTTAGTATAGCATACTCTTGTCCTTTTTTTATTCCTCGTTTATCCCATTCGTCGGTTAGCTCTTTTCTAATCTCAATACTTTTCAGTCTTTGGTTTATCCACTCTTTGCTATAACCTTTTCTCAGGTATGTTTCCATCAGGCGGTCAATACCAATTTCAGGGTCTTCAATTTCGTCTATTCGCTCGCGTGCCACCCGGGCTATCCACAATTTGAAAGGTTCTGCTTTGGGCGAAGGAATACTCTGTATCAATCTAAAAAGCTGTTCTGTATCAGCTACATCGGTCAAACGCATTTTGCCATCGGCAGCAAGCATTTTCAAAGCGTGACAATTCGTCACGGTTTCATTTCCTTCTGCTAAAAGTCTTTGCTTCAACTTGCGCCAATAGGCTTGCGGGTTGACACTGTCCGACAATATACCGACTACATCTACAATGGAAAAATACCATTTCTCCTGTTCGTCATCCCAAAGTGTGCGGACTTGCGTTTGCTCAAAAAGCTTTATTGCGTTTTTTTGTGTCATTTTCTAAGCTTTGTTTATTGCGTAAAAATCCTTCGTTACCCGTTTTTCTTCCTCACTACATTCAAAGTCTTTATCATTGAGCGATGATAGATTGACATACAGCTGGTTTTTGTCTAAAATTTCGCACAAGTGTTGTTTTTGCTCGGCAAGATTTAGGGCTTTAAATTCTTCCAAATGCTCGTCTTGCTTCTTAATATCCACATTGTAATTGAGGAAACTTTTGGCTTTCATCTGCTCCCAAATCTGCAAAAGTGCATCGGTATCTTTGGCTGCCTCAATTTGTTCCATAAAGGTTTGATTGTATTTTTTAAGTTCGAGATAAACGAATGAGCCACCACCTTGCCAGTTGACGGATTTGGAAATGCCGCCTTGTTCTCCTTCTATAACTTTTTTTAATCGCTCTACAGCAACATCTTCAATATAATCCATTTGCTCAATACCAATATATTGGCGATTCATTTTATGAGCAACAGCAGCTGTGGTGCCGCTGCCCATAAAAAAATCTAAAACAATCTCATCTTTTGAAGTAGAGTATTCAATTATGTTTTTTATAAGCAATTCATTTTTGGGATAGTCAAATTTTTTTGTTCCAAAAAGTGCAATTATTTCATCGGTTCCTGCCTTGTTAAATGTTTCTGTTCCGAGTAATTTGTCCATAGATTTATTCAAGAAATCTGAAGAAATATATGTTTTGTCAAAATCCTTACCGTGTTTATCAATTTCTTCAGATTTAAAGATGCGCATTGCCGGGATAGTGATTTTCAAAAAATCATAATCTCCGGGGAACACAATTTTTCCTTTTTTTATATATTCATCGATTGTGTCAATTGTTACAGCCCAACTTCTATTAGGATTAACAGGGTATTCTTCTTTTGTTTTAGGATTTACTATTGTGAAATCTGAGTTAGGCCTTTCTGCAGTTGTTGTCTGCTTTGTCAAGTCAGATAGTCTCCACTCATCATTTGGGAAATCCTCGCTTTTATAATATCTACGTTCAATAGCTCTTTTGAAAAGTTGGGTGGTTTTATGTGCAGATTTAGTATAAATCAACATCCAGTCAAAATCTTGTGAAAGTTTCCAAGGCACATCAGATTTGCCACTTCGTGTTTTTCTGGGGATTGTAGCAATAAAGTTATCTATTCCAAAAACATCATCTGCAACAATCTTTAGATAGTGAAGCTCTCTGTCTCCAATATGTATAAAAATAATACCCTCCTTACTTAATAATTCCTTTGCAGCGGACAGTCTGTTTTTTATAAAAGTTAGCCATGTAGAATGATTGAAACTGTCATTGTATTTAAAACTATCTGACTCTGTATTATACGGCGGGTCTATATAAATCAGCTTTACTTTTCCGGCAAACTCTTTTTTTAGAGAATGTAAGGCTAAAAGGTTGTTTCCTTTTATAATCAGGTTGTCGGTGATGGTGTCTTCGGGCAAGCCGCGTTTGCGGTTTAGTTCGGCATCGCGGGTAAAACCTGTTAAATCGCGTTCGCCGTCTTTGTCAAAAACTTTGGCGTTGGTCAACACTTTGGGCTCTAAAAGTTGAGTAATTTCGTCCTGTGCCAAAATTTCGTTGAAGAAAATTTCCTCACGTTTGTCTTCTTCCCGGCTTTGTCCGCCTTCCAAAATGCAGTCTTTAAAGGGCCATACCAAAGCGACCTCGTTCCGTTGTTTCAGGTATTTGCCGTCGATGGTTAGTCCAACTTTGTTTTTGTATTGGGTGTAGCTATCATTCAGATAGTTTTTCTGTTCCAAAAACTGCACAAACGAGTTTTGGTTAAAAACCAATGTGCCTTTCACGTTTACAAAAAACTTCTCTTTCAGCTCTGCATTATCGAGCAATAGGCCAATCAATTCTTCGTCAAAATTCTGTGCTTTACTCAGCACTACCCATTTTTTCAGTTCTCCATCATCGGTTACAAAGTTGAGTTCTTTTTTGAGTTGTTGCTCTAATATTTCGTATAGTTTCATTTTCTATTTTCAAATTATTCAATTGTCAAATTTACTTTTTTATGTCAATAGTTTGGGTTGTGTGGCGTTAAACAGCGTTTATAATTTTTAAGTATAACCAATTTTCTGTGAGCCTTCATTTCCAGGAATCGTTGGAAGAATGTAGGAATAGATTTGCGGATAGACAATTTGATAAGATTTGATGGATTGTGTTTTTTGGCTCATAGTTTTGACGACTAATTATTTCTATGTTTTTTGTGTCTTGTATGGCAATTGAGCTAACATAGTGCTGTGATTGTTTTAACTAAATAAATATTTAAACGAAGGTAATATTTTTTTCTTTAAGAAAAATTTCTAAAGTCGCAATTGTTTGCTCTTTTTACTTCTCATTCCTTTACATTATTTATTTCACATCATGCATCAATTTTCTAATGAAAGGCGAAATAGCAATGAGTAATACACCGGCTATAATTGCATACCATCCAAATTGTTTATAACCTGCTGTATAAGTATTTATTTTTTCGATAACAGATGCGCTTTCGTCAGGGGATATGCTGGCTCCAAAAAGTCCGGCAACGTACTGTCCGTAAGCACTTGCTAAAAACCACATTCCCATCATTAAGCCTTGAACTTTTGTGGGAGCTAATTTAGTCATAATGGATAAGCCGATAGGAGAGAGGCATAGTTCACCCATTGTTACAATAAAGTAGGCCAAAGCAAAAATATTTAAAGAAGATAGACCATCGGGTCCAATAAAATATCTCAAACTGAAATAGACCATGTTGGCAAAACCGAGAAATAAGAAGCCTAAGCCAAACTTAACAACGGTATTGGGTTCAAATTTTCTTTTAGATAGCCATACCCAAAGTAAACCAACCGGAGCTGCAAATAAAATCACAAAAATAGAATTGGCTGAATTATTTACTTGAGTCGGAAGTATAGACAAGCCTAATAAATCATGCTTTAAATATTTATCGGCAAACAAACTCAAAGAACCGCCTGCTTGTTCAAATATCGCCCAGAATATAACAGAAAATAAAATAAAACATAATGCAGCAATCAGTTTTTGATTTTCAATTTTAGTAAAATTCCTCATTTCATAAAACAGATAAATCAGACTAAAAGGTCCGATAAGGTACATAAAAATATCAGTGTATTTGGTATTGGCCACCATGACCATAATAAGCGGAATGGACAATAGAGAACCGCCATATACAAAGTATTCATACCATTTTGCTGTTTTATTTTCAGAATTAGCAAAAGGTGAAATACCAATAGGTCCAAGGCTTTTATGAGTAAAAACAAAAGTGAGTAAACTAATTATCATTACGATGGCAACCAAGCTAAAAGCAGCATTCCATCTTAGATTTTCCGGAATCATACTACCTAAAATAGCTCCTTTTGCAACACCTATCATTAAAATCCCCCCCAAAGTAGCTCCAATGTTTATACCGGCATAAAAAAGTGAAAATCCTGCATCTCTTCTGCTATCGCCTTCTTTATATAATTTCCCAACCATAGAAGAAATATTAGGTTTGAAAAAACCGGTACCAATTATGAGAAATGCAATACCCCAAAAGAAAAAAAGTTTAGGATTGATGGATAGGAAAATACTGCCGACTATCATCATCAAACCGCCCCAAAATAATGATTTCTTAAAACCTAAAATTTTATCTGCAAACAATCCACCAATAAAAGTAAAAGCATAAACCCAAGCTTGTGTGGCGCCATATTGTAAATTTGCTTGTTTATCCGGCATTAATAATTGGCTTGCCATAAAAATCGTGAGCATACCCCTCATTCCATAAAAACAGAAACGCTCCCACATTTCACTAAAAAACAATCCGTAAAGTTGTTTTGGATAGGCTGTTTTAAAATCTTGTATTTCTTCTAATGTGATTTGTTTACTCATATATTATAGCTGTCTTTTATTGTTTTAAAAAGTTAAGGTAAAACAATATTTTTTAATTGAAACATTTTTTAAAAAGAAATCGAAATTAGTTTTGAATCGGAAATTAAAATAAAACCAAATTACGCATTTGGAATTTGAGTTAAAATCTGTTTTTAAAATTACATTTGTACCGAAATGAACTTTTCGATTCATAAAATATGGCTTTTGTTGAAAAAAGATTTTTTGTTGGAGTGGAGACAAAAGTATTCGCTGTATGGAGTTGTTTTATATATTACCAGCACTGTTTTTACGATTAAAATGGTGCAAGACAATCCCGATGGAGAAGTATGGAATGCTTTGTTTTGGATAGTCATTTTATTTGCCTGTATCAATGCAGTAGCAAAGAGTTTTTTGCAAGAAAGTAAGCAAAGAAATTTATATTATTACAGTGTACATCATCCTAAAGATATTATTATTTCAAAATTGATATACAATGTCATTTTGATGTTAGGGATGAGTTTGATAACCTTATGTCTTTTTATTTTATTATTAGGAAACCCAAGTTTTAATTTCTTTACGTTTTTTGGTTTAAGCATGATAGGAGGTGTCAGTATGGCTTTGTTATTTACAACTTTGGCTGCCATTGCCGGTAAGGCAGGAGGAAATTCTGCTTTAATTGCTATTTTGGGTTTGCCGATTGTAATACCACAAATTATTTTGTTGGCAGATTTAAGTAAGCCTCTTTTTGTGAATATGGCTGTATCGGGTTGGATGCAATTTTTAGGAGTGCTTTTATTATTGGATGTATTGATTATAATTTTGTCTATTGTTTTGTTTCCTTTTATTTGGAAAGAGTAAAGTCAAAAGAAAAAACTAATCGTCTAAATGATTTTCTCCAATACCGTTTTCATGATATGGAAATGATTCGGAATTTTTATTTAATTCCCAGAAGAATTTATTTTTAGTTTTTTTAGAAAAACCAATTTCATCCATTGTTTCAGCATCGTAGATTCTGCCATTTACGATAGTATATTTTACACTTTCCGTATTGTAGATATCATCTAAAGGGTTTTTGTCTAAAACAATCAAATCGGCAAGTTTCCCTTCTTTTAGAGAGCCGATGTATTTATCAAACCCTAAGCTATAAGCAGAGTTTATCGTTCCGGCTTTTAATACTTCCATATTCGTCATGCCGCCTTGTTTAAGCATCCAAAGCTCCCAATGAGCGCCGATACCTTGAATTTGTCCATGCCCGCCCAAATTAATTTTTACACCTGCATCATTTAATTTTTTTACAGATTTTGAAACTTGAATATGTCCATTTTCATATTCTTCTTCAGGTATCATCGTTCTAAAGCGACTTCTTGTATCAATGATAGAGCGGGGTGTAAATCGAAGTAAACGTTCTTTTTTCCATACATCTGTATGTTGATACCAATAATATTCACCACTGGGAGCGCCATAGCAAACGATAAGGGTAGGAGTATAGGTCGTTTTTGAACGTTTCCATAATTGAATGACATCATCATATAATGTAGCAATGGGTAAATTATGTTCGATAGTAGTGTGTCCATCTAAAATCATACCTAAATTATGATAATAAAAAGAGCCTCCTTCCGGCACTACTTCAGTATGCAAATCTCTTGCAGCTTTAATAATCATTTGATTCTGCTCTCGTCGAGGCTGATTGTAGCTTTTTACGCTAAATGCCCCATAAGCATTTGTTCTTTTTATAGCACTTTTAGCATCTTCGTAACTATTGATTACAGCTTTGAAATTTCCATCGGCTCCATATAAGATAGTTCCGGTTGAAAAAACTCTGGGACCGACCATTTCACCGCTTTTTATCATTTCACTTTGAGCAAAAACAAACTCGCTGGTAGCTGAAGGGTCATGCATGGTAGTAACACCATAAGCTAAATTAGCGTAATAAGGCCAATGTTTTTGTGCAGTAATTCCGTTGCTAAAATGATTTCCATGAGCATGAATATCTATAAAACCGGGCATGATCGTTTTTCCGTTACAGACTATTGTTTTGATGTTTGCGGTTTCAATTTGATTAGATTTTCCTATTGTTTTTATTATATTATTTTCAATAATGATAGTACCATCATCAATGACCGAATCCTTTTCCATAGTGATAATTTTGGCATGAGTAAGAGCATAAGTTCCTATTGGCTTGTCTGTGTTTAATGTTAAACCAATTTTTATGAATGATTGATTATTGAAGAATATGGAATCATTTTTTGCAGCATCAAAATCAAATCTATCTTTAAGGTCAACGGTATAATAATTTTCTCCTAATGTAAAATGCAAGAATTGATTATCCTTACTCCAATGAAGATTTATACCTGCATCTTTAGCAACTTGTCTGACAGGTATTGCGTTGGTATTTGCTGAAAGTTCAATGACTTTTCCAATATTGGGAAATGGAGCAATATAAACTTTAAATAAATCTACAAAAGTAACCCATTTTTCATCCGGAGAAATTTTATATTGATTGCCATAAACACTTTTAAAAATGGTTTGTACATCTTGTCCGTTTAAATTACAAGATTTATATTGGCTATTCATCCCATAACCTGATTCGTAAAATATTCTATCACCTTTTGCATTAAACTCGGCGTTAAATCCATCGTTTGTAATAAAATTTAAGTCGCTTCCATCTTCATTCATTATGTATATGCCGGCATTAACAGTGTGTGTAACGCCTAAAAGAGTATTCCCATTTTCTTTAGTAAAGATTATTTTTTTATTATCGGGAGAAAAATGAGGTGTTCTAAAAATTCCTTTTTGTCGGCTTATTTTTTGAGAATTCAATGTGTTTAAAAAATCGATTTTATGTATGCTACCCATATTTTCGTCATTCCATGTGGTAAAAAGAATTGTTTTTCCGTCGGAAGAAAAAGAAGGGTCGAACTCAAAATCAGAATTTGAAGTCAGACGACTGGGTTCTCCATAAGGGAGTTCCTTTTTCCAAAGATGACCAACGGCGTTAAACACTAACCATTTTCCGTCAGGAGAAGTTACGGCATGTCGAATAACATTTACCTTAAAATCTATAGGATTTAAATTTTGTTCAAAACGTAAAGCATCGGCAATTTTAATTTCAACATTACATTCAAAAGGGATTTCAGTGGCTACATTAAATTTATCTGCATTAATTCTTATTATTTTACCTTGACTCCAAATGATTATATCTTTATCATCCGGTGTCCAAGTGAAACCGGGATACACTCCAAAGGTAGTCCATGCTTCTTGCTGGTCTTTACTGAGCTTGTCATAAATAGGCCATTCTTCGCCGGTTTCGATATTCCTAAGGTATAAAACGGTTTTGGTACGAACTCTTTTTATAAATGCTAATATTTTACCGTCATTTGAAATTTGTGGACGACATGCACCACCGGGACCACCGGTAATATTTTCCATTTTTCCATTTTTTCTATCGTATCTATTAATGACAAATATTTGATTATTTGGGTCTTTATTATATTGAAAATATCCTCCCGGATACATATCCTCACTATAATAAATATAACGACCGTCCTTAGAGCATGAGGGTTCATTTACGTCTTGTTGATCGTTTTTTCTTTTTGTTAATTGTATGCCTTCACCACCTGAAATATGATAAATCCATAATTCACCCGCACCTAAAGAACGAGTTGAAGAAAAGTGTTTTTTTGCTATAATATAATTTCCATCAGGACTCCAAACTGCATTATTCAATAAACGAAAATTTTCTTTTGTAATTGATTTAGCATTATTACCATTGACATCCATGACCCATATATTATCACCACCACTTGCATCGGATGTAAAAAGAATTTTCTTCCCATCAGGACTGAAACGTGGCTGAACATCTAATGAGTGTCCTTTTCTAATAGCTTTAGCCATACCACCTTCAATCGGTAAAGTGTAAATATCTCCTAACAAATCGAAGACAAGCATTTTCCCATCGGGAGAGATATCAATATTTAACCACGTACCCTCTTTTACAGAAAAGGAATGTGATTTTAATGTCAAATCCGGCTTATTTATATCCCAGTTTTTTTGAGCAAATGAATCTTTTATAATTAATAAGCAAATTAAGCAAAGGGAAAATACTTTATTCATAATTTAATTTTGTTTCAAAAATTGTCTAAGTTTCTTGAAAATAAAATTTTTTAAAGAAATATTTTTTATTTAGAAATTCTTATTTTGGACAAAAAAGACAGAAGATAAAATAACATTATATTAACTATGTTTTTGTCAATTTTTTTTTAATAAACCAAATAAAAGTGCAAAAAATTGATTAGCAGATAATAATAGTATATTACTTAATCTAATACATTAAATTTATAGTATATAAATTCACAGATTTGCAATAAAAAAAATACAAAAATTCTAACTATATGCTTGAGTATAAAAAATGTTTTATATATTTGTTTTCCTAAATTACAAATTATGATAACCATATTTAAAAAGCAATTATTGTGCCAATCACTAAATTTTTTTAAAAAATATTTCATTTTTCTAGTTTTTTTTATTTTATTTCATTCAAATGTATTTGCTCATATTGTAAATTATTATACACCAGTGTGTACGCAAGATAGTACATATAAAGTTCAACCTAATGTGAGCTCAGTTAATAATAATTCAAACTATGCATGGCAATATAAAAGTGGAAATAATTGGGTATGTATTAATGAAGGAACAAATGTTATAAATGGTAATACATATTATGTTACCGGTGCAAGATATAATATGACTACTAATCCTGGACCAATTGTATTTACGAATCCAAATTCGGCTTTAAATGGACTTCAGATTAGATGTTTGATTTCAGACGGGCAAGGTGTTAATCCATGCAATATGCCGAGTGGTAATACATGGACATCAAATAGCCCTTTCACTATTGATTTAAATAATACCCCTTGTAATTTAACTTTTGGGTTTACAAGCCCAAATTGTACTGGTGATAAATTTACTTGGTCTCAAACAATAAACCCTCTTAACGGTAACCCTTCCATTGTTAAGTTAGTATCAGGAAATACCAATACTTATACAATCAATGGCGGTTTTCCTAGCCAAATGACTTCAGGTCCTGTAAATTTAATTATTTCTCAAGTAGTATCTTATGACGGGTATTCAACTAGAAAATCAGTGACGCAACCTAATGAAAGATGGAGAATGATTTTTCAAAAAAATGGAGTGACAATTTATACATCACCTTATACCGATGACGTAGAAGATTTTAAACAACAAGCAAGTTGGACAGGTTCTTTAGGTAGTAAATTTTTTGCTCCGGATGGTATTGATAAAATTATTTTAGAACATTATGATGTAGCGAATGGATATGCAGGACCGGGTTCTGTAGTTCCTGCTGCTATCTGTATTAATTATGAAACATGTCCTTCAGCAGATGCAGGTCCAAATAAAGATTTAAATTGTACAACCACATCAACAAAAGTAGGAACAACAGCAATAGCCGGAAATACTTATTCTTGGTCACCTGCTACCGGATTGAGTTCGACATCTATAGCAAAACCAACAGCAAGCCCTGTTAACACAACTGTTTATACTGTAACGGTAACTTCTCAAAGTGGTTGTACGGCTACAAGTAGTGTTACAGTGTCTGTAGATAGAACGCCACCGGTAATTTCTATTGATGGAGTTAAAGAAGTTTGTAAAAACAGTTTAACTACGCTTACAGCTATCAGTAACATACAAAATGTATCCTACTTATGGAATAATGGAGCAAATTCAAATAAAATAACAGTTGGAGAAGGGACATATACAGTTAAAGTAACCTATGGTGTTTGTGAAAGTACTGATACAGCTGTAGTGGAAAAAGTACAAGGAACAATAGGAAATTTCGTTTGGAATGATATTGATTTAAATGGGCTACAAAATGAACCACAAAACTATGGAATAAATAATATTTCAGTTGAACTTTGGAATGCCGGTCCGGATTTGATTTCAGGCACTCAGGATGATGTATTGGAAGCAACAACTACTACTGCAAATGATGTGAATAATAATCCGGGATATTATAATTTTACGGTATGTAATTCAGGTTACTATTTTGTGAAATTCCCGGCAAACATTGAAAGAATGGTACCAACGAAAAGTAATCAAATAGCAGGAATAGATGGTAACTCAGATATTAATAAAGCAGGTTATTCTCCTGTTTTTTATATTGATGTTCATGGTAATGGAATTACAAAAGATAATAACACAATAGATGCAGGATACTTTGAATTAAAATATATAGGAGATTATGTTTGGAATGATTTAAACAGAAATGGAATACAAGATCCAAATGAAGTTGGAGTGGCAGGGGTAGTGGTAAGCTTGCTTGATGAAAACAACAAACCAATTGCTTCAACAATTACAGATGCTTATGGCTATTATCGTTTTGATAAAATATATAGCGGAAATTATAAAGTATCTTTTACACTTCCTTCCGGATTTGTATTTAGTCCTCAAAATGCAGGAGTAGATACACTTACTGATAGCGATGTTGACCCGCTTACCGGAACTACAAATTTATTTAGTTATCAAGCGGGCACTATTGATATAAGTAGAGATGCAGGAATTTATTTAACTCAAGTAGTTAATGCCACTTTAGGTGATAGAGTATGGCTTGATATGAATGAAAACGGCATTCAAGATCCGGAAGAAAAAGGTATGGTCGGCATAACTGTAACTTTATATGATGAAAATAATAAAATTGTTTCCTTTAAAATTACAGATGATAACGGATTGTATTCATTTAAAGACTTACAACCCGGAAATTATAGAGTAGGTTTTAGCTTACCAATAGGATATGTTTTCTCAAAACCATATCAAGGTGATAATGAAGAGTATGATAGTAATCCTAATAATTCAACTCATTTAACAGATATAATTTCATTATCTGCAGGTGAGACAAATAATACGATAGATGCAGGAATTTATTATCCAAGACAAGATTTGCATTTACCCGGATCAATTGGAAATTTTGTTTGGAATGATTTTAATCAAGATGGAGTTCAACAAAATTTTGAAAAAGGTATCCAAGGAGTAAAAGTGATTTTATATGATGAAACTGGAATCAATGCTTTAGATTCAACCGTAACGGATGTGTTTGGTTATTATATTTTCAATAATTTATTTGAAGGGAATTATATTGTACAGTTTACTGATATTCCGGAAGGATATGTAATGACTACACCTAAACAAGGTATAGATTCTACACTGGACTCTGACCCTAATCCAATTAATGGAAAAACAAATATTATTGTGTTGAATGAAGGCGAAATAAATACAACAATTGATGCCGGACTTTATAATCCAAATTTATCAAATGGTGCTATTGGAGACTATGTGTGGTATGATAGAAACAAAAATGGTATTCAAGATAAAGGAGAAAATGGAGTTGCCGGAGTAGCAGTGAGTTTATATGATTATAATGATGTTTTAATAGAAAAAACAATAACAAATAATTATGGATACTACCTATTTAATAATGTACCAGAAGGCACATATTATATTAACTTTTCTAACTTGCCGCATGGCTATAAATTAACTACACCAAATCAAGGTGGAGATATTAATTTAGATAGTAATCCATCAGTTAAAAATGGTAATACTGAAATTTTCACATTAGCACAAAATGAAATTAATATAACGTTTGATGCAGGAATTGTAAAAGATGATGCCATGGATACTAAAAGTTCTTTAGGAGATAAAGTTTGGAATGATATAAATCATAATGGAATTCAAGATATAGATGAATTGGGAGTACAAGGAGTGACCGTTACTTTATATGAATCAAATGGAAATAATGTTATTACTTCAACAATTACAAATGCTTTAGGTAGTTATATTTTCACAGATTTAGACGAAGGAGATTACGTTGTAGGTTTTAGTAATTTACCGGTAGGATACACATTTACATTAAAAAATCAAGGAGGAAATAAAGATACTGATTCTGACGTAGATGCCGCTTCAAATGGGAAAACATCTGTTATTAATCTTAGAAAAGGAGAAAATAATCTAACTATAGATGCCGGTATCTATCTAAACGCCAACTTAGCTTCTTTAGGAGATTTCGTTTGGAACGATATAAACCAAAACGGAATTCAAGATGCAGGCGAACCCGGAATACAAGGGGTATCTGTATCTCTACTTGATGAAAGCGGAATTACGATTGCAAATACTACGACGGATATAAATGGAATTTATCAATTTGCCGGATTAGTGCCGGGAACATATAAAGTTAAATTTCAAAACTTACCTAATGGTTATATTTTTACAGTTAAAGGAGATGGAACCATTGATGGTACAGATAGTGATGCCGATCAAAGTACAGGAGAAACTAGATTTGTAACTTTAACTGCCGGTGAAAATAATTACAATATTGATGCTGGTTTATTTACTCTAAAAGCTTCATTAGGTGATTTTGTTTGGAGTGATGATAATGAAAATGGAATTCAAGATGCCGGAGAAAAAGGTATTTCAGGAATTGTAGTTACATTATATGATGAAAATAATACACCTGTGTCTAGTACTGTTACCAATGCAGTTGGTCTGTATAATTTTGTGAATTTGGAACCGGGAGTTTATAAAGTTGGATTCACTAATATACCATCCATCGGAATATTCAGTCCGAAAAATCAAGGTGAAGATACAACAAAAGACAGCAATGTAGATCCTGTAACCGGTAAGACTGATTTCTTTACTTTGTCAGCAAGTCAATACAATCCAACAATAGATGCCGGTATTCATTTGCCAACCGGTAGTGGCTTAGGTGATTATGTATGGTTAGATTATAACCAAAATGGTATTCAGGATGAAAATGAAATTGGGGTAGGAGGAGTTACCGTTACTTTATTGGATGAAAATGAAAATACAATTAGAACGATAGTTACTGACCAAAATGGAGCTTATACGTTTAATGATATAGCTCCCGGAATATATAAAGTTAGTTTTTCAACTTTGCCTAAATTTTATCAATCAAACGGTAATCCTTATGCAACATCATTTACTATAAAAAATGCAACAAATGATACCACCATTGATAGTGATATTGACCCCGCAACAGGCATGACCGGAGAATACCTCATTCAAGCAGGAGAATATAATCCTACAATAGATGCCGGTATTATTTTGGCAACACCACTCCCCGTATCAGATTTGGCTTTGTTTGCTCAATTAGTTGATAGAAATAATGCTAAAGTAATTTGGACAACAGTAAATGAACAAAATTCAAGTTATTTTGAAATTTATAGAAGTAAGGACGGTAAAGTATTTGAAAAAATAAATAAAACTGCTGCTTCAGGTAATACTAACAGCAAAAAATCATATTCTATTGAAGATAATATAAGCCAATTTGAAAATAACAGCTATGTATATTATAAAGTAAAAATGTATGATTTAGATGGCAAATCTTATTATTCAAATATTGCAAAAGTTAAAATTGTAGAGAATGGAACCGATATAATGGCTTACCCATCACCTTTTGTCAATTCTATAAATATATCTTACAATGCAGAAACCGAAAGTGAAGTAAATATTAAATTATATGATATCAAAGGTAAATCCGTATTTGAGAAAACAGCTAATGTACAGATAGGAAGCAATAATATATTGTTAGATAATTTGCAAAATTTGAGTTCAGGTATCTATTCTTTACAAATTGTTGATGTTAATAATGGAGTTAAATCTAATTTAAAACTGAACAAACAATAAAATAGGATATAAATAAAACAATACATTTAAAAGCAACTGTTTTTCTAATCAGTTGCTTTTATTTTTTTATGAAGACAAATAGTTATTAAATAAAATTGAAAACTTATTTTAATACATTAAAAAATAATGCTAATTTGTATTTGTTTATTAGTTATCAAATATTATAAAATTTTAATATATATAAGATGGCAAATGAAGGCAAAAACAACAACTCATTGATACCATATAAATATGGAAACAGAATTCATTTATGAAAATATTGCTTTTGAAATTCAAGAATTTATTAAATCTGCACAGCATAGCATTTATGTCGCTGTAAAATGCTTTACACAAGAAGAAATATTTAATCAATTAGTTGAAAAAAACAAAGAGGATTGCAAGTTGTTACTATCATCTTGTTGACCACCACCAAAAGCTCTATTACTCACCTCCTTTTTCAAACACATCCACAAAAAAAAATCCAAAGATGTTTTCCTTTCAGGAAAGTAAACTATTTTTGAAGTTTGTCAAAATAAAAATTATTAAGTGTCAAAATATAATATCTTAATCGTAGGAGCCGGGCCTGTGGGTAGTATAATTGCAGAGCAATGTGCCAGTCAATTAAATTGGAAAGTACAACTAATAGATAAAAGACCTCATATTGCAGGTAATTGTTATGATCGTTTACACGAGAATGGAGTTTTAATTCATCAATATGGTCCGCATTATTTTAGAACAAATAAAGCATCACTTTTAGAATATTTATCACAATTCACAGAGTGGATTCCCGGGAATTATATTGTTACCAGTCATACAAGAGGAGAGTACTTTCCGTTTCCGATAAACTTAGACACGCTATCCCAGTTTTTTAAAATAGAAAATATTGACGAAAATAAAGCAAAAGAAATTTTAGAAGAAAAAAGAGAAAAAATTGATAATCCAAAAAATTCGGAAGAGTTTGTGCTTTCCCGTGTTGGGAGAGAATTATATGAGGCTTTTTATTTAGGATATACGCTGAAACAATGGGATATGCATCCTAAAGATTTAGCACCTTCTGTATGTGGACGCATACCTGTCCGTTTTAATCACGACAAGCGATATGTTGACCATGAATTTCAATTTACACCTAAAGAAGGTTTTACCAAAATGTTTCAAAAAATGACAAGTCACCCATTAATTGACTTACAGCTAAATACAGATTTCAAAGACATAAAAGAAAAACCACCTGTTATTGTTTACACCGGACCTATAGATGAATATTTCGATTATCAATTTGGAAAATTAGGTTGGCGCTCATTATCATTTAACTTTCAAGTCAAAAATCAAGAATATTATCAAAAAAACGTACAAATAAATTATCCTAACGAACATGAATACACTCGCTCTGTTGAAATAAAACATGTTACAGGACAAAAACATCCTCAAACAGTTATATCTTATGAATACCCTCAAGCAAATGGCGATCCCTATTATCCAATACCAACTCCGGAAAATCATGAAAAATATTTAAAATATAAAAAACTCGCAGACGCAGAAACGGAGAAAAATCATGTGTATTTTTGCGGCCGCCTTGCCGAATACAAATATTTCAATATGGATGAAGTCATGGAGAACGCATTTAGAACATTTAAAGTTATAAAATCAAAATATGGCAATCAATAATTTGTGGGTAATAATGCCTGTTTACAATGAAGAAGAGGCCATTGAGTTTGTCATTAATGAATGGGTGAATACACTTGAAAAATCGAATATTCAATACACACTCTGTTTGTTCAACGATGGCAGTAAAGATGGTACTTTAGAAAAAATAAATCAATTAGCTGCAAAATATCCAAGTATTAAAGTAGTAGATAAAGCAAATTCCGGACATGGTCAAACTTGTGTTTATGGCTACCAAATGGCTTTAGAAAATGGAGCTGATTGGATATTTCAAATAGACAGCGACGGGCAGTGTGACCCGCAATATTTTGAAAAATTTATTCCATTTACAGAAAATTATCAATCAATTTATGGCATAAGAAAGACAAGAGATGATGGAATGCAACGCACAATCGTATCGCATTTCGTTACTATTTTTACCTTAGTTGCTACCGGAAAATGGGTGCGAGACCCTAATGTGCCTTATCGATTAATACATAAAGATATAATGAAACAAATTGCCTATTCCGTACCAAATGATTTTCATTTAGCGAATATTTTTGTTAGTGTCAGATGTGCAAAACTCTCAAAAATAAAATGGATTCCAATTCATTTTAGAGATAGAATGGGCGGCACTGCCAGTGTAAAAACTTTTTCATTTGTAAAACACGGATTCAAACTTTTCAAACAATTAAGAGAAGCAAAAAGTTAATCCAAATAAGCTGAAATAGCTTGGTCATTTTCGCAGACTACAGTAATTTTTTCTTGCAAAGTAGTTGAAAGCTGTAACCCAACGTAATCAGGGCTTATAGGAAATTGTTTATGTTTACGATCTACTAATACCGCTGTTTGAATACTCGTTGCCACTTCATCTAAAAAAGGCTTTTGTGCATACGTGATAGTACGACCTGAACTACTTACATCATCGACTATAATAATATGTTTGTTTTTAGGGCTAAAAGGTTGATCTAATTTACATTCAATAGGATTTTTCTTATTGATAATAACATTAACCAATTCTACTTTTAAACTGCTGATACTTTCAATATTTTTTTTCAATGTTTGGGAAATAATAACACCACTCTTTGCGATGCCGGCTAAAATGATATTCTTCTTGTCAAAATGATTTTCAACAATTTGATAAGCAATGCGTAGAAGTTTCATTTTTATATCATCTTGATTTAATATTTTAACTCTTGTGTCCATTTTTTCGTAAAATTAGTAGATACTTTTTGATTTTGATACACAAAAATGCAAACAATAAGTTTAAATTTGTAAATTAATTTAATTTTAAAAAATAATGCAAATACTTCAACAAGTTTTGTTTGTTATCATATCGGCAGCGGCAATTTTTATATTTGTAAAAAAAATAAATGAAATAAGGCGAAATATCCTGTTGGGAAAAGATAAAGATTATTCGGATAACTCTTCCGAACGATGGAGAAATGTATTCCTCAACGCTTTCGGTCAGAAGAAAATGTTTAAAAACCCATTGGTAGCCGTACTTCACTTTTTTGTTTACGTTGGGTTTGTAATAATCAATATTGAAATACTTGAAATTATTTTAGATGGAGTTTTAGGTGTTCATAGATTATTTGCACCAATAATTGGCTCTATGTACACTGTATTGATTGGCTTGTTTGAAATATTGGCATTGAGCGTTCTTATTGCTTGTACAATTTTCCTTTTCAGGAGAAATGTGGTTAAGGTAAAAAGATTGAATATGGGAGAATTATTAAGCGGATGGCCAAGAAGTGATGCAAACTATATTTTAATGTTTGAAATTGTATTAATGTCCTTGTTCCTTATAATGAATGCATGTGACTTAAATTTACAACAAATGAGAAGTGCTCATTACACAAGCACCGATACATTTTGGATATCGCAATTCATCGCACCATTGTTTAGTTCAATGAGTGAAACGAGCTTGATAGCAGTAGAACGATTTGCTTGGTGGGCGCATATTATTGGCATTTTTGTATTTATGAATTATTTACCTTATTCAAAACATCTCCATATTCTTTTAGCATTTCCAAATGCTTACTATGCTAACTTTGAACCGAAAGGCAAAATGGAAAATATGAAAGATGTACAAAATGAAGTACTTTATATGATGCAGCCTGAATTAGCCCCTGTTGGTCAGGAGGCAAATCAAATAATGAAATTTGGGGCAAGAGATGTGATGGATTTAAGTTGGAAAAACTTAATGGACGCTTATAGCTGTACGGAATGTGGTAGATGCTCTGCTGCATGTCCGGCAAATTCAACAGGTAAAAAGCTTTCACCTCGAAAAATTATGATGAGTACCCGCGACCGTCTTGAAGAAGTGGGTGCAAACATCAATAAAAACAAAACATTTGTAGATGATGGTAAGTCCTTGTTGCATGATTATATCACTGCTGAGGAATTAAGAGCTTGCACTACTTGTAATGCTTGCGTAGAACAATGCCCGGTGAGCATTTCACCTTTGGATATCATACTACAATTAAGAAGAAATTTAGTAATGGAAGAATCAAATGCACCTCAAGAATGGAACATGATGTTTAGCAATATAGAAAACAACATGGCTCCTTGGAAGTTTAGCCCGGATGATAGAGACGCATGGATTCATCAATAAAAAAATAAAACAATAATCAAAATGCTGAAAATTAAAACGTATGCTGAATTTGTTGCAGAAGGGAACAGCCCTGAAATTTTATTTTGGGTTGGTTGTGCTGGAAGTTTCGATCAAAGAGCTCAAAAAGTATCAAGGGCTTTTGCCGAAATTTTAACGAATGTAGGTATTTCCTTTGCAATACTTGGTAAAGAAGAAATGTGTACCGGCGACCCTGCAAGAAGAGCCGGAAATGAATTTTTATTTCAAATGATGGCTTACAATAATATCCAAACATTAAATATGTATGGAGTAAAAAAGATTGTTACCATTTGCCCTCATGGATTTAATATTTTAAAAAATGAATATCCGGAATTAGGAGGTAATTATGAAGTTATTTCTCATGCCGTTCTCCTTCAACAACTTTTGAACGAAGGGAAAATTAAAATCAAGAAAGATGGAGAGTTTAAAAATAAAAAAATCACCTACCACGACAGTTGTTATTTAGGTCGGGCAAATGGCATTTATGAAGCTCCTCGTGAAGCACTTAAAGCATTAGGTGTTGATATTGTTGAGATGAAAAGAAGCAAAAGCAATGGTTTGTGTTGTGGAGCCGGCGGTGCCCAAATGTTTAAAGAAGAAGAACAAGGAGATAAAAGAGTTAATATTGAACGCACCGAAGAAATTATCGAAACAGAAGCTCCAATTGTAGCTTCAAATTGTCCATATTGCTTAACTATGCTTACAGATGGTATTAAAAATAAAGAAAAAGAAGATAGTATAAGTGCTATGGATATCGCTGAAATTATTGCAAAATCTTTAGAAAAATAAATTAAATTATGACACAAGAATTAGAAGAAATATTACCAATTGACTTTGCCGAAACGTCGCGTGTTTGGATTTTTCAAAGTAATCGCCCTTTTAATGAAAAAGAAGAAATTGAAATTAATGAACAACTGTACAATTTTTATGTACAATGGAAATCGCATGGAGATGATGTAAAAGGATGGGCAAAAGTTTTATTTAAACAATTTGTGGTTGTGTTGGCTGATGTGCAGCCGGGAGATATGGGCGGTTGCAGCACCGATAGTATGACAAGAGTGATTCAAAGTTTTGAACGTCAATACCAAGTAAATTTGTTTGATAGATTAACCATAACTTTTTTAGTAGATGGAAAACCACAGCCATTACCAATGCAACAGGTTAAATACGCATTAGAAAAAGGATATATTGAAACAGATACTTTATTGTTTAATAACTTAGTAGATAGAAAAGAGAAATTAATAAAAGAATGGCTGGTGCCATTAAATAAAAGTTGGTTGTGGAATAAAGTTGTTAATTAAAAAAAATATTTATAAGTTTGCACACTTTTAAAAAAGTAATGAGTTCTTTTTATCAACTTTCAAAATAGAAATTTTTGAAAAAGACTTATTTTAATTAGAGTTGGTCCGGTAGCTCAGCTGGATAGAGCAACAGCCTTCTAAGCTGTAGGTCATTGGTTCGAATCCAATCCGGATCACATCAAAGGGCAAAAAGTAAAATAAACTTATTGCCTTTTTTGTTTTAGGATAAAAAATAATGTTATCAAGTAATCAGATGAATTTAATAAAATCATATTCTTACCTTATTTGACTAAATTTGCAATTTGTGATTTAAAAAAATGAAACGCAGAATTAAATATTATAGGCTGGTTTGGTTAAAATATGATTTGGCATCGGGACTTTCTGTTTTTCTAGTTGCATTTCCGCTTTGTTTGGGCATTGCATTAGCTTCCGGGGCACCACTTTATTCCGGGTTGTTGTCGGGTATAATTGGTGGAGTGGTGGTGTCTTTGATTAGTGGCTCTCAATTAGCCGTTTCAGGACCTGCGGCAGGATTAACAACAGTTGTTTCTGCATCCATTTTATCTCTCGGAGATTATAAATTATTTTTATTGACCGTTATTGTAGCCGGGCTTTTCCAATTATTATTAGGCGTTTTAAAACTGGGGACAATAGCCAATTATTTTCCGTCATCTGTTATTAAAGGTATGTTGGCTGCTATTGGGATTATACTTATTTCAAAACAAATCCCAATAGCTTTAGGATATAATCAACCCAACTTTTGGACGGATGGTTTTTTGAAAATTTTTTCTGACATCCATTATGATACTAATATTAATAATTTTAATGAACACTTATCGCGAGCTACTATTTTGATTACACTAATTTCTATAGCTATTTTAATAATAATGCAATTACCCTTTGCCGAAAAATTAAAATTTTTACCTGCGCCTTTATTGGTAGTGTTAGCCGGAATTTTTATTAATTATATTTTCACTAAAAATATTCTTAATATTTCGCTTAAACCTACACAGTTAGTAAATATTCCTGATAATTTATTTTCAAATATTTCATTCCCAAAATTTTCTGCATTTTTTTCAAACCCTTCAATCTGGAAAGACGGTATTGTTATTGGGTTACTTGCCACGCTTGAAACTTTACTATGTATAGAAGCAATTGATAAATTAGATAAGCGAAATAGAATTACTCCTGTCAATCGCGAATTGGTAGCTCAAGGTATCGGTAATATAACATGCGGCATATTAGGAGCAATCCCCATTACGGCTGTTGTAGTTAGAGGATCAGCTAATATAGATGCGGGAGCAAGGACTAAATTGTCTGCATTCACTCATGGGCTTTTTCTTTTATTAGCCATTTTATTAATTCCGTTCATATTGAATAAAATTCCTTATGCCTCACTATCGGCAATATTAATCATGACAGGTTATAATTTAGCTAAACCAAAGCTTTTTAAAAATATGTTCAGTTTAGGATGGAAACAATTTATACCATTTGTAATTACAATTATTTCAATCCTTTTAACCGATCTATTGATTGGTGTTATGACAGGACTTATAATTTCGATTTATTATATTATACAAAATAATTTTAAGGAAGATTATAAAATCACAACATCAAATGAAAACGCAACCAATATCTATCTTATGAAGCTAAATAGTAATGTTACCTTTTTGAATAAGGTCTCTTTAAGAAAAGCATTAGATAATGTGCCTGAAAATAGTATTTTAAAAATTGATGGCAGTGAATGTAATTTTATTGATTATGATATTTTAGAAATTATCAGCGAATTTGAAAACAAAGCCAAAGAAAGAAATATTCAGCTAAAATTAATAGGAGTTGAGAAAGTGAATATTAATGCAATTCATTAGGTGTACTTAATTTACCTCCTTTCAATTTTATATAAATTCTAATTCCACCAATAGTTATAATAGACAAAATCATTGGTAGTAATATAAAAATCAGACCGAGGCCGGGTTTGTTTTTGCCTGTTTCTGCATTGTAATTAAAACAAGAAAACAATAAATTATTACTTGGCAATCGATATGTCGGGACAAAAATATTATTAATGCTTTTTATAAGATTTTCCAATTCATCTTGTTGCCTTAAGCCTATTAATTTTTGTGTAATAAATCCCGTATTATTTATTCCAATTAAAATAGCATCATGGTCAAATTGTTGGATATTTTGATTCCATTTAGGATAAAAACCAATTGAATTATTGAGAGCATCAATACTGTCGTTAATGCCCCAAAACCAATGTTCATCGTCATTTAATTGATATTGCGACGCTAAATTTTTTAAATTTTCTAATTTATCATGTGTATCAAAACTGAGCACTAAAACTGAATATTTTTCTCCTTTCTTTTCATTATAAATATTTAACTGACTTTTTAATTGTGATAACAAAGGATTACAAACGCCTTTGCATCTGCTAAAAACTAATGCTAATATTAAAGGAGTTTTGTTGGATAGTTGAGCAATCGTTGTTTTAGACCCATCAATTAAATGCACTGGGGCATTGAAAATTATTTTATTAATATTCTTTTCTTCTTCAAAAACAGGATTGTTTGAATTAGAATAAGTATTATTAAAAATGAATAAAACAAAATAAATTATGAGTACAACACTTTTATACATCTTTTTGAAATTCCAACAAATAAAGATAAGATACCTATTAAATATATGCTAGCGAAAACACCCCCTATAAGTGCTAATGTTTTTGCATTAGTAAACTCAATAGGGTAGTTGCTATATCTACGAGGAATAGATTCTGCTCCGGCAACATAAAATGCCATTAAAAATCCGATACCGCCTAATATAATCGTAAATAACTTGATATTGGAAAAGCTTTCTTTAAATTCATTTTTATAAGACTGTATGGAGAACCAATAAAAGAACCCAAGGCTAAATAACACATTCCCCATTGCATTATAAGTATGAAAGTGAGCAGGTACCCATAAAGTATTATGTAAAACAAAATTATTGGAAATGGTTGCATCAATAACAGCTCCTACACCTCCAACAACCCAACCGGTTACGCCTACAAAAAATAATAAATTAGACAAATTCCAATTGATTTTTACTTTACTTACTGCTACAATTAAACTAAATACAGTAACGCCGGCTGATGGGACACTTGCTAAATATGATGCTATTTGTCCAAAAATTTGTAATCCTTCCGGTTGAGCAAAGTCCATATATAAATGGTGGAAAAATGCAGTTAAAACAAATATCAATGTTAAATTCCAAGCAATAGAAACATACCAAGTTGTTTTCCATTTTGGGCGACCGCTTATCTCACCAAACAATTCATAAATAATAGCTAAACCTAAATATAACATCTCATTGGCTATCGTATGACCAAAAAAGTAAGTAAGATTTTTAATCAACAAAGCATCATTTACAAAAGTACCTTTTGAAAAGAATTCTGCATATAACAACACTAAAAGAACAACTGCTGAAAATAAACAGACAATAATACCTGTCAGACTAATCATAGAAATCAATACAAATGGAGGAGTTTCGCTTGTAGGGTTCTTTTTGAAATATTGCCATGCAAATACTTCTGATAATTTATATTTTTTAAATAGAGAAGCTACTAAGCTCAAACTCCAAACCAACCAACCTACACCTAAAACTGTTAAAGAACCTAAAAATAAAAATGTAACCCACATTTCACCACTCACTCTAAAAGTTAATGGATATAAAAATGTCCATCCTGCATGATAATCACCGACAAAAACCGATAACCATAACATTAAAACTCCGATTACAGTGAGTACCATGGCAAATGCATTTGCAAAAAAACTTGTTTTAACATAACGTTCCATTATATAATTAACGGCAGCCATACCGGCAACATACCAAATACCTACCATGGTAAGTCCATGTACGGTCATGTCTTTATAAAAACCTAATGGTGATAATTTTATAACTTCAGACTGATTTAATCGCATTATGATACCTAAGGTTATGCTTGCGATAAATAAAGTAAGGATTACAACAATCCAGAGAGCTGTTATTTTTTTTATATTATTACTGATCATTTTAAATAAATTTATTTTACGGTGAAAGATGTTTTCATTATCTGATGTCCAACGCCACAAAATTCAAGGCAGAATACATTGTATTCTCCCGGGTCTTTAAATTTCCATCTCAAACGATTGACATAACCCGGCATCGCTTGCGTTTGTGCAATTAACGTATTTGACTTGTCATATATAGCAAAATCATGATTGACGTCTAAACTAGTCACTCTAAATTCTACTAATTCATTAGGTTCTATTTCAATATTGGAGACGCCAGAAGGGCTTTTAGGGTCAATAGCATCATAAGACATCATAAAATAAAATTGACCGGCAGCTACATATATTATTTTAGATGGTTGCTCGTCGGCAAAAATATAATAGGGTGATTTAGGAATAGTTATAGAGGCGGTTATGCCTAAAGTAACGACTAAAATAAGAATAAACCAAAATCTTTTCCGTAAAGCATTTTTAATACCACCACCTTCTTCAGTTTGTTTTTTTGAAGATTGAAATACCAAAAAGAAAAATAAAATGATAACTATTGTTAGTATGATAAAGAGTGTAAGAATTGAATTTTGCATATCTTTATTTTTATAATTGCAAAAATAATAACAAATAATTATTTAAGACCTTTTTATCAATAAATAATTTATTTTTTTATTCTTTAAAAATCAATGGTAAAAATTTCAAATTTTGAGTTGGATATGTTAATTTTGCAACCTTTTAAAAATTTAAAATTAGAAACATAATGAGTTATTTATTTTATTTAGTGCCTGCATTTGGAGTTTTGGCTTTGTTGTACACCTTTTTGCAAAGTGCGTGGGTATCAAAACAACCTGCCGGAAATGACCGTATGAAAGAAATATCAGGCCATATTGCTAATGGCGCAATGGCTTTTTTGAAAGCGGAATATAAAGTGTTAATGTACTTTGTAATAATTGCAGCCATCTTGTTAGGAGTAATGGGAGCAAGTAATCACAATTCGCATTGGAGCATAGCACTTGCATTTGTGTTTGGTGCAGTATTTAGTGCATTAGCAGGTTATATAGGAATGAAAATAGCTACTAAATCAAATGTGAGAACTGCAGAAGCTGCTAAAACAAGTTTGAGCAAAGCTTTGAAAGTTTCTTTCACAGGAGGTTCTGTGATGGGTATGGGGGTTGCCGGCTTGGCTGTTTTAGGCTTAGGTTCATTATTTATTATTTTAAAACAAATTTTTGCTCCCGATGCATTGGTTGATTCTGTAGAAATGGAAAGAGCAATTGAAGTACTGACCGGATTCTCTTTAGGTGCTGAAAGTATTGCATTATTTGCTCGTGTAGGAGGGGGTATTTACACCAAAGCTGCTGACGTTGGTGCAGATTTAGTAGGTAAAGTAGAAGCAGGTATTCCTGAAGACGATCCGCGTAATCCGGCTACAATAGCAGATAACGTAGGTGATAATGTGGGAGATGTTGCCGGTATGGGAGCTGATCTATTTGGTTCTTATGTTGCAACTGTATTAGCAACAATGGTATTAGGAAGAGAAACTATTAGTAATGATCAATTTGGTGGCTTAGCTCCTATTCTATTACCAATGTTGATTGCTGGATTTGGAATTTTATTTTCAATCATTGGAACTTTATTTGTTAAAATAGGTGAAAATGCCGGTTTGAGTGTAAATAAAGTCCAAAACGCATTAAATATGGGTAACTGGGGCTCAATCATTTTAACAGCAATTGCATCTTATTTCTTAGTGGAATTTGTATTGCCTGAACAAATGGAATTGAGAGGTTTTGCTTTTACTAAAATGGGAGTGTTCGGAGCTATAATGGTTGGTTTGGTAGTAGGAACATTAATGAGTATTATTACAGAATATTATACAGCAATGGGAAAAAGACCTGTATTGAGTATTGTAAGACAAAGTTCAACAGGTCATGCTACTAATATTATAGGAGGTTTATCTGTAGGAATGGAATCTACTTTATTACCCATTCTTGTATTAGCAGGAGGTATTTATGGTTCGTATTTAAGTGCAGGATTATATGGAGTTGCCATTGCCGCAGCCGGTATGATGGCAACTACTGCTATGCAATTAGCTATTGATGCTTTTGGACCAATTGCTGATAATGCCGGTGGTATTGCAGAGATGAGTGAATTACCCGGTGAAGTACGTGAAAAAACAGATATCTTAGATGCAGTAGGAAATACAACAGCCGCTACCGGAAAAGGATTTGCAATTGCATCCGCTGCTTTAACAGCATTAGCACTTTTTGCAGCTTTTGTTGGTATTGCCAAAATAGACGGGATTGATATTTATCGTGCTGATGTATTGGCCGGTCTTTTTGTTGGAGCTATGATTCCGTTTATTTTCTCATCATTAGCCATAACAGCAGTAGGTAAGGCTGCAATGGCAATGGTTGAAGAAGTTAGACGCCAATTTAGAGAAATACCGGGGATATTAGAAGGAAAAGGAAAACCGGAATACGAAAAATGTGTTGCCATTTCCACAGAAGCGTCTATTAAAAAAATGATGTTACCGGGAGCAATTGCAATAGTTTCTCCTATTATAATTGGTTTCATATTAGGACCTGAAGTATTAGGAGGATTCTTAGCAGGTGCTACTGTAAGCGGCGTTTTAATGGGTATGTTCCAAAATAACGCAGGTGGAGCCTGGGATAATGCTAAAAAATCTTTTGAAAAAGGAGTGGAGATAAACGGTGAAGTTTATTATAAAAAATCAGAACCACACAAAGCATCTGTTACAGGTGATACAGTAGGAGACCCGTTTAAAGATACATCAGGTCCTTCTATGAATATTTTGATTAAATTAATGAGTATTGTTTCTCTTGTTATAGCGCCCACTTTAGCACAAATACATGCTGACGCTATTCAACAAAATAGAATGGATAAAATTCATATCATGGAATCTAACATGAATGATGGTGGTGGTATGAGTAAAGGAGCTTGTTGCAGTGCTGATAAAGAAGAAATGACTTGTAAGGGCACTGAAGCTTGTAATCATGAATGTGGTGATAAATGCGAAGGAGATGTTTGTTCTAACTCTTGTGCCGGTCATCACTGTGGTAATTCAGAAGAATGTGAAAAAGTATGTGGTGGAAAATGTGAAGAAGATAAATGCGATAAACCATGTTGCAGTAAGGATAAAAATGTTTCAAACGATGCACCCGGGCACGATTCTTTAGCAGCACCTATTGCGGAATAATTTATTTATTCATGCGATTATGAATTTACTTAATAAGTTCATTTATATTTAGATAGCACTTTATTTATTTAAAAAAATGTGGTCAATAAATTGATATTTTATTGACCACATTTTTTTTTGATATATTTTTTAAAATTTGAATTCAAAAAGGGGAGGGTGTTTTTTAGACAAATTGACGGTTTGGCAACTTGACACAGGTCGGATTTTACCGAAAAATGTTGATACGAAGATAATACTTTTCCATTAAAAAACTGCTCAATCGAAACCGTTTACTCGTTATTGAGGCAAACTGGTTATATCCAGTAGTTATTGTTTCTTTATTTCTACACGTCTATTTTTAGCTCTTCCTTCTTCTGTTGAATTATCTGCAATAGGTTTATCTTGTCCGTAGCCAATTGTTTGTATCCTGTCTGTAGCAATGCCCTTTTTAATTAGTGCGGCTTTTACGCTTGCCGCACGTTGTTCTGAAAGTGATTTGTTTGATTCGGAATTACCCACATTGTCAGTATGCCCTTCAATAGTTATTTTTATGGTTGGGTTATCGTTCAGCATTTTGAAAAGTTCGTTTACAATGGACTGTGATTCGCTTTTAATTGTTGATTTTCCTATTTCAAAGTTGATATATAAAGTTAATGGCTTGCCCAAATTTACTTTTTCAAACATCTCGTTGGCTCGAATGTCTTGCATCATATCTTCTATTTTTACAATAGTTAATTGATATCCAAGGCATGCATCAATATCGTTAAAATCATAGAGAGTAAGCCAGTAGATGCTATTATTGTTTTTCATTTTAAATGTAGCTCCTACAAAAGCATCATTATCCGGTTTGCTTGTCAGATAAACCTTTTCGCCACCCTTAGATAGTATGGCATTTTCATAATTTTTCATAACCTGAAAAGCGCTGGGGCGCTTTGATTCTTCATTAATAATATTATAACGATAATTTGATACTGTACCTTCCAAAGTTTGATGTTTACCATCGCCTATTACAATTTCAAATTGATTATGATTTTCAGCACAATTATCAATAAAATATCCAGGCATACGGTTAAATAAAGGATGATCTTTACAACCATCAGCATCACTTTGTGAAAAAGCAGATTTAACAATAAGTGTTACTATTATTGCGATTAAGATTTTTAGCGTTGTTTTTCTCATATTTTGTTATTTAAATTTAATTTTAAATATAGCTATTTAGCTGGCATACTTTAGCATTGGTATAACAACCACCATATTAACGAATTTCTACACAAATATAAAATAAAGTTTAATTGAAAGTAAGCAAATTTTACCAATACGGCAATTTCGCACTTGTTTGTTTTATGACCAACAAAATTACTTCAACAATAGCACTCCCTCCAAAAAAGAGTTCTCAAAACGCTACATCCGGAACCGCAGCAGATGATTGGAACCTCATAGAAAGAAAGTTGATAGCTCAGCTACCGAAGCCTCAGTTCAACAGAGGCTTAAAACGCTGCTCCGCTTCGCTACTCGCGTTTAAGCTCTATATATTAGCAGCTGGCGTTCTTGTCCACTGTGTCTGAAAGTCGCTGTATGATTGGGTTTTAGCTGTCATTGTCCGAGTATTTTTTTGTCTGCCTGTGTTGGGTTTCCTTCCTCAAACTCAGAGTAGCTATTCCCACTCAATGCTTTCATACTCTTCTTCGCTTAAAGGAAACTCCGGGTCTATCACTTTTACTTCTTCATAGCTAAGCTCGTAAAGACGGTAAACCAAATTGTCTATATTGAATTCCAATTTTGATTTTTCATTCTCATCTGATGTATTAAGTCTTTCAGTAACCAAATTTATGAGTAAATTTGCTTTGGATTTATCAATATTTTCGGGGAATGAAAGAAGTTGAAGTTGGTTTATTTTAATTTCTAGGTAATTTCCAAATAACGACTTAGTAATAAAACTCATTAATGAAGAATTTAGAATTGCTAAAATTACCTTTAAAGAATATTGCTTTGGATTGAACGCAATATGAACCTTATCGTTTACTAAATATTTATTTGAATCATAAGAACATCTTAAAATACCATTACATATTCCTTGAATCAGTATTTTTTTTTGAAAGAAATACTCTAGTTTCCTTGGACCTGCTCCAACCTTTTTCATCATTAATTTTGGCTTGTACCAAATGTATTCAAACGGTTTATCGTGCTCGTATTTCCTAATATTTTTACCCCTTAGCATTAAATAAGTTGAATCATCTCTCTTATAATCTATTATGAACTTTTTATCATCACTTGTTTTAATACCTAATGAAAAGTCAACTAAATCATTTAACTGCCTTGTTTTTATTCTTATTGGAATTGATTTTGTGAAAGAAAAAAGGTAATAAGGAGTTGATTTAATTTGACTATAAGGCAATTTATTATCTTGTTTAATAAAGTTTATTTGACCTTTATCATTACGTTCCAGTTGATATAAGGTAATTTCGTTATCTAAAACAAACTGTTTAGAAAATATTGTTATTACAGTTGATACTGTCGCATTCTCAAAAATACCATAGCCCAAATTAATTATATTTTTTATCCTATAATTATTGGTTATGAATTCTCTATATTTTGAAAAACTATCTGACCCCATCCAAGTTTTGGGATATATAAAACAAACAATAGCATTTCCCTTTGATAAAGAATGTGCCTTTTCTATAAAAACACTGTATAGGTCGCTTTTGTTTTTAACTGTTTTATAATTAGATTGTATATATTTTCTGTAGGTATCTTCACTAATATTTGCGATGTTGACATAAGGTGGATTTGCAATTACAATATCAAATCCCGCATTGGGGTTTATTTGTTCATTCAGCACTTCCGGAAAATCCAATTTCCAGTCGAAAAAATGTAGTGGCTTTTCGGCTTGGTCTTTGAGTTTTTTTAGCTGTTTTATGCTTTCTTTCCAGCTCAGGGTTTTATGATAGAGTTCAGTAGCAGCTACAAACTTTTTCTTGTCTTTGTAACTGTATGCCTTGGGTTCAGTTTCTTGTTGCGTAATCTTTACCATCAATTCCAACTGATTGATGAGTAAATCAATTTTGGTGTTGCGTATATCGGCAACCAGTTTCTTTTTGTCGCTGTCGGGGCTAAAGAATTCTTTTTGCTCGGCACTAATTTTTTTAAGCAGTTCGCCTTTTTGTCGGGCTAAGTCGGCGCCAAACAAGCCATGCGAAGTTTCGTTCAGGTTCCAGTCAATATCTATTATGTCATCGCCCAATTTGCTTACCAAACTGTTGCCCACCACAATTTTATAATCTAAGTTGGGCAGGGCTTTGGGTTCTTCTTCGTCCACTACCAGCGATAGCCAAAAACGCAGCCGGGCAATGTCCACCGCACCTTTTTCAATATCCACTCCGTAAATGCTGTTTTGTATAATATTAAGTTTGGTTTCAGAAGCAGGAAAATGTAGTGAATGTCCGTGTTCGAAATGCCAAAGCGTTTCTTTGGCGGTAAATATCTCCTGCAACAAGCCCATAGGGAAAGCTCCCGAGCCAATGGCAGGATCGCATATTTTTACGTTGTCCAGTGCGGTATGAAATTCGGTGGCGTGCTGTTTTACCAGTTCTTTGTCGGGGTCGTCCAGTTTCTTTTTCAGCAGTTTTTCTATTAACAGCCGGTCAATTTGCTTGTCTTGGCTTTGCGGGGCAATTTCCAATACCATTTGCCCTTTTTTGCCTTCGTTGGCACTAAACAGGCGGGGTTGGTCGGGTTTGTCAAAACCAATAAAGCCCGTTACTTCATAGCCTTTATTTTCAAACCAGGTAGTAAGATATTCAATCAAACTCTCCTGGCACATATAGTGCACAATTTCTTTGGGAGTGTAGAATGCGCCTTTATCTTTGTTGTCTTCGAGCAGGTTTTCAAAAATATGCCCCAGCATTTCGGGATCAACGGCCACGGTGTGATCGTTTGGGTCGTCTTCGTAAATGGTAAAGTTGTACTGGTTGAAAAATTCAAAAAGGTTTTCAAACAGCTTTGCATCAAAAATGATATTGCGCTGCTTTTTGTCGTATTCTTCAAACAAACCTCCGTTCAGGTAAGGAATTCGGCAGGGTTGACCTTTTACCAACTCTATGATGTCGTCTTTGCGTTTGGTATTGAGGGTATCAAAAAACAGGCGGGTCAGCATTTCGCTGTAAAACAGGTCGGGGTTTTTGTGCTGTCTGAAAAGATTGGTCAAAAAATCAAAATCACCTTGTCCCCATTTGCTGCCCACAGGCACACCCAGCCAACCTTTTTTCTGGATGAAATACAGAAATACGATACGCCCTAAGAGTTTTTTGTTGAAATCACGAATGGCTTTTTCATCGCCTTTGAAGATAGTTATTTTGATGCCGGGATCTTGCATCATAAATTGACAGAATAGGTCGTAATGATTTTTGTATTCATCGAAAAATGCTTTTGAAAGTTTCTCTACCGAGAAGGCATCTTTTACATCGTCCAAAGTTGCTTTATGCGCTTTGTTTGCGATCAGCGCAAAGCGTTCAGCAGCCGTTCGGCAACTTTCGCCTTCACCCAATACATAAGTGTAGCGTTTGGGTTCGGTTTTTATTTTGATAAATTCACCATCAGCATCGTAGCCTGTTAATTCTGATACATAAGTGAATCGCCATTTTCTGGATGCTAAGCCTGCTGAAATATCGGGGTTGTGATACACAATAAAGGCGGCATCAATATCTTTCCAGTATTTGCGAAGCAGATTCCGCAAGCCCACACGGTTGCGTTCCAGGATGATTCCTTTGGCCAGTTCCACTTCATACACTGCAATTTGACGTTCGATACCGTTTTCGTCTAGGGTGATATAACCCAATTTCAGGGCTTTACTTGCCACATTACTGTCAATTCCTGTAAGTGTTTCGGGGGTAGCCAATAACCGGGCATTGGCAAAAGTTTCGCCTAAGAATTGTTTCCAATTGGCTTGGTTGTATCCCTGCTTAAACAGTTGGTGTATTTGCTCCTGTGTCATTTTTTGGAAAAATATTTGTTGATTTTATCGGAAATTTCTTTACTACTTGGCAATAAATTTTGGTAATCTTTGGGTAATTTGTCTGTTAAGGTATAGGTCGCTACTCCAATAGGCATTTGAGAAGTTTTTAGAGAGTATTCTACAATGGTTCTGTTTTTTTCCTTGCAAATGATGATACCGATGCTGTCGTTTTCGTGCTCCAAACGGACTTTATCATTTAAAGCAGAGAGATAAAATTCCATTTTCCCCTTGTATTCGGGTAAAAACTCACCTACTTTTAACTCTATGGCAACTAAGCACCGCAATTGACGGTGGTACAGTAACAAATCTATAAAATATTCTTTTCCTCCTATCTCCAAGCGAAACTGATTCCCTATAAAGGTGAACTGATTCCCCATCTCAAGCAGGAAATTTCGAATATTCTGAATCAGTGAATTTTCAAGTTCCTTTTCGGAATGAAGCTCGGAGATTTCGAGAAAATCGAAAGTATATTCATCTTTAACAGCCAAAGCTGCCTGATTCTGAATAGAGTCGGGCAAGGTTTGATCAAAGTTGGTTTGATTGAGCAGATATTTTTCATAGGTTTTGTTCTCAATTTGGTGCGTTAATACATTTTTTGACCAGCCGAATTTCTTTGTTGCCAAAATGTAAAATTGACGTTCGAGAGAATCTTTGCATTTGTTCAGGATAACAATATGTTTGGTCCAACTAATTTCTCCAACCAGTGGTTGGAGATTTTCATCTGACTGATATTCAGAGTAAAACTGAGCCATCAACCAAAGATTTGTGGTAGAGAATCCGCTCATTTTAGGGAACTCTCTTTGCAACTCTTTAGAAAGTGTAGGGACAATAGCTTTGCCCCAGCTTTCAGTCTGTTTTTCGGAGATGGATTTGCCTATTTCCCAATACAAATTGATGAGCTGTACATTTACTGCCTTCAGCGCTTCGTATTGAGCCAAGCGTATTTTTTGCTTAATTTCTGCTATAAAGGCTGTTTGTAATTGATTTAGGTTCATATATTATTCAAATGATTCGGAAATGATTAAAACGGGTTTTTCTACTCTGCCTTTTTTGCCTTTTTGGGCATCGGATACATCTACGTTGTATTGCTTGGCAATTTTATCCAATTCGGTCAATGCTGCATTCTGGTTGAGCTTTTTCTTTTGCAGTCTGTCCACATCACCGGGTAAATTGGTGTATTTACCCATATCAATCAGCACTATAATTTTCTGAATATTTTCTTTTTGTTTTTCTGATACTTGCGGATATTTTGCCAATTCGGAAAGAAATTTTTTAGCTCTTTGTGCCACACCGCCCAAGGCTTCCGGATCGATTTGCGAAGCCACAATTTTGTGCTCCAAGGTTTCAAAATACTCCATTGCTGCGGCTACTTGTTCGTGATGGTTATCAATCAGTTTGCAAGGTTTTTCATTTGGGTCGGCTTCAAAAAGTTTGAATGCTTCAACAGGTGTTATTTCGCTCGGTTGGTTTTGGCTGTTCACCCAATAGAATTCAAATTTTTTATCCGTTTTCAAAAAAGCAGCGGTTCCGTTTTGCAATTCAGGTTTATTGATGCTTGCAGCATTTCTGCCTGTCCGTGATTTCAGGGGTAGTTTTTTGATTCTGTCGAACCATGCCTTGTTCTCCTTGCGGAAATTACGAAGCAGATACAAATATTTAAGTCGTTCGTCTTCTTCTTCCTTGATGGCTGCTTTGTTGAATAGTTTTACCTCATCCAGAATTTCGTTTTCGGAATAGACCTGATTGTCTTCCCCAAACGCTGTATGAAACGCCTGTATTTTCATAAAGGCAGTTTTGTTCAGTTTTATTTGTGAGTCGCCCTGTGCCGATGGATAGAATACATAATTGTAAACGGCATCAGCTTTTGTTCCGATACGGTTTACACGCCCAATTCTTTGCATCAGTCGGGTAGAGTTCCAAGGCGTGTCGTAGTGCACAATTACATTGGAGCGGTGCAAGTTCACGCCTTCAGCCAATACTTCGGTAGTGATAATGATATTGTAATCATCCACTTGTTTTTCGGCTTCACAGTTGGCATCAAAATTGGTTACAATGGTTTCATACAGTGCTTTTCGATTTTCGGCTGAAACCACCAATACATCTTTTCTTCCTTCTTTTTCTAAATTCTGTTTCAGATAATCAACCGTATCTTTTGATTCGGAGAAAATGACTAACTTGCCTTCTATATTGGTTTTTTTGTTCAGAAATTGTATTTTGAGTTTTTTAAGAAAGACATCCAGTTTGGGGTCATAGTCAATAGCGTTCCATTCTTTAACCAGTTCTTTTAGTAACTTGGCATCTTTCTTTAGTGCTTCGATAAATTCGGCTTTAAAGTCTTCTGCTTTGAAAGTTTGGTTTTTAGGATTCTCATCACTTAGTCGTTCAATCTCTTTTTCGATGTCTTCTTCACTCCAGCCTTTGTCTAAAAGTTTATTTACATCCGTGTCGGGAGCAATAAACACTTTATTGTTCTTGAACATATCAATCATTCTCTCAGTTGCCTTTTGAAAACTCGCAAGTGATTTTTTAAATGCGTAGAAGCTACTTTCCAGACGTTTTACCAATTGCGTTTTCATGATGTATGCCAGGCTTTTTGAAACCGTTTCGGCATTCTCGTAATACTTGTCCTGTATCTCCTGTTTTAAACCTGCAATGGCTTGGTAACGGGCATAGGTAAGAACGTCATTCTCTGTGATTCCCAATTTAGCTGCAACTTCTAATTCCTGTTTCCTAAGCTCAGCTTTACTTTTATCATTTTTGTCACTGAAACCTGCTAAGTGTATTGTTGTTCTTAAGAATAATTCATTTAGTTTTTGATCCATCACATACTCAATCTTTTTGGGTGGTTCTACTTTCGGGAATTTGATGCCTTGCTTGTCCAAATCTGCTTTATATTCCTTTATGTTTTCAAGGTCTGTTCTTGTTCTGCGTATGGTAATAGGTTCAATTACATTTTTACGAATCTTGCTGTAAATATTTCTTAGCTTGTTTACATCCAGTTGGTCAAAGCGTTTCAGCGTTTTGTATTGTTCCATCAGCGGAGCGAAAAAAGAGGTCAGATTGGTAATTGGCAGAGTGGATTGCCTTGCATCCTGAAACATTTGAATTTGATAGAAAATATCGTCAGGCTTATTGTTGAGTGGTGTAGCGGTAACCAAAATTACTTTCTTCTGCAATCCGTCAATCAATCCTTTTGTAGTCCTTGGACTTTTGCAAATTAGCTGTAAGCTTTGAAATACACCAGTAGTATGGTTTCTGAATTTGTGCGCTTCGTCCACGATAATCAGGTCATATTCTTCTTTATTCCAATAGTCCTGATGACCTTCAAGAATTTTGTGTAAACTTCCGTTGGATATAAATTTGGTGTATTTGTCAATGCCAAAATACTTGAATGTGTTTTTCCAGTTCTTCTCAACTGCCGGTGGATAAACGACTAAAATTTTTGTATTGTCCCTGCCATTCTGTAACAAAAACTTTTTGGTAACCATCGTTGCAATAACCGTTTTTCCCAAACCCACCACGTCGGCCAAAACAAAACCGTTATGTTTCAAAAGCATATTAAAACCTTCATTCACCGCATCAATTTGGTAGGATAACTTTTTAAAGTTTTGAGGCAGGTCGCCAACGGAATCGGGGTCGTAGTCAATATTCTTTCCGAAATATTCTGTCAGCAGTTTGATATATAATTCAAATGGTGTGATATCATCATTCAAGTAGGTGACTTTTTTGATGTGTTGGATGTCAACAGGTAATATGTCAACGGCTTCTCTCCATAGGTTTTCAAATTCCAGGGTAGCAAATTCAACATCATCAAAATCTGTCAATTGTACGTTAAACTCGTATTGATTATTAGCACCAAGTCCCGAGTCTGTCAGGTTGGAAGAACCAGTAATAACTTGTGCCGGTGTATGTTCGTTAAACGGCTCCGGTCTGAAAATATAAACCTTAGCGTGAATTTTCTTGTCGGGGTGTGCTTTTACTTCAATTTTCTTTTCAATCAGGTCGTCAATGAATTGTAAAATTGCCTTTTCTGTTTCTTTGTCGTAATTGGCGTTTTCAATATCGTCCTGAATTTTCTGGATGAATTCTTCTTTGGTCTTTTCGTGATTTTTGAAAAATTCAAGTCCTTCCCGTTGAGCATCGGCAAGAAGTCTGTCCACATTGATGCCAACCAGTATCCTGATTTTTGGTACTTTGTCCAGAAACGGTCTGATGCGGAAATAACCCGAGGCTCTGAAATAACCTACTAAAGCGTCAAAATATTGAATGTTTGGATTGTATGTAAACACTCCTTCAAACTTGTTGATGAGTGTATTTTCTTCGCTATTTGTAAAAAACTTTGTTGACATTTATTACTGTAAATTCACTTGTCCAAATTAGTAATTTTTATTGGTGTGTTGGCAAAAAGTGACTCTTTTGCAAACTTGGGATTTCGGGTCGGATTGTGTGGCTTGCAAATGTACCGTTTGCGGGCTGGCTAAAAGAAATTTAAAAAAATGTGAAGGGTAGGCTTTTTCCTTCTTTTCTGTCAACTGTCCAAATAGCAAAACACGGTCAGTTTGTTTATCAATCCGCTTTGTTAATATGGTCTGTATGTCGAGTCCATTTTTAGGCATTGACTTACTGTGTTGTCTATCTTTTTAGCATTGCCTACACCGGCAGTCTGTGAAAAAATAATTTCACAAATATAACCAAAAATACAAAACAATTTCGCAACTTCTTGCTTTCTTAAAATAAATCTAAAAATGCCTAACCTACTAGGTCTTGACCATTTCCAACAGACTATTTGCAACATAAAATTGTAGCTTAAAATTTAGTAAGTTCTATTGCCAAAAGAATGGATTTGTGAAGACGCTACTGACTATATTTTTTAGAAAATGACTTTTATCACAGCCTGATGTATCTCTGCTTCGCTACACGCGTTTAAGCCCTATATATTGGCGGCCGTTATTTTATAGAATTTTATGAGATTTGTAGTGTTTCAAAAATACTTTCTTTTTCAAGATTATCTAATCTAATTATTTCGTTTTCGTCATTAATTGTATTGTCAATGTTTATTTTGATGTCAGTTAAATCTAACTGTGAATAATGGTTATTACAATATTCACGAATCTCTTTGATTTCTTTTATGCGTTGTGTGAGCCATCGACTTTCAGAATTAAAAACCCAAATACCATTACCAATTGAAATTAAAACAATTAGCGTTTTACGATTTTCAAAATGAGCAATTTCATTGTCGCTTAAATAAAAATCACCACTTGCAATATTTTTGATTTCCAAACCAACTTGTCCGAATTTAACATCAAATCCATAATTGCGATTATTTGCAACATCTTCAAAATCAATATTTTCAATAAATCTTTTTGAAGTTAGAAAACTAATAAAATACTTTTCTGCTTTTCTACCACTATAAATTTTTCTTTTGCTCTCTAAAATAGTACCATTTCTTTTACTGATTTCATATCTATGTTCAGTATTTTTTGATAGTGGAATAGTGCCGTCAATTTTAGTTATGTCAAAATCAGCAATGATAGCTGCGTCATCATAATAAACAAAATCTGTTTTGTTTGTTATTGATACAGGAACATTTGTTATTTCATCTAATTTGACAGTATCTAAATTTATATATTCATCAGGTGTGTCAATAAGATTGATGTCAAAGTTTTGCAGATTATATAAGAACTCCTTGTACTTTTCGTCTTCATTTATAGAATCAGTAAAGCCGTTGATTGAATAATGCTTATTAAATTTATCGTCAAAATATTCATCAAATTCTGGATTTATATAGATGTTATCTTCTTTGTCAAAGTTAAATAGTCTTATGTTTTTCTTGATTAGTGTAATTATTCTACTTACACTTTTATAATGTGAAATATGTGGAGATATAGGCTCGTTGTTTGCAATGTTTGTAACAGCATTTTCTAATTCATTGAAATTTTTACAAGTTAAAATGTAAGTCCACAAAAGTTCATTTGATACTATTGTGATATTATGTTCTTTCTGTAATTTTTTTAAAACAGCAAACATAAATGGCACTGGTAACAAACAATACTCTTCATTGTTACCTTGGGTATCTATTAAGGCGTGAATCCTTAATTTAAGAATTTGTTCTGTCTTAATTTGGTTATATTGTTTAATATTATCAGCTAATTTCAATGCTGAAAAAATAGAAGTAGTGTTTTCTTTTTTATATGGTGTGCCTCTTTTGAAAAAAATATTTTTAGTTAGTAAGCCCCAAAATTGTGGCATTACGAGCATTCTATGATTTGTAGTTGAGAGATTAAATCTAACCGCATTTTGATAAAAATATGTTTCTATATTCGTTGTTTCTATATCTGAAATACTACTAAATAATAGAGTTGCTCTATACGCTTCATCAAATGAAGTTTCTTGTTTTGTAAAAATCCAAACGGATTTTTTATTAAGAGATTGTAATGTAATATTAGTGTTATTCATTATCCAGATAGATGTTATTTATTGTTTCAGCCAAAAAATAAGCTAATTTTGGAGGAACAGCATTTCCTATTTGTTTACAAATAGAGCTTTTTGTACCAGTAAAAACAAAATTATCAGGAAAGCTTTGTATTCTTGCAGCTTCTCTTGGTGTCAATGTTCTATTTTCTATAGGATGTATGAATTTTCCTCCTGATGGAGTGTCAAAACGAGTTACAATTGTAGGAGAAACGTCATCTTTTTTTAATCTTCCATACGAGCCACTATGAATTGATTTTATATCTTCTTTTAATGCTGTCCAATTTTCGCCACTTTTAATTTGTTTCATTCTTTCTATTGATTTTTCAGAATGATTAGGCTTGTAGTGATTAGAAATAATTGATTGATTTGAACTTAAATGTTTTTGGTAATTTGTTTTTCCAACAGAATTTTTTATTTCTCCGTTTTCTGTTGGTTGTGGCAAATTAGAAATTGCGTCCCAAACTGTTGTTGGGTTTAATAAATCGGGTTTTGTTGTTTTGATTTTCTGAAGTGTTTTGTCTAAATACTTTTCAAAATCTATTTTTTTATCTCTTGAACCAAAAATGATAACCCGTTCTCTTTTTTGAGGAATGCCAAATTCTACTGCTTTTACAAGTTTGTAAGAAACATAATATTTTACACCATCAAAATTAGATTTATCAGAGAAAGCTTTTAAAATTTCTTTAAAAATATCTCCATTTTTCATTGTTAAAATCCCTTTTACATTTTCAAATACAAAAAAATCAGGCTTAACTATTTTTACAATATTCAAATAATGTTTGAATAAATAATTTCTTGGGTCATCTTTAAAAGAATTTGCTCGAATTCTTTCTCCTGCCATTGAAAAACCTTGACAAGGTGGACCTCCAATAATAACATTTGCTTCGTGTTCTGAAAAATAATTTTCATTATCGACTTCGCTAATGTCTTGAGCCAACATTTTTACTTTTTTATGATTGTTTTCATAAGATTTTGCAATTTGCTTGTCAAATTCAACAGCTTTAATAATTTGAAAATTTGCTTGTTCAAAACCAACTGAAAAACCACCACAACCTGCGAATAAATCAATTACTTTTTTCATTTATCTCCCATTCTGTATTTTAATTTGTAGTTTTTCAGGTAATCCGTTTCTTCTTTTGTAAAACTATAAATTTTGGACAATTCAGTATCTATCAAATCAATTTCTGCTTTGCAGAACTTGTGTTTATAAGCGTATTCTGTTTGTTTTGTGCCTATAAATAATTTTGTTTTCCCTAATTTTTTTTCTAATTGATTCATTAAAATTTGAAACTTCTCAAAATCAACATTATCTAAAATAACTTTGAATGAAGAAAGTTCTTTGTTGGTAATATGCCAACAATCTGAAACTGCAACCCAAAAAAAGAAAAACAAATTAGAGTTTAAAAGACTTAAAATATAAGGTTGAATTTCTTTATCAAAATGAAAAGCTTTGTATTCTTTTGAGCCGGGATTAAAAGAAAATGCTTTTATCCAAAATGTAGCCCTCATATTCAAATAGATATTTTCAGAAAGTTGTTCATTATCTAAGCTTGAAAAAGTATTGTCATTTTTTGTAGCTAAAATTTTAGAAAAAATAGATTCTTCAATTTCATTTTCCAATTTTGGAATATAAGTAAGATTTTGGTGTTTATTTAAAACTAATTTTTTATCAGAAAGCAATTCTTTTCTTTCATTTTTATACCAATAATTATATCCAGAAGTATAAGTTATTGGGTTTTCTGTAAGATTTGAACAGATTAAAATCGTTAATTTTTGATGAACGCCTGTAAACAAGCAATCTGGACGGTCTGCATAATTTAACAAAATTTGTTTGGGTGTTTTTTTACTTACAACTTCTCGAATTTTTCTCATACGCAAAGTAGAAACATACGAAAGTGGCAACACAAAACCCATTACACCTTTTTTTGATAATAAATTACTGCTGTTTTCTAAAACATTGGCATAAATATTCCCATAGGAAACAAGAGGTTTGGTAGTTGTTTTTCCGTCTTCTACATAAGGTGGATTACCAACTATAATATTATATTTTACAAATGAAGATTGAGAAAAAAGTCCGTTGTCTATAAAATCTTTATTATGAAAATTATTATTTAGGATTGTAGATAACTCGTTTAAATATTCGTAATCGCTTATTCTTGATAAAATAGTAAAAAACAATCTGATTTTAGTGATTTCAACCGAAGTCATATTCAAATCATTTCCGTGAATTGTTTTTATAACTTCTAAATAATCTCTGTCAGTTGGATTTTCTAATAATGAAAGTTTAATGTCTAATGCAGTTACCAAAAATTCTCCTGCTCCACAAGTTGGGTCAAATACAGAATATGAAAAAATCAAATCATTGATTGAATGACATTTTTTGATTTCTTCAATACAATTTGATGTAGAAAAAATAGTGCTTTGTGTGCTTTTGAGTATATTCAAAAATGAGTTTGCAACAACGTATTCGGTAACATCTTTTGGAGTGTAAAATCTTCCTGTTTCTTGTCTGCCATTTTGTTTTTCGTTTATTTTTGAAAGTAAAGAATGAAATTCTTCGTTATTACTAAAGTCAGAAAATAAAGTAGATTTAAGCAAGTTAGTATTGAACGTGTATTTTTCATAATCTCCATTTAACAACAATTTTAATGCAACAAAAACTTTCTCTTGTTGTACGTCAGCTAAATTGGTTGAAACTTTTGTTTCAATAATTTTCTGAATTTCAGGTGTTAATATGTCGGACTCGTATAAATAACTCATTTCATAAAAGTACAAAATTATTTTAAAATGTAGATTTTTACTCTACTATTTATAAACAAAATTATGTTGATTGTAAATTGTCGAATGTTGCGTTGATTTGTCCATACGTATATTACTCTGAAATGGCTACACCGGCAGTCTGTGAAAAAATATTTCACAAATATAACCAAAAAAAATAAAACAATTTCGCTACTTCTTGCTTTCTTATAACAAAGCTAAAAAAGTCTAACCTACTAGGTCTTGACCATTTCCAATAGACTATTTACAACATAAAATTGTAGCTTAAAATTTAGTAAGTTCTATTGCTAAAAGAATGCCTTTTTGAAGATGCTACTGACTATATTTTTTTAGAAAATGACTTTTATCACAGCCTGATGTAGCTCCGCTTCGCTACACGCGTTTAAGCCCTATATGTTTGCGATTCGGTGGATTACAGGTGCCGTTAATTTCTTTCCCGAATATTGCGTAAATCTCCGATTTGCGAAGTGCTTAAAAGATAGTTTCGGTCTGCTAACTAATATTAAAATACATTTAAATCGTTTGTCAAACTGTTTTTATATTTATACTTAAAAAAAACTTTATGATTTATTGTTTTTATATTCTATAGCCGCTTTTATAAAATGAACAAACAAAGGGTGGGGGTGTTCTACTGTTGACTTTAATTCCGGGTGAAATTGAACCCCAATAAAAAATGGATGATTAATATTTTCCATAATCTCTACTAATCCGGTTTTGGGGTTTTTACCAACTGCTTTCATGCCGGCTTTTTCATAAGTTTCTAAATATTTATTATTAAACTCCCAACGATGTCTATGCCTTTCAGAGATAATGGAAGAACCATAAATTTCATAGCTTTTTGAATTTTTGTCTAATTCACATTCATAAGCTCCCAAGCGCATAGTTCCTCCCATTTTTACAACATTTTTTTGATCTTGCATAATATCAACTACAGGATTTGGAGTATGCAAGTCCATTTCAGTGGAATTAGCTGCTTCAAGATGCAATACATTTCTTGCAAATTCAATCACTGAACATTGCATTCCTAAACAAATTCCAACAAAAGGGATTTTATTTTCTCTAACATATTGAATTGCCATAATTTTTCCTTCAATACCTCTACTACCAAAACCGGGCGCAACTAGCACACCATCTAAATCACTTAAATAAGATACTACATTCTCTTTATTAATTTTTTCAGAGTGAATATTATGAACTTCAACGTGGCATTCATTCACAGCACCGGCATGGATGAATGATTCTAATATTGATTTATAGGCATCTTGTAATTCAACGTATTTCCCTACGAGCCCAATTTTTACAATGGATTTAGGATTTTTTAGTTTAGATAAAAAATCATTCCAATAAGTAAGTTTTGGTTTAATACTAGTATCGAGTCCAAGTTTTTCAAGACAGATTACATCTAATTCTTCTTTCATCATTAACAATGGCACATCATATATCGTATCAGCATCTAAAGCTTCAATAACAGCTTGTGGTCTAACATTGCAAAAGAGTGCGATTTTACGTTTTATTTCATTATTTAATTGGTGCTCTGCACGACAAACAATAATATCAGGTGACAAACCATTTTCACTCATCAATTTTACAGAGTGTTGAGTAGGCTTTGTTTTTAGCTCCTTAGCAGCTTTGAGATATGGAACCAAAGTTAAATGAACAATGATACAATTTTCTTCACCCAATTCCCACTGCATTTGTCTAATACTTTCAATATAGGGCAGACTTTCAATATCGCCAACGGTACCACCGATTTCTGTAATGATAATGTCATAATCATTAGATTCAGCCAGGAGCATCATTCTACGTTTTATTTCATCCGTTATATGAGGAATGACTTGTACTGTTTTTCCCAAATAAGCACCTTCCCGTTCTTTTTCAATTACATATTGATAAATTCTACCAGTAGTAACATTATTAGCCTGTGAAGTAGAAATATTTAAAAATCGTTCATAATGACCTAAATCCAAATCCGTTTCAGCACCATCGTCTGTTACGTAACATTCACCGTGTTCATAAGGATTGAGTGTGCCGGGATCAATATTGATATATGGATCAAATTTTTGAATATTTACTTTATAGCCTCTTTCTTGAATAAGTTTAGCTAAAGATGCTGCTATAATTCCCTTTCCTAACGATGAAGTTACTCCTCCTGTAACGAAGATATATTTTGCCATTTCAGATGAATTAAATAAAATGACTTTTTTTAGCTAAAATTGTTATGAAATTATGCTTGATTTAAAAGTCATGCAAAGTTAATTTTTTAAATTCTATTCCCTAATTTATTTTAATAAATTTATTTTTAATTAATTTTTTAAGTTTTATAAAAAAAACTTGAAAATATTTCTTAAAATATTTATATCATAAAATGCACAAAATCAATTTGTTATGTTTTGTACTTTACGTAACTCTCAATATAGGTTTTATTTTTTTTATTTTAAAATTAAAATTTGGTACAATTTTTGAAATTATTTGTTAAAGATTTTTTAATATAAATTTTTAAAATATGAAAAGGATATACATAATACTAACTTTAGTAGCAATAATATTGATACCTACATATTTAATAGCTCAAAGTAAATCAAATCCTCTTGAAGCTCAGTTTAATAATAAAGTTACTGAATTATATACAAAATATAAATCTGACGGATTCATTACTTATAAAGGTGGCAATGTTAATATGAATAAAAACACTGAATTTCCAATTTTTGTAGAATTGAAAGCCGGTAATTGGTATCAATTTGTAATTGTTGGTGACCCTGAAGCTAAAAAAATTGAGATGAAATTAGGTTTAGAAGGAGTTGGTCATATTATTACAGACAAATTTAAACCCGAAAACACAAATGAATATTGGACTCAGTTTTCATTTGTGTGTCCTCGTAGCGGACGCTATCTATTGACGGTTTATCAAAGAGGAAGTAAAAAAGAACTTTTGGGGCATGTAGGGATTTTACAAAGACCATCTAAAACAACAGAAGGATATATATCATATAAACAATAGTTTTTTATAGTTTAGGTTTATGATTTAAGTTACGAGTTAATATTAAATCATTTTTAAGTTTGTAGTACTATCTTTATTTTTGGAGTATGTATTACAAACTTTTTTTTATTTTACTTTTTATACTCCCACTGAATGTAGCTTATTCTCAAAGTGATTATTTTAAAGAAATAAAGCAATTCCAAAAAGATTATTTGGGGGAGTTTGTGAATGATGAAGACAGTCCATTAGGTATAAATGATACTGCTTTTATTCGATTTTTTCCTATTAATAAGAAATTTAGAATTACGACAAATTTTACCAAAGTGATTGATAGCATTGGTTTTAAAATGCTGACTTATAATCATAAAGAGAAAAAATACTTTGTATATGGTTATATTTCCTTTGTGTTTAATCGAAAAAACTACAAATTATTTTTGTATCAAAGTGAAAAAGATAAGTTGAAAGAAAGTACTGATTCTTATTTGTTTTTACCCTTTAAGGATAATACGAATTATATTGAAACTTATGGTGGAGGGCGTTATTTAGATGTTCGCGAAAGTGATATTCAAAATGGAAAACTAATTATTGATTTTAATAAATGTTATAATCCTTATTGTGCTTATAAAGGGGGGTATTCATGCCCAATTCCTCCAAAGGAAAATGATTTGAAAATCAAAATAACAGCGGGAGAAAAATTATTTGCAAAAAAAAATGAGGAGTAAATTCAACTTACAATGCATTAAAAATTGGGTTAATCTATATTTTCAAATATAATAGCAGCTCCTTGACCAACGCCAATACACATAGTCGCTAAACCGAATTTCGATTTTCTTTTTTTCATTTCATGGAGTAGGGTAGATGATATACGCACACCGCTACAACCTAATGGATGCCCAATAGCAATTGAGCCTCCATTTACATTAACTTTATTCATATCCAAATTAAGTTCTCTTACACAGGCTATACTTTGCGATGCAAAAGCTTCATTAAGTTCAATCAAGTCAATATCATTTAATGAAATACCGGCTCTTTTTAAAGCTTTTTCTGTTGCAGGTACAGGACCAATTCCCATAATGCGAGGTTCTACACCGGCAATAGCCATACTTTTTATTGAGGCCATTGGTTTGAGATTATATTTTTTTACAGCATTTTCACTTGCTATCAGCATGGCTGCGGCTCCATCGTTTATACTACTGGAATTACCGGCCGTAACGCTACCATCTTTTATAAAAGCCGGTTTTAATTCAGCTAATTTTTCCAAAGTTGAAAGCCTCGGTTGTTCATCTTTGTCAATAATGATTTTACCTTTTTTCCCTAAATCAACTTCGACAGGAATTATTTCGTCTTTGAATTTATTTTCAGCTAAAGCATTCGCGTATTTTTTTTGACTTTCACAAGCAAACAAATCTTGTTCTGTTCTACTGATATTCCACTGTTTGGCGACGTTTTCAGCGGTCTCGCCCATTGTATAAGGATGATGTAATTTGCTCAGCTCCGGATTGATAAATCTCCAGCCTATTGTTGTGTCAAAAATTTCGGTTTTGCGTGCAAACGCTTGTTCAGACTTGCCCATAACGAAAGGGGCTCTTGACATACTTTCAACACCTGCTGCAATAATAAGCTCAGCATCTCCGCACATCACTGCACGTGAAGCATCCATGATAGCTTGAAGCCCTGAAGCACACAAACGATTTACAGTATTACCTCCGGTTGTAATTGGAAGCCCGGCTAATAGGCCAGCCATACGAGCGACATTCCTATTGTCTTCGCCGGCTTGATTAGCACAACCTGCAATGACATCTTCTATTTCTTGAATATCAATTTGAGTATTTCTTTCTATGAGTTTTTTTAAAGTTATCGCTAATAAATCATCCGGTCTAACGCTGCTGAATGCACCTGCATATTTTCCGACAGGAGTGCGAATTACATCAATTATATATGCTTTGCTCATTGTTTAAGTTTTAACAAATGTAGAAAAAGATACGAAAGTTAATTTATTTATTTAAAATAAAGTAGTCGTTGTTTTAAGATGATTAATTCTGAATGTAAAAATTAATAAAATAAAAAAGGCTTTTTACATTAAATATTTAATATAAAAAGCCTTTGTGAATATTACTTATTAATGATTATGATGATGGTGTTCATGATCGTGGCTATGGTCATGGTCGTGATGATGATGGTCATGGTCATGCGTATGATGATGGTGATGATGAGCTTGTTGTTCTTGAACAAGTTTTATAAATTCATCTTTTGATATTTCTGTTTCTTGGAGATTGATTGAATTTTCAATTGTAAAGAAAACTTTGTCAGTCAAAATTCTTTCATATAATTGATTTGAGAATTTTTTGTCGGCTAATTGTTTTTTTGCAAAGTCATCAACCCATTCTTCTTCAATTGATGGAGCTTGTCCATATTGATTAAAATAGTTTATAACTTGCATTTTTGCAGCCGTTTCCATTTCATCTTTCTTTACTTCTATTTTGTTTTCATCTATTATTTTATCCGAAATAAGTTGCCATCTAATTTGATGTTCAAAGCCAGAATATTCTTTTTCAACTTGTTCCATTGGTTTGAATTTATCACCTCCAATACTTAGCCATCTTTTTAGAAAAGTATGAGGTAAGTCTATGGTGGTTTCGTGAACTAAAGTTTCAAACAACTCATTGTGCAAATGTGTTCTAACTTCTTTATCCCATTGATTACTGATTTCGGTTTTTAATTTTTCTTTAAATTTTTCTTCCGTGTCAATTTCTAAACCCGGAAATATTTTTTCAAAAAAATCTTTATTTAATTCAGCTTTTTCAATATGTTCAATTTTTTCGATATGGAATGTAACGTCTTGATTTATTAAATCACTTGCATTAAGGTCTTTTAAAATTTGATTTTTAAATTCATCATTGAATGCGTTGTCAAGTTTTATCGAAACGTTATCTTTTTCTTTTTTACCTTTTAAGAGGTTTTGCGTTTCAGGTGTAAAATATTTTAATAAGAAAGAGCGTTTGATATTTTTTTCTTCGTTTGAAAATATTAAATCAAAATTGATAACATCGTTTTCATCTGAAATTTGTTCAACAGGTTTCATTTCTCCAACTCTGTATTGCATGTCTTCTGTAGCTTCGTTTAGCATTTCATCAGTGATATTGACTTTATAAAGAGGAGTTGTTTTTTTAGATTGAAATAATGGAATTTCAAATTTAGGCTTAAGCCCGATTTCAAATTCGAATGTAAAGTCTTGTGGGTTATTGATATCAAACTGAATATTATTTTGGTTTTCTGCCGGCAATGGACGTGCTAATATTTCAACTTTTGTATCTAATAAGTGTTTTGATAATTGAGAATCAGCTGTTTTTAAAACTTCGTCGGCAAATACACTTTGTCCATAAAGTTTTTTGATATGTCCCAAAGGCACCATGCCTTTTCTGAAACCCTGAATATTTGCGGTTTTACTAAGTTTTTTAATTGCTTTTTCTACTTCCGGTAAATAATCTTCTTTACTTAAATTTACGATTATTTTTTCGTAGTTTTTATCAATGTTTTGCTGTGATACTGTAGCCATAATTTTTAATTTGTTATTAGCTCTTTAGATTAAGTTTTATTTTTTGAGGGTGCGAATTTACAACTTTATCCGTTATAAATAGGAATTTTAAAAATTAATTAAAAATGTATATAGAGGGGAAGAAACAAGTAGTTTTTTAATTAAAAATTTTATAATCATTGTAGTCTTCCCAGCAGCCTTCATCAATTTCAGATTCTAATTGTCCTCCATCCCAACCGCAATATCCTATGTATAATCTGAATTCACTTTCATTGATTTGTTGTGTCATCATCATTTGAACAGTCATATTAAAATCACCACCATAATACACATTATCAGTAATTAATTGAGCATTTTGAATTATATCTGGTCTTTTATGAATAAAATATAGTTTGTCAGTTGCAACCGGACCACCTTCATATAATATAAACGGTGGACAATCTAGAAATTCAATCAATTCATTGAACTTTCGATTAAACGGGCTATTTATAACAAAACCCATTGCTCCTTTTTCGTTGTATTCTATTAAATATATTATAGAGCCTTCAAAATATGTATCATTGAGTAATTGAGTAGCTTTTATGAAAATACCTTTTCTAAGTTCAATTGACATTATCTTTTTTTTTGAAATACTAAAAATTATTTTTTATGAAGATTAGCTTGTGCTTCCGCAATAGGTTGATGTATTTCCATTGGTAAAAATAAATGACTGTCACCATTGTTGCGAATAACATCCCGAACAAGTGTGGAAGAAAAAGAAGAATATTTTGCAGTGCATGCTAAAAAAATAGTTTCGATAAATGGATTTAACATTTGATTCATATCAGCTATAGCTTTCTCATATTCAAAATCTCCGACGGTTCTAATGCCACGTATAATACAATTGGCTTTCATTTTATTACAAAAATCGACTGTTAAACCTTCATAAGCATGCACTTTTATTTTTTCTTCATCTTTATATATGTTTTCTATCCATTGGATTCGTTGTTGAACACTAAACATGGTTTGCTTATTGCTATTGACTCCAATACCTACAATAATTTTATCAAACAAGTCTAAAGATCTATCAATAATATCTGTATGACCTAAGGTAATAGGGTCAAATGTTCCGGGAAAAACAGCGATTCTCATGTTTATAAAATTTGAAGCAATTTATAATAAAAAAATGAGTTGGTTGCAATTATTTTAAATCGTTCAGCATAGCTTGTATTTGTGAGTTAGTAGGATCTAATTTTTGAGCATGTAATAATAAAGGGCTAATCAGCTTTTTTTCGTTTAATTGATAAAAAACCACAGCAAGATTAATTAAAGTCTGAGGCTTGTCGGGATCAAGATAAATTGCTTTTGTTAAATATTTTTTTGCTTCTGAAAAATTTTGTTTTTGCAAATAAATATATCCTAATTCAGCCTGTGCGTCTGCATATTTTGGATATTCATTTAATATAAATTCATAGATGGATTTTGCTTCATCAATTTGATTAGTTTGAAGGTAAGCATGTGCTAATTTATATTGAAAATCTAAAGCAAATTTCTTCAATTTGGTTGCTTGTTTTAAATATGGAATTGCCTGCTCTGTATGGTTTGTTTTTGTGAATGATTCTCCAATTCGATAAGCTGTCCAAGCATCATTAATTGAATTTGGTTTTGTGTTTTGTGTAAGCTCAATAATTTTTTGAAAATTAGATTTTAAAAAATATATACGGATTAAATCATTATTAAATTGCTTGTTTGTATCTATTCCGGCTTGTTGTAAATAAGTCATTGCCGAATCTAAAAAAATGGGAATCGGTTCATATCTTTCAAAAAACTCAATAAATGCACGAGCTCTTGTTATAAGCTCAGTATGTTCATTATTGTAACATACCATATTGATAAATTGAGAAGTTTCTTTTTCATTTTCAATTGTTATTTTTTTTCTTATATAATGATCTGTAACTGCAACATGAGGTATGTCAATGCTTTTATTTTTGGACATGTGACAAGATGTGCAATTGTCATTTTCTTTTTTTCTCATTTCAATGGATTCAGTACATTGATTTTTTTCAGTGTGGCAATTTTGACAAGCACTATTAAAATGCTCTATGGGAGTGTTTTTTACGCTGATATGAGGATTATGACAAGTAATACAACTCATTTGGTGGGACGATATATAACAAGCACTCATTTTCATTCGTTCTACATGGCTTGCCATTATCATGTGATTTTCTGAGCCACTATAGTTTGGTAAAAATGTATTCATTGTTTGGCTAAGTTGTTGGGAAGGGTAAAAATCAAAAAATGTTTTACCATCATTTAAAACAGTAATGCCTTGCAGATGACATCTTTGACATAAATTATTTTGTTGTTCTGTTGTAAGTCTTTTAGGGTTTACGATTGTGTAATCAGGATTTTTAGAAGTATCTATTATTATCCCTTTTAGTTTTTCTTCAACATGTAAACTGCCCGGTCCATGACATCTTTCACAATCAATTCCTAATGGAATATTGGAATATTTATTCAAGCTATTTTCAACAAACTCAGGGTATCCATTATGACATGAAATACATTCGATTTCTATTTTTCGATCAAAACGAGAATTATGCCCTGCTTCAAATCCGGGTGCCAAATCCCATTTGCCTTTTTGTGTGTAAAAAGTAATTGGAGCTTGTGTTAAATATCCATTATTGTTTATAATGTGCGAGTTTGTATGCTGCCCGCTACCAACAATATAACTAACCTTTTCAATTCGTTTATGTATAGTATCTTTTCCGGACAAACGAAATTCCATAATTGTCAAACTATCTCCATCCCAATATGGTTTGTAATAAAAATCTTTAACAGAGTCATATACCAATGCTTTATGTGGAGAAAAATCAGCCGCCGATTTTTGTTTGTTGGCAAGTCCCCAACTTTGCCCCATACCTGTTTGTATAAAAGTTTCATAAATAGGCTGGTGGCAGTTTTTACAAACATTCATCCCAACATACTTCGCATTTTTATTTTCTACGTTTTTAAAATTATTTTTACTTTCAGTATTACAATTATAAAAAATACTGATTATGATTGAAATGAAAATGATAGAAAAACTTAGCTTTTTCATTGCATGTAAATATAATTGTATCTTCGAGTTTTATAATAATCATGAATAAAGTTTTATTAAAATCTTTTATCATTATTACTTTTTTGAATTTGTTTTTTTTAAAAGCTTATACGCAAAATTTTGATATTGATTTATTACGAAAAATAAATTTAGAAAGAAATACCAATTTGGACGGCACAATGAAATTTGTATCCAATACTGAAGGCGTAATCGGAGTAGGAGTGCCATTTTCTTTTGTTGCAGTTGCGTTGATAGAAAAAGATGAAAAATTATTAGAAAAAGGAATTAATATGTCATTAGCATTAGTTACAAATACAGTGAATACTTTTATGATAAAACATTTAGTTAATAGACAAAGACCTGCCAATACTTATCCTGATATTGATGCTTATAAAAGTGATAGATATCTATCTTTCCCTTCGGGGCATACTTCCAATGCTTTTTGTACAGTTACCACACTTACTTTAAATTTTCCTAAATGGTATATTGCCATTCCTGCATACACATGGGCAGGCACAGTAGCTTATTCGCGGATGCACTTAGGGATGCACTATCCAAGTGATGTATTTGCAGGTGCACTATTAGGTATTGGTTCTTCTTATATTACTTTTAAAGCCAATCAATATTTAAAAAGATATTATTACACTAAGCAAATATTAAGAGATTTTTAAAAATGATATTAAATAAATATTTGCGATGAAATTTCTTGTGCTTCTTTCAACTTGTCATAATTTAATCCACTTTTAATTTTATTTTCTTCAAGTGTTCTTATTAAAACTTCAGTGGCGATATTACCTACTAACTCATCTTGAGCCATAGGGCATCCGCCGATTCCGCCTATAGCACTGTCAAAGCGAAAGCAGTTATTTGCAAGAGCAGAATTAATTTTTTCAGTAGCTTTTTCATGTGTAGAATGAAAATGAGCACCAAATTCAAGATGAGGAAATGCTTTATTTAAATGGGAGAAAATATAGGCAATGTTTTCAGGGTTTGACACGCCAACCGTATCACTCATAGCAAATATTTTAATTCCTATGTTCTGTAATTTTTCTACCCAATGTATAGCTACTTCATTGTTGTAAGGGTCTCCATAAGGGTTTCCAAAACCCATAGATATGTAGATGACCAATTGTTTGTTCTTTTGTAAACACAATTCTTGAATGCTATAAACAGTTTTTAGGGATTCTTCAATAGTACTATTCGTGTTCAATTTCTGAAAAGTTTCTGAAATAGAAAAAGGAAACCCTAAATAAGTAATTTCATCATAAACAACAGCATCTTCTGCTCCTCTTTTATTAGCGATAATCGCCAACAATTTTGTAGTCGTCATTTTAATTTTGGGGATTACTTCTTTCGTGTCAGCTAATTGTGGAATTGCTTTTGGAGAAACAAAAGAACCAAAATCGAGAGTGTCAAAACCAACTTCCAAAAGTTTATTGATGTATTCAATTTTTTTTTCTGTTGGTATAAATGTTTTCCAGCCCTGCATTGCATCACGAGGACATTCGATGAGTTTAATTTTTTGCATAAAACAAAATTAAAAAAAAATAAATTATTTGACGATAAGAATCGGAATATTCAATTGGTGTCGAACTGCATCAATTGTGTGACCATATATAAAGTCGAATAGACCTTTGTGTCCGTGAGCACCCATTATTAGTAAATCAATATTTTTTTCTTTACAGATTCGTACAATTTCTGATACTCTATTACGAAAACCTAATTCATAACTAACCTGAATTCCTTTTTGTGTTAATAATTCACAATAAGAAATTAATTGTTTTAAATCTTCGTTTGCTTCATAATCACCGGACTCTTTCCCTAGTATTTTTGCACCGGCGCTTTCGACAACATGTATTAGTATTAAATGTGTATTCGGGTTTACATACTTCATCGCATTTGAAATGACTATATTGTCTTTTATGCCAAAATCCAATGCAAGTGCTATACATTGATAGGGAGCAATATGAAGATTTTCAAATTGAATTTTTTGGCGATGTATCCCTGAATATTTTGCATCTCGTCGGGCTTTCATGAAAGGATAAAACAATGTAAGCAAAAGTAAAGTTGCCAATAATATCACACCAACCCAAATAAGGAAAACAATAAAAGAATATCGAGTGATAGATAATAAGTTTTTAACTTCCTGAAAAACCATTTCAATATTCAGCACAAGAATTAAAAATGTAATGATAATCGAAATCACTAAAAGCCATGGCTTGATAACAAAATTTCCCATCATTTTTTTATTGCTTACAGCAAAAATTAAAGGGATGATGGCAAATGCTAATTGAATACTTAAAATAACTTGACTAAAAATGAGCAATTGAGTCATTTTTTGTTCACCAAATAAAAAGATAACAATTAATGCCGGAATAATAGCAATAAGTCTGGTAATTATTCTCCTGAGCCAAGGATTTATTCGAATTTGCAAATATCCTTCCATTACAATTTGTCCGGCCAATGTTCCTGTTACAGTACTACTTTGCCCTGATGCGATGAGTGCCACAGCAAATAAAATAGGTGCAAGTGTTGTACCAACTAATGGACTTAATAAGCTATGAGCATCCTCAATACTGGCAACATCAGTAACACCATTTTTATGGAAAGCTGCCGATGCTAATATTAATATAGCAGCATTGACTAATAATGCCAAATTGAGTGCTATCGTACTGTCAATAAAATTCCACTTTATCGCTTTTCGTTTGGATGTATCATCATTATCAATTTTTCTTGTCTGAACCAAAGAAGAATGTAAATAAAGATTATGTGGCATAACAGTTGCACCGATAATTCCTATGGCAATATATAGTGCATTTTCATCAGCTAAAACCGGTTTCAATCCACTTGCTATTTCAATAAAGGAGGGCTTTACAAGAAATAATTCTATAGTAAATGATAAAAAAATGATTGCTATTAAAGAAATTATGAAAGCTTCCATTCTTCTAATTCCAAATTTTTGTAAATAAAGAAGTAGGAAAGTGTCGAAAGCCGTAATTAAAACACCATAAACCATCGGCAAACCAAAAAGTAATTTCAGTCCGATAGCCATACCGATAATTTCTGCTAACTCGCAAGCGGCAATGGCAATTTCGGCAAGTATATAAAGCGGTATGTTTATAAATGGCGGGTAGGTTTCTCGATTGATTTGAGCTAAGTCCTTTTTATATACAATACCAAGTCTCGCCGATAAAGACTGCAAAATAATAGCCATGACATTACTCATAACCAAAACCCATATCAAAGAATATCCGTATTGACTACCTCCGGCGATGTCAGTTGCCCAGTTACCAGGGTCCATATATCCAACCGAAACAAGATAAGCAGGTCCAAAAAAAGCTAAGATTCTTTTCCAGAGCGTTTTTTTACTCATCGGTGTCACTGACTCATGTACTTCTTCTAAACTTTTTCCACTCATTCTGTGTTAGATTTTATCAAAACTAAAAGTAATTTTTAAAAGTTAATCTAAATAATTAATTATAAAATTTTCATTTCAATACACTTTAAAAAAATCAATCCAAATAAAAAAACAAAAGGGGAGACAAAAATCAATGAATCAAAACGATCTAAAGCTCCACCATGCCCCGGCATGATGTTTCCTGAATCTTTAATGTTAGATAAGCGTTTTAATTTTGATTCAATTAAATCACCAATAGTTCCAATAACAGAAGCAATGAGCCCTAAAATTATCCATTGCCATAAAGGGAAAAACGCTGTATTGTAGCCCCAAATAAAAGCAAATGCAATGGTAAATAAAATGCCACCTACGGTTCCTTCTATTGTTTTATTTGGAGAAATAGAAGGGAAAAATTTATTCTTTCCCCAAAAAGAACCGGTTAAATATGCTAAGGTATCGTTCATCCATATAAATAATAAAATGATAACCGGATATAAAATGGACAAATAACGTAGTTGAACCAATAAGGCAAATGCAATGGTAATATAGCCTAACCCATTTAGTAAATAAAAAGCTTTATTAGTTCGTTTGAAAAAGAGAAAAAGAATGATTGAGCCAATTAGAATTCCTAAGAAGTAAAACAAAAAATTATTAAGAATAATATTTGACATATTATTACAAGCTGTAATTTTCATACTGATGACAAATAGATATGTTGCAATTCCTAAAATATAAAAATTCATTTTTTCATTTTTGGAAAAAGAAACATGGACTATTTTTTCGATGATAAGAACATATTCATAAAGACACAAAATATTAATAATAAAAAACAAACTAATAAAAGTCCATTCATTGCTTAAAAAAGCAAATAACATAATGGCAGAAAAAATAACTGCACTGCCTAAACGGGTTAAAAATGATTTGAAATTAAAAGCCACAAATATTAATTTTATTTAGCCTGTGTTTCAGAATCTTCAATAAGTTGTTTTGCTTTTTCACTTATACTTTCCGGTACATGTAATTCTACATAACCAAAATTTAAATAAGAACTATCTTGCTTGTTTAGCATCACACATGAAATTCCTTCGGCTTCTAAATGCCCTTTAACGGCTTCGGCTTCAAATTTGTTATTTGATTTATAAATACAAACCCATTTTTGATTGTCTGTCATAATTGTTTTTTAAAGATAAATATGTTCGTTTTCTATTTGAATTAATTTGTAAGGTTTTCTGGTTTTGAATAAATAAAATAAAAGGAGTATGGATAGTACAAACCCCAAAGCTCCTAAGTAAATATTTACATCTGCATTTTCATATATATCAAATTGAACAATCCCTAATTCTTTCAAATATGAAAAAAATACGGTAATAAAATTATTCAAAAAATGTATGATAATTGTATATAAAATATTTCCGGTAAAAAAATAAATTAATCCTAATACAAGTCCTAAATACAAACGAGGGAAAAAACCACTCATTTGACCATGAAAAGCACTAAAAAGAATAGCGATAATAACGATAGTGAAAAAAGGATTTTTTCTCATCCAATTTAAAAGAAGCTGTTGAAGGCATGCACGAAAAAATAACTCTTCAGCAATTGCCGGAATCAAGCAAATAGCAAACGTATTCATTAAAAAATCTTTAAAGCCTTTTCCTTGTAACATAGCTTTTGCCATTGTATCATAGTGGTCATTGCTGTCAGCTTTAAAACCCGGAATATTACGGCTGATTTGCTCAATGAATGAAACGCCCGGTAGCGTTACCACCAACACAAGTAAGGAAATAAATAATAATGAAAAACTCATTTCTTTTTGTATTCCTAAATATTCCGCAGGTTTTGGATAAGCTAAATATGAAAATATAAGAGCCGGAAATAAAAGGACAATTATAAGACCTAATGAATTTGAAACTTTTAATTTGAATGAAATATCATCAGTGATATTAGTAAGTGTTAAAATATCTTGGGATGATACACCAATATAATATTCATTAAATAAATTCATAGCTACGGCTCCTAATACAAAAGATAATGATACTATAAGGCAAAAAATAGTAAACTGAACTGCGGGTGAGTAATACGTGAGATATTTGTTAAACATTGGTGTAAAATTAATAATAAGCTATAAGCCTAACAACTTAATTTATATTTTTACAAAGTGAATACAGTTAAAATAAAATTTATCAATATAGATGATCAAAAATCTGACTTGATAATAGCCTTACTCAGTGATATGCCTGTGCAGGGGTTTGATTACGAACAACTCTATCTTCAAGCTTATTTTTTAGAAAAAGATTTTAATGAAGAAGAAATTAAATCATTGCTTAAAAATTTAAATGTTGAATTTTCTAAAGAAATAATTGTAGCAAAAAATTGGAATGAAGAATGGGAAAAAAATTTTGAGCCCATTATCATTAATGATGAAATTGCCATTAAGGCACCCTTTCATGATAAAATAAATGGAGTGAAACACATTATTAATATTATGCCCAAAATGAGTTTCGGAACCGGACATCACGCCACTACACAATTGATGTTACAAATGATGAGTAGCATGCAGTTTGAAAGTAAAACTGTATTTGATTTTGGTTGCGGCACCGGTGTGCTTTCGATATATGCTGAAATGAAAAACGCTTCTTCCATTTTAGGAATTGACAATGATGAATGGAGTGTTGAAAACGCAATCGAAAATTGTAAAATGAATGCTTGTCAAAGAATAGAAATTAGCAATCAAACGATAGATTCAATTGATGAAAAATTTGATATTATTTTAGCTAATATTCAACTAAATATTTTGATACAATATAAAGAAAAATTAAAAAAGCTATTGACACCAAATGGAATAATTATTTTAAGCGGAGTGTTAGTCTCAGACATAGTTCAACTAATTTCATCTTTTGAGTCAAGTGGATATCATTTGATTGATAAATTGCAACAAAAAGAATGGGTAGCCGTAAAAATGAATTTAACAGATTAGACTTGTAATTAATATTTCAATTATATATATTTGCATTCATCAAATAGAAAAAACTTATAAATTCTATGAATGAACTAATCCTTGTAATTCTTGCTTATCTTTTAGGATCAATACCTACAGCTGTTTGGATAAGTAAATATTTTTATGGGATAGATATAAGAGATTATGGTAGTGGAAATGCAGGAGCAACGAATACATTTAGAGTTTTAGGAAAAAAAGCAGGAAGTTTTGTATTTGCAATTGATATGCTGAAAGGATTTTTGGCAGTAGATTTAGCTTATTTTATTTCAAGATACCAAATGGATAGCATGGCATTGACCAATTTTCAAGTTATTCTTGGGTTGGCAGCCGTGATAGGACATATTTTTCCAATATGGGCAAACTTTAAAGGAGGAAAAGGAATTGCGACTTTGTTTGGAATGATTTTAGCCATACAGCCTTTAGTTGCAGTTTGCTTGATTATTGTTTTTATGTTTATGTTATTTGTTACCAGATACGTTTCATTAAGTTCGATTGTAGCAAGCATCGCATTTCCTGTTATGATTTTCTTTATATTTAGAGAGCCGGAATTGATGTATCGTATATTTGCATTGGCTTGTGCAATTTTAGTAATATTAACTCACCATAAAAACATCAACCGCTTATTAAACGGTAATGAAAATAAAATCCCTCTTTTTAAGAAAAAAGACAAATCATAGAGTAGGCTAAAATTTATCTTTTCTTTAAATATTTAAGAGATAAATAATTTATTTTGTCAAAGATAAGATTAATAAAATGAGAAATGACAAAATGAAATTTATCTATGCAATTCAAAAAATCAGTATTAAGTAATAAAATTATAAACGTTTTCAATAAATTTATTTATTGGCTTTTATTACGAAATTTTAATGTGTAGTATTAGTAATTTTTAAGAATATTTTTATATGAATTGTGCAATCAAATTTATATGTCTAATATGAATTTTGAGTTAATTTTATACACTTAAAGTGTGCCATAAAATAAATAGTAAATAGGCAGCCTTTTTTTATTTGTCATTTAAATAAACTTCAAAGAATTTTTTATTACTTTTAAGATAGAATTTTATAAATAATTTTTAATTGTGAAATTAATATTAAGGGTTTCTCAAGTCATAGCAACTTTAATACTTGTTCCTGTATTGTATATACTTACTATGGAGTTGAATGTCTTATTGGCTGTTTGGTATTCAACATTCAAATGGATTTGGATAATATTTTTTGGATTTACTATTACTTTTTCTATTTCATTAATAATAATCACTATAATTTCTTTTTGTATTAATTTATTAAAAAGAAATACAATCGCACCAAGATTAATACAATTCACCCTTATCCCAATTCTTCTTTTTATAGCATACTTATATGAACGCGATTTTTATGATTATACAGATTTCGATAATGGCAAACAAATTTTTTCTTTTATTTTATTTACTTATATGGATTTATCTACTCTAATCTATACAATCGTTGTATTAATTTTAAATAAAATAGAAGATAACTAATTTACAGAACAGCTTGACCGATATGCTTTTTGACGTGTAAAGAATAATAAGTAATTATAGCACTTATTCCCATTAAAAAAGCACCTAAGAAAAATGATATACCGGGTATATGAGTTGATGTGTTGGTAGTAAAATATGAAAACATTCCTGTCATTAATTGAGGTCCGATGACATTTGAAAGACTCATGATAGAGGCAAGACCGCCTTGTAATTGACCTTGTTCATTGGCTGCCACTTGCTCACTAATAATGGTTTGCAATGAAGGAACAGAAATACCCCCAATACAATAAGGAATTAAAAACAAAAACATCATCCAGCCTTGTGTTGCAAGTGCAAAAAGGAGCATGCCCAAGGAGTAAAATGAAAAACCAAGATATACGCTTTTTTCATTACCTAAAATCACTGAAGTTTTTCTAATCAATAAAGATTGTACCAGCCCAACTAAAATACCCACAACTGCTAATGAGTTACCAACCGTAAATTCGTTCCATTTAAATTTATACATTGTATAGTATGGCCAATTACTTTGTACAGCATGACTTCCTATGTACAATAAAAAATACGCAACTACCAAAAAACGTATTGGTTTTATTTCAAATAAATATTTCAAAGAAGAAAACGGATTCGCTTTTTTCCACTCAAATCGCCTTCTATTTCTTTTAGATAAAGATTCAGGTAAAACAAAATAACCATAAATAAAATTAATAAAGCACAAAATAGCAGCAGCATAAAAAGGGTAATGAATATTCATACTTCCTAAAACACCTCCTAACCAAGGTCCTATCACAAACCCCAAACCAAAAGCAGCACCTATCATACCAAAATTCTTTTGGCGATTTTCATGAGTGCTAATGTCTGCAATATAAGCAGATGCTGTTGTAATACTAGCACCGGTTATGCCAGCTATTACACGACCTATAAAAAACCAAGAATAATTTGGTGCAAAAGCTAATATTAAATAATTAGCCGAAAAGCCCAGCATAGAAGCTAATAATATAGGTCTTCTGCCAAATCGGTCACTTAAATTACCTACAATCGGTGAAAATAAAAACTGTGTTAAGGCAAACGCCATTAATAAACTGCCACCATACTTACTTGCCTCATTGATACTTATATGTTTTAAAGCTGCTATGAGCTTTGGCATTACCGGTATAATAATACCCAGCCCAATAATGTCAAGCAACATGGTTACAAAAATAAAACCAACTGCTGCTTTTTTTGAATTCATTTTGCAAAGCTAATTTCCATTTTATATTGACAAAATTCAAATACTTAAATAGTAAAAAATTTGCAAAAAATATTTTGTATAAAATGTTGATAAAAGCTTTGAATTAGCATGTTTTTAATGAGGAAAAATGACTTAAAAATCGTAATTTCGCACACACTTATTTTTTAAAATGGAAAACGAACAAAATACACAAACAAATAACGAAAACAATCAAGACAGAATAATCCAAATTAATATTGAAGAACAAATGAAAACCAGCTACATTGACTATTCAATGTCAGTGATAGTAGGACGTGCATTACCAGACGTAAGAGATGGATTAAAGCCCGTGCACAGGAGGGTTCTTTTTGGAATGAATGAATTAGGAAATACGTTTAATAAACCTTACAAAAAATCAGCTCGTATTGTAGGGGAAGTATTAGGTAAGTATCATCCTCACGGTGATAGCAGTGTTTACGATACAATGGTGCGTATGGCACAGCCTTGGAGCCTTAGATATATGCTTGTCGATGGGCAAGGAAACTTCGGTTCCGTTGATGGGGATAGTGCTGCCGCTATGCGTTATACTGAGGTTAGACTGCAAAAAATAGCAGAAGCTATGCTGGAAGATATCGAAAAAGATACCGTCGATTTTCAAAATAACTTTGACGATACGCTTAAAGAGCCTACCGTTTTGCCTACTCGTATTCCTCAACTAATAGTCAATGGGGCATCCGGTATTGCAGTGGGTATGGCTACCAATATGATGCCACACAATCTCAGTGAAGCTATTGATGCAATTTGTGCGTATATTGATAATAAAGAAATCACCATCGATGAAATCATGAAATACATTAAAGCTCCTGATTTCCCAACGGGAGGTATTATCTATGGTATGGAAGGTGTAAAACAAGGATTTGAAACAGGTAGAGGTAGAGTTGTTTTACGAGGAAGAGTAAATATTGAAACCAGTAAAACCGGAAAAGAAAGTATTATTATCTATGAACTACCTTATCAAGTAAACAAAGCCGTTTTACATCAAAAAATAGCCCATTTAGTAACTGATAAAGTTATAGACGGGATAAGTGATGTTCGTGACGAAAGTGATCGTGATGGAATGAGATTGGTTGTTGAGTTAAAAAAAGATGCTATCGCTAACGTCGTGATCAACCAACTTTATAAATATTCTGAACTCCAAACTTCTTATGGAATAAATAATGTTGCTTTAGTTGGTGGCCGTCCTCGTATTTTAAGTATGAAGGATTTGATTGCCGAGTTTGTTGATTTTAGGCATGAAATAATTATAAGAAGAACAAAATTTGAGCTAAAAAAAGCTGAAGAAAGAGCACATATTTTGGAAGGCTACATGAAAGTTATCGGCACACAAGATGACTTAGACAGAGCTATTAAAATCATCAGAGAAAGTGAAACGCCCGACAAAGCAAAAGAAGGATTGATGGAAGGTTTTGCATTGAGCGAAATTCAAGCTAAAGCCATTCTCGAATTAAGATTAAGAACTTTAACCGGTCTTGAAATTGATAAAATAAAAGAAGAGTATGAAGAGATAATGAAATTAATTGCGCACTTAAAATCTTTACTCGCAAATGAACAAATGCGTTTTGATCTTATAAAAGAAGAAATGCTTGAAGTGAAAAAGAAATTTGGAGATGAACGAAAAACCCATATCGAATATCTTGCTAATGAAATCAGTATTGAAGATTTAATTGAAGAAGAAGATGTTGTTATTACTGTATCACATTTAGGATATATTAAACGCACATCAGCCACAGAATATCGAACACAACGCAGAGGAGGACGAGGCTCTATGGGCGGTAAAACTCGCGAAGAAGATTATATCGAACAACTTTTCATTGCCTCAACTCATGCTACTTTGTTATTCTTTACAGACAAAGGACGCTGTTATTGGCAAAAAGTATATGAAATACCCGAAGGTGAAAAAAATAGTAAAGGTCGTGCCATTCAAAATTTAGTCCAACTATCGCAAGACGAAAAAATAAAAACAATTCTTATCGTAAAAACACTTACTGACGAAGAATATGTAAATAACCATTTCATCGTTCTTTGCACTAAACAAGGAATCATTAAAAAATCTTATCTGAAAGATTTTTCAAGACCAAGACAAAATGGTATCAATGCAATCACTATCAATGATGGCGATCAACTTTTAGATGTAGCACTTACTGACGGTAAATCTCATATAATGTTGGCCGTAAAATCGGGTAGGGCTATTCGTTTTGAAGAAGAAAAAGTAAGACCAACCGGACGCGGCGCAATTGGTGTTTATGGTATTGATGTGGACGACTCATCAGATGAAGTTATCGGAATGGCGTGCATTAATAAAGAAGACAAAGAAAAAACAATACTTGTAGTCAGCGAAAAAGGAATCGGAAAAAGAACTAAACTTGATGAATGGAATGAAGAAACAAAAACGTGGGATGAAGTTTATCGTATAACCAATCGCGGTGGTAAAGGCGTTAAAACAATTAATGTCACTGAAAAAACAGGAAAATTGGTAGGCTTTTTAGCAGTAGATGAAACTGACGATTTGTTTATAACATGCACATCAGGTGTTACAATCCGAACCCATGTCCAAGATATTAGAGAAGCCGGTAGAGCCACTCAAGGGGTTAAACTAATTAACCTTGATGAAGGAGATGAAATAGCAGCAGTTGCTAAAATTGCAGAGCGTGAAGATGAGAATACAGAAGAAAATGCAGATACTCCCGAAAATAATCAACCTGAAAATAATAACTCAATAACAGAAAACAATAACGAAAATCAGTAAATTTGTTCTCATTAAATACATAAAAATTATGCTTAAAAAAATAATTACCTTGTTTTCACTCCTTTTCATCATGACAGGAATGAATGCACAAAAACAGAATATTCAAAATGCAATCAATTCATTAAAAGAAAAAGACGTTGCAAGTGCTAAAAAATATATAGATGAAGCAGTAGCAAACGAATCCACTAAAACCAATGCTAAAGCGTGGATGTTGAGAGCTATCATTAATCAGGCTATTACCATTCCAAGTGAATATATGCCCAAACTACAATTTATATTAGATGAAAAAATGTATGAAATTGACTTGGCGAGCGCCAATGCTCTAAAAGCATCAAACCCAAATGCTTTTGAAGAAGCTATTGACAGCTATAATAAAAGTTTATCTTATGATAAAAAATATTCAAAAGAAGAAGTGTTACCTTTAATAACCGGCATGGTGCTCCTTGGTTTTAATAGTGGAATTAATGAAATGAATAGCAGTAAATTTAACGATGCAGTTAAATCCTTTGATAATGTATTAAAAATTGCCAAAATAGATGAGGGGACTCCTTTTAAAGGAAATCCGGGCTTTGATACCTTATTTGCGAGTTGCAAATTATACCAAGGAAATTGTTTCTATCAAGTAGGAAAAGAAGATGAAGCTATTCCTTTATTAGAGGAAGCCGCCAAAAACCCAATTACTCAAAAAGCAGATGTATATGTAATGCTGACTGATATTTATGAAAGAAAAGGGAATACTACTAAATGGGCAGACGTAATGAAAGAAGCTAAAGCGAAATTCCCAAATGACAAAAGGCTAATTAATAATGAAATAAATTATTATTTAAAACTTGGAAAAGGAGAAGAATCAATTGCTAAATTAAAAGAAGGTATTGCAGCAGAACCTAATAAAGCCGATTTGCATATCATTTTAGGACAAACCTACTATAATATGGCAAATCCAACAGATGAAAAAGGAAAACCAAAGCCGGCTCCTGCTAATGCTAAAGAATTAGAACAAAATGCCATTAAATCTTATGCCAAAGCTATCGAATTAGACCCTAAAAATGCTTATCCTCAATTTTATACCGGAATTATTTATTTTAACACTGCAAAAGTAATGACAGATGAAATGAATAAAGCTGATGACAAAACTTACAAAGAAATGGAGCCGAAAAGAAACGAGCAATTAAATAAAGCAATCCCATTTTTAGAAAAAGCTAAATCATTAACTGAAGCAGAAAGTATTAATGATGGTAACAGAGATATGTATAAACAATTATTAAGCGGTTTGTCACAAGCCTATATGATTATCGATAAACCTGAAAAAAGCACTGAAATGCAAGATTTATTGAATAAACAAAAATAATTATTATTACATAAGATATTATTTAATTTAAATAAAAAAAGTGAGATTAAAACAATCTCACTTTTTTTATTATTAAGTTTAATAGTCTTTTATAATCAATTATTATTTACTTTTTTAATTATAATATTAACTCTATTTCATACATTATATAATAGAAATCACTACCGTCTGTCTTGGCAAACACACAAAACAACATGCTTACCAAGTGGTTTTTGGATTTAAACTTCTTGATGTAATAATCAGAGTGACGTTGGTTTGCAATACCTGAAAGATTAACAGTGTCTAAAAAAGAAATTAGCTGTCCGAAAACAGATTGACCGAAAAAATGCGTACTTTTATCCATGTAATTGAAGTTGTGGAAAACCTAAATTACACTAAATAGGGGTAACCATAAAAAGTTACCCCAACCTTTATTTTTTTATCGGACAATAATAATAAAAAATAAAAAAAGGTTTTATATTTAGTCAAGCATTAAATTTGCTTTATGGAATATCGCCCAATGGGAAATAGCATGATGCCGCCCGTAGTAAAAAATCTTTTAATAATTAATACACTTGTTTTTTTTGCAACTATTGTTTTTGCAAAAATAGGTTATGGTGATTTCGTAGAAATGTTGGCTTTGCATCATTGGAGTTCTGATAAATTCAGAGTTTGGCAGTTAGTTACCCATTTGTTTGTTCATGGTGGCGACCCAAGCGATCCTGAAATGGGATTTTTACATTTATTCTCTAATATGTTTGCTCTTTGGATGTTTGGAGGTATTTTGGAGAACTTTTTTGGGTCCAAGCGTTTTTTGACATTTTATATGATATGTGGCATAGGTGCAGCCATTTTATATCTTATAGTATTGTCTTTTCAATATCGTGCCAACATGGAAATGCTCAACCATTTTAGTGCCGTAGGCGCATCCGGTGCTGTATTTGGTATTTTGTTTGCTTTTGGATATTTATTTCCAAATACAGTATTGCAGATTTATTTTTTATTTCCTGTCAAAGCAAAATATTTTGTTGCATTCTATGCATTGTTTGAATTATATGCGGGTATTCAAAATAATGTAGGAGATAATGTTGCTCACTTTGCTCACTTAGGTGGGATGGTAGTAGCATTCATTCTTATTAAAATATGGAATAACAGAGATAAAAAACATTTTTATTAATGAAAACAAGACAATATTCTTTTATTAATTCATTGTCAAAAAGCGATGTAGTAAAATTGATTATCATACACTCTTTAGTATTTGTAATAGTAGGTTTTACTAGAGTGTCGTTTTTGTTAACGAATACAGCTCTCGATTTTTTTAATGATTATATATTAAATAAGTTGAGTATCCCTACACATTTTAAAACCTTTCTATTTCAACCATGGAGTATTATCACTCATATTTTTGTAAAGTTGGATTTCATGCAATTGTTTACAAACATGATTTGGCTTTGGATTTTTGGCAGTGTTATTGAAGATTTAAAAGGGAATTATCGTATAATACCTATTTACCTTGTCGGCGGTATGTTTTCAGGATTCGTATTGATGTTGTTTTCAACATTTTTTATTAAAACTGAATTGCCAATATTCTTTTCAAGTAGTGTTGGTGCTTTATGGGCTGTAGCCGGAGCTGCTATTACTTACAAACCACACTATCCTTTTTCCAAATTATTAAGCATGAGTATTCCAATATGGATAATTGGAGTTGTCTTTTTAGTTTTTAATATTTTAATGTTTAAAAACAATTTTTTGCAAATGACTATTTATATATTGAGCGCATTGCTGGTAGGGATTAGCTATAATTATTTTTTAAGCAATTTTTTTGATAAAATCACTATTCTTTTAAAAAAAGCAGATACCTATATTAATAACAATGATAATTTTTTAGCAAAAGAAAAAAGAAATATAGATAGAGGTAGTAAAATAAAAACGATTGATGATATACTAGATAAAATCAATCAATATGGGATGCAATCCCTAAGTCAAGAAGAGAAGAAAAAGTTAGAAGAGTATAGTAAGCAACTATGAAAAATTTTTTAAAATATGTAATGTTATTCTGTAGTTTACTATTGGCTGTATTATTACTTTTTTGCAACACCATACCTAATACAAACCCTTATGAATTAAGTTTTGCCGGTATTTTAAGTTTTTTTGCTCCTGTTTTTGCTGTATTGAATTTATTTTTTTTGTTCGTATGGTTAATTTTTAAAAAATTCAAGTATTCGTTAATTCCTTTAGTAGCCTTGATTTTAAGTTGGAATATCTATGCATCCATATTTGCATTAAATCTTTTTAAAAAGCAAAGCATTGAAACTAATCTTAATAGAATTAATGTAATGAGTTACAATGTACGCTTATTGAATTTATATAATTGGAATAAAGAACCTGACACAAGAAAGAAAATTATAAAAATGTTTGCAAAGTATAGTCCTACAGTTTTATGTCTTCAAGAATTTTATAACGGAAATGATTCGGTTGGGTTTAACAATATTCAAGAAATTATGGAGTCGTGTGGGTATAAGTATTTTGCCACTTGTGATATTTTTTCAACTAAAAGGGGGAAATGGGGGAATGTTGTTTTTTCTCATTTGCCTATAATTAAAAAACAAAACCATGATATTGATGTATATGGAAACAATTTGTTACAGCAAGTGGATATATTATGGAAGAATCAAACTATTCATATTTTTAATGTTCATTTAAAGTCCAATAGATTTACATCAAATGAATCAGATGCGATTAATAACCCTGAAAAGAATCAGCTAAAAGAAAATTCATTAAATATTTTTAAGAAATTACGAAAAAATGCAATAAACAGGGGCTTAGAAGCGTCTTTAGTTGCAAAAATTCTTTCAAATACAAAAGAAAATGTTATAGTTTGTGGAGATTTGAATGATATACCAAGTTCTTATGTTTATTTTAAAGTAAAAAACAAATTAAAAGACACTTTTTTAGAAAATGGATTAGGGATGGGGACCACTTACATTTCTAAAATTCCAATTTTAAGAATTGATTATATCTTTCATAGTAAGCATTTCAAATGTATGGGGTATAAGCGGTTTAATTATGAGTATTCGGATCATTATCCGATAATGGTTAATTTAGAAATGTAAATATTTTTTACAACTAATTTCGTTCTTCTTTATACAAAATTATAAATTCAACACGCCTGTTTTTCGTTCTTCCTTCTGCAGTATTATTTGTATCTATTGGTTCTTTATTGGCCATCCCCCATGTTTTAACTCTATTACTATCAATTTGGTTAATTATTAACCATGATTTGACACTGTTCGCTCTTGATTTAGAAAGGGTTTCATTAAAACCTAATTCGCCGACACTGTCTGTATGTCCAATAATTAATAAATTGGTCTTATTGAATTTTTTAAGTGCATTAGACATTGATAATAAAAGTTCGTTAAACTCTGATTTGATTACTGTTGAGCCGGTTTCAAATAATATATTATTGGAGAAATATAATTTAATACTATCATTTTTAATAATAACATTTGCATCCGGGAAAGTATCTTTTAGTTCATTATATAAACTGTTCATGTAGTTTTGTTTCTTTGTTATTTTTGTAGTTCTACATGAAGTAATATTAAGACCAATTAAAATTGAAAATAACAGAGTTAGTGTTTTACTCATAAGTGGTTTAAAAAATTTAATATAAATTCTTCTAATTCATCTTGTGTAATTGGAGTTCCTTTAATTTTATTATAAGGAATTGCATCAACCATAAATTCACTTTTAATAATTCTTACCAATTGACCATTATTAATTTCAGGGATAATTATTTTTTCAAAATTATGAAGAATATCGTTTAAGTTTTTAGGGAAAGGCCTAATGTATTTTAAATGACAATGAGATACTGAATACCCTTTAGCTATTAAACTTTGTGAAACAACAGATAATACTCCATAAGTAGATCCCCATCCCAACAAAAGAACTTTTCCTGTTTCTTTACCATTATTAATTGTTTGCAATGGAATATTGTTAGCAATCAAGTCCACTTTTTGTTGACGTGTTTTTACCATTAATTGGTGATTGTCCGGATCATAACTTATATTACCTGTAACATCTTGTTTTTCTAAACCGCCAATACGGTGTTCTAAATGAGCAGTACCGGGTATAACCCAAGGTCTTACTAAATTTTCATCTCGTAAATAGGGCATTAATTTTTCCTCACCTTCATTCAATTTAGTTTTAAATTTAACTTCTATTTCAGGTAAATCTTTTGAAGAAGGGAACCTCCATGGTTCTGCTCCGTTTGCTATATAACCATCGCTTAAAAGAATCACCGGAGTCATGTGTTGAACAGCTATTCTACAAGCTTCAATAGCCATATTAAAACAGTCTGATGGTGTAGAGCAAGTGATAATAGGCATAGGAGATTCGCCATTTCTACCATAATATGCTTGTAGCAAATCACTTTGTTCTGTTTTAGTTGGTAAGCCGGTAGAAGGTCCACCTCTTTGTATATCAACAATGACCAAAGGAATTTCTAACATAATTGCTAAGCCCATTGCTTCTGTTTTTAAAGCCATACCCGGTCCGGAAGTAGTAGTAATTCCCAAGGAACCGCCATAAGAAGCGCCAATTGCAGTGGTAACCCCGGCAATCTCGTCTTCTGCTTGGAAAGTCATAACACCAAAGTTTTTATATTTACTGAGTTCATGTAAAATATCAGAAGCAGGAGTTATAGGGTAGGAGCCTAAAAATAGTGGTAAATTCATTTTTTGGGAAGCAGCTACCATACCTAAAGCCAACGCGACATTACCGGTTATGTTTCTATAAGTACCCGGCTGAACTTGTGCTTTTGCAACTTTATATTGTGAAGTAAATATTTCAGCGGTCTCACCATAATAATATCCGGCTTTGAGAGCCAATAAATTACTTTGTAGTATATCAGCTTGATTTTTAAATTTACTATTCAAAAAATCAACTGTATTTATCATGTCTCTATCATACATCCAATATAAAAGCCCCAAAACAAACATATTTTTTGCTCGGTCTTTTTCTTTAACGCCCAATGATGTAATCTCTTTTAATGCTTCACGAGTTAGTTTGGTAACATCAATTTTATAAACTTGATATGAACTTAATAATGCTTCATCTTCTATTGGATTTACACCTTCTTCGTATTTAGCCAATCGTAAGTTTTTAGAATCAAAACCGTCAGTATTGGCAATGATAATACCGCCTTTTTTAATTGATTTAAGATTTACTTTTAATGCAGCTGCATTCATTACTACTAGTACATCGCATTTGTCACCGGGTGTATATATTGGCTTCGATGAAAAATGTAGTTGGAAACCGCTTACTCCGGGAACAGTACCAATAGGAGCTCTAATTTCAGCAGGAAAATCAGGAAAGGTGGATAAATCATTACCAACAAGGGCTGTATTATTTGTAAACTGCGAGCCGGTTAGCTGTATTCCGTCTCCACTGTCACCGGCAAATTTTATTACTACATGCTCCAGTTCTTGTAATGTATGTGACATAATAAGCAAATATACAAAGTTTACTAATATTCATTAATCATTTCACTCTATAAAATAGTGTAATTATTAAAAGAGAAAGAAACTATAAATTTATTTTGTGGAGAATACCGGGCTCGAACCGGTGACCTCTACGCTGCCAGCGTAGCGCTCTAGCCAACTGAGCTAATTCCCCATTCAGTTTTTTTATAAAAGTGACAAATATAATAAATGTTTCAAAAAATCTTATATTAAAAAATAATTGAAAATAATTTTGCCCTTGTTGGTCATAAGACCAACAAGAAACAAAGGTAATGAATGTGTTGTTGGTGTTATTCTGACTAACGTAATTCTATTCAATTTATATTCAATTAGTTACAAAATTAAGATCCTCATTAGTCAGACCAAATTTAGTAATTTGTTTTTGAATTCTTTTGACGATTCCTAATTTTCTTTTTTGGTCTAAAAATAAATATCCTTCAGGGTTGATGTATGAGATACCTTTGACTACTAAATTCCAAATGATTACTGCCAATTTTCGGGCAGTGGCACTAACGGCAGATACTCTGCCTTTTCTAAAATTCATTCTTTGAAAAAAGTCTCTTAAAGGTGTTGAATCTTTCAAATTTCCGATGGCATTGGCAGCATTTCGAAGTGCTATTTTTAATCGATTACTTCCTTTAGGCACTTTACTAGAAAGCACTTTTCCACCACTTACTTTATTGTTTGGAGCTAGTCTGAGCCAAGAGCAAAGTATATCGTGGGAAATTTATGGAGCAGTTCAAGTGCTTTATGCAGGTGAGTGGTATGGAAATCACGGCAGAGCTACATAAGGAACTTTATGCCAAAGACTGGGTAGTGTATGCTAAACGTCCTTTTGGCGGGGGCAGAGCAAGTGATAGAATATTTAGGTCGTTATACACATAAGATAGCCATCAGCAATCATCGTTTACAAAACATAGCTGAAGGGAAAATCAGTTTTACGTATAAAGACTATCGTGATGGCGGCAAGACCAAAACCATGACACTACAAGCCGAAGAGTTTTTGCGTAGATTTTGTATGCACATTCTTCCGAGAGGTTATAGGAAGAT
>JBDHYI010000010.1:0-74081 GCA_039811265.1 Chitinophagaceae bacterium | reverse complement strand
TTTTAGTCCTGAAATGACTTTACTTTTTTTGTCCATTTTTACACATTTTTGTGTAAACCTATTTTAGGACAAGACAAGTATTCCATTCTTCATAAATTATTGTTTAAATTCTTAAAACAAGTCATTCATTGGTTTCCAAAATTTACTCAAATTTCCAGGCGTATAAGAATAATTGAACTCAACCTCATATTTTTCTTTTGGCTCACTTACTTCATTGTTTACAGTTTCTTCCAATAAATACTTTTCATTATTGAAATAGTACCATTGATTGTTTTCCAAGACAACTAAACCGCCAATATAATTTCCTCCATTGGCGTTTAACTCCTTTAATTTATTGGCAAGTCCTTCAGCACGACCTTCTGGATTTTGTGCCGTTTGTCCACTTTTAGTGTCGAAAATTCCAATTCTACCATCTTTGAATTTTAAAATCCAATCAGGGTAGAAGAGGGCTTCTTCTTTTTTTGCCGTGTTATAGTATTTTAAGCAATAAAACTCTTTTCCCGAATCCCCATTTTTAAACCACCATTCTAATTTGTCTTTCTTTTGTTCGAGGTAGTTTATAAACTTTAATTCGTTATCTCTACCAGTATATTCTTTCTTTAAATAAAATGGCTGGATTACACTTAGTTTTGACGTTCCTTCTCGCTCCGTTAATTCCGCATAATCCTCTGTAAAGCTGTATTCTTCTTTAATTTCAAAAAGTGGTGCTTCTCGTTTCTCAATATCCTTTTTACGTTTTTCTAAATATTCTTTTTTTATAGGATAGTATTCTTTCAAAGCTTTAGTCAAAGCTGGCCTAAAAACGCTTGATTGCTCCTTGTTTAAGTCATTAATTAGAATACGATAATAAAGATTACTATCTTGGTCAAAGATACTCTTAAACCAAACTCTAAAAGCCGATTTTAAAGGCGACCACGAACGAGAGACGTTGGAAACCTTTGCTTCGGTTTCAGTTTGTTCTGAAAGCAATTGAAAACAAAACCAATTAAATAGTTTTTCAACATCATTTCTTGAAATTTCATAATCCTCCTCGTGTCCTTTTCTTGCAAAGTCTAAGTTGATTTTGTCGTAATCGGTAAATTCTGCATCGACAATTAATTTGTTAGTTAGTGTCGGATTTATATCTATGCCTTTTGCCTGAATTTTTTCACGCATTACACTCGGATGATCTGTTTCTTCAAAGCCAAAAAAATTATCAAATGACTTTAAAAAGCTCATTTGGAATTTATCTGCTCGACCTAAATCCCCATAATCAACACGAGAAACAAAGTCTGAAAATAAGTCTGTAATGTTTTCTATATCATCTCTTCGTTTTGAAGTGTAGATAAAAGGTTTGTTTTTTGTTCCTTGGTCTGGAATTTCTACATCATTTCGTTTGTAATTTGTGTATAGATAACCTGTTCTTAAGTTCGGATTGTTCTTGTAATCATCTTTACGGTTCGGTTCAGCCATTCGTAATATTCTACCAATCGTTTGAACATAAAAAGAAGCTGAATTAATCTCTCTGAACATAACCAAAATATGAGCTCTCGGACAATCCCAACCTGTACCAGCGGCTTGTTTAAAAAGCATAAAATCTACATCACTTTCGTTATGGGTGATGAACTCCATATTTTTTTGTTTGCCGTCAAACCACAAGGCTACATTTCTTTCTATATCAATCTTCTTATTTTTAAGATAGTCTAAAACAATTTCTTCTTTTGTCTTTTGACCCGTTTCTTTCAAACGGCTGTCATCATTTGGTAATTGAATTAAGACTAATGGATTAATATCCTTCCCTAATGCCTTGTATTCTGCCTTAATTTCTGATTGACGTTCGATAGCCAAATCTAATAGCAGTTCATCTAAATCTTTGTTTGGGTATTTGGCTAAATCTTCTTCTGTTTGAACGGCAATTTTTTCTTTAATTAATCCCTCTTCAACTACTTCTTCACGTTTTACACTAACATAACCTGCTTTCCCTTCCTCAATTTGATCAATACCGGGAATGTTTTTTGGCGTTGCTGAAACATTGAGAATTACTTTTGGATTGATAATATCTATAATGTCTTGGGCTAATTCAGTACTACTTGAAACGTGACTTTCATCAATGATAAGAATAATTTCTCTGCCCTCTTTGCGTGTATTCTCAATTAAATCTTCAAAATAGTAACCTTGTTCTTTTAAAAATTCTTCTTCGTCTGGTCGTCTCAACAAACGATTTTCTTTTTTAGAAGCAACTAACTTTTGCCAATTAATAAATAAAATATCGTTTTTGTATAATTTACCTTGTTTGAAATCATTAACCGTTAGTAAACCATTTTCAAGATTGGTATCAAAGTATTCCTGAAACTTATCCGTACTTTGCAATGCTAAATCTTCTGAAAATGTAATCCAAATAAATGCTTTGTCGTAATCCCACGTTGGCATACCGTTTAGGCTATGCACAAAATTGGCAACCATAAATGTTTTTCCGCTACCTGTTGGCGATTTGAATGCTAAAGGTCTTTGTGGTTCGGTGTTGCCCCACAATTCAGTAAATGTGGAAACTAATTTATCTATAGCTTTCTGTTGAAAGTTTAAGGGATTAAATCTGCTCATATCGTTACTATATTGTAAATCTTTTTATAAATCTCTAAAATTGGTTGAGGAATAGTTTTAATTGTAACATTTTCTAAATGGTCAAATAAGGCTTCAAATTCGCTCTTATTCCCCCAACTAAAAAGATATAAATTGATTGGTTTTTTAATGTTTTCGACCTTCTCTAAAAAGGCATCCATTTCTGTCATTTCTTCTCTAAAATAAATGGCAGTTACTCTTTTATCATTTTCAAATAATTGAAAGCAATTGCTTAATTCTATTTCTTCTAAAGTGTTTTCTGCTATGGCAAGCAAGTAACCTGCTTTATGTGCTAATGAAGATTTATCCTCATCAGTTGCCCAAAGAATATTGTTAGAACCTACAAAGTCAGTTTTGTAATATTTTAAAGAGTTTCCGAGAGCTACTATTTTATTTTTCTTTAAATCGGTGTACCCTTCAATTACTTTTTTGATTCTTGGATAGGTGACTTCTGAACAAATATTACCCTCATCATTTGTACAAATAATATTTTGGATAGTATGCCCCTGTCTATTTAGCTCTAAACAAGCGTGCAATGTTGTACCTGAACCTGCAAAGAAATCTAAAACAGTTGATTTTTTGTCAGTTGACAATTGAATTAAATCAAGGATTAAATCAATGGGTTTTGGATTTTTAAAAGCTTTGTAACCCAAAATATTCTTTAATTGCCCCGTTCCATTACCACTTGAATATTCCGGTTTATAAAAAAGAGATTTTGGTTTTTTTGTGGGTAGTTCGTCCAAATCTGGACGTTGCTTTTTGTATAATGAAATACCATTTTTTGTACGACTGATTATTACATCAGTTTTTAGTCTTCTTCTGTTTTTTTCAGAAAACCCCCAACGCCATCTACCATATTCACTTCCTGAAAGTGGTAAAACTGTTTCAAATCCCTCTTGTTCGTATTTGACTATTATCTCTTTTAAAAAATCATCGTCAAATGTTTTAGTTTCCTTATCGTAAAGTTTTGAATGTTCTTGTTTTGTTAATGTAAAGGCTTCGTCATTTTTGATGAAAATTGGATAAAACATTTCTGCTCTATCTTCTCTTTTATCTTCTTCTCCTGTTGCTCTCATTGGTGCACCTTTTTTAAAGTACCCAATATCATCTTCATCCCATTTTTCTAATTCAGAATCATCTAAATCGAATTGGTTGAAATTACATTTTGAGATGTCTTTTGCAAAAATCACTGTATATTCGTGAGTGCCTGCAAATGCAAATTCATCTTGATTGCCTTTTAAATTCATTATCGTAGGTAAAACTGCCACTTGGTTATAACTTCCGAAAACTTTTGCACATAATAGGACAAGATTTGCAACTTCATTATCATCAATGCTGATAATTATTTTACCTGTATCTTTTAATAAATCTTTGGCTAAATCTAATCTTTTGTACATAAATGAAAGCCAATAACTATGCCTTAATGGTGAATCTTTTGGAACTGTCGTTCCATCTGGAAATTTATCAATAATTCTTTTGTCCTTGTATGTAAAGCCGTCTTTTCCTGTATTGTATGGTGGATCGATATAAATCAGGTCAATTTTGCCTTTATGAGTATAATTAAGACAAGTTAATGAATGATAGTTGTCTCCTTCAATCAAAATATGAGTTGGTTTTCCATCATCATTTTTTATTGCCTTTTCTTTTACCTCTGTAAGTATTGGTAACTGGTTTTCACTTTCTTCTTCAAATGCTTCCGGCACGTCTAACCAAGTTATCCCGTATTTCTCGGTTTTAATCCGGTTATTGGCAACTTCTAATTTCTTTTTTAGTGCCTCTATTTCAGCTAATAATTCTTTTTCTGTCGCCATTATATACTTTCTTTATTAGAGATTATCAATTCTTTTACATCAATATTGAGCAACTCACTTACTTCAATTAAGGTTTCTAATGATGGTTGAACTTCATTTGTACACCATCGTGAAACGGTCGTTTCATTTTTGCCCAACATTTTGGCTAACCATTTATTGGTCTTCCCGTGTTCAACTAAAACTACTTTAAGCCTATTAATTGCTTTTTTACTCATATTAATTAGCATTAAATGCAAATATATAATCTTTCCGTGTATTCTGTATTAGTGTGTGAAAAAATTTTCATAATTAACAGCAATTAACTTGACAATCAATTTGACATAGCCCATTAAAGAGTTAAAGGTTTATAAAGAAATGGAGCCCTTAATATTTGATAGCTTAAGTGTTATTATCGTAAATGACTATAATCTTGAATATCGAGACAAATTAAAATCCCCTAAAATTACTATTGATTTTTTTAACGAGCTTTGCCGAGGCTTAAATTATAATTTTTTAAAAACAATCATTGTATTTTTTATTTGAAAACTAATAAAATATTACCTTAAATTTGTTCATTATGCAATTAAAGAAAAAAATATTTTTTCTGATATTTATCGCTTTTGGATATATTAAAGTTAATGCACAAGAAATAGGAATAGATGCAACACCAAAGCCCATACATGATAAGGATGTTTCTAAACTAACTACAATGCAAATTTTAGAAGATACTTTGGTGTATTTGACAGATAGCATGTACTATTCTGTTTTTCCTGAAAATCGAACGCAGGGGTGTTATGAATTTATAAGAGTTTTTAAAAAAGCATTAAATGAAAATAATTCCTATAATTATCCTTTTAGTAAACTGAAAGACTATATTAATATCTTAAACTCTCCGGATAATAAGTTTAAAATTTTTAATTGGGAAATTGTAAAATCAACTGCAGAACGCCGATATTATGGTGTTATACAAATGAATAATGGTAAAATAATCCCTTTAATTGATGTGTCTGATCAAATTGTGAGAGGTGCAGAAGATTCAATATTGATGAATAACAGATGGTATGGGGCTTTGTATTATAATATTATTCAACAAAATATTGGTAATGACAATATTTATTTTTTATTAGGATGGAATGGAGCGGCTTTAAATAGTGATAAAAAAATTGTTGAGCCGTTTGGTTTTAATTCTAATGGGCAGGCAGTATTCGGCGCACCGGTATTTAACATCATTGATAAAGATAAAAGAAAATCAGTCAATCGTTTTGTTTATGAATATCAAAAAGGCTCTAAAGTTCATTTGAATTTAGATAACGAAACAAACCAAATAATATTTGATCATTGCGAATCGCAAATTGGAGATCCTAATAAAAAATTCACTTATATACCGGATGGTTCTTATGATGCATTGCGTTGGGATGGACGCTATTGGAATATGACTTTCGATGTTATTCAAATTGATGTTCGTGAGCAAGGAGATGCCCCTTTAGAAAAACCAATAAAATAATTTAAATTAAGTCATGCATTTCGCATCTATTGAAAATATTTCAAAGTCTTTTGGAATACGCACTCTTTTTGATAATATTTCTTTTCATATAGAAGAAGGCGATAAAATCGCTTTAGTTGCCCGTAATGGTTTCGGAAAATCAACATTACTCAATATTATAGCAGGTAAAGATACTCCGGATAAAGGGAAGATTTGGATTCATAAAGACATAAACCTTGTAATGCTCAAACAAGAAAATGACTTTAATAATGAAAAATCAATTTGGGATAATGTACTCAATCTCAATAACCCTATTGTCCATTTAATTAAAGAATATGAAGAGCTGTCCGAAAAAGAAGCAAGCGATTTAATAAGATTGCAACACCTGATTGAGCAAATAGATATTCATAATGCTTGGAGTTTTGATGCAGAAGTAAAACAGATATTGTCGAAATTAAACATAACAAATTTATCGCAGCCAATAAAAAATCTTAGTGGAGGGCAAAAGAAAAGAGTCGCTTTGGCTCAAGTTCTTATTGAATCAAAATTATATGAAGGGAAGTGTTTACTCTTAATGGACGAGCCTACAAATCATTTAGATATTGAAATGATCGAATGGCTTGAAAATTATTTGAGCAATCAAAATACAACTATCTTTATGGTCACGCATGACCGCTATTTTTTAGATAATGTCTGCAATGAAATAATAGAAATAGACCAACAAGAAATTTTTATTCATAAAGGAAATTACGACTATTTTCTTACACAAAAAGCTCATCGCATTGAAGTGCAACAAAGCGAATTTCAAAAAGATAAAAATATTTATCGAAAAGAATTGGAATGGATGCGAAAACAACCTAAAGCAAGGACTACCAAATCAAAAGCCAGACAAGATAATTTTGACTTGATTGAAAAAAAAGTACAACAAAAAGTTACCGATTTAGATGTACAACTTCAAGTAAAAATGACACGGATAGGGGGTAAGATTTTAGAAATGAAAAAAGTGTATAAGCAATACGGAGATAAAATTATTTTAAAAGGTTTTGATTATACATTTAAAAAAGGAGAACGTATTGGAATAATAGGAAAAAATGGGGTAGGGAAAAGCACATTTATTAATATCGCACTCGACATACTGAAACCCGATAGCGGAAAAATAAATCATGGAGAGACCATTGTGTTTGGCTATTTTTCTCAAGAGGGACTTCAATATAAAGAAGATAAACGTGTTATTGAATATGTAAAAGATTTTGCTGAATTTTTTCCCTTAGCTGATGGTACAAAATTAAGTGCATCAAAATTCTTAGAACGATTTGCCTTTACTTCAGAACAACAATACACTTATTTAAGCAAATTGAGTGGTGGCGAAAAAAGAAGATTACAATTGTTGACTATTTTATTTAAAAATCCCAATTTTTTAGTTTTAGATGAACCAACCAATGATTTAGATTTACAAACATTACAAATACTCGAAGAATTTTTAACCGACTATCAAGGCTGCATTTTAATTATAAGCCATGATCGTTATTTTATGGACAAGTTAGTCGATCACTTATTTGTTTTTGAAGGAGATGGCGTAATTACTGATTTTCCGGGAAATTATGCCAACTATAGAATTAAACAAAATGAGAAAAATCTTGAGAATGAAAATGCAACAATTAAAATAAATAAACCCATTGAACAAACTCCAAAAGAAAAATCAAACACAAAAACAAAATTAACATACAACGAAAAAAGAGAATTTGAAAAAATCGAAAAAGAGTTACCGCTTTTGGAGTCTGAAAAAAAAGAAATAGAATTAAAACTCAGCTCCGGAGCAAACACGTATGAAGAAATTCAAAAACTCAGCGAAAGAATGATTCAACTAATTCATCAAATTGAGGAAAAAGAATTCCGATGGTTAGAATTAAGCGAGAAAATTATTTAGTACAAAAACAAAATGTTTTAACGCTGAAAAATAATACCACAATAACTTTTTTAAACCTAAATTATGTATTCGGAAAATTTTATTATATCAAAGCATCTATTGAATAATTTGTGTTTAACTTCATCTGTTTGTATTCCTATTTTGATTTCAGTATTATATTTGCACACCAATTTTTTTATTTTAAAATTTTAATTCAACAATGACAATTTCTTATAAATGGCTTTCGGAATATTTACCTGAAACCTTATCTCCTGAAAAACTTTCAGAAATATTAACTTCAGTCGGTTTGGAGGTAGAGTCAATGGATAAAGTTGAAAAAATAAAAGGGGGATTGCAAGGCCTAAAAATTGGTAAAGTTCTAAGTTGTGAAAAACACCCCGATGCCGATAAATTAAAGCTTACAACGGTTGACGTCGGAGGAGATACTCCTTTGCAAATTGTATGCGGAGCTCCAAATGTGGCGGTAAATCAAACAGTCGTTGTAGCTCCAATTGGCACAACAATTTATCCAATTGAAGGGGAGCCTATTACTATGAAGAAAGCAAAAATAAGAGGTGTCGAAAGTCAAGGTATGATATGTGCTGAAGATGAAATAGGATTAGGGCATAGCCATGATGGTATTATTGTTATAAATGAAGAATTGCAACCCGGAGCTAATGTTGCTGATTATTATAAAATTGACAAACCTGATTATGTTTATGAAATTGGGCTTACTCCAAACCGTATGGATAGCATGAGTCATATTGGTGTTGCGAAAGATGTTTGTGCTTATTTGTCAAATATTCAAAATAAAATTATTTCTTGTAAACTTCCAGAAACTAAAGCTCTGCAAAATCAAGCTAATGAACATTTTAAAATTGAAATCAGTGATACTAAACTTTGTGCAAGATATATAGGCGTTTGCATTGACAATATCAAGGTGGAAGAATCACCAGAATGGTTAAAAACAAAATTACAATCAATAGGTTTACGTCCTATCAACAATATAGTGGATATTACAAACTTCGTATTGCATGAGTGGGGGCAACCACTTCACGCTTTTGACAGGAATAAAATTAATGGCAATAAAATTATCATAAAAACGGCAAATGCCGGAGATAAATTTTTATGCTTAGATGATAAAGAAAGAATATTGAGTAATGAAGATTTAATGATTTGTGATGATAAAAATTATCTATGTATAGCCGGTGTTTTTGGTGGTAAAAATTCTGGTGTGACTGAAACGACAACTTCAGTTTTTATTGAGAGTGCTTGGTTTAAACCAACATCTATTCGTAGAACTTCCATGCGACATCAACTCAGAACAGATGCCGCTATTCGATTTGAGAAAAGCGTAGATATAGATAACACTTTGCCGGCATTACAAAGAGCCATATCATTAATTGTTGAAATAGCAGGTGGTGTTATCAGTTCTGAAATAATTGATGTATATCCTCAGCCTTTCCAAAAGCATATAATTGATTTAGATTATAGAAAAATAAATAAAATCGCAGGAAAAGAATTTTCAAAAGAGCAAATAAAAAATATTTTAAAAGCACTTACATTTGAAATACTTTCTGAGTCAATAGATGATTTGAAAGTAGCAGTTCCTTATGCAAAAAACGATGTTAAGTTACAAGTGGATGTTGTTGAAGAAATTATGCGTATTGATGGATTGGACAATGTTCCTTTTACCGGAAAAATTGCTTATAGTTTACCAACAAATAATGAGCCTTATCAAGAGAGTATAAAAAACAGAATTGCTCAACAACTTGTTGGTAAAGGGTTTTATGAAATATTTACCAATTCGATTACGAATTCAGCTTACTATGAAAATCAAGAGCAATTAGTAAAAATGATAAATAGTCTTTCGGCGAATTTAGATACGATGAGAGCTAGTATGCTTGAGACCGGATTAGAGTCAATAGCTTATAATTTTAATCGAAAAAATACTGAAATTAAGTTTTTTGAATTTGGTAAAGTATATAAAATACAAGAAAAGCAATATATCGAAACGGACATGTTAGCGTTATATGCAAGTGGTCATCAACAAACAAAATTTTGGAAAGGGAATCAAGTTCCGATTGATTTGTTTTACTTGAAAGGCGTTGTTGAAAGTTTATTTTCATCAATGAAATTTCAATTTTCTCAAGAACAAAATCAATTGAATATTTTATTTCAAAAAAGAATAATCGGGAAAATTCAAAATGTTACTACTGAAAAACTAAAGCAATTTGATTTAAAACAAGATGTATTTTATGCTGAAATAATTTGGGATGAAGTAAATCAATTTTATAAAAACTATAAAACAAAATATACTGAAATACCTAAGTTTCCTGTAGTGCAAAGAGATTTGGCTTTCATTATCGATAAAACTGTTCAATATTCAGATATACAAAAAGCTATAAAACAAGTACAATCTCAATTGTTACAAAATATTCAAATTTTTGATGTTTTTGAAAGTGATAAAATAGGTGTTGATAAAAAATCTTATGCAATTAATTTATCATTTTATAATGCTGAAAAAACATTGACAGACTACGATGTAGAGCAAGAGATGCAAAAAATTATTCTAACGCTTGAAACGAAGTTAAAAGCAATTGTTCGTAAAAACTAATCAAAAATTAACTCCAATTTTTCTAAGCCAACATTCATTTCTATATTTCCGATAGAAATAATTGCTCGTTCTTCATGTAAATGCTTAACGACTCCGATTTCTTTACCTTTTAATATTTTTACTTTAGAACCAACTTTGATTTTTGGTTTAATATGTTTTATCTTTTTATCCTTAAACTCTTTTGTTTTTTCAAATTCATCTTGCGATTTCTTTTTAGCATATTCATATCCGGCGAGCTTAACAAATTTATTGATAACCTCTTTTTTATTTTTAGTATTTAGCCACTCATCAGTAAGTTGATGCAATTTCCTGCCATAGTCCATTAAGCGTTGTTTTTCTTCTTTGTTTTGTTGCTGTCGTTGGATGGATATTTCAAGCTGTTCATTCAACTCGTTGAATTCTCTTTTAGCTGCTGTTGTTTTACTCATTTGTTTTTGAAAATCTTTTTTGAGCTTAATGAGTTTGTTTTTTTCAATTTGTAATTGATTTAAGAGAGCATCCATTTTTACCTTTTCTTTTGAAAGTTTTGTTTTAGCTTCTTCAATCAATTTTTTATCCATTCCTGTTTTTTCTGCCACTTCAAATGTAAAAGAACTACCCGGCTCTCCAATTTGTAATTGATACAAAGGTTTCAATGTTTTTATATTAAAAAGCATACAAGCATTGAAAACGCCCGGTTGATGATCAGCCAATAGTTTTAAATTAGTAAAATGAGTTGTGATAACACCAAAGCATTTTTTTTCATTTAATCTGTTCAAAATTACTTCTGCTAATGCACCACCCATATCCGGATCGCTCCCCGTGCCAAATTCATCAATTACAAAAAGTGTTTTTTCTTTAGCATTTTTAAGAAAATAATTCATCTTTAAAAGCCTTGAACTGTATGTACTCAAACCATCTTCAATACTCTGACTATCACCAATATCGCCAAATAAATTTTCCATTATACTAAGTTCGCTTTTAGGGTGTGCAGGAATAAATAATCCGCATTGAAACATCATTTGTAACAACGCTATTGTTTTGAGAGTGATAGATTTTCCACCGGCATTAGGTCCACTTATAACCATGATACGTTGCTCCTCATTAAATGTGCAATCAAATGGAATTGTTTGTAATTTTTTTTCAATATTTTGTAGATATAATTCAGGGTGATATGCTTGCAGTAAATGAATTTTAGGCTCTTTAATACAGATATAAGGCTTATTTGCTTTGAGTAATTTAGCTAATTGCGACTTGGCATTTAAGATGTCAAAATCAATCAATAATTGATAATAAATAGCCAAGTGGGTTTTATGTGGTTGAATTTTTTCTGTAGTTATTTTTAAAATTTTATAGATTTCTTTTTTTTCATCTTCTTCTAATTCATTTTTTTCATTATTCAGGTGTACTAAATTTTGAGGCTCTATATAAGTAATTTTTCCGCTGGCAGATTGCCCTAAAATAATACCCTTAATTTCTCTTTTGAATTCAGACAATACACCAACAACTCTTCTACCATTAATAAAACTCTCTTCAATATCGGCTAAATGACCATTTTTTCTTAGACGCTCAAGATGTGTTTTGTAAATACGATCGCTCAATTTTCGGTTTTCTCTTAAATTCTGTCTGAGCTGAAAGAGAGTTGAACTTGCTGTATCTTTTATAATACCATCTTTGTCAATAATATCATCGATTAAAGGAATTAGAATCTCATCTTTAGTTATATCTCCAATTTTTTTTATTATCTGGGGGAACAAATTATTTTTATCATCAAAAAAATAAATGATTTCATTAAACAAGCTGACTGTGTTTTTTATTTGGACACATTGTTTAGTGCTTAATACTGAATTTTTTATCTTTAATATATTTAAAACAGTATCTAATTCAGGGTATTGTTGTTGAGATAAAATACTTTTACCTGCCGTTGCAATAATATATTCAGAAGTTTCTTCTAGTTGGGTATGAATTGAGTTGAAATTCGTTGTGGGCTTCAATTTAGACAAAATCTCTTTAGCTTTTGCTCCTTTACAGTATTCGTTGAGTTGATGTAAGATTGATTCAAAACCAAGAATAGACGGTAAGTTTTCTGGATATATATTCATGGTTATTCGATTGATTGTATTTTGTTTGAAAGCATTTGAGGCGGGTAATTTACTTTTTCTAAAAATAGTCCTAATGCCGGGGCACTAAAGTCAGCATGTGCATTGTCATTGCTTTGAATAATTTCTTGAAATTGAGATACAGAAATGTGTCCTCTCCCTACTTGTAAGAGCGTGCCAACAATACCTCTTACCATTCCTCTCAAAAATCGATTTGATGAAATGTGAAAAATAATTTCTTGTTGATTTGTTTCAAAAAAGGCTTTTGAAATGGAGCATAAAAAAGTTTTGACATCGGTATGTTTTTTTGAAAACACTTGATACGACTTATGTGTAAGCAAATGGTAAGCAGCTTGATTCATCTTTTCAATATCAATTTTGAAAGGGTAGTAGTAGGCAATTTCTTTTAAGAAAGGGTTTTTATTTTGAATGATATGATAGGTATAGTTTCGCTCAGTGGCATCAAATCTTGAATGTGCTGAATGATTGACTTGGTAAATGTTACGGATGACAATGTCTGAATGTAGAATTGAATTTAAGTTGTATAAAAAGGAATTAGTTAAAATGAAATTTGTATCAAAGTGTAAAAAATTTTGATGGGCATGCACGCCGGCATCTGTGCGACTGGAAAGTGTAGTTTTGATGTTATCTTTTGTTAGAATGGATAAGGCATTTTCTATTTCACCTTGTATGGTTATTTGTTTGGGCTGGGCTTGTAAGCCTTTAAAATAGGTACCTTTGTATGCAAATTCTAAAAAATATCGGAGCATTTCTTTTATCAACAAAGATAAAAATTTAAGAACTCATTTTGGCCGATTGTGCTAAAATTTCATCTTTAGAAATGATAAATTTTTCAAGCTTGTTGATAGGGATTCTTAAATGAATAGGTGTAGTTGATTTAGAAACATTTTCATCAAAATCAGGATTCCATCTTTTCAAACGTACTAAATCTTCATCTAATACAACTGAAATGGCATTGAGTTTATAATTTCCTTTCACTTTTAAAATTGCCATATTGTCGAGTTCCCTTTGGCTAAATTTTACTTTATCATCGTTATTATTGTCTTCTACTCCGGTATCATTATTAGCAAAAGAATTGTTGAGACTTGACAAATCAGCTTTTGGAGGTTTTATACCTTTTGGAATATTTCCGAAAGTAAGCACTTTACTGTGATTGTCTAAAAATAGAGAGGTTGCAATAAACGCCATAACGTGGTTTTGAGTTTCTTTGGGTAGTTTTGATTTTATATCCCAAAAGCTACGACCGGCACCACTATTAATAGCTCTAATGACAGGTGCAGGCCCACAATTATATGAGGCAATTACCAATAAGTAATCATTAAACATTCCATACAATTGTTTTATATATTTGGCGGCAGCTTGTGTGCTTTTATAAAAATCTTTTCTTTCATCTACATTGTTATCCACTTTTAGTCCAAGCATTTGGGCAGTACCGGCCATAAATTGCCATGGTCCAACTGCGCCTACAGGCGATACAGCGTTGCAATTAAGAGCAGACTCTATAATAGCCAATGCTTTCATTTCGCTTGGAAGATTATATCGCTTCATCACATTTTCAATAAGCTTAAATTGTCCTTTGTTTCTGGCAACAATTTTTTGCATACGATCTCCATGATTGTTATGATAGTTTAAAATGTATTCATTTATATAATTTGCAAATTCGCCAAATAGGCTTTTGTTAGCTTTAGGTGTTTGGGTTTTATTATTGTTTTTTTTGTTTGTTCGAGATACAAATCTTGAACTGTCGGTTTCTTTTATGAAAGGGTTGATATATACTTCGCCTTTCTTTTCTTTGATTTTACGAATAATATTAGTGTCTGTGATAATGTTTACTACTACAGAGTCTTTAGCATTTAGTTTTTGGAAATTTCCAAATAAGAAATAAGTAATAAAGATTAAAATATAATATATTTTATTCATCCCCCCCAAATATTTATTTTATTAGTAATACCTTTAATTCCTAATGGGTTTTATTGATTTTTATCTCCTTCTTTCATGCCGGCTTCTAATTCAGATTTAATATTATCTTTTGCATCTTTAAATTCTCTCATGCCACGTCCTAATCCTCTCATGAATTCGGGTATTTTTTTTCCACCAAATAAAACTAAAACAGCCAATGCAATTATTATCCATTCTGAACCTCCGGGTAAACTCAATATAAGCGTATTTAAAATTGTCATTTTATGATTTTTATTTTCACAAATTTATTAAAAAAGAATGAATTTATAAAAAAAAACACCACTAAATGCTTTTCTTCTAAAAAAAAATGAATAATGTTATAAATATAACTAATTGATATATAATATATTGTAAATAAAAATTTAATTATATCTTAACTGAAAAATGAGGTAGAATTTAATTTTTATGGGAGAAAAAAAAAGTTGCCAATGGCAACTTTTTTAATATTATCAATTATGATTTTATTTTACTCGCTTTTCTTTAATACGTGCAGCTTTACCTTGACGATCTCTTAAATAGAATAATTTAGCTCTTCTTACTTTCCCAACTTTTTGTAATTCAATGCTGTCTATATTTGGTGAAAATAGAGGAAAAGTTCTTTCCACTCCTATATTATCACTCATTTTTCGAATTGTAAAAGATTGCGTAGCTCCTTTCCCTTGTCTTTTAATGCAAACACCTTTAAATGTTTGAATTCTTTCTTTGTTCCCTTCTACAATTTTATAGTTAACTGCGATATTGTCGCCTGCTTTAAATTGAGGTACTTGTTTTGAAGTATTCAGTTGTTCGTGAACAAAATTTACAGCGTTTTGCATCGTTATTCTATTTTAGGGTTGCAAAGGTATGATTATTTTTTAGTATAATAAAATTTATTTTATGTAAATCTTTAAAATATTTTTTTGTTTTCTCTACTGAAAGTCGGTTTTCATACTGACTATCAATGAATCATTAATATGGCTTTTGAATAACAATTTGCAAAATTCAACGGTCGCTCCAACGCCGGAGCCAATAATCGTCAAAGTCCCTTCTTGTGCAGTGTAGGAATTCCCATTAAGGAAATATTGTACAAAAACTTTTTGAGTATCGCTTTTTATAAGAGAATGATTATTTGTTACAGTATAAATACCGGCACTTGGTAGATGAGAAAACCCATATTCTATACCACAACCTTTGTCGCCACTTATAATATGTTCAGAGTAAAATGTGTTATTCAAAGTTGCATAAGTTGTATCAGTAGTAATATGAAAAACGCTATCATTACAAACAATAGAGTTTGCCGGTGTTGTACAAACGACTGTTTGATTATGATTGTTTGTCTGATTTGATTTTTTCTTGCAAGCATTGATAACAAGGATGCCGAAGAATAAAATTAGCAAGATTAATAAATGTTTTTTCATAAAAAATGATTTAGTGGATTGGGAAAAAAGCTAAATGAGTTTTATAAAATCATCAAATAAATAATCGGAATCAAAGGGGCCGGGAGTTGCTTCAGGATGATATTGAACTGAAAAAACTTTTTTGTCTTTTAAACGAATTCCTTCAATGGTTTCATCGTTTAAGTTTTTATGAGTGATTTTTATGTTGTCAATATTTTTGAGAGATTCTGCATCTACTGAAAAACCATGATTTTGCGTTGTGATTTCGCTTTGCATTGTTTCCAGGTTCAATACAGGATGGTTGATGCCACGATGCCCGTGGTGCATTTTATATGTTTTAGCTCCATTGGCTAATGCAATCAGTTGATGACCTAAACAAATACCAAAAACCGGTTTGTCATCTTCAAGTATCTTTTTAGTTAACTCCATTGCATAATGCATTACAGATGGATCGCCGGGACCATTTGAAAGAAAATAAGCATTGGGATTGAATGACTTTATTTCTTCAAAATTCGTTTTTGCAGGGAAAACTTTTAAATAGGCACCTCTGGATACTAAACAATCTAAAATATGTTTTTTTATTCCAAAATCAATAACGGCGATTCGTTTTGAACTTTTTTCATCACCTAAATAATATGTATCTTTGGTTGTAACATAAGAAGATAGTTCCAACCCATTCATATTAGGTACTTGAGCTAATTTTTCTTTTAATTCATCAATATCTTCAGTAAGTGATGAAATAATACAATTCATGGCACCTGCTTGTCTGACATGTGTTACCAAAGCCCTGGTGTCAATATTATGAATAGCGACTACGTTATTTTTGATTAAATAGTTTTCAAGTGAATCATCTGCCAGTGGTCGAGAATAAGTTTCTGATAAGTTTTTGGCAATCAGTCCCGAAATCTTGACAGAATTGCTTTCTTCATCTGTGTTTTTTACTCCGTAATTCCCGATATGCACACTATTCATAATCACGACTTGTCCGTAAAAGGAGGGGTCTGTAAATACTTCTTGATATCCGGTCATTCCGGTTGTGAAACATATTTCGCCTTTGGCTTCACCTATAGCCCCATATGCTTTTCCTTTAAAATAAGTGCCGTCAGAGAGTAATAAAACTGCGATTTTTTCTTTGTCCATTAAAGAGCAAAATTACTTGCAATTTTTAATTCTTTGTGGTAATCTTTTTATTTTTTATAAACAAATTTTGATAAAATATTCCACATTATTAATTGTAAAAAGTATTTTAATCTTCAATTTTTATTGAGTAGCTTTCCATTACGGCATTATAAAGAATTTTTTTACAAGCAGCATCAGCTATTTCATAAGCGGACTCTTTATTATCAGCCTCTATAGAAAGGTTGATATGTTTTCCTATTCTCACATCTTTGATGGAATGCAAAGATAAATTGTGCAGTGCTTCATTGACTGCTTTGCCTTGTGGGTCTAGTAGTTCAGCAAGGGGCATAATAGTGATATGTGCAGTGTACATCATGATTTTTCAGGTTTGTATGTAAAGGAAAGTAAAATATATATTATAAATGAAAAAGGAACTGTTAAGGTTTTTAATAGCGGAATAGCAATGATGCTCAATGCAAGCCACGTTATTTGAGTCCAATATTTTTTTATCGAAAAATTGGAAAATTTTAAAGTGAATAATTTAAGATTGCTAACCATCAGCCAAGATAATAAGGCAATGATAATATAGATGAGCATTGCGTTTTGCATGGCAAAACCGATTCCGAAAGGATTGTATAAATTAATCAATGGAAAAGAGGCAATCAATAATCCAACAGCAGGAGTGGGGACACCTTTGAAATATTGATGATTTTCTTCGCTATGATTAAAAATGGAAAGTCTTAATGCACTAAAGCAGGGTAGGATAAATGCCGGTGCTAATGCAATTATTGACACATCCATTGCCTTGGGGTCTGACATGTAAGCTGCCCAAAGCATTTTGTATAAAATCATGGCGGGGGCTACTCCAAAGCTCACTAAATCTGCAAATGAATCTAAGTCTTTTCCCAAAGGTGAAAAAACTTTTAACCATCGTGCTGCCATACCATCCAATAAATCAAATATAGCAGCAATAAAAATAAATACACTTCCATAATAGGCTTGAGGCACCGCATTCACCCAATATTGCTGCCCATTGATTTCGTTCACGAAGGGTTGTGCATTCAGGATAAAAGCAATAGCAATACATCCACTAAATAAATTTGCTAAGGTGAGTATATTTGGAAGATGCTTCATGCGTTATAATAGAGCGACAAAGATATGTTATTCATATTAAAAATAATGAGAGATTTATATCTTTAAAATTTTAACGAAAGTTACCAAAATTAAAACCGCCTTGAATAATCGGAAGTCCAAAATAGGGTGAGCGTTTGTCTTGAATAAGGTCATACAATCCATAAATAATAAATGAAATTCGATCTCCTAAAGGAAATACAAAACCACCACCCACTAAGGCACTTGGCACACTAATTCGAGAGGAATGTTCAACCGCCAAGCCGGTTGTTTGCTCATAAGTAAAAGCAGGGTCATCTAAGATTTTATAAAAATTATAACCGGGTTCAACATGTACAAAAAGTGGACCCAACAATAAAAATCGAGTGAAAAGAGAGGCGCTATAATTGTTTGATGTGAATTTATATTCTTCAGGCAGTCCGTTTATTCCATTGTTGTATGGGATGGTTGTTCGATATAAATTATAGCCGCCACTGATTCCTAATTGAAAACGCCCAAATAAATATCCAATTGTGGGATTGATATATAAGTTATATCCTTTTCCTTTGTCAAAAAAGTTCATGCCCAAACTACCTCCTAATAATAAACGGTCTGGGTCAAAACCACCTTCGTTATAATAATAGTTTAGTTTGTTATTAAGAGCATATTTTTTATTTGCAAAAGAAGAATGACTTAAAAAAAAGATACTAAGAAAAATCAGAATAAATTTTATTTTCATTGCATTGCAAACTTACTCCCATTTTTAGTGAAATGATTTAAAAAGAAATAAAAATAATTTCATCAATGAAACTTCACTAAATTTTCAATAACGTCTTTACTAATACCAATGATATTTGCTATTTTCTTTTTTTCAAAAAAAAAATAAAAAATATTACTGATTTTATTAACGGGCATTATTGCATTTATTTCAGGGAAATATTTTTTAAATGATTTCTGTTATAAAAGAAATAAACTTTATACTCAAGCAGTTTCTAAAAATGATAATAGGGCCATCTATAAGGAAATAAAAGTATTAAATATGAATTTGGATACGATAACAATTAATACAAATCAATATACCGCTACCATTATTAATTTTGGATGGATTGATTGTTTAGCATGTAGAATTCTAGATGAAGTTTTTGAAAAAAGCCTTATACCAAAATATCAAGATAAGCAAAACGTTTTTGTCGGAATTTTTAATACTTCAGATAGCCTTGAAAGAATCAAGTTTTTTGTAAAAGAAGATTTTCAGAAATATTATTTCATGGATAAAGATTTTTGAAACTTTGAAAATTTTGGATTTTCACGTTTCCCACAAACAATTATTTTAGATAAACAAGGAAAAATAGTTTCCCTATTTTCAGGTTTTAGAAATGAATTTGAAGATAAATATATAAGCGATATATCAAAGGTGGTAGATTCTTTAATAGTAGAAAATAACAATTCAAATTGATTTCAATTGTTCAAATAACAAAATACGTTTTACATTTTTTATAAATTTTTTGCATGATTTCATCTATCTGAATTTCGAATACAGAATTTGAGTTAAAAAATCATTGACCATAAAATCAATACATTTTTTTGACTACTTTTACAACATGCAAACTTTTTCTGAATTATTGACAAAATTTGAGAGCTATTTCTCTCAACAAGAATTTCCAAAAAGTGCCAAAAATCTATATGAACCTTGTTCTTATTTATTAAATATTGGAGGAAAAAGAATAAGACCGGTTATGTGTTTGATGAGCCACGAGCTTTATGCACCTTTAAGTGAAAGTGTTTGGAATGCAGCTGTTGCAATAGAACTGTTTCACAATTTTACTTTGATGCACGATGATATTATGGATAAAGCTCCATTGAGAAGGGGTTTTAAAACGGTGCATGAAAAGTACGATTTACCTACGGCGATATTGTCGGGTGATGTAATGAATATTTTTACTTATGTGTATTTAAGCAAAATTGAAAATAAATTTTTGAAACCGGCTTTAGAATTATTTAATCACACAGCTATTCAAATTTGCGAAGGACAACAATTTGATATGGATTTTGAAAAAAGAGAAGAAATTGGAGTAGATGAATATATCAATATGATAACATTAAAAACTTCTGTGTTGCTCGGAATGTCTTTAAAATTAGGAGCTATGCTTGGTGGCGCTACTGAAAGCAGTTCAGATGTGTTATATCATTTCGGAAGAGAAATGGGAATTGCTTTTCAAATGAAAGACGATTATTTAGATGCTTTTGGTGATAGCGAGAAGACAGGAAAGCAAGTAGGTGGCGATATTTTGTGTAATAAAAAAACTTACTTATACGCAAAAACCTGCGAAATAGCTAATGAAGAGCAAAAGTCATATTTTAATTCACTCCTTCATAGAAATGACTCATCAAAAGTACAAGATATGATTTTGTTTTTTGAGAAGATAGGAGTAAAAGATATTTTACAAAACGAAATTGTTAGTCGCACCAATAAAGCATTTGAGTTGTTAGAAGAAGTGCCGGTAGTATCTAAGCGAAAACAATCTTTAAAAGCATTGGCAGAGATGTTATTGAATAGAGAAAAATAAAAATTATTTAATAGAAAACTTCAATAACTCTTCATCAAAAACAGATGCAGATAAAATATCGCCAATTTTTACTGTTCCCACGCCTTTGGGCGTTCCCGTAAATATCAAATCGCCCACTTGTAAACTGAAAAATTGTGAAACATAGTGAATTATTTTATCAAAACTATAAATCATATTAGCCGTATTGCCCTCTTGAACAGTTTGCTGATGGAGGTTTAATTTAAATAAAATAGGTTTTGCTTTATCTTCATTATTGAGTGCTTTCCATTTGCCAATCACAGCAGAGTTGTCAAAAGATTTTGCAATTTCCCAAGGCAACCCTTTGCTTTTTTGATATTCTTGTAAATCTCTTGCCGTAAAATCAATACCAACTGTTATTGCATCATAATAAGTAGAAGCAAATTTCTCTTGAATAGCCTTACCGTTTTTACAAATTCTCAACACAATTTCACATTCATAGTGTAAGTCATGTGTAAAATTAGGATAGTAAAAATCTGCATTTTGAGTAAGCAATGCTGTTGATGGTTTCATGAAAATAACAGGGCTGCTTGGTTTTTCATTTTTTAACTCATCTATATGTTCAATATAGTTACGACCGACACAAATTATTTTCATGTTGCTGTTATTTAAAATTTTTTGTTGTTTATTTCGTTCATTGTTCGATCAATGCCAATAGTGACAAAGCTTTCAATCACTTCAGCCGAAGCTACTATTTTTTTATTTACTGTTTCTATCTCTTCATCTTTCCATTTACCTAAAACAAATTCGACTTGTCTGTTCTTATTAAATTGATTCCCGATGCCAAAACGTAATCTCGGATAATCAGTTGAACCAAGACATTCGGCTATACTTTTTAAACCATTGTGTCCACTATCACTGCCATTCTTTTTTAATTTTAAAGTGTCCAACCCAAAAGCTAAGTCATCAACTAAAATCAAAATACGTTCATTCGGAATTTTTTCTTTATCAGCCCAATATTTGACGGCTTTGCCGCTAAGGTTCATGTATGTGGTAGGTTTAATTAAAATTAAAATTCTTCCTTTAAACTTTATTTCACACACATCAGCAAGTCTGTCGTTTGTAAAAGTTGCATTATGTTTTTGTGCAAAGTAATTTAAAATGTCAAACCCAATGTTATGACGGGTTTCAGTGTATTGGTCTCCAATGTTTCCTAAGCCTGCTATGAGGTATTTCATTTGACAAAATTAATTGAAAAATGTAAGTATTGATGAAAGAAAAAGATACAATTATTTTAATTGCTCTAATTCGCTTTTTGTAACAATTTTATAATCGTTTGGGATAGAAAATATTTTAGAATCGATGGTGCTAATACTGACGGTATTTGCGACAAATTTCATTTCCATTCCATTCGCTGAGTTGATTTGATATTGCAATGCAATGCCGTTCAACCCTGGAAACATACTATTGAATTTTTCATTTGGAGGTAATAAATCGGAGGTATAAAAAAAATCAGCTTCTTCACCCGTTTTATATTTTACATGAGTTCCCTCGCATTGGTATCCGGCTATTTTATTGCTTTGTTGATTAGGAGTAAAAGTCGGGTTTTGGAATTTTTGATTTTTTTTATCAACTTCTTCTGAAGTCAATTCTAAAACATATTTACTGCCTTCTGCAATATTGTATGATAAAGTCTTTTCTGTTTTGGTATTATAAATAGTAATATTATTGTACCCGTTATCCATCGAGAGTTCTCTTTTGATATTTCCGTTTTTAACAGAAATAACATATACACCGCTTGGGTTTATTTGATTATTTGTAAAAACATCATATTTTAAATACCCTTCTGAAAACACTTTTTGAGCATTTATTTGCGAACCAAAAAGTAAAAACAAAATAGATAAAGCTAATTTTAGTTTTTGTAGTTTCATATCATTTTTATATTTAGACAATCATTTTTTATTAAAGATTAAACATTTTTATAAGTTCATCTTTTTTTCTTCGACTTACTTCAATTTCGGTACCATCTTGCAAAATGATAGAGAAAATATCTGATTTGACAAATTTTTTAATATAATTTAAATTAATCAAATGAGAATTATGTACGCGACAGAAAGGGTAGGAGTCAAAGTTATTTTCAATTTCTTTTAAAGTTTTGCTTACTAAAAATTTCTCTCCTGTGTCTAAAAAAATATAGGTGTAATTATTTGAGGAAGAACACCTCGTTATTTGTTGTATTTTCACAAATTTTAAACCATCATTAGTAGGCAATGCGATGCGATTGAAAGGATTATTTTCGTTTAAATGATTAATATTTTCTAATAAAATTTTTACTCGTTCGATGATTTGTTTATTCTCTAATATATCTCTGGCCTTTTCTATAGCTTTTTTTAATTCTTCAATAGAAATGGGTTTTAATAAATAATCAATAGCACTGTATTTAATAGCTTTTAATCCGTATTGACTATATGCAGTTGTGAAAATAATATCAAATTCTATATGCGGTATTTTTTCAAGTATTTCAAATCCGGTCATGTCAGGGAGTTCAATATCTAAGAACACTAAGTCGGGCTTCATTTTAGAAATATTTGCAACTGCATCTTTAGCTTTATTACAAATTGAAATAATTTCAACGTTAGGAACATGTTCAATTAATAAATGCTCTAAGACTTGCGAACTGGTTACTTCATCATCAACGATTATGACTCTCATTGAGTAAAAATACATTCTTTTTTTAAAAAAAATATTTTTTGAATTATTTTGAAATTGAAAAACGAATGACTTGAATTATCTTGCAAACAATTTTTTAAAAATAAATATCATTTAAATTATGAAAGTAGTCATTTTTGCCGGCGGATTAGGGACTCGTATTTCAGAAGAAAGCCATCTGAAACCTAAGCCAATGATTGAAATAGGAGGGAAGCCTATTTTGTGGCATATTATGAATATTTATGCAGCGGAAGGTTATAATGAATTTATTATATGTTGTGGTTATAAAGGGGCAATGATAAAAGAATATTTTACAAATTATTATCTACATAATGCAGACTTAACAGTTGATTTGAAAAACAATCAAGTAGAAATCCATAATTCTAATGTTGAAGATTTTAAAATTACGATGATTGATACAGGACTTGAAACAATGACTGCCGGAAGACTAAAAAGAGTATTACCCTATACAAATGGAGAACCTTTTATGCTGACTTATGGCGATGGAGTAAGTGACATCAATATTAAAGATTTAGTAAAATTTCATCAACAACATGGTAAGATTTGTACCATGACAGCTATACAACCAAGCAGTAGATTTGGAGTTGTCAATATGGAAGAAGATGGAACGGTGATTCAATTTGAAGAAAAACCGGAAGATAGCGGGGCATGGATTAATGGTGGATTTTTTGTTTTACAACCTGAAATAAAAAAATATTTAGAAGGCGAAAATTTTGATAAAATCATGTGGGAAAGAAAACCATTATATGACTTGGCAAAAGATAGAAATATAGTAGGTTATAAACATCATGGTTTTTGGAAATGTATGGACACAATGAGAGATAAAGAAGAATTAGAAAAACTATGGGAAACAAATCCAATATGGAAAAAATGGTAACATTAGCTTATTTAAAAAAGTACTTTCAAGGCAAAAAAGTTTTTGTCACCGGACATACCGGTTTTAAAGGTACTTGGCTTATACAAATATTAGCCTTGTTGGAAGCAAAAGTCAAAGGCTTCGCTTTAGCACCCGAAAACAACTACGATTTATATCCTCAAATAGATGGCAACTCACTTTGCGAAAGTATAATTCATGATATAAGAGATAATGATAAATTGCAAGAAGAAATTTTTAATTTTGAACCCGATTTTATTTTTCATTTAGCAGCTCAACCTATCGTTTTAGAAGGTTATAAAAACCCGCTTTATACTTTTGAGGTTAATGCTTTAGGGACAGCAAATTTATTGAATGCTCTACGTTATTTTAATAAAAAATGTGTGGTTGTTTGTATCACGACTGATAAAGTGTATGAAAACAATGATGATAATACTTTCTTTTCTGAGCAACATAAATTAGGAGGCTATGACCCTTATTCTGCAAGTAAGGCAGCAGCAGAAATTATCATTTCTTCTTACAGGAACTCTTTTTTTAATAATAGTGATTTTTCAATTCACCAAAAATCAATAGCATCAGTGCGGGCAGGAAATGTTATCGGTGGAGGAGATTATGCACCAAATCGAATCATCCCTGATATAGTAAAAGCCATACAATTTGATAAACCGATTTTATTAAGAAATCCTCATGCTACAAGACCTTGGCAACATGTTATAGAACCATTGAGTGCCTATTTGTTTTTAGCAACCAAAATGATGAATGAACCATTATCTTTTAACACAGCTTATAATATCGGACCTAATGAGAACGATGTTTTGGCTGTAGAAGAACTAACGAAAGTAGCAATTCAAACTGTTGGAAAAGGAACAATAGTCAAAGAAAATAATTTGAAAAAACCACATGAAGCGGCAACGTTGATGTTGGACATTAATAAAATAAAAAATGAAATCGGGTGGGAGCCTGTATATAATTCTAAGACTGCCATTGAAAAGACAATTTCTTGGTATTTTGATGAAAGAGAACCCGGCATTAAATGTTCGGAATTGATTAATGATTATTTCCATAACAAAATAGATGATACAAATGAAGACTAACTAAAATTGTAACTATGAATTTTTCAATCGAAAACACCCATATTCAAGCAGTAAAAATAATAAACTTGTTTAGAGCAGGTGATCATAGAGGATATTTTGAAAAGCCTTTTCATTATACAGATTTAAAAAATAATGGAATTGATTTTAATATTAAAGAAAGTTTTTTTTCCGTTTCACATAAAAATGTTATTCGTGGAATGCACTTTCATACACCACCTTTTGAGCATGACAAATTAATATTTTGTACTCAAGGAAGTATATTGGATGTAGCACTTGATTTGAGAAAAAATGAACCCACCTATGGGATATGTGTAAGTCAGATTTTGTCTGAAGATAATGCGAAAGCAATGTTTATTCCAAAAGGGTTTGCACATGGTTTCTTAACATTAAGCGAAAAAGCAACTGCATTTTATTTTATTAGTGGAGAGTATGCTCCGGAAGCTGATGGCGGTGTGCGCTATGATAGTTTTGAATTTGATTGGGGAGTGCAAACACCAATTTTGTCACAAAGAGATTTAGCTTTTGAACCACTTAAAGACTTTAAATCACCTTTTTAATACATGATGAAAAAAGTATTTATATCCGGCGCTTCAGGTTTAGTTGGGGGAAATTGTTTAAAATATTTTAAAGAAAAAAAATGGGATGTAATCGGCTCTCATTTGACTTATCCTGCTAAAAATACAGTCTATTTTAATACATTGGATTTGACAAACAAGCAGAACTTTAATCTTAGAGAATTTAATCCGGAGGTGATAGTACATTGTGGGGCTTTAACACATGTTGATTATTGTGAAACACATATTGAAGAAAGCTATGAGAAAACGGTTATCTCAACTAAAAATTTAATTCAAATAGCAAATGAGATACATGCAAAATTGGTTTACATATCCACAGATTATGTTTTTGATGGGACGCATGGTCCTTATCAAGAACATGATGAAACCAACCCATTGTCAGTATATGCAAAACACAAATTGGAGGCTGAGCAAATTGTAATCAATACAAATGAAAATAATTTAGTGTTGCGAATCACAAATGTTTATGGTGATGAAGAACGTAATAAAAATTTTGTATCACGTATTATTTCACAATGTTTAAAAAATGAAAAAATTATTTTGAACCTGCCTTATGACCAATATGCAAGCCCTGTAAATGCTTTAGATGTAGCAAAAGCGATGTATTTACTTTTAAAAGATAATCATAAAGGTATTTTTCACATTGCAAGTACCGATTATATGAATAGGGTGGACTTGGCTATGAAAGTGCTAAGCTATTTTCCATCTGCCGATTATCAACTATCAGTAAGCGATACAAAGACTTTAAATCAAACAGCACCAAGACCCCTATTAGGCGGACTTTTAAAGAATAAATTCAGCTCATTATACCCTGAGTTTATTTTCAGTAATATAGATGATTATGTATTGAAATTTATAGAAAGAGAATAAAAAATGATGAATGATTTTAATTTTAATTTAAATTTATTTCATAGACATTCTAAACTCAAAATCTCAGTAAGTATTATGGTTACTAATTTTGATGAAAATAAAAAACATTAGAAGAATTACATCTATAATTTGGGGTTAAGTCTTTTATAAATCAAAATAACTATTAATAAAAAAGCTACCTATAAAATAAGTAGCTTTTGTGCCCAGAACAGGAATCGAACCTGCACTCCCTTGCGAGAACCAGATTTTGAGTCTAGCGCGTCTACCAATTCCGCCATCTGGGCATATTAAATATGCAAGGAGTTTGCAATATTAAGTTATCACTACAATTTATCCAAAATCCTTTGTAAATATTTTTTCTTAAAATAAAAAGCTTTTAGCTGTTCAAGCCCTTGTTCGTCTATTTCCAATTCGTCCTGCTCAAAATAATAAATCAAAGGTTTTTTTAAATCATTTTCTTTTTCAAGAATATCATTTTTAACATTTTGCAATTTGACAGGGGCATTATCGCCCATTTCAATTTCCATTACTTGTTCATTAATATCCATCATCTCTGCTAAAAAATCATTTGATAAAGTCTGTTTTTCTTCTGATGAAATCATATTTTTTAATTTCAGGATATACTCTAAACGTTTATAACTATTATCTAATACTTTTTTTGCTTCATTAATTAATGCAGATTTATTTAGAGCGTCTTCTTGAAGTTGACTTTCTTGTCGTAAATGAAAATCGGGGTGATACTTTTTACTTAATTCGTAAAATTTTTTTTGGATAAGGTTTTTATCGACTTTTAGAGAAACCGGTATGTCATATAATTTGAAATAATCCATTAGCTTTAATTTATATTTGCAAAATTAAATGATAAATTGAGATGATACGAATAGGAATTATTAGAGAGTCTAAAGTGCCTCAAGATAACAGAGTGCCTTTTTCACCCAAGCAATGTAAAAAGATACAAGAAAAATTTACGAATATAAAATTCATAGTTCAACCTTCACCTATAAGATGTTTTTCTGATGAAGAATACCTGGCTCAAGGGATTGAGGTAAATGATAATTTATCAAATTGTGAGATACTTTTTGGAGTAAAAGAACCTAAGATTGAAAGTATATTACCCAATAAAACGTATTTGTTTTTTTCTCATACCAAAAAAGCACAGCCCTATAATAAAAATTTAATGAAAGCCTTGATTGAAAAAAAGATAAGGCTGATTGATTATGAATGTCTGACTCATGATGATGGGCATCGTATAGTTGGTTTTGGATATTGGGCAGGCGTAGTTGGCGCTCATAATGGATTGCTTACTTATGGTAAAAAGTTTAATCAATTTTCTTTAAATCCTGTAAATAGAATGAAGAACTTTCAGGAGTTAAAAGAAAGCTATGAAGATTTTTTCCTGCCTCCCATTAAAATTGCTTTAACCGGCTCGGGGCGTGTAGCAACCGGAGTGCTTGATATTTTACAATATTTAGATGTTACAGAAGTGTCGGTTGATGAATATTTATCAAAACGCTTTGCTTATCCTGTGTTTGTACATTTAAGAGGAAAAGACCTTTATGCACGTAAAGATGATAGCACTTATAACCGTAATGATTTTCATGCTAATCCGCAAGATTATACTTGTCTATTTTTACCTTTTACTAAGATGACAGATATTCTAATGAATGGTATTTATTGGGATAAAAATATTCCAAGATTATTTGAATTGGAAGATATGAAAAGACCCGATTTTAACCTGCCTGTTATTGCAGATATTACTTGTGATGAAAACGGCTCAGTACCTTGTAATATTGGAAGCTCAACTATTGCAAATCCGGTTTATGGATATGATAAAAAATTAATGCAACAAGCCATACCTTTTCAAAATACGTATGATATAGTGGATATGATGGCAGTTGATAATTTACCTAATGAATTGCCAAGAGATGCCTCTAAGTATTTTGGAGGTTTTTTGGAAGAATATGTTTTGCCCGATTTAATCAAAGAAAAATCTAGCAATGTTATTGAACGTGGCACTATATGTAATGATGGTAAATTAACCTCATACTACGAATACTTAAGCGATTATGCTTACAATTAGTATTTTGTTATGAAGGGATTGCCAACTTTAATACTTCTCTCATATCATTGACATAATGAAATTTTAATCCTTTGATATAAGTAGGATTTATTTCTAATACATCTTTTTCATTTTGGTCACAAAGTATAATTTCTTTCATGCCGGCTCTTTTGGCTGCCAGAATTTTTTCTTTAATACCACCGACAGGTAGCACTTGACCGCGCAGCGTAATTTCACCGGTCATAGCAAGAAATGGTTTGACTTTTTTACCTGTAAATGCGCTTACCATTGTGGTAAGCATTGTAATACCGGCGCTTGGTCCGTCTTTAGGCGTAGCGCCTTCCGGCACATGAATATGAATGTTAGAATTTTCAACTTGTTGAGCATCGATTCCTAAATCTTGTGCATGAACTTGAATATATGATAAGGCAGTACTTGCACTTTCTTTCATCACATTGCCCAAATTGCCTGTTAGTGTGAGATTGCCTTTACCCTTGCTTAAAGCACTTTCAATAAAAAGAATTACTCCGCCAACACTTGTCCATGCAAGTCCTATTGCAACTCCCGGTGGGTTTGATTTTTTATATAGCTCATTTGTATATTTTGGTTTTCCCAAAATATTTTCGACTTCTTCATTTCCTATTTCAATTGAATTAAAAGTATCATCTATTGCTATTTTCATGGCAACGTTTCTCATTATAGATGCAATTTGCCTTTCTAATTCTCTTACACCACTTTCACGAGTATATTCTAGGGTAAGTTTTGCAATGGTATTATTGGGGATTTTTATTGAATATTTTTTTAGACCATGCGATTCTTTTTGTTTAGGAATAAGATGTTTTTTGGCAATTTCGATTTTCTCTTCAAGAGCATAACCATTCAGATCAATGATTTCAAGTCTGTCGCGTAAAGCAGGCTGGATTTCACTTAGGCTATTAGCAGTAGCTATAAACAAAACTTTAGACAAATCGTAATCCAACTCAAGATAATTGTCATAAAAAGTATGGTTTTGTTCAGGGTCAAGGATTTCAAGCAAAGCGCTGCTGGGATCTCCTCTGAAATCACGTCCTATTTTATCTATTTCATCTAAAATAAAAACAGGGTTGCTGGATTTTACTTTCCTTAATGACTGTATAACTCTGCCGGGCATAGCACCTATATATGTTTTACGATGTCCTCTTAATTCACTTTCGTCATGTAAACCACCAAGACTTAATCGTACATATTTTCTTCCAATTGCATTTGCAATTGATTTTCCAAGAGAAGTTTTTCCTATTCCGGGAGGTCCGATAAAGCAGAGAATAGGCGATTTCATGTCCCCTTTGAGTTTGAGTACGGCAAGATATTCTAAAATACGATCTTTGATTTTATCCATGCCATAATGGTCATTGTCTAAAATTTTTCTTGCTTTTTGAATATCGTAAATATCTTGTGTGTATTCATTCCATGGCAAATCGAGTAAGAGGTCTAAATGGTTGTAAACAGTTGAATAGTCAGGCGTTGAAGGGTGCATTCTTTGAAGTTTCTCTATACCTTTTTGAAACATTTCTTTAGCGGCCTCACTAAATTTTTTCTGTTCGGCTCTTTTTTGAAGGTCTTTAATTTCTCTGTCGTTCCCTTCACCTCCAAGCTCATCTTGAATAGCTTTTAATTGTTGGTTTAAAAAATATTCTTTTTGTTGTTTGTCAAGTTCGCCTTTCGTTTTATTGGTAATTTTATTTTTAAGTTCAACATGTTGCAATTCGATTTGTAATAATCTTAGTAAATTTTCTGTTCTTTTTTTAAAATTATTTTCTTCTAATAGTTTTTGTTTTTCTTTACTTTCACAATTCAAATTGCTTGCAATAAAGTGATGTAAGAAAGTTACATTATTTATATTGCGAATCATGATAGATGATTCCGGTGGGATATTTGTTGACTTTTGAATGATTTGTTCTGCAAACTCTTTTACAGAATCGCTCATAGCTATAAATTCATTGTCATTCGCACTGGGCATTTCATCATTTAAATAATTGACATTTGCTTTGAAGTAGGGCTCATCACTCAACCATTCTTTGATTTCAAATCTTAAACGCCCTCTGATAAATACGGTTGTACTATTATCAGGCATTTTGATTTGTTTAATAATTTCAGCAACAGTACCTATTTGATTAATATCATTGAATTGAGGGTCTTTGTTATTTGGGTCCCTTTGTGAAATGACACCAATATATTTTCCATTTTTTTCGGCATGATTTAATGCTTGTATGGATTTATCTCTCGAAACAGTAATTGGAAGTACTACATTCGGGAATAGTACCATATTTCGGATTGGTAATATAGTTAACTCGGAAGGTAATTTCTTTTTATCATCTTCGCTCATTTCATCTTCATTAAGTGGCACAATTGGCATAATGTCAATTTCTTCATTATTATCTGCGAAAAACTGTCTTTCAAACTGCATATATGTCGTATATTTTTTTATTAATTTATTAAAAAGGCGTTTTTTTTAAAAAAACTTCCTATTTATCAATAGCCATGCCAAAGGATATTCTTATCAGGAAATTTTAAAAAGAAAAAAAAACTGCAAGTATATAAGCCGGATTCTGTTTTAAGTATTGCTACTTAAAGACTATCATTTATCTGCTACAATTGTCACCAATTGCATGTATCTGCCTACCCATGAGCATCAAACGAGCAGCCTTCAAACGCTCATTTATTTGGCATTTCAGCACATAAGGTTTACCCACTTTTAATGTTACCATTAAAAATCGTGAGCTCTTACCTCACGTTTTCACCCTTACCCAAATATGGGCGGTTATTTTCTGTGGCACTTTCTTACTTGCTATTGCAAGCCCATCTGTTAGATGGTATGTTGCTCTTTGCTGTCCGGACTTTCCTCTTTGCAATCACAAAGCGATAGTCATACTTGCAGTTATGCAAAATTACTTTTTTCTTTAGTTATTTAATGAATTTGTATCGTTAAGTTGAATTTAATTTTTATTGAAGGGAGAAATCACTATTACAAATTCCCCCTTAGGATTATGTGTTTGAAAATGTTGTATCATTTCATCTGCCGTACCTCTTAGTACTTCTTCAAATCTTTTACTTATTTCTCTACAAACTGCTATTTTACGGTCGTTAATTAAGTATAATTTTAGTTCATTTAAAGTTTTGAGCAATCTATGTGGACTCTCATAAAAAACGATGGTATTATCCTCTTCATTCCATCTTTTAAAGATAGTTTGCCTTCCTTTTTTTAATGGTAAAAAGCCTTCAAAAATAAAACGCTGAATCGGAAATCCGCTTAAAACCAAAGCCGGCACAAAGGCTGTTGCCCCCGGTAAACATTCAACGGAAATTTGATTTTTTATACATTCTCGAACCAATAAAAAACCGGGGTCTGAAATGGCCGGTGTACCGGCATCCGATATCAAGGCAATTTTTTTACCGGATATAATTTCATTAATAATTTTTTCTAAAATAACATGTTCATTGTGTTGGTGATAACTCCACAATGGCTTGTTAATTTGATAATGATTCAAAAGAACTTTTGAAGTTCTGGTATCTTCAGCCAAAATAATATCTACTTCATTCAAAACATCTAATGCTCTTAATGTTATATCTTTTAAATTTCCAATTGGCGTAGCTACAATATATAACTTCATTCGATAAAATTACAAACTGTTTTTTAAACAAAATTTTTTTATTCAATTTTGAAAGTATTTTTATTTTTTTTAATTTTAATTAATAAAATGAAATCATTAGAAACATACAATTTAACTGAAGAGGAAGAAAAAAAAATAATACTGAGGGAATATCGTTCATTGCTTAGGGCTTTAAAACAAAAGCTTAAAAAAGGAGACAAGAGGCTTGTAAGACGCGCTTTTGAAATTGCAGCTAATGCACATAAAGATATGCGACGTAAATCAGGTGAGCCATATATATTGCATCCTTTAGCTGTTGCCAAAATTGTTGTAGAAGAAATTTCTTTGGGCGTAACCTCCGTTATTTGTGCATTATTACATGATACCGTTGAAGATACAGAAGTAACTTTAGATGAAATCGAAATGGAGTTTGGTAATCTTACTGCTCGAATTGTAGAGGGACTCACTAAAATTTCTACAGTAGTTGAAACAAGCAATACGACACAACAAGCAGAAAATTTCAAAAAAATATTACTTACACTCGCTGATGATCCAAGGGTTATTTTAATTAAGATAGCAGATAGGCTACATAATATGAGAACACTTGACAGCATGCGGCGTGAAAAACAATTAAAGATTGCTTCTGAAACAGCTTATTTATATGCTCCATTAGCTCATCGTCTCGGGCTTTATGAAATAAAAACGGAGCTTGAGGACTTAACTTTAAAATACACCGAACGAGAAACCTATCAGTCTATCGTTGAAAAATTGAACAACACCAAAAGAGAAAGAAAAAAATATATCAATGAATTTATTAAGCCGATAAAAGAAGAATTAGAAAAGAAAGGGTATGACTTCGAAATATACGGACGGCCGAAATCGGTTAGCTCTATTTTAAATAAAATGAGGACAAAAAATGTTTCATTTGAAGAGGTTTATGATTTGTTTGCAATCCGTATTATTTTGAAAAATTCAAAAGATGAAAAAAATGATTGTTGGAATGTATTTTCAATTGTTACAAATCTGCATAAGTATAAAATTGAACGATTGCGAGATTGGATAACGGTACCTAAAAGTAATGGATATGAGGCATTGCATGTTACTGTTATGGGGAATGGAGGGAAATGGGTAGAAGTGCAGATACGTACAGAACGTATGAATGAAATTGCCGAAAAAGGCTTAGCAGCCCATTGGAAATACAAAGAAGGCAAAACAGGTAACGAATCCAAAATTGATGAATGGTTAAAACAAATTAGCGAGATTCTAAAAAATCCTGATAGTAGCACCTTAGATTTTATTCAAGATTTAAAAAGTGATATCCTTCATGATGAAATCTATGTTTATACGCCGAGAGGAGATATGTTAATGTTGCCTGCCGGCTCAACTGCACTTGATTTTGCTTTTGCAATTCACTCGGAATTAGGAAAAAATTGTATTGGCGCTAAAGTGAATTATAAATTAGTTCCATTAAGCCATATTTTACAAAATGCAGATCAAATAGAAATTATTACTTCAAAAAAGCAAAAGCCAAATGAAGATTGGTTGAAATTAGTTAAATCCGCTAAAGCAAAATCGCGTATTAAATATTATTTAAGAGAAGAAAAAAGAACTGTTGCTAATGAAGGGAAATTATTATTGGAGAAAAAATTAGAATCATTAAAAATTCCTATAAGCAATAATATAATGATAGAGCTGTCTAACTATTTTAAATTCACTTCTCCTTTAGATATGCATTATGCTATTGCAGTAAAAAATTTTGATTTAAAAGAGCTGAATAGTTTACATTTTCAAAGAGATAAAATAGTATTTAATCAACCGGAAAGAAGGGATTATAAAAAAGATTTTCAACAAGCAATCGGTAACCCGGAGAAGGAAGTTTCTGCAAAAGATTATGAATTGATTTTATTTGGGGAAAGCGGTGATAAAGTACAATATAAACTGGCAAACTGCTGTCAGCCGATACCCGGCGATGATGTATTTGGTTTCGTAACATCAGGTGAAGGATTAAAAATCCACCGTACTAACTGCCCTAATGCTGCTACATTACTCTCCAATTACGGGCATCGTGTTATAAAAGCCAAATGGGCAAAAAATAAAGAAATATCATTCTTAACCGGTGTGAAAATTAATGGAATTGATGATGTGGGAGTTATTAATAAAATAACCAATGTCGTTTCTGGGGAATTAAAACTCAATATGCGAAGTATGAGCATTGATTCAAAAGATGGTTTATTTGAGGGGACAATTAAAGTTTTCGTAAATCATAAAGAACAATTGGATAATCTTTGTAAAAAATTGGAAAGTTTAGATGGTATAAATAAAGTAACAAGGCTTGACTATGAAAAAGAACTTTAATTTATAAAAATTATCAATTTCCTATTTCATTTTTTTACATAACCTTGAGTAAGTTTTTATTTTAAAACATAAAAATATTTATTCTAAGTCGTAACTTCGTGCCACTTTTTAAAAAATAATTTTATGGCTTTCGATTTTAACATGATTAAAGAGGTATATTCAAAATATCCTCAAAAAGTAAACGAAGCTCGTCAAAAGTTAGGGCGACCGCTTACTTTAACAGAAAAAATATTATATGCACACCTTGACCATAGCATGGAATTAAAAAATTATCCAAGATTAAACTCTTATGTTGATTTTAATCCGGATAGAGTAGCTATGCAAGATGCTACAGCTCAAATGGCTCTTCTGCAATTTATGCAAGCCGGAAGACCCAAGGTAGCAGTTCCAAGTACTGTTCACTGCGATCACTTAATAATGGCAAAAGAAGGAAGTGAGAAAGATTTGGAATTTGCAAATAATGAAAGTAAAGAAGTATTTGATTTCTTGAGTTCGGTTTCAAATAAATATGGTATTGGGTTCTGGAGACCCGGAGCCGGTATTATACACCAAATCGTATTAGAAAACTATGCTTTTCCTGGTGGCATGATGATAGGAACAGATTCTCATACAGTTAATGCCGGTGGTTTAGGAATGATTGCTATTGGTGTTGGAGGTGCTGATGCTTGTGATGTAATGGCAGGTCTTCCTTGGGAGTTGCTTATGCCAAAATTAATTGGAATAAAACTTACCGGAAAGCTAAGTACTTGGGCTGCACCTAAAGATATTATTTTAAAAGTAGCCGGCTTGTTAACTGTAAAAGGCGGAACCAATGCAATAGTTGAATATTTTGGTGAAGGAGCTAAAAGCATTAGTTGTACAGGAAAAGGAACTATTTGTAATATGGGAGCTGAAATAGGTGCAACTACTTCTACTTTTGGATATGATGAAAGCATGGAACGTTACTTAAGAGCAACAGGTCGCGCTGATGTGGCTGATGCAGCTAATAAAATAAAAGAACACTTAACAGGCGATCCGGAAGTATATGAAAACCCGTCTATGTTTTTTGATGAAGTGATTGAAATAAATTTAAGCGAATTAGAACCACATTTAAATGGTCCTTTCACACCCGATTTGGCAACGCCCATTTCAAAAATGAAAGAAGCAATCAAAGCTAACGGTTGGCCTTCAAAAGTTGAAGTGGGACTCATAGGAAGTTGCACAAACTCAAGCTACGAAGATATTTCTCGTGCTGTTAGCTTAGCAAAACAAGTAAGTGAAAAAGGATTGACGAGCAAAGCTGAATTTACAATTAGCCCCGGTTCAGAACAAATTCGTTATACAATAGAAAGAGATGGTTTTCTAAATGTATTTGATAAAATCGGTGCAAAAGTTTTTGCAAATGCTTGTGGCCCTTGTATTGGTATGTGGGCAAGAATGGGAGCTGAAAAACAAGAAAAAAATACAATCGTTCATTCATTCAATCGAAATTTCGCAAAAAGGGCAGACGGAAACCCTAATACTTATGCATTTGTTGCAAGTCCTGAAATAGTGACTGCATTGGCTATCGCCGGAGATTTAGGGTTTAATCCGATGACAGACACTCTTACAAATGATAAAGGTGAACAAGTAAAATTAGATCCTCCTACTGGTGATGAGTTACCTAATAAAGGGTTTGATGTAGATGATCCGGGATACCAAGCTCCGGCAGAAGATGGATCTGATGTGCAAGTAATTGTCGATCCGAATAGTAGCCGTTTACAACTTTTGCAACCATTTGCTCCTTGGGAAGGTAAAGACTTAAACGGACTTAAACTTTTAATAAAAGCAAAAGGAAAATGCACAACTGACCATATCAGTATGGCAGGACCTTGGTTGAAATTTAGAGGACATCTGGATAATATTTCTAACAATCTGTTGATTGGTGCTATAAATGCTTTTAATGATAAAACAAATCTTGTAAAAAATCAACTAACAGGTGAGTACGCTCCGGTTCCTGATACGCAAAGAGCATATAAAGCTGCCGGCATTGGTAGTATAGTAGTAGGTGACGAAAATTATGGAGAAGGTTCCTCGAGAGAACATGCTGCAATGGAACCTCGCCACTTAGGTGTTAGAGCGGTATTGGTAAAATCATTTGCCCGTATTCATGAAACAAACCTAAAAAAACAAGGAATGTTAGCATTGACTTTTGTTGATAAAGCTGATTATGATAAAATATTGGAAGATGACACTATCGATATTGAAGGTCTATTAGCAATGGCACCCGGTAAAAATTTACAAGTAGTGCTTAATCATAAAAACGGAAGTAATGAAACAATTCAAGTGAAACATTCTTACAACGAACAACAAATTGAATGGTTTAAAGCAGGAGGTGCTTTAAATATTATTCGAAAAAATTTGAATAAATAATTTCTCACTATAATAAATTCTAAAAAATCTAAATACAAGTTGTTTGTATTTAGATTTTTTTTTGATGATAATTTTTTGGTATCAAAAAATCTATTTAAAAAATATTTTTGATAATTAATACCTTTACGAAATGAATATAGAATCACTTTATCAAATTTATTTAAAACATTCAAATGTTCAAACCGATACTCGGAAACTGAAAAACGGTGATTTGTATTTTGCTTTGAAAGGTGATCATTTTGATGGTAATCGCTTTGCCGATGATGCACTTCAAAATGGAGCTGCTTATGCTATTGTAGATGATATACAACTCAAAGAAAAAAACAAAATGATTTATGTTGAAAATGTATTAGATACCTTACAAAAATTAGCCAATTATCATCGCAGACAATTCAATATTCCTTTTATTGCAATAACCGGAAGCAATGGGAAAACTACTACAAAAGAATTGGTAAATAAAGTGCTTTCAAAAAACTATAAAACATACGCAACGGAAGGTAATTTGAATAATCATATTGGAGTTCCTTTGACTATTTTAAAAATTAGACAAGATGCCGAAATGGCAATTATTGAAATGGGTGCAAACCATCAAAAAGAAATATCAAGTTATTGTGAAATTGCAGAACCAACACACGCACTCATTAATAATTGCGGAAAGGCACATTTAGAAGGATTTGGGGGTATAGAAGGCGTTAGAAAAGGGAAAGGAGAATTGTATGATTTTATCAGAAAAACAAATGGAACTATTTTTATAAATCATGATTTAGACTACTTACAAGATATGGCTAAAGGCATTGAAAAACAAATTTCTTATGGAAGTAATAATGCACAATATATTGGAAAAATATATAAGACAAATCCTTATTTACATGTTGCCATATTAAATGAAAATAACGAATCTCTTATTCATTCAAATCTCGTAGGAGATTATAATTTTCCTAATATCATGGCAGCAGTCGCTATTGGTAGGACATTTAATATTTCAATAGAAAAAATTAAAAATGCCATACAAAACTACACACCGGATAATAGCCGCTCTCAATTAATAAAAAAAGATAGCAACACCATAATTTTGGATGCTTATAATGCAAATCCGAGTAGTATGAATTTGGCAATTAAAAATTTTGCCATGACAGATTATCCTAATAAAATTGTTATAATTGGAGCTATGATGGAATTAGGAGAAAGCAGTATTGAAGAACATCAAAAAATTATCTCATTGTTGGAACAGTATAATTGGAATCAAGTTGTATTGGTTGGCGGTAATTTTAAATTTGTTAAACATTCATATCTTTTTTTTGAAAATATTGAACAAGCAGCACATTGGTTTTATCAACAAAAATTTGAAAACGTTGCTTTTTTAATTAAAGGCTCCAGAGCATTTACAATGGAAAAAATTTTAAATACACCCATTAATTAATTTATATAAAATGAAGAAAAAAATATTAGTAACCGGAGGCACAGGATATATTGGTTCACATACCATAGTAGATTTGATTGAAAATGGATTTGATGTTGTTTCAATTGATAATTATTTGAGGTCTACACCTAGTACTTTACAAGGAATAAAAAATATAACCGGAATAGAAGTAAAAAATTATGATGTGGATATGTGTCGTATTGAAGATTTGAGAAAAGTTTTTCAACAAGAAAAAAATATAGATGGAATAATTCATTTTGCTGCCCTTAAAACAGTGCCTGAAAGCATTGAACAACCTCTTTTGTATTATGAGAATAACATGTTTTCATTGATTAATTTAATGAAATGTATTTTAGAATTTAATATTAAAAATATTGTTTTTTCTTCATCTTGCTCTGTATATGGGAATGTGAAAGATTTGCCCGTGATAGAAAACACACCATTGGGAAAGCCGGAATGCCCTTATGCATCAACAAAACAAATGGGGGAGCGTGTATTTATAGATTTTACAAATCGTTATGATGATTTTAATGTAATTATGTTACGTTATTTTAACCCGGTAGGAGCACATCCATCAGCCGAAATCGGCGACAACCCAATAGGAAAACCGAACAACCTGGTGCCTGCAATAACGCAAACGGCAATCGGTATAATTGATAAATTATTTGTGTGGGGAAACGATTACGACACCAGAGATGGTTCTTGTATTAGAGATTACATTCATGTCATGGATATCGCAAGCGCTCATACTAAGGCTTTACACAGAATTTTAGAAAATAAAAATGATGAAAGAATTGAAATTTATAATTTAGGCTCCGGCGATGGAGTGAGCGTTTTAGAAGCGATTAAAACATTTGAGAAAGTCAATCAAATTTCTTTAAAATATGAAATAAGAGAAAGAAGAGTAGGAGATGTAGCAGCAATTTATGCAAACAATGAAAAAGCAAAAATGAAATTAGGTTGGAAAATAAAATATAACTTAGAAGACATGATGCGTTCAGCTTGGTTGTGGCAGTTAAAACTGAGGATGAAATAATTTTTAAACCTATTCTATTAGATGCACTAAAGAGAAAATTTAGATACTTTCAACTTTTTAAATAAGAAGAATAAAAACTAAATAAAAAAATCAGAGCGTGTACAAAATAGTTAAAGTTTGTAATAACTCTGATTTTGTGCGCGAGAGGAGATTCGAACTCCCAAGTCCTTTCGGACACTACCACCTCAAAGTAGCGCGTCTACCAATTTCGCCACCCACGCATTGAATTTTGGTATGCAAAACTACAATTTATTTAAAATAAAAAATGAATAATATTTTAGCTTTAAAAAAACTTTTCTCATATATAATTTTTTTAAGAAGTATTCGTTTTATTATTAAACAATTGAAACATGCACAATTTTACATTTAAAGAAAAAAATCAACATGAAATTTTAGAACAGAAAATTCCCTCATCTCTAAAAGACAAAAAGAATAATTATAATTATTTGATTAGTGAATCTGATTTTTTGCAAATGCAAGAAATGGAAAATGAAATCGCAATGCTTGAAATAAAACCGCGACGTGATTTGGTAATTGGTGTTTTAAATGAATTATTCAAACAATAAACTTAATTTATTCTTTTTCTGTTGTTTGTAAAAGGTTTAATTGCTAAGTAATCTAAATTGATTAAACTTAAACAGGGGTATATTTACTTTTTTTATTACCTTTGCCGTTTATTTTTAATAGGATATGTTTAATTTAGTATTATTTGGACCTCCCGGAAGCGGAAAAGGAACTCAGTCAACTTCGATAATTGAAAAGTATAAACTCATTCATGTATCAACCGGAGACATATTGCGTAATGAAGTAAGCAATGAGACCCCATTGGGAATTGAAGCCAAAAAATATATGGACCAAGGAATGTTAGTTCCTGATGAAGTAGTGATAGGAATGATTAGTAGTAAATTAGATGAAAATGCTGATGCCAATGGATTTATTTTTGACGGATTCCCTCGAACAGTTGCCCAGGCAGAGGCCTTAGATAATCTTTTAGAATTTAAAAACAGCCCGATTAATCTTGTTTTAAGTTTGAAAGTAAGTGAGGCAGAATTGAAAAAAAGATTAATATCAAGAGGTGAAGTATCAGGAAGAAGCGACGACAACGAAGAAGTCATTGTAAAAAGAATTAAAGAATATCACTCCAAAACAGCACCGGTTGCCGATTATTACAAACAACACGAAAAACTTATAGAAATCAATGGAGAAGGAGAAATCAATGATGTCTTTAATCTTATTTCCAATCAAATTGATTCATTTATAGTAGCATAAATTTTATTTACAACATACTCAATTTTCCGAATGCAACAAGATAATTTTATAGATTATATCCGTATCTTTTGCAAATCAGGAAAGGGAGGTGCAGGATCCGTACATTTTTTAAGAGAAAAATACAGACCTAACGGAGGACCTGATGGAGGTAATGGAGGAAGAGGAGGGCATATCATCCTCAAAGGAAATAAAAACCTTTGGACTTTATTGCACCTTAGATATCACAAAAACTTAATTGCACAAGACGGAAAAAACGGAGCCAAAAACAATATGAGTGGAGCGTATGGCAAAGATATTATTATTGAAGTGCCTTTAGGTACCGTCGGAAAGGATGAAGAAAGTGGAGATATTGAAGTTGAGATTCTTGAGCATAACCAAGAAGTTATATGGATACCGGGAGGAAGAGGAGGATTAGGAAATGCAAATTTCGCTACTCCAACTAACCAAGCACCCGACTACGCACAACCCGGTGAGCCCGGAATAGAAGCAACAAAAATCCTTGAGTTAAAAATACTTGCAGATGTTGGATTGGTTGGGTTTCCGAATGCCGGTAAGTCAACGTTATTATCAGTAATTAGCGCTGCAAAGCCTAAAATTGCCGATTATGCTTTTACAACTATCACTCCTAACCTGGGTATGGTAGAATATAGAGATGGAAAATCCTTTTGCATGGCAGATTTACCCGGAATTATTGAAGGTGCTGCCGAAGGAAAAGGATTGGGGCATCGTTTTTTAAGACATATAGAACGCAATCCGGTTTTGCTTTTTCTTATTCCGGCAGATAGTAAAAACCATTTTGAAGAATATCAAATTTTATTCAATGAATTAAAACAATACAATGAAGAGTTGTTAGATAAAAAAATGTTGATTGCTATAAGCAAAAGCGATATGCTAGATGAAGAATTGAAAAATGAGATTAGAAATGAATTTCCTAAGAATATGGATATTCTATTTTTTTCATCACTGACTAATTATAATATTCACTTTTTAAAAGATAAACTTTGGCTGTTGCTTAACGAATCAGTATAAAACTAAATTTATAATTCGTAACTTGGGTTGAAATTAAATAAATATAATTGAACGCTTTTTTAATTTTAATCATCATTAAAAAAGAATTAATTTTTAACTTCGCATACTTTAATAAACTCCATGAAAAACTTAAGACATCTTACTTTTAATGAAATAGAAGAGCTTATGCTTTCCTATGGAGAAAAATCGTTTAGAGCTAAACAAATTTATGAATGGATTTGGAAACTTGGAGCTCATTCAATAAATGACATGAGTAATCTTTCTAAGGACTTAAAGGAAAAACTAAATACTGATTTTACTTTAAATTCTTTAAAAATTCATCATACACAATTGAGTGCAGATACTACAATTAAAAATAGATTTGTATTGAGTGACGGAAATTTTATAGAAGGAGTTTTGATTCCGACAGATACCCGAATGACAGCCTGTGTGTCTTCACAAGTAGGTTGTAGTCTGGCTTGTCAATTTTGTGCGACCGGATTTATGGAACGTAAAAGAAATATTGAATTTGATGAAATTTATGATCAGGTTTTTTTCTTAAACCAACAAGCTATTCAACACTATGGCAAAAAGCTGACCAATATTGTTTATATGGGAATGGGCGAACCATTGTTGAACTATTCAAACGTTTTAAAATCTATTGCTAAAATTACATCAAGCGATGGGTTGGGAATGTCGCCCACGAGAATTACTGTATCAACAGCCGGCGTAACGAAAATGATTAAACGACTTGCTGACGATCAAGTGAAATTTAATTTGGCTATTTCACTTCATGCGGCAAATGATAAAAAACGAAATCAAATTATGCCAATCAATAAAACTAATAATTTGGCGAGTTTGATTGAATCTTTAGATTATTTTTATAAGAAAACTAAAAATCCTGTTACTTTTGAATACATTCTTTTTGATAAATTCAATGACACTATTGAAGATGCAGATGAGTTAATAAAAATAGCAAGACGAATTCCAAGTAAAATAAATTTAATTGAATATAATCCCGTTAGTGGCGTAACACTTAAAAAATCAAGTGAACAAAATATGCTTAAATTTATGAAACATCTTGAGAAAAATCGTATCAATGCAAGACTAAGAAGAAGTAGAGGCAAAGACATTGATGCTGCTTGCGGACAATTAGCGAATATTAATCACCCTACTTTTTTGAATCCATAACTTATTACTTTATGAAAAAAAAACATAAATTTTCACCTTCTGATTTTGTTCCTAAAAAAAAGGAGAATGCACAAAATTCTCAGAGTCAAAAAGAATTAACAAATAAGAAATCGAGAACGAAAAGTAACAAGACACAACATTCCAAGGCAACAGAGATTTTAAAATCAAAAAATAATAAACTCAAACCCCTTAAAAAAAACGCGAACTCTCAGGAAAATACAAATTCATTTTTTTTAGAAAAAGAAAAAACAACAAGACCAAAAAAGTCTTCAAAAAAAATGACTGAAATACAAAATGACAATAAAATGCCTTTGAATAAATATATTGCACACTGTGGCATTTGTTCAAGGAGAGAGGCTATTGAAATTATTAAAAAAGGGAAAATCAAAGTTAATAGTTTGATTGAGACAAACCCTGCAAGCAGAGTAAGTGAAAAAGATTATATTTATTTTGAAAATAAAAGATTATTTCCTCAAAAAAATCTGCTTTACTTCTTATTAAATAAACCAAAAAATTGTATTTGCACTACTTCTGATCCCGAAGAGCGAAATACGGTTATGGATTTATTCAAGGGCTATGAAGAATACCGTCTATTTCCTATCGGGCGATTAGATAGAAACACTACAGGGCTTATCATTATCACAAATGATGGGGAGCTTGCTCAAAGGCTTTCACATCCTAAGTTTAATATCAAAAAAGTTTATCAAGTAACATTGGATAAAAATTTACATAAAAGAGATTTTGATAAAATCATGAAAGGACTTGTGTTGGAAGATGGTTTGGCAGAAGTAGATGAAGTAGCTTATATCAATCTAAAAGATAAAAAAGAAATCGGTTTGCAAATTCACAGTGGAAAAAATAGAATCGTTAGACGGATTTTCGAGCATTTAGGCTATCAAGTAAAAGCTTTAGACAGGGTTGTTTATGCAGGCTTGACCAAGAAAAATTTACCAAGAGGAGCTTTTAGACCTATTGAAAAAAAAGAATTGATTTTTTTAAAACATTTTAAATAAAATAGAGTAGGTGTTGAAATTGATAATTTTGTTTGAAGATGAAAACTATGTCATCGTCAATAAACCTTCCGGAGTTTTAAGTATCCCTGATAGACACAATGATCAATTTGTTTCGATATCAAATGAATTAAAGAAAAAATACGGTCAAACTTTTGTTGTTCATCGAATTGATAAAGATACGAGTGGTTGCATCTGTTTTGCGAAAAACGAAAAGGCACATCAACATTTATCTTCTTTATTTACTAATCGAAATGTTGAAAAAAAATATTTAGGCATTATATACGGATGCTTTGAACAAAAAAAAGGAACAATCGATAAAGCGATAATGGAGCATCCTTATATAAAAGGGAAAATGATAATCAATGCTAAAAATGGAAAGCCAAGTATAACAGAATATAAGGTGCTTGAGACATTCGGAAAATTCAGTTTGGTGGAATATAAAATTCATACAGGGCGAACTCATCAAATTAGAATTCATAGTGCGGATTTGGGATGCCCAATAGTATGTGACAGTGTTTATGGAAGTGTGCATCCGATTTATATTTCTTCTTTGAAAAAAAATTATAAAATATCAAAAGATGCACTTGAAGAAAAACCGATTTTGAACAGGCTTGCATTACATGCTTTTCAAATTTCATTTTTTGATACAAATAATAAAAAGATTGAAGCTACAGCTGACTTACCAAAAGATATGAATTCTATGTTAAATCAGTTAAGAAAATGGATGTAATTCGTTTTTGATTTATCTTTACAAATAATATTTGAATATGAAAATAAAACACATATCACTTCTAATTGTAACTATAATATTCTCATTAAATTCATCAGCTCAAGAGTATAGAGTTAATCGTACAAATGAAAAACAAAAAGCAAAAATCAAACAACAAGAATTGGGAAAAAATATTGTCAGTTTTATTCCTTTTAAATTAGTTTTATCAAGTGCCAATGTGGACATGTATGATTATAATCCTTTATCAGTCGGGGTTGCATACGAACGCATTTTTGACAATGATTTAATTTCTTTTCAACTACCTATCACATTTTCTATAGATAGATTTGGAATTTATGCAACACCCGGTATTAAACTATATCCTAAAAGACAAGGTTTGGTAAAATATGCTGTTGGTCCACAATTATTAATGACTTTTGTAGATGGTACTTATCAAAAATTTATTCCAACGCAAAATGGAGGCGGATACTACCAAATAACAGATGAGATGAGAAAAACATTTGGCTTTGGTATTAATAATAGTATAAATTTTACGATAGCAAAAAGCTTTTATTTGGGATTAGATGCAACCTTAGGTATGGATTATTATGACTCTTATAGCAGAGCTCAAAAAAATAATTTAAATTATTATGCCGGTAATAATCCCATGAATATCGTATTTGCTTTAGGGTTTAACGCCGGTTATCGCTTTTAAAGGTCAATGCTATATTCTAAACCTACTATGTATAAATTGTTTGGTCTATAAACGGCTCTTTCTAATTGTACTAAATAATAAATTCCTATTGTATTTCTAAAGTCTATTTTGTAATCAAAGCCAACTGCTTGTCTAAAACGATGTAAGGAGTAATTAGATTCTGTATTACGAGGATCAAAAAGTTGAAACCGCATTTCCTCAGAAAGGTATGCTTTAAGGTTCCATTTTATATTATAACCTAATTCGATTTTTGTTCTTGAAAAAGATTCAATGTCTTTGCCGTCTTCGCTTGAATAAATATTTTTATTTTCAAGTTGAATTCGTTCTCTTAGTTGTAAATAAAAATTATTTTTAATTTTTTGCTTATAAGTTAAGTCAAACATAATTCTATGTTTGATATCCCAACCTCTTTCAAAATTTACTTTTTGGGTGTTTCTGTATATAATACTGAATTTGAATTTTTTATTGATTTTATAATTTATCCCAAGATTGGTATAAAAAAGATTGAGTTGTGAAAAATTTTCTTTAAAACGAATTTCTTCTTCTAACGATAAAGAGAATTTTTTGTTTAATTTTTTTTCAATTGAAAATGTATTCCACATACCGGCATCACTATATGAAACTCCTTTTGAATACGATTTATCAAAGAAGAATAATAGAGAAATTAAAAAAAGAAAATACTTATTCAAATTAATTTGTAATTATAATATCCGGCAATGTTATTGTTTGATTTGATTTTGTAATATCAACCTCTTGTATCACAGCAACTGTTTTGCTTTTAGTAACTGAAGCTGTATCTTTACTGAGAGCATATACTCTATATTTTCCTTTTCTCAAATACATAAACTGGAAACTTCCATCGTAAGCTGTTTTAACTGATTTGCCAACCCCGGGTTCGTCTCCATATTGGATATAAACATTTTCTCCTTGTGCATAATATTCTTCTTTCAAATAGCAAGGACAAGGAGGAGAAGTGTAATTTTTAATATATACTTTTCCTTTGATGAAAGCACGTCCACCTTCGCCCGGTCCTTTTTTACAAGCGATGTTGTATAAGAAAAATAACGGTAACAATAACAATATTTTTTTCATTTAATTTTATTTAATCCAAATATAATTGAATTTTAATTTTTTAAAAATCAAATTGAAAATTATTTTATAAAAAGCGATTTAGTTCATTTTTGAAACGACTATTGTTTAGTTTAGTTTGAAAGTTTAGCAAATTAATTTTTGCATTTTCTTTCTTGCCTCGATAAATGTATTTTCATTTTTTGCAAAGCAAAAGCGAATTAGTTTATCATCTTGTGCGTCATGATGAAAAGCGCTTACAGGAATAGTGGCAACACCAATTTCTTTTGTGAGCCATATTGAAAATTCTTTATCACCCAATTGACTGATATTTTCATAACCTGCTAATTGGAAAAAACTTCCCTGACTTTTGGCATGTATGGTAAACGGAATATCTTTTATTAGTTCGAGAAAAAAATCTCTTTTCTTTTGGAAAAATGAGGGTAGTTCTAAATATTCATTAGGTGTATTAAGAAAATCAGCAAGAGCATATTGCATAGGAGTATTAGTTGAAAAACTCAAAAATTGATGAATCTTTCTAAACTCATCAGATAAATGAGGAGGAGCAACACAATATCCGATTTTCCAACCTGTGTTATGAAAAACCTTCCCAAAAGAAAATATAGCAAAACACTTATTGTAAAGTGATGGATATTTGATAATGCTCTCATGAATGTTTTGGTCTAAGGTTATATGTTCATAAACTTCATCACTAATTATATAAAAATCATTTTGTGATGCTAAAAGAGCCAATTCATCCATATCATTTTTTGTCCAAACATAACCGGATGGATTATGAGGAGTATTGATGATGATGGCTTTTGTTTTGTGAGTAATAGCTTTTTTTACAAGTTGCCAATCAATTGAATAATTAGGCGGTATTAACTTTATAGGAACAGGGATAGCACCATTAAGTTGAATATTGGGTATATAGCTATCATAAGCCGGTTCTAAAATTATGACTTCATCCAAAGGATTCAATATCGTAGTTAAAGCGCAATAAATGGCATAAGTAGCACCGGGAGTTATAGTGATTTCGGTTTGAAAATCAACTTTTGAATTATACAATGAATTGATTTTGTCGGCAAGTTTTATTCTTAAAGACTCAACCCCAATCATAGGCGCATATTGGTTATGACCGGTATCTAAAGCATTTTTGACATATTGCGATAAATTTTCAGATATGTTATAGTCAGGGAAACCTTGAGCCAAGTTAATGGCTTGATGTTGCTTAGCCAAGTTACTCATGGTCGTAAAAATATTTGTTCCGACTTGTGGTAATTTTGATTGCACTTTGTTACTTTTTCTTTTTATATCTGACTATAATATTACTGAAAGCCGGATGCATTAGTAATTCTTTATTAAGAAAATTTAAAGAATTTATTTTTTTAGGATTTTTAGCTAATGCTTCTTCTAATTGAAGGGTCGCATCTTTCGTTTTACCTTTTGCCAATAAAATAGCGGCTTTGTAATAATCAAACTCGACTTTATAACCACAATGATCAATTGCAATTTCGATTTGAGACAGCGCTTCGTCAAAATATTGAGTCAGATATAAAGCTCTTATTAAAGATTGCCACGTTGATTTAATATCAGGGCGTAATTGAACTGCATTAAGGTAGCAAACTAATGCATCTTTTTCAGCGCCAATTTCCATCAAACAATTTCCTAATGCTAAGCAATATGAAACATTGTTTTTATTATGATGCAAAGCTACTGAATAGGCTTTAATGGCTTTTTCCCATTGTCCTTCTTTGCTGTAAGTTTCGCCAATTTTGAAAAAAAACTGGTCGTCTTGCGGGTTTAATTGTGACGCTTTTCGATAATAATGTCTTGCTTTTGAATATTCTTTTTGCTTATCCCAGCAATAAGCAATGGCATCTAAAATTACATCTTCGGCTTTTGTAATATTTAAATGTGTTTCTAAAACTTCAATTGCTTGTTTGAATTTTTTTAATTTGATATAGGCATCTCCCATATTTCGATAAGCATATTCAAATTTATCATCAATGGCTACACAATATGAGTAAGCATCAATTGCTTTTTCATACAGTTTTAAACCTTGATACGCAACACCGAGATTATACCATGCCAAAACATTATAAGGATGTTCATCTATTATGTTTTGATGAAGTTCAATGCTGTCTTCCTGCATGTTTGAAATTTCAGCCCAAAAACATATTCTTAAAAGCGCTTCTTCGTTTTTAGGTTGAAAGAGCAGAACTTTTTTTAAGCTATGATAAACTTTTTTGTACTCATTTAATTCATCATAAATCTCTGATAGTTCTATTAAAATTTCAGCTTTCTCATCTCCTTCAAAATTTTCAATATTATGTTCTAAAATTTTCGAAGCCTCTACAAAACGATTTTGTTCTATTAAAATATCTGATTTTAAAAAAACAGCATCAATATTATTTGGTGAAATTTCTTCTATTCGGTCTATTGTTATTAAAGCCTGTCCATATTTTTTTTGAGCAATATAACATTCAGCTTGACGTATTAATAGTTCAGTTGAAAATGGATATAAAGACACTGCTTTTTCACAAGCATAAATAAGGTTTTCTTTTTCATTGTTGATCATAAAATAATCTATCAAATATTCAAAATCATCTTCTTGTATTAATTGATGAACTTCTCCGTTTTTCATTTTGAAAAACTCATTAATTAAATTATCAAAATCATTAAATTCATCTTCATTAAAAAAATCATCATTAAACATAGTCACCTTGTTTTGAGTAAAATTACTATAAACTTTTCAATTATGACCTTTTAAAAATGTAAATTGTATCTAAAAGAAATACATCGAATGTTTATAAATAAAATATTTTATACATACTTATTTTGTACCTTCGTTTATTATATAAAAAAATATCATGCAAGCATTAGTTTCTATTCACGGAATTTTAAGATGGATTGTTTTAATTTTAGCTATTTATGCTATTATCAAGGCGTATAAGGGAATGAAAAGCCAATCAGCTTTTACAAATGAAGATAAGAAAGCAGGCTTATTTTTTACATCAGCAATGGATGTTCAATTATTATTGGGTATTGTATTATACTTTGGAGGAAGTAGGGGATTGGAAGCCATTAAATCAATTGGAATGAAAGAGGTAATGGGTAATTCCTTTCATCGTTTTTTTGCGGTTGAACATATCACAATGATGCTTATTGCAATTGTACTTGTTCATATAGGGAAAGCAAAATCTAAAAAAGCAGCGACAGAAGTTGCAAAACATAAATCAGCATTTTGGTTCTATTTAATAGCCCTTTTGATAATGTTAGCCGCTATTCCTTGGCCTTTTAAAAATGGTTTTGAATCAGTAAGTTGGTTCTAAAACAATTTCTTTTTTTTGTGAAAGTATTAAAAGTCATACAAACTTTTTTATTAGGATTGATAGGGAGTATGTCTTTGTTTATGACGCTTTCTATCATTTTCGATTTGTTTGGAGTTAGAGAAAAAGAAGGTAATTATATGCTGTTTATTGTTTATGCAAATTTGATTTGTTCTGTGTTATATCTTCTTGCTGCTTTGATGAGTTGGATAAAACCAAAGATTAGTTTAATTGCACTTTTATTTGCTTGTTTGATTTTAATTGTTGCATTTGTAGAACTATTTGTACATATAAAAAAAGGAGGTGTTTATGAGCAAAGAACGATTTATGCAATGGCTTTTAGAACTTCATTTACGTTATTAATGACTTTTATCAGTTTGAAAATATATAAAAACAAAAATTAAAAATGGATAATAAAATTTTAATGCTCATTTTATCTTTATTAATAAATTTAACAGCATGTAAAGATGCTGACACAAATAGTCAACCCAATAAAACTATTGAAAATACTACTGATAGGGAAGAACATCAACATGGAGATGAAAGTGAAGCAATAGAATTGGATAATGGAAAAAAATGGAAAGTGAATGATAATATGTTGCCATTTATATTGAATGCAGAAAAAATATTTTATACTTATTTGGGTAATAATAGGAATGATTATAAAGAGTTGGCAAGCCAATTAGAAAGTAAAAATGATTCATTGACTTCTAATTGTACAATGGACGGAAAAGCTCATGATGAATTACATAAATGGTTACTTCCTCACCTTGAGCTAACTGAGGAATTATCAGAGGCTAAAGATGAAAATGAAGCAATAGAAAAAATAAAAGAATTAAAATTATCTTTTGAAGAATTTCATAAATATTTTGAGTAATTTAAAAGCTACATTACTCAACTGTTTGGTGTGTTGTGATAGTTCCGGCGGTAGACATATCTTGCCCCATAGCATTAAATTTTGAATTACTTTGTGTTTTTTCGGTATAGGATTTTACCAAACCGTTTGTTCTATCTGCTATAATATAACCATCTGAAATATTGTCAATTTCTATTTTTAATTCACCGGCAGGACCACCTTTTGTTGTAATACTTCCTTTAGATTTTTTCTTATAAGAAACCTCCACGCTATTACCATCTATTTTTTCGATAAAATAAATTGTTTGCGTTTTTAAATCATCTTTTTTATTGTCTTTTTTCCATCCACTACCTTCTTTGGCTTCATTAGGTATTAGTAGAAAAATATTTTCTAAGTTCATACCACCTTGGTTCATCATTCTCATCATACCGCCTCCTTTTTTCTTATTATCTTTTTTCTCTTCTTTTTCAATTAGTTTTCCTTCATAACTTATATAAATTGTATCTGCATGGTTGATTTTATTTTTTAATTGTTCAGCCATCATTCCTTCTTGTTTCTTGGTGGAATCACTACTGTTATAAGACATTTTTTGTCCATAACCTTCAAAGTCAATTTGTATATGTTTGAGGGTTTGTGTTGCTATAATTTCTTCATTGTTAACGTCAATAATTTCTATTTCGGTTGTAGAATTTGAAAAAGTTTTCATATCCATTGGATTGTCACCTTGTTTTTGAGTGAGCAATGAAGTATCTATGGAACTGAGTTTAATTTTTTGACCTTTCAAAACATTAACTTTATCGGCATTGTTTTGTGCGATGCAATTGTTACTAAAGAATAATATGAGAATGATAAAAAAGTTTATTGTTTTATTCATAACTAAAAAAGTTTAAATTGTTTTTAAAAATTGTTGAATTTTAAGTTTGGTTGTTTCGCTTACAGACACAACCGGTAGTCTAAATTCATTTTGCAAAATTCCCATTTCTGCCAATACGCATTTTACACCTGCAGGGTTTCCTTCTGCAAAAAGTAAATCTATACCTTCTAATAATTTATAATGAAGTGTTCTGGCTTCGTTGAATTGATTTGCTAAAGCATGGTTTACCATATTACAAAAATCTTTCGTAAAACAATTAGCAGCCACCGATATAACTCCGTGAAATCCGCATGCTATTTGTGCTAATATCAAATTGTCATCACCACTTAGTAAGGTGAAATTATCAGGAGCATTTTTTACAATCTCCATGCATTGAACAAGGTTTCCGCTTGCCTCTTTTACCCCAATAATATTTTTACAATTTTTTGCCAAATGTAGAGTTGTTTGAGCAGTCATATTACTGCCTGTTCTACCCGGTACATTATAAAGAATAATAGGTTTTGGTGTGTTGGTATTTAATTTTTCAAAATGGGCAATTATACCGGCTTGTGATGGCTTATTATAATAAGGGGAAACGCTTAGAATAGCATCGACTTTTTCGAGATTGTAATATTCAAACTTTTTTAAAATATCGCTTGTGTTATTTCCTCCAATACCACATACTAATGGTACTCTGCTATTATTTACTTCTTGTATAATACTCAATACAGATATTTTTTCATCATCTGAAAGAGTAGGGGTTTCGGCAGTGGTACCTAAAGCCACTAAAAATTGAACTCCATTTTCAATTACATGATTAGTGAGTTTTTCTAAAGCTTTGTAATCAATATTTCCATTATTGTCAAAAGGAGTAACGAGAGCAACTCCTGTTCCTTTAAATTGGTTTGCGTTCATACGGTTTTATTTTAAGTGTGTTGTTTATAGATGCTATGAGCGAAGTGATATCATTTTCTTGACATGAAATTAAAATATCTGAAATAGGTTTTAAGTTATCATTATAAGGTCCCACTCTGCATTTGGCTTGTGACATTTGAGCAATGTATTTTAATTGTTTGCAGTCATTAAAAAAAAGATTGAATAATAAATCATATTTTTTTAGGATAACTCTATCTGTTTTAGGGCTGTGAGGTAACTTACTTTTTTTATCTAAATCTTCCCAATTAAAATAAGGGAGCAATGCATTATTTTCTTTTTCGTTTTTATCAACAAACATCAATGTGTCGCATTCAAACCCTAATTGTTCTATTTTTCTTTTATAGTTTAAAATTTCGCTTTGATTTTCATAATTGTCGAAATAACATAAAATAGCAATTCGATAAGAGTTTGAAAAATCTCTATATTCACGTTTAATTACATCTACAGGTTCTATTTTTTTTTCTGTAATGGTGTTTTCTTCGCTTTGAAAAAGTTTTTTTATGTTATCGAAAAAAGACAAATTAAAATTGATTTAGTTTAAAGTTAAATTTCTAAAAATTTGTTCAAGAGATGTTTGATTATGTTGTTTTTGCAATGTAAGCAAATCATTGTCGGCAACGATAGAACCTTTGTTGATAATAATTACTCTATCACACATAGCCTCTACCTCTTGCATGATATGTGTAGAAAGAATAACTGTTTTTTCTTTCCCGAAATTTTTAATAAGTTCTCTTATTTCTATTATTTGATTTGGGTCGAGACCGGAAGTAGGCTCGTCCAAAATCAACACTTCAGGATTATGAATGATTGCTTGTGCCAAACCTACTCTTTGTTTATATCCTTTTGATAATGCTCCGATTTTTTTCTTTTCTTCTTTTTTCAAACCGGTCATTTCTATAACTTCATTAATTCGTTGTTGAACATTTTTGATTTGATGAACCCCAGCTAAAAATTCGAGATATTCACGTACATACATTTCGAAATATAATGGATTCGATTCAGGGAGGTACCCAATTTTTTGTTGGGTATATAATAAATTTTCACTGACTTCTTTATCACAAACAAAGGCTTTCCCTTTAGTTGCCGGAATATAACCGGTTATGATTTTCATAGTAGTAGATTTACCGGCACCATTGGGACCTAAAAAACCAACAATTTCACCTTTTTTAATATTAAAAGAGATATCATTGACAGCAGTTTGTTCGCCATATATTTTAGTTAATTGAGCAACTGAGATTGACATTTCGATATGATAAAAAATAAGCTACAAATTTCGTTTAATTTTTTGATTAAACTATCATTATTTACTAACTAAAAGTTGTATAAAAAAATAGCCCTAAAAAAAATAATTTTAAAATAAATACCTATTTTTCCATTTATTATTAATAATAACGTTGATTTTATTATAAATGCAAGACACGAAAGAAATTAATGCTTTATTTCAATTATTAGACGATCCGGACAATGAAGTGTTTGAAATGGTTTCAAATAAAATTATTCATTTTGGGAAGGATATCATTCCTAATTTGGAAAAATTTTGGGAAAATAATATTGATAATACAGTACAAGAACGAATAGAAACAATTATCCATAAAGTAAATTTTAATGATTCTTATCAAAAAATAAAAACTTGGGCGTTAAGTAAAGATCCAACATTAATAGATGGCGCTTTTTTAATGTCACAATATCGTTTCCCATATCTGAAAGAAATAACTTTTCATAATAATCTCCATAAACTTTACAAAGAATGTTGGCTTGAAATTAACCCATATCTGACTGCTTTGGAACAAGTAACAATTATCAATAGTGTTATATTCAGTTTAAATAAATTTCAGGGTAATCCATTAGAAATAAATACTCCTAATCATTTTTTTGTTAGTGAAGTTTTAGAATCTAAAAAAGGGAACGCTTTTTCCTTAGGAATAATATATCAAATTTTGTGTGATATGCTTGATGTGCCGGTGTTTGCTATAAAATTACCCGGTCAAAATATTTTGGCATACATCGAAAACTATACTGATTATATCTTTTCAGATAAATTAATCAAACCCAAAATTCAGTTTTATATTGACCCCAATACCGGCGAAATGTATTCTCAAAATGACATCAACGTTTACTTGAAAAAATACAATTTTAAAGTAGATGAAAATGCTTTTTTACCCTATGATCCCCAAGAAATAATTTTTAATACCTTAGCGCCTTTACAATTAATATATCAGGAGTTGAACAAAAATTTAGAAGCCGATGATATAAATACCTTACTTGAAATAAAAGAATCAAATTAATCGTTTAATCAATTTTAACTTGTGTGTCCTTTTATGTGAGTGATGCTGTATAATACCTTCAATGTCTATTTCATCTATTGCTACTACTCCGTTTGATTCACTGGCATGAATTATTTGATGTTCATTAAGCATAATTCCAACATGATGAATCATTTCAGATTCATTAACAAAGAAAGCCAAATCACCCATTTGGGTATTTTGTAAAAAATCAACAGAGGTGCCATAATCTATCTGTAAAGTTGCTTCATGAGGCAATAAAATCCCCATAAATCTATAAAATATTTTACTCAAGCCCGAGCAGTCAATACCAAAAACAGTTAAGCCACCCCAAGAATATGGCGCACCTAAATAAGACATGAGGATTTTAAATTTAAATTCATCGTTCTTTAAATTGTCTGCAGCTTTTGTAATTATAGCATGATGAATATTTTTGTTATACACTTCATTAATGATCATGCCACTCAATGTAGGCATAACATCATTTTGCATATTTAAAATTCCTTGATTCCCATAAACAATTCCACTCGATATAATTTCTTGATGCGTTTCTTCAATTTGTGATCTCAAAACCCAAGCCCTTTCTTTAATTGTAGGGATTGATATTTCAGCCCAATAAGATTGGTCATTGTCAGAAAGAATTTCAACTTGTTCGCCAAACAATAATTGAGAATGCCTTTCAGCAGAATGAGAAGGCTCTTTTATTAAATTGGCGACGCTTACTTTGCAAAATCCTGATTTACTCATAGCAAGTAATATTACATAAATTTTTATTAAACCATGAATTTATTGTAAAAAAATCATACAATTGCATATCATTCGATATTAAGAAGTGGCAAATTTGAATTTTAAAAATTTGACAGATGAAGAGTTAATTCTTTTATATAAAAAGAAAAAAAGTGCAGAAGCATTCGGCATTTTGTACGACCGCTATGCACATTTAGTATATGGAGTTTGTCTTAAATACTTAAAAGAAACAGAAAGAGCCAAAGATGCTGTAATGCAAATTTTTGAAAAATTATTTTTGGAAATACATAAACATGAAATTCGAATTTTTAGAGCATGGATATACAGAGTGGCTCAAAATTATTGCTTTATGGAGCTGAGAAGTAGTACACATTTAGTAAAATCAGTAGATTTTATTAAAGAAGGAATTATGGAATATGAAGACAATTTGCATCCTATTACAGAAAAAGAAAAAATGTATGCTAATTTAGAAAAAGCGATTGAGCAATTAAACGAAGAACAAAAAAAATGTGTTTTGCTTTTCTACGGTCAAAAAAAGACATATCAAGAAATAATGCAAATCACAGGATATAGTTTTATGCAAGTGAAAAGCAATATCCAAAATGGAAAACGAAATCTTAAAATCATCATGAGTAATATGAATTAATATGAACAATTTTTCTTCCATATTTTCTCAAAGTCATTGCTTATCCAAAAAGCAACTTGTCGATTATATTCAACAACGTTTGGAAAAATCGGAAGTGTATTTAGTGGAATCACATCTCAACGATTGTCAAATGTGCAATGAAACTTTAGACACACTATTAAATGAAGATTTGAATTTAGTAGAAGAAGATTTAAAATCTATAAAAAATGAACTGACTCAAAAAATATTTCCACCCATATTAGTTGAATCAAATACTGAAACGGTTTTTAATTATGAAAAATCACAAGTAAAAGAACGAGTAGGCGATTTTGAAATAAGTCGTAAAACTTTTTATCGAATATTAGCAGCTGCTTCTGTATTTTTAGTGTTTTCTTTTGGAGCTTATTCTTTTTATAAACATTTTATTGCACCATCGTCTAAAGAAATCAGCATGAATACAGAACAAACAAAAACGATGCATGATAAATCTGAAGGGGCATATACGACAAGCCCACAAAATGAAACAATCCAATTAAAGACTGATGAAGATATTTTTAATAAAATTAATGAAGACAAAAAGGGAAATACTAAATTGCCAAGTAATATTAAATTGAAAAAAGAACAAAACGAGGCTGATGTTTATGAAAGAAGTGAATATACAAAATCAAACCCCTATGATAAAACAACTACCTTTGACTCACCTAACAATGATGAACCGGCAGTATCTAATAATATGAACGCAGGAGCTCCACCGGCACCGGTTGCAGCAAAGAAACTTGAAAGTAAACCGGAAAATACATTCTCAAAAAATGATGCTGACAATATTCAATTAAAAGATAATTCACCATCAAACGAAGCAGCATCAGAACAAGAATCACCAAAACCAAATGTTAATAAAATCTTGAATAAAAAATCGTTACCTAATAATGTTAAAACAGAAGAAATATCAAATTTTGAAATGGGGTTACAATTTTTAAATAAACAAGATTATAAAAAAAGTATTGTTTATTTTGAAAAGGCTCTCAATACAGCAAAAGGAAATGAAAGGGAAGATATTATTTATAACTTAGCTATCGCTTACGAAAAAAATGGTGATTTGACAAAAGCACTGAATTACTATATGAAATTAGAAAATAGCATACGTTACAGAGCGGAAGCAAAAGAAAAGATAAATAAACTTAAATAAAATTACATTGCCTTTTTCAAAAAGGGAGCTCCAAAGTAAAAGTATAAAACGCCTGCAGTTATCGCAATAATCAAAAAGACAATCAATAGTGTAATAGTTCTTTTTTGAGCTATATTGATAGCTTCTAATTTGTGTATTTCACCTAAACGATTTATCGTGTTTTCTATTTTATTAAAAGCGGTTTCCCCTTTGATGATATAGTCATAAGCACCGTTTCTCATACTCTCCAATGCAATATTTATATTGTCTTGACCGGAGAACATAATTACTTTGGTATCGGGGCTTATTTTTTTTATTTCTTTTAAAATTTCTATTCCGTTTTTAGCTTGTGGATTTGAACTGCTAAGATGATAATCTAAAATAATAATTTCAGGTTTGTTTGTTTCAATATCAGTCATTGCAGATTCGCCATCTTCATACGTTTTTAATGTAAAAATATATCGTTCACTAACGTAATCTTTTATCATCTCTGTTTGTACAGGGTCATCATCAATGATGTATAACAATCGAACATTTTCTAATGTAATATTTTCTGCCATGTTTGGAATTTTTGCGAAAGATAAAGAAAAACAATTATTTAGTCAAATCTTCAATGCCTAATAACTTGATATTAAGTATTTTTAAAAGATATTTTTTTCATTGCTTGTGCTATGGCTAATGAAAAGTCATCACCGCGCTTTTGTAATTCATTAATAATATTATCTGCATTCTTTTTATTTCTATTTTGCGAAAGCTTAAAAGCACTTTGTACTTCATGAACATCAATTGCAAATGCGACTAAGCCTTTCATTTCTCTTTCAACATACCCGGGCGGTAAATTTTTAACGGAAATACGATGAACCTCCTGTTTTTCATGTTGCTCAGTCAATTCGTCTAAATGTGTATATGTATCATCATGATTTAGCATTCGCACTTTCCCATAGAAATGAGTTGCAATATAATTCCATGTAGGGACATTGACATGGTCATACCAAGATGATGATATATAAGAATGTTCTCCTTGAAAAATAACTAACACTTCTTGTTGCATTGCCAATGACTGCCATTGTTCATTAGATTTTGCAACATGTGTCTCTAAAATAATTTTTCCATTTTTTGTTTTAATAACAAAAGGTATATGGGTTGCAATGATTCTATTTTGAGCATTCAAACTAATAATAATTCCAAAGTTATTTTTTTGGACATACTCAATAATTTCATTTGTGTTTTCGTTTTTATATAATTTCGGTATAAACATAATTCAAATTTAGGAACAAATTAAGCATTTGAAATAGGGATAGAACGAAATTTTCCCTAAAATATTCAATTATTTAAAAGCATTTTCTAATATACTTTTAAGCAATTGAAATAAAATTGCGAAGGGTTGTTAATATAAGTGACCTAATATATTATTTGACTTAAATACTCAAATTTGAAAATAAGCTAATTTTAATTATTTATTATATTTACACACTTAAAAAAAATCAATGAAAATGCAAAAAATAAAATTTGGAACCGATGGTTGGAGAGCTATTATAGCACAGGAATATACTGTTCAAAATGTGGCAAGAGTTACGGCAGCTGTTTCAAAATGGTTGCGATTAAAATCAGAAAACCCTTCGGTTGTAATAGGATATGATTGCCGTTTTGGTGGCGAACTTTTTACTCATACAGCAATTAAAATTTTATGCTCTGCCGGAATTAAAGTTTATACACATAAAGGATTTGTGAGCACTCCAATGATTTCTTATGGAGTTTTGCAATATCATTGCGATCAAGGTATTGTGATAACAGCAAGTCATAATCCGCCTTCATATAATGGATATAAGTTAAAAGGAGCTCATGGAGGGCCTAGTTCACCTGCCCATATTGCTGAAGTGGAAGAATTAATACCCGATTATGAAGTAGATATTGTAGGAGATTTGAATGAGTTTGAAAAAAGAGGGCTTTTAAAATACGTTGATTTGGAAAGCGATTATATCAATTATCTTAAAGAAAAATTTGATATAGATGCTTTAAATAACTCTCCGTTTAAAATGGCTTATGATGCAATGTTTGGGGCAGGGCAAAATGTCATGAAAAAGTTATTCCCTAAAGCATTACATCTTCATTGTGAAGTCAATCCTTCCTTTAAAGGGATATCACCGGAACCTCTTCATAAAAACCTTTTAGCACTTTCTGAAACGATTAAGGCTACACCGGAATTAAAATTTGGACTGGCTAATGATGGAGATGCTGACCGAATTGCCCTATATGATGAAGATGGTAAGTATGTAGATTCTCATCATATTATTTTATTGCTTACGCTTTATTTGCATAAATATAAAAATCTAACAGGAAAAGTTGCTATAGCGGCATCTACAACGTTGAGAGTAAATAAACTTTGTGAAAAATATGGATTGCCCTACGAAATAACACCAATTGGATTTAAATATATAAGCGAAATTATGATGAAAGAAGATGTGTTGGTCGGAGGTGAAGAGAGTGGGGGAATCAGCGTGAAAGGACATATTCCGGAAAGAGATGGTATATATGATGGGTTAGTGATTTATGAGTTTATGAATAAAACCAATAAATCTTTAAAAGAGCTATGCCAAGAACTATATAAAGAAGTGGGCTCATTTTTTTATGAAAGAGCCGATTTGCATTTGACGGAAGAACAAAAACAACAAGCAATACAAAAGTGCAAAGCAGGTATTGAAGAGTTTGGACAATTCAAAGTTGTAAACACTAATTTGATTGATGGTTTTAAATATGAATTGCCTAATGATTGTTGGACAATGGTAAGAGCTTCAGGTACTGAGCCTTTGTTGAGAATTTATGCAGAAGGAAACACACCGGAAGAAGTGAATAATATTTTACAAGAAGTTAGAAAAGTATTAGGAGTTTAATTTTAGCTGAATCGCATTTTCCAAACACCTAATATTGCTTCTTTGACAATACCTTTAGTCATTTTAGATTGACCTTCTTTTCTATCAATAAATGTAATAGGTATTTCTTTTATTTTAAATCCTTTACGCCACGCTTTATATTTCATTTCAATTTGAAATGCATAGCCTATATAACTAATTTTATCTAAATCAATTGCTTCTAAAACATGTCTTTTATAACATATAAAACCGGCTGTACAATCTTTAACCGGCATCCAGGTTATCATACGGGCATAAGCAGAGCCTCCTCTAGAAATTAAAATTCTTTCGAGTGGCCAGTTTTCAACTTTACCACCTTTAACATATCTTGACCCCACGCTTAAATCATAACCATCTTCATGTGTAGCTTTAAATAATCGAATTAAATCATCAGGATTGTGAGAGAAATCAGCATCCATTTCAAAAATATAATCATATTGATGTTCTAAACTCCATTTAAATCCAACAATATATGCAGTGCCTAAACCCTGTTTACTACTACGTTCAATAAGGAATAGTTTTTCTTCAAACTCTGTTTGTAAAGACTTAACTTTATTTCCGGTACCATCCGGTGAGCCATCATCAATGATTAGAACATGAAATGTTTCAGGTAATAAAAATACCTTACGAATTATTTTTTCGATATTTTCAATCTCATTATAAGTTGGTATGATGACAATTTTTTTCAGACGGCAAATTTATATTTAAATTATACAGATTAGCAAATTAAAAAATTAATATTGAATTGTCTAAATAAAAATGTATAATAAATTTTTAAAAAGGTAAAATGTGTAATTTTTTAATTAAGTTAAGTATTAAAAATTTAGGAATTAGAAAGATGAACATAAAAATAAAAACCACTCACTTTTTTTATAAATCATAAAAAAAAGCTAAACTCCCGAACTAAACGATACGATAACACCATCATTTACCTCAATAATTTGTAGAGAATAATAAGGTCCTTCTGCCCAATTGATTTCTATTTTATTATAATACTTAAAATGATCAATAATTTGCGCATCTGTTTTCCATTCGATACTATCATGTTGAGCTGTAGCAGTATTAAATGTACCTAATTTCAACATAGTGTTAGTCGTAAAAGGATATTTAAAATCTTCTATTAATTGAACTAAGCAATAAACTTGATTCATCGATAAAGATGGGATATAATAAACACTACCGCCTTCTTCATACCCTATTGATTTAGAAATAAACCACCCGTTTTGATACAATTGTTTTTTGTTTTCAATCGTATATAGTGGCATGCCATTTTCTTTAATATTATCTTTGTAAATATATGGATTGCCTAATGGTTTTGAAATTTGAATAATATAATCTTCAAGGGTTTTGGTATTTGCTTTAGGGGCTTGCCATGGTAATAAATAGGCATCTATGACATAGCCTTCTATATTTTGATATTTAACTTTTACCCAATAACATACTAAACCATTTATGTCAATACGAGTATCCATATTTGGATCAACGTTTTTTGAGCCTAATTGAGAAAGTTTTGCACCATAGGGAATAGTGCCAATAACTTTAGCTTTATCAGAAGGAGACTGTCTGATATTTAAACCTTTTTGACTAATGTTATACATGATTTTATCAGCACCTTTAGCAATAAAAAAGTTTAGTAAACAAAGAATAAAAATAATTTTTTTCATAATGGTATTTTTTTGATTTAAAAGAGATTGATTTTTATTATTTAAAAAATAGGCATTCAATTGATTTGCTTTTATTTTATGAATTAAAATTAACGTTTTTCATTTTACTTATAAAATAGCTTTTATGTTATATTGCTATCATAGTAACAAAGTCATTTTTGAAATATCCGTTTAAAATTGGATTCTCTCTGAATAATGTTACAATACTTATACAAATATAATCTTTGGTATTTTTTTATTTATTATAATCTACTTCATTTTGATATTTGAAAATTTTTGTTTCAAAATTTGAAAATAAAATATATAACTTTGCACATGGCAAATAGCAATAAAATTATAAAAGAAGGTTTAACCTTTGATGATGTACTGTTAGTCCCTGCATATTCAGAAGTTTTACCGAGAGAAGTAAACACACAGACTTTACTTACCAAAGCTATCAAAATCAATATCCCTTTAGTGTCTGCAGCTATGGATACCGTTACGGAAGCCAGTTTGGCGATAGCATTAGCACGTGAAGGAGGTATTGGGATTTTACATAAAAACATGAGCATAGAAAAGCAAGCCGAACAAGTAAGAAAAGTAAAAAGAAGTGAAAGCGGCTTAATTGTAGATCCTATCACTTTATTTCCGGATTCTACGATTGGGCAAGCTTTTCAAATAATGAAAGAAAATAAAATAGGCGGGATACCGGTGGTAGATTCAAATCAAATTTTAGTAGGAATTGTTACGAATAGAGATTTGCGTTTTCAAAAAAATTTAAAAATGAAAATTAGCGAGATTATGACTTGCGACAATTTGGTTACTGCACCGGTTGGTACAGATTTATTGAAAGCAGAAAAAATTTTACAACAATATAAAATTGAAAAACTACCGGTTGTTGATAAAAATAAAAAACTAATCGGATTAATTACTTATCGGGATATTTTACAATTCAAAAGCCATCCTAATGCCAGTAAAGATGGCTTAGGTAGATTGTTGGTAGGAGCAGCTGTTGGCATTACGCCCGATATTTTGCATCGAATAGAAGCTTTAGTTAGTGCAGGTGTAGATGTAATAACTTTAGATAGTGCGCATGGTCATTCAAAAGGGGTAATTGATTCAGTGAAGAAAGTAAAAAAAGCATATAAAAAAATTCAATTAATAGCAGGAAATGTAGCAACAGCAAGTGGTGCATTAGCGTTAGCTGATGCCGGTGCTGATGCCGTTAAGGTAGGCGTTGGACCGGGCTCTATATGTACAACACGCATTGTAACAGGAGCCGGTGCACCTCAATTAACCGCAATAATGGATTGCTCAGAAGCTCTAAAGAAAAAAGGGATTCCGGTTATTGCAGATGGAGGCATCCGATATACAGGCGATTTAGTAAAAGCCTTAGTGGCAGGTGCATCCAGTGCGATGGCAGGCTCGGTATTTGCAGGAGTAGAGGAAAGCCCCGGAGAAACGATTATTTATGAAGGAAGAAAATTCAAATCGTATCGAGGAATGGGAAGTATTGAAGCTATGCAAGAAGGTAGTAAAGACCGATATTTTCAAGATGTAGAAGATGATATAAAAAAATTAGTTCCGGAAGGAATAGTAGGAAGAGTGCCATATAAAGGAACATTGAATGAGATAGTTCATCAATTTATTGGTGGACTCAGAGCCGGTATGGGTTATTGTGGCGCAAAAGATATTAAATCTCTTCAAAAAGCCCAATTTATTAAGATTACAAATGCCGGTATGAAAGAAAGTCATGCTCATGATATAGTCATAACTAAAGAATCGCCAAACTATTCACGATAATGAAGTGGATAAAAAATATTTCTTTCATTTGTTTTATTGTATGTGCCTTTTCTTTAATCATTCCAATAAAAAGTATAGCACAAGATTCTTGTAAACTACGAATCAGTGTTATTACTTGTGGAGTGGGAGATGAATTGTATTCGATATATGGGCATAGTGCAATAAGAATTGTTGATTCTTGTGAAGGGAAAGATATCGTATTTAATTATGGAACTTTTGATTTTGGAGATCCTGATTTTTATATAAAATTTACAAGAGGAAAGTTGTTATACTACTTAGCTGCGGAAAATTTTAATTCTTTTTTGCAAACATATATTTATGAGAAAAGATCGGTTGAAGAGCAAGTATTGAATCTTACTCAAAACGATGCTTTGGCTGTCAAATCATTTTTATTCAATAATATTAAAGAAGAAAATAAATACTATAAATACGATTTCCTTTTTGATAATTGCTCAACCAGAATTAGAGATTTATTCTCCGAAATATTTAAAAACAGAATACGGTTTAATCCTATAATACCTAATGATAGTATTAGTTTTCGGGAAATATTGGATTATTATGAACGTAATTTACATTGGGAACGAGTGGGCATCAATATTTTGATGAGCAATATTGTTGATAGGAAAATGACAAGTTATGAGAGTATGTTTTTACCGGATTATTTAATGAAAGGCTTTGATAATGCTACTTTAGACGGAAATCAATTAGTGAAAACAAAGCATATTCTTTTAGATAATAATCAGTTTCCCAACAAAGCAATCAATACCCCACGTCTTGCTTTTTGGGGTGTTCTTATTTTTTTTATTTTAATTTCATTAGTTCCCAATTTAAAAATTGTATTAAAAGTTGCAGATGTTGTTTTGTTCTCAATATTAGGCTTATTGGGTATTTTTATTTTATTTATGTGGTTTGGTACTGAACACAAAGTATGTGCTTGGAACTTAAATTTGATATGGGCTTTTCCATTGCATTTAATCTTTGTTTTTTATATAATTAGCGATGCAAAACAAAAAACATTATATGCTAAAAATGCTTATTGGATACTTATAGCGGGATTGTTTTATAGTATTTTATCATCACAAAAGTTCATACATGAAATTACTCCATTAATTATTCTTTTGCTTTGGAGATTACATATTCATTCAAAAAATCAATTATTAAAAAATAAATTTTTCTTTTTTAAAACATGACATTATTAAATAGTACACGTTTTGTAAATAGTTTTTATTCCATATATGGTGAAGGAACCCCATTAGTTTTGTTACATGGTTTTGGTGAAACTGCCGAAATATTCCAATTCCAAATTGAGTATTTAAAAAATCACTATAAAGTAATAATTCCGGAAATACCCGGCACACCTCATTCTCAGCTACCAAACGAACCGATGACGATGGAGTTAATTGCCGACTTTTTAAATGAAATTTTATTACAAGAGGAGATGGAAAAAGTCATTCTTTTAGGACATTCTATGGGTGGTTATGCAACATTAGCTTTTGCAGAAAATTACCCTCATAGATTATTGGCTTTTGGCTTAATACATTCAACGGCAATAGCTGATTCAGAAGAAAAAATTGAAAATCGTAAAAAATCTATCAAATTGATTCAAAACGATGGGAAAGAAATTTTCTTGAAAACAATGACACCAAATTTGTATAGCGAACAATCCGTCCAAGCTATTCCGGATTTAGTTCAAGCTCATTTAGATGCTGCTTTGACTATCGAATCTAAAGCTTTAATTGCTTACTATGAAGGTATGATTGCCAGAAAAGATAGAACCGCTGTTTTAAAAAATTCAAAAGTCCCTGTTCTTTTTATTTTAGGTAAAAATGATAATTTGATACCTTATAAAGATGCACTGACTCTTGTGAGTATGCCGGAGGTTTCAAAATTGGAATTGTTTGAAAATGTAGGTCATACAAGTATGTACGAAAGTCCTCAAAATCTTAACGTTTGCATAAATAATTTTTGCAATGAAGTTTTGAATGATAAAAAAAATTAATTTTACATAAAGATTAATGAAAAAAGTACTTTTTATATTTTTATGTATCTTCTTTTTTTCTCAAACGTATGCCTCGCACATTGTTGGAGGGAGTTTTACTTATATTTGTTTAGGTAATAATACTTATGAGTTTACTTTGAGTTTGTATAGAGATTGTTTAGACCCAAAACTCGGAGGTGGGAATCCACAAGCTTTACAATCTGACGACCCGGCATATATTTCTATTTTTAGAGGAAATTCATTTTATTCGTTTGATTCTGTATTCTATAATACCAATATGACAATCCCTACTAATTTTAGTAATGATTGTATTAAAAATCCACCGGCAACTTGCTTAAACCGACTTGAATTTAAGTTTATAAAAGTCTTACCACCAAGTAACCAAAACTACACAATTATAACTCAACGTTGTTGCAGAAATCAAACGTTGAATAATATTATCAATCCGGGTACTACCGGAGCAAGTTATTATTGCGTTGTGCCGGGTAATGCCGCAGTTTGTAATAATAGTGCAGTTTTTAAAAATTATCCTCCTCAAATTATATGTATCAATAACCCATTTGTTTACGATCATTCTGCTAACGACCCCGATGGAGATTCTTTGGTATATTATTTTTGTGAAGCACAAAAGGGAGGAGATGCCAACGACCCTAAACCTATATTGCATGGAAATATGCCTTATTTGCAATCTGTAAATTATATTTCACCTTATACAGCAGTTAATCCGCTTGGTGGAAACCCGATTTTAAAAATAGATCCTGTTACCGGTATTATTACCGGGACTCCTAATATGCAAGGACGTTTTGTAGTGAATGTATGTTGTGATGAGTATAGAAATGGACAGTTGATTAATACATCTAAAAGAGAGTTTCAATTTGTGGTCACTAACTGTTCAAAAGCAGTAGTAGCCAATATACCACAATATTCTGATGAGGCAAATACTTACATTGTTAATTGCAAATCAAATACAGTTACTTTTAAAAATTCAAGCACAGGTGGGTTTGATTATTTTTGGGATTTTGGAGTGCCAAATTTAAGTACAGATACATCAAGTTTGTTTGAGCCAACCTATACTTATCCTGATACTGGTACTTATATTGTGAAGTTATATGTAAATAGAGGTTCTACATGTCCTGATAGCATTTCAAGGATTGTAAAAGTTTATCCTGAATTTAAAACAGATTTTTCTTATGTTGGTAAATTATGCCCCGGAGAAGAAATTCATTTTGCTGATTTATCAACTTCTACTTATGGAAATATAAATTTTTGGAAATGGAATTTTGACTCTGAAGGAACAAGTAGTATTCAAAACCCGACTCATACTTTTAGTAATACAGGAAAGGAATTTAATGTTTCTTTAATTTCAGGTAATAAATATGGTTGTCGAGACACTGTAACTAAAATTTTAAATATACCAAAAGTCAATATTTTTGCCGGAAACGATACGGTAATTGTGGTCAATACACCTTTCCAATTCAATGGACAAGGAGCCGATAATTACTTATGGACACCCTCTACTTACTTGGATAATGTGAATGTTGCTAATCCTAATGCTGTTTTTCCTGTTACCGGTGACTTTACCTATACTTTAAATGGAACAACTAACAATGGTTGTTTTGGTACAGACGATATTAAAATTACTGTAGCGGAAGGTCCCTATATCATTGCACCTAATGCATTTACACCAAACGGGGATGGCACAAATGATATCTTTAAAATTTTAGCTGCCGGATATAAAGAGTTGAAAGAATTTACTATATTCAATCGTTGGGGAGCAGAAGTTTTTAAAACAAAAAATTTTAGACAAGGTTGGGATGGTACTTATCAAAATAAACCTTGTGAAATAGGAACATATTTTTGGATTGCAAGAGCAATAAACCTTGATAATAAAGAAACTTTAATTAAAGGTGATATTACACTAATCAGATAAATTAAATGATGGATAATAATAAAAAAACAGTTTTTATTTCGGGGGCAACCTCAGGAATCGGTAAGAGTTGTGCGTTTATTTTTGCAAAAAACAATTACCAATTAATCCTCACAGGAAGAAGAAAAGAACGATTAGAACAAATTAAAAATGATTTGGAAAATGAGTTTCATGTAAAAATTCAAACACTTTGTTTTGATGTAACTGATTTGAAGCAAACTCAAAATGCTATTCGACAAATTATATGGGTAAAAACAAAAAGTATTAAACACTAAATACTAAAAAAGTGCGAAAAGTCGCACAAACACTACAATACAGCGAATTTTTATAAAAGGTTATAAAAAACGAAAAGTATAAAATACCTCACAAACTCCAAACTTCAACCTAACATTAAGCACTGGTTAAGCCATCAATAAACTACTTTTAACCACCGAAAAGCCACCAAATAGGTTACTTCTTCTTAAATACGTGAGACTCAAGCGTTGTAATACGCTCTAATGCTGAAAGAACGCTATCTGATACCGAATTCAACTTACTCCTGACATCGCTATTCCAATTGCGAAAATCATCGGAAAAGTGAATAAGAGCCTCGTAAATACCCAACACATTGCCAACATCCTCTTTATATGGAACATAGGTTTCGTTGTCCGATACACATTTAATCGTTTTTTCGCCTTGTTTGTAGTATAAACGTTTTAAAACAAGCCCCTCGTGGGTACAGAGCATATACACACGCCCCCCTTTTATATCTAAAATACTCTCCTTTTGCTCTACAATTACCCACTCTTTATCTTTTACAGTAGGGTGCATACTATCTCCACTTACAGGAAAACAAAGGAAATTACCCATTTTATGCATTAATTGAGGTATTGTAAAACGTGGCAAACCCTGTAAAGACTGCTCATCATGCACTATTTGAGCAAAACCAGCCGCTACCCTTTGCTCTACGAGTATAATATTTTGCCTACCCTCGTACAATAAGCCATCTTTTGAGTTGGTCGGAGGTTTGGTCGGAAGGTTGGTCGGAGGTTTTTCAGTATTTTTTTTGGCTAAATCAAGTACCGCTTTAGGTACGTTTTTATCTGCCTTTGCAATAAGATTACCTGCTTTATCAGATTTAGAGAGGACATTAGGGAGGGAATTAGAACCCACATTAGAACCCATTTTAGAACCCAAATTTTCATGTATCAAATCAGACTCTGGAATATCAAAATACTTGGATATTTTTATCAAATCCTCAAATTTTGGAAATGATTTTCCAGTTTCGTAGTTATTCCAAGTAGTCTGCTTAAATCCAAGAAAAGCCTCTATATCAACCTGTTTTAGACCTCTCTCTAAACGCAATAATTTCAAATTTTTACCAAATAGTTCCATAAAATAAAATTTATTTATCAAATCATTTGGTATTATCAAATGATTTGATATACATTTGCAAAGTAATACTTCGCAGAATGAACAAAAGTAATAAAATAAAAACAAATGGTATTAAACGCTTCAAGCATGTGACCGTTGGTATGGTGGCAGATACTGTAGGATGTAGTAAGACAATGGTGCATCAGGTGTGGAGTGGAGAGCGTAGAGCTGAAAAGAAAAAGGGAGAGGCGATAGAAGTTGCTACGTTGCTTCTTAACGAATGTGTGTATGAGGGTATAAAAAAAGCAAGAGAAATAATTGGAGTAGTACAAAACGAATAAGTGAGTATCCCGACGCTGTTGGAGTGTTTAGCATGGAAAGCCAGCCTATAAATCCAACAAAAAGACCTCCGTATAAAGCTCTCGATGCTTTTTGACTTGAGACCCAAGGAGCAAAGAGAGCCACGAACGGAGGCAGAACAAAAGTAAACAAATAAAAAAGAAATACAATGGCAAAAGCAACTTACAAACTGAAAGAGCATAAATCTAAAACCATGAAGGTAAAAGGGAAATATGCCTTTATGGATAAACTGGCAATAGACATAAATAATAAGTTAAAAAATGTGAAAGAAGATGCAACCATTACAATTGGTTATGTTTTGATAAGCAACACTAAAACCCCTTCTTAAACATGGCATTAATACTTTCTTCGATTTCTTTAGAAACTAATTTATCTAACTGCTTTTGCACTATGCTGGCATATTGCTCACAGCAGTATTTAATTTCAAAATTGTCATTTCCCTTATTTGTAATTGAAGGCTTTTCGCTATGGGTGCTACAAGGAAAAGGATTGAGTTTTCTAATAGCATTTTCAAGAATTTTCTTTTTAGACATACCATTTCTTTTTGGTGACACAACAAAGATAGTGTTTACGGAAAGGTTCACGAATTAAAAACCTACCACTTTTTAAAACTAATAAATAAAAAATTGCAAAAGGTAGATAAAATAGGGCTTTGCTTGGATAACACAGACATAGTGGCTATGGGCATATCTATACGAACTGCTGAAAAATGGAGTAAAATTAAAGACCCGAACGACAGACGTAGGGATTTGTATCCTATTATTGATTTGAAGCCTAAATATCAGCTATTAGCAAAGGAATTACTCTTTAAAGGCATGGAGCCGGGCGAATACTACCTAAAAAGTAAAATTACTCAGTGGCTACCTCCAGTACCACAAAAGGATAAGGAAGCGATAGAAAACTTTAGAATTTCTAAACAAAAAAGCGACTTTGAAACAGGCGAAGTGCTTACACTGGATAAAGAAGGACTACCCAACGAAGCGAAAGCACAGTATTTACAAGAGGTGCGTTGGATATTGCTCATGCAGGAAGGCTTTAACCGATTTAAACAGGAATTAAAAAGCCTACAAATAAACAGTAAGGAGCAATTTAGAAGCCTGTGCATTACCATAGCCAACGCCAATGGCATGAAGTTCGGTAAAAACATGGTGGCTTTGAGACGTGATAAACTATCGAAGTATGAAAAGCAGGGAATAGTAGGTATAGTGAGTGGCAAATGGGGCAATAAGAGTGCTGAAAAAGTGAGCGAGATTCAACTACAAACGCTCATTGACTTGTTTGGAGTTGCAACCAAACCAAACACTAAAAAAGTGGCAAAGGCATACAATAAAATAGCCATTGCCCAGGGGTGGGATGAAGTAACCGAACAAACTGTTTTTAACCACCTGAATAAACCTGAAGTAAAACAAGTGTGGACGCTTGGACGACATGGTTATGAGGTTTGGAAACGTGACTACCAATACAACAGCACACGCTTTAGAGCTACGTTACCAAACGCCTTATGGATAGGAGATGACACCAAAGTAAACCTGTATTATTTAGACGCCAACGGACTAAAAGCAAGCCTACAAGTGTATGCTATTGTGGACAGCCACAGCGGTTACTGGTTGGGTAGAGCGTATGCTGAAAATAAGAAAGGGCAAAGTATCAATGAAACCCATGTACGCAATGCCTTTGGAGATAGCGTAGTAAAAAGTGGCGGTTATATGCCTTTCCAAATGTTGTATGACAATGATAGTGCCAATAACTTTTACGAAAGGCTGAACACGCTACACTTTCCTTGTATGCCATACAACGGACAGAGTAAGTATATAGAGCGAATGTTTAAACGAGTACAAGAGGAGTATATGGCTGATGACCCTGCATTTACAGGTATGAATATTCAGAGCAAAACAGACCAAAGCAAACGTGTGGTAACGAACATGATACCTTATTCATCAAAAGAGGAGGCTATTAGAGCAATGGAATTTTGGTTTGAAGTAATGAATAATACTAAAGACGAACGCACAGGCTTATCTCCTAAAGAAAAATACTTATCGACCACAAATACTGAAGCTCGTAAAATGACTGAGTATGATGCCTTTGAGATACTGTACGAATGGAATAAAGACACCATTACCATGACGAGCAATGGCTTTAAAATGCAACACAACAAAAGAGATTATTACTATGATGTAATAAACAACGGATCCATTGACATTGCATTTTACGAGGAGCATGTAAAACGTGAGTTCAAAATAAAGTATGACCCACGAGACTTGAGCAAAATCGCCTTGTACTCAACTGATGAGCGATTTATAGCCATAGCCAAAACAAAAAACAAATTAGCTGAAGCTGTACAAGATTATAGACCAGACGAACGCAAACATATTGATGAGGTACTGGAGGTAAAGAAAAAACAAAAAGCCTCTGCCTTGCGAAAACTGAATATAGCCAGTGAGGTAAGCGATGCTGAAACAATACTTGGACTTGGACACCGATATGTTTCAAAAGAAGTGCTGAACCAAGCCGAAGCAGATATGTACACCAACTATCACGAACAAAAAGAAAGCAAAGATGAGGAGCAATACATAGACCTCGAAGCAGAAAGGAGAGCAAGAGTAAGACGACAATAAAACTCAAAATAAAATTCAATAACAAAACAAAAATTAATCCGGGTATGATTAACGAAAGTACAAAACAACAAATTCAGCAGGCAATGCTACAATACATTGCCGAGCAAAATATTAGCGACAGACGTTTTGCTGATATTACCAAAGTAAATGGCTCATACATCAACGCAATTAAACATGGCAACTGGAACTCCTTTGAAACTGGAGGTAAAACCATAGCCATAAAAGACAACTACTTTGAGAAAATAGCTCAAGCGATAAAATTCAATTATGAAATTACCTACTGGAAACACTTTGACACAGATAACTTCCTACTGGTGCGTAAAGCCTGCAATAAGGCAAAGAAAAACAGAAGCCGTGTAGGTATAGATGGCTATACAGGAAGTGGTAAAACCTACGCTTTAGAAGCGTATAAACGTGAGAACGTAAACGAGACCTTCCTTGTAAAATGCAGCGGCGACATGAACCCCAAAGACTTTATGCTTGCAATGGCTGAAGCTGTAGGAGCTGATGTACAAGGTAGCCGTTATACCCTACGAAAAAACATCGTTAAACGCCTTTTAGACTGCGTAAAACCTGTGCTTATTATAGATGAGGCAGAGAATGTAAAGAAAGAGCCAGTACTGGACGCCATCAAAGGTATGTGCGACGAGTTGGAAGGCAAGTGTGGTATTGTATTGTGTGGCATGGATATACAGGATAAGTTTTTGAAGTTGAGCGATAAGAAAAAATACTGTTACCCACAAATCAACAGACGCTTTAACGGCTCTTGGTTTAAAATGTTTGCCATGACCGAAAACGATGTACGATTAGTATGTACAGAGGTAGGCATAGACAGCAACGGAGCTATTACTTACATCTTGAAGCATGTAAAAGATTACGGACACCTATCGCATGTTATCAGCGAAGCATTACAAGAGAGTGCTGATACTGGTAAGCCAATAAATGCTGAAATGTTACGCATATTAAATAGTTAAACCTCATAGTACAATGAACGCAATTAAAAAACAACTTAAACAATACATGCTCAACAAACAAGCCATAGAGCTTATGTTGAAATGGACACCTTTAGAGTATGCCGAGTTCCAATGGGAAATGATGGAAGACTACATACTGGCTTTTAGTGGAGGCGATATGGAAGCTCTGAACCTTTACGGACGCAGTATAGCATTTCGCAAATGGTGGGTAAACCAGTGGAATATACGAGACATGCTGAACGTGCAGGATGTGGAATGTTTGGTATGGATAAACGACAGAAGAAAGCATTATAAAAGCAGTCATAGTGCTAAATACCTGTTGAACAACACAGTACTACAAGATGGGGAAAGCATGATAGTAGGTAGGGTAATAGACGAATTACATAACGCAAAAAAACAATTACAATGAACCAAGACGTAACACTAACTATTGTACCGGGTCAGAAATTGGTACTAACAATAACCATAGAGGCAGTACCTCGTGCGTATGAAGATGTAAGCCATAAGCCGACTCTTGAAAACATACTGTTGAAAGTAAGCGATATAGCTGAAAAGGATATTCAAAGCATCATATCTGAAAGTAAAAAATTTGAAGTATTGATACCACGTTACGCATTCTGCCACATTGCTCATAAAGTATATGGCTACAGCTTAAAAGCTACAGCAAGTATGATAAACCGAGACCACACCACTGTAATGAATGCTTGCAACGAATTTAAAAATCTTCGTGAGCAAAACATACCTGATGCAGTTATGCTTATTAAAAAACTTCAACAACACTTCCCTGTAGTATTATGAAAAAGGTAAAACTTAAATTGAAATATGACGAGCTACAAGCCTTGTATGACTTTATTCAGAGTAGCGTAGGTGTGTACCCAGCTCATCTGCCCAAGTCGTATGTGTGGACATGGCGACTGGTACAAAGCGTAATGATACTGTGGAGTTTGAAACTACAGCAGAAGTTGGTATTCAAGAAACAAAAGCCTTTTACCATGAGCTTGGATATACCTACTGCCAGTGCATTCATGTTGTTTTTTGGTTGGGATGACACCAACCCTGCTACCTATTTAGGCAATACAGTAATACGCATACAAAACGAAATACAACAGCAATTAGC